>CALROG020000001.1:0-125000 GCA_943369755.1 Ramlibacter sp. 2FC
CGTGAAGAAGAGATGGCGGGTGGGGTGCAGCAGGAACCCGACAGGAGTCGGCTTCAGCCAGGTTTGCACAGCGGCGTGCGACGGCAAGCCGCCGCTGTGAACAAGCCGTCCTTCGACGATGACAGCCGGTGTCGCCGTCGCACCCAGACGGAGGATTTTTTGCGGGTCCTCGACTTTGAGGATCTCCACATTGACCCCCTGCTCGCGGGCTACCCGCTCGATCATCGATACCGTTGTGCGGCATTTGCTGCACCCGGAGCCAAGAACCTTGATTTCCATTCTGGTACCTCTTCATGCAACTTTTGAGACGGCAACTTTGGGGCGAAGCACTGCATACAGGCCAAGAATCCCCAGCAAAAGGCCGCCTGCCAATGCGGGGGCATGCCAGTCGCTGCTGGACACCCGCAGGCCGATCAGCACCACGCAGATGACGGTCCCCGCCGCTGGCACCCACCGGGGAATTTCGAACCGGCCGGCCGGCTCATTTTTGCGCCCCTGGAGGATGAACAAGGCCCCGTTGACGACGGAAAAGACGGCCAGCAGCAGCAGCACGGATGCCGCTGCCAGATTGGCAATGCTGCCAAACAAGCCCAACGGCAAAAGTAGTGCCAGCAGCAATGTGGCCGCGATGTGCGGCGTGCGGGTGCGCAGGTGCACATGGCCAAGCGCACGGGGCAACAGCCCCTGCTGCGCCATGCCATAGACCAGACGAGAACTTGTGATGTAGTTGACCAGCGCCGTGTTGGATACTGCGAACAGGGTTACTGCTGTATAGACCCAGGGCGAAATGGCCGGCGCTGCGCGTGTCATCACCTCCGTCAGCGGCCCGGGCGCCTGCGCCAGTTCGCGCCAGGGCACGACGGATACGGCCGAGACAGCTACCGCTACATAAATCAACGCGCCGATGACCATTGCCGTGACCAGTGCAATGGGTATGGTGCGTTGCGGGTCGCGGCATTCTTCGGCCACGTTCAGGGTGTCTTCGAAGCCGATGAACGCAAAGAATGTCAGCACTGCCCCCTGCATGACGAGCAAGACTGTGGTGTCGCCTCCGGGTACGTCCGGGATCTCCAGCAAGTCAACCGATCCCCAATAGGGTATGCCTACCGCAATGACCAGAAGCAAGCCAGCGGCCTCGACCAGGGTGAAAGCAACGTTGACCCACATCGATTCCTTGATGCCCCGCAAGACCAGGGCTGCCATGGCAAGAAGAAACCCTGCGCTGACAGCCCACACTGGAAACGAAGCCGTGCCGAACAACACATTGAGGTTGACAGCGAAAACCTGCGACTGCGTGGCAACAGACGCCAGGCCCGAACAAACGACCGCCAGGCCCACGACGAAGCTCAAGAGCGGCATGCCATAGGCTTTGTGCGTGACAAAAGCCGCTCCGCCCGCCCGTGGATAGCGTGACCCAAGCGATGCATACGACAACGCGGTCAGGAGCGCCGCAACCATGGCAACAAGGAACGAGGCCCACACAGCGTTGCCCACCTTGCCTGCCGCCTGCCCGATCAACCCATAAATGCCTGCGCCCAGCATGCTGCCAAGCCCGTAAAGCGTCAGCTGAAAGGGCCCAATCGAGCGCAACAGCGCTGCGTTGTCGCGGGTTCGCTGGATAGTCAAGGATGCCCCCATGACGAAGTGTCACCCCGGCGCGATTTGTCGTCCGTTCGGTAGCGCACCGGCGCATTGCCGTCGCGAACACTTAACAGGCTTGCAAAATGCGCTCTGTATCGACAACGCGACAGTATGGTCCGGACCCATTCCCAATGGCCCGCGCCATATTTGCAAACTGGCGAAAGGGACGAGCTAGCCAACCAGCAGCCTGAACGCCCAGTAAACCCCAATCACCATCTGCACCGCAAACGCCATAAAGCGTGCCGTCACTGCCGCTGGTGAAACCGAGGCCAGGTGGATCAGCGACTGCACCACCCGCGCACCAACCAGCACATACGCCAGCGGGTCCGTCACCGCCGAACGCCCGGCCACAACCGCCACCAGCATCAGCCCGCCAAAGATCGGCAGGCCCTCCAGGCAGTTGGCATGGGCCCGCGCCAGCCGCTGCATGAAGGGCGAGAGTTTGGCGTTGTTCGGGTCGAACCCGTTGGCCGGCACCTCACGCGTCAGCACCAGCTTGGAGCGTATGCTTTCCATCAACACCAGCAAAAACAGCGTCCAGGCAATAAAACTGGTCAGGGCGATCAGCGTGATGTTCATGGTCGGGGCTCCTTGAGGCGGTAGGCGGTGCGTAAGCGCTTGCGCATCACTCTACACGGGTAACCAGCGCCGCCAGAACGACGGGCTTGAGTCAGTCGCGCCCAACTGCTGCAGTCGCGTCACGATCGCGCCCCGTCCATGCTTGCGCGCGGCAGCCAAGGGTGTGAGCCCATCCAGCTCAGAACGCAGGTTGGGGTCGGCACCTTGCGCCAGAAGATACTGCGCAATCTCGTCATGCCCGTGGATCAGGCTGGCCACCAGCGGGGTGCACAAAATCTCGGGGTGCTGATAGTTGGGGTTGACGCCCGCACTGATGTGATAACGCACCAGCGCAAGGTCACCGGCCAAGGTGGCCTGATACATGTCTTTCCAGTCTCCACCCGACATGACACGCCTTGTTCGTTGAGTCAGCGGTAAATGTAGCGCACGCCACACCCCGGCCTTCGAGCAACAAAGAGCCTGCGCCAGGCACATCCCAAGCGCCAATGAGACAATTCACCCCATGAGTGCCGTCTGGATTGACAACGAACCCGCCCCGGCTGAGGCGCTGCCCGCGCCCGGCCTGAAAATCGAGCGCGAAACGCACAAGCTTGAGAAACGGCTATGCCGTTTGATGGGCCAGGCCATCGTGGACTTCAACATGATTGAAGAAGGCGACAAGGTCATGGTGTGCCTGAGTGGTGGCAAGGACAGTTACGCCATGCTGGACATCCTGCTGAAAATGCAGGCGCGCGCGCCCATCAATTTCAGCATCGTTGCGGTCAACCTCGACCAGAAGCAGCCGGGCTTTCCAGAGCACGTCTTGCCCGAATACCTTACGGCGCTGGGCATCCCGTTCCACATCGAAAACCAGGACACCTACTCCATCGTGATGGACAAGATTGCACCAGGCAAGACGATGTGCAGCCTGTGCAGCCGCCTGCGCCGTGGCATTTTGTACCGCGTGGCCGACGAGCTGGGTGCCACCAAGATCGCGCTGGGCCACCACCGCGACGACGTGCTGCAAACCTTCTTCCTCAACATGTTTTTTGGCGGCAAGCTCAAGGCCATGCCCCCGAAGCTGGTAAGCGACGATGGCAAGCACATCGTCATTCGCCCGCTGGCCTATGTGGCCGAGAAAGACCTGACACGCTGGGCCGAGCACAGGCAGTTCCCCATCATTCCGTGCACGCTATGCGGCAGCCAGGAAAACCTGCAACGCAAGCAGGTAGGCGCGATGCTGCGCGAGTGGGACAAAAAGCACCCCGGCCGGGTTGAAAACATGTTCAACGCACTGCAAAACGTGGTGCCCTCGCATCTGGCAGACACGGCGCTGCATGACTTCAAGAACATTCGCGCAACCGGCCTGCCGAACGACGACGGCGACAAGGCCTTTGACGCGCAAGACTTCCCCGCCACGCCCGCGCTGGCGGGCCTGCAGGTGGTGCGCCTTTAGCATGAAGGCACGGCTGCTTGCCCTGCTGGCTGCGGCGCTGCTGCTGAGCGGTTGCGCCAGCACCTTCAGGCTGGACAACGAAGTTCAGGCTTTCTCGACCCTCACCGCAATGCCGGCCAGCCCGGCCTACCGGTTCGAGCGGCTGCCCTCGCAGCAAAACGACTGGCAGAACAAGGTAGAGGCCTGGGCCGACCCGGCGCTGTTTGGCGCTGGCCTGAAACGCGACGACGCTGCGCCACGCTACAGCGTGCAGGTGTCCGCCCGGGTGCAGCGGGTGCTGTCGCCCTTTGCTGACCCATGGGACGGCTGGGGCTTTGGCGGCGGTGTGGGCTTGTCCATTGGCATCGGGCCGGTGTTCATGTCGCCCTTTGGCCGGATGGAGCTGCCGTATTTCAGGCGCGAGGTGAGCGTCATCCTGCGCGAGCTGCCGGGTAACCAGGTGGCCTGGGAAAGCCACGCCACGGCCGACGGCCCCTGGAGCGACAACGCGGCCGTGCTGCCCGCCATGTTCAGTGCGGCATTGCAGGGCTTCCCCGCTGCGCTGCCGGGCCTGCGCAAGGTGCCTGTTGACGTGCCTGCACGCTGAGCGGCCACAAAAACCAATAACGCGCGTGGACGCAACCCGAATTATTGCCATTCGCCATGGCGAAACCGCCTGGAACCTGGACACCCGCATCCAGGGCCACACCGACATTGCGCTCAACAGCACCGGCCTGTGGCAGGCGCAGCGCGTGGCGCAGGCGCTGGCAGGCGAGCCGGTAGCCGCCATTTACGCCAGCGACCTGCAGCGCGCCGACGCCACGGCCCGCGCCATTGCGGCCACCACGGGTGGCAAAGTGGCGTCGCACACCGGCCTGCGTGAACGCCACTTTGGCCACTTTGAAGGCAAAACCTTCGCCGAGATAGAGGCCGCCTGGCCCGATCACGCACAGGCCTGGCGCAAGCGCGTGCCGCAATGGGTGCCCGAGGGCGGTGAGTCCCTGGTCACCCTGCGCGCGCGGGTTGAAGCCACGGCCACCATGCTGGCCCAACGCCACCGGGGCGAGCAGATCGTGCTGGTAGCCCACGGCGGCGTGCTGGACATGCTCTACCGCCTGGCCACCGGGCAAGACTTGCAGGCCCCGCGCACCTGGCAACTGGGCAATGCCGCCATCAACCGCCTGCTATGGACACCGCAGGGGTTTGCACTGGTGGGTTGGTCAGACACCCGGCACCTGGACGAAAATGAGCGCGATGAAACCAGCACCTGACGCCGACAAAAAACCCGTCCCCGAAGCCCTGCGTGAGCTGGTCGGCCAGCCGGTGCAGGCAATCGACACCCCCGCGCTGGTGGTGGACCTGGACGCGATGCAGCGCAACATCAGCCGCATGGCCGACTTTGCCAAAAAGCACGACATCCGCTGGCGCCCGCACGCCAAGATGCACAAGAGCGCGGCGCTGGCACGGCTGCAAATGCAGGCCGGCGCGGTGGGCGTGTGCGTACAAAAAACCGCCGAAGCCGAGGCCCTGGTGGCCGGCGGCGTGACAGATGTGTACATCAGCAACGAAGTGATTGCGCCGCACAAGCTGGCGAGGGTGGCCGCGCTGGCACACCGGCTGGCGGCGGTCAATGGCCAACTGGCCATTGCAGTGGACTGCATTGAAGGCGTGACCCGGCTGGCCCAGGCCATGAACGACGCCCGCACCCGCGCCGCCAAGGCCGCGGTGATTGACGTATTTGTAGAAATTGATGTGGGCCAGCGCCGCTGCGGCGTTCCCCCGGGTGGCGCGGCAGTGCCACTGGCGCTGGAAATCCGCAAGCACCCGGCCCTGCATTTCGCCGGGCTGCAGGCCTACCACGGCCGCGCCCAGCACCTGCGCAGCGCGCAGGAACGGCGCGACGCGATTGCAGTGGCGGTAGACGACGCCGTGTTCACCCGCAAACTGATCGAGGCCCAGGGCCTGCCGGTGAACCTGATCACCGGCGCTGGCACCGGCAGCCTGGTACTGGAGGCAGCCAGTGGCGTTTATGGCGAGCTGCAGGCGGGCTCGTTCATGTTCATGGACGCCGACTACGCGCTGAATGAGCGCGACCCGGCGCAACCGCAGTTTGAACACGCGCTGTTCGTCAAAACGCAGGTCATCAGCACGAGCGCCACCCAGGTGGTGTGCGACGCGGGCCACAAGAGCCACGCCATTGACTCCGGCCTGCCACGGGTGCATGCCTTTGATGCCGAGAGCGAGCTGGAGTACTTCAACGGCGGCGACGAGCACGGCATTCTGCGCGCGGCCGCCGGCAGCCACCGCACGCCCGCTTTAGGCCGCTATGTGTGGCTGATCCCTGGCCACTGCGACCCCACCGTCAACCTGCACGACTTCATGATCGGCGTGACCGGCGGGCTGCGCAGCGGCAAGGTCGAGCGCATCATCAGGGTTGACGCCAGAGGCGCGCTGACCTGACTGCGCTGAAAATGGCGGCATGACGTCCAGCCAGATCATCGTTCTTGCCACCCCGGTTTTCTTCCTGCTGATTGCTGTCGAGTTTGCCTGGGGCTACGCCAGAAAGCGCAACACCTACCGGCTGAACGACGCCATCACCAGCATCGGCCTGGGCATGTTGAGCCAGATCAGCGCGGTGTTCACCCGGCTGCTGCGGGTGGGCATTTACACCGCCATTTATTCGTCTGTCGCGCTGTGGCCCGACAACGCGTTCTGGACCACCTGGTACGGCTGGCTGCTAGCGCTGGTATTCTACGACTTTTGCTACTACTGGCTGCACCGCGCCGGCCACGAGATGGCGCTTTTTTGGGCCGCGCATGTGGTGCACCACCACAGCCAGGACTACAACCTCTCCACCGCGTTGCGCCAGACCAGCAGCGGCGCGCTGTTTGGCTGGGTGTTCTATGTGCCCATGGCGGTGGCCGGCGTGCCGCCATTGGTGTTTGGGGTGGTGGCGCTGGTTGATTTGCTCTACCAGTTCTGGGTGCACACCGAGCAGGTGGGCAAGCTGGGCTGGTTTGACCGCTGGTTCTGCAGCCCCAGCAATCACCGCGTGCACCACGCCGTGAACGACCGGTATCTTGACCGCAACTACGGCGGCATCCTCGTCGTGTGGGACAGGTTGTTTGGCAGCTTCAAGGAAGAAGACGAAAAGTGCGTCTACGGCACCCGCAAGCCGCTGAACAGCTGGGACCCGTTGTGGGCCAATGCCGAGGTGTACTGGGGCTTGCTTAAAGATTCTTGGCACACCCGCAGTTGGGCCGACAAGCTGCGCGTGTGGTTCAAGCCGCCGGGCTGGCGGCCCACCGATGTGGCGGCGCGCTTCCCCGGGCCGGCGTTTGAGATCGCCCAGGTACAGACCTTTCACCCGCCCATGCGGCGCAGCGTGATGTGGTTTGGCGCGCTGCAGTTTGTGTTGCTGCTGCAAGGCGTGGCGGCCTTTTTGTGGTTTGCCGAGTCGATGCCCAAAGCCCAAGCCGCTGTCTGGCTGGGCGTGCTGGTGGCCAGCCTGTGGGCCATTGGCGCGGTGATGCAGGGCCGCATCAGCATGACCGAGGCGCTGTTGCTCGAATCCGCCGCGCTGGCTACCGCTACGGCAGCGCTGGGTTTTGTCGAGCTGCACCGCATATTCAAGCCGCTGAGCATGCTGATTGCTATTGTTTTTGTAGTGGCTAGTGCAGGCTACATGCGAGCTACCGGCCGTTTTGGCATTTTTCTATTGCTTGCGCTGGGGTTTTCACTGGCCGGCGACGTGTTTCTGATGTTCCCCGGCTACTTCATCCCCGGGCTGGTGTCGTTCCTGATCGCCCACCTGGCGTACATCGCGTTATTCCGGCAGGGGCAGGCCTGGTTTCCCAGCCGCCGTGCGCTGGCCATTACCTTGGGCCTGGGTGCGGCCATGTACGCCTTCTTGTGGCAGGGCGGCCTGCCGCCGGCGCTGCGCATACCAGTCGCGGCCTATGTGGTGGTGATTGCGCTGATGGCGGCGCAGGCGATTGGCCGCGCCACCGTGCTGCACAGCGGCCCCCAGGGGCGCGCAGCCATTGGTGTGGCCGTAGGCGCGGGCTTCTTCATGCTCAGCGACTCACTGCTGGCCATCAACAAATTTGTGTCGCCGCTGCCAATGGCGCAGGTGTGGGTGCTGAGCACCTACTACGCGGCGCAAATTCTGATCGTGCACAACCTCGTGCACAGCGCGCGGGCTGCGCCGCGCTAGCCGTGGTCAGGCCGGGTGCGCGATCGGCTCATCCCGCGCAATCCGCCCGTCAATCAACTCCACCAGCCGGTCGCAGCGCGCGGCCAGGCGCGGGTCGTGCGTGACCACCACGAAGGACGTGCCGCGCTCAGCGTGCATGCGCCGCAGTTGTACAAACACCTCATCCGACGAAGCGGTGTCCAGGTTGCCGGTGGGCTCATCCGCCAGCACCAGCGGCGGCTCCATGACGAGCGCGCGTGCAATGGCCACGCGCTGCTGCATGCCGCCCGACAACTCACCCGGGCGCTTGTCCATGGCCTTGGCCAGGCCCACAGCGGCCAGCAGCTCACGCGCCTTGTCGCGCGCCTTTGGCGTTACGCGGCCTTCGGCCAGCAGCGCCGGCAAGGTCACGTTTTCCAGCGCTGTGAAGGCTGGCAACAGGTGATGGAACTGGAACACAAAGCCCAGCAGGGTGCGCCGGCGAAGCGTGAGGCCGGCGTCGTCCAGCGCGTGCACTTCTTCACCTTGCAGGCGGTAGCTACCGCTGGTCATGCGCTCCAGCAAGCCAATGATGTTGAGCAGCGTGCTCTTGCCCGAGCCCGAAGGGCCGATCAGCGCAATGAACTCGCCCTTGTCCACACGTAGCTGCAGGCCGTGCAGCACCTCGGCCTGGCTCGGCAGGCCGGCGTTGTAGGTCTTGCGAACCTGGTCCAGCTCGATCAGCGCGGTCATGGCGTCAGATCCGGATGGCCAGTGCCGGGTCCATGGCGGCGGCCCGGCGTGCGGGCGCAACGGCGGCCAGCACGCCGCACAGCGTGGCGACCAGCGCCACCTGCAGCCCCAGCAGCGGCGCCAGTGAGATGGCAAACAGCGGCAAGCCGTCAGAGCCACGCACAAAGTTGGTAAACAACCAGATCATGGCCACAGCCAGCGCCAGCCCCAACGCCGAACCCAGCGCGCCCACCACCGCGCCCTGCACCAGAAACAGCCGCAGGATTTGCCCGCGCGTGGCACCCATGGCCCGCAGGATGCCGATTTCGCGGCGCTTTTGCACCACCGACACCACCAGCACGCTGGCGATGCCCAGCACCACTACCACCAGCACCACCGCCCGGATCAGCCCGGTGCTGACCGACTGGGCGTTCAGCGCCGCAACCAGCTGCGCGTTGCTTTCCTGCCAGCTTTCCACCTTGTACGGGAATTGGCGGCGCAGGCTGTCGGCCAGCGCCTGCGCCGCCCACACGTCGCGGACGGTCAACTCAATGCTGGTGGCACCACCGGGCAAACCCAGCAGGTTCTGCGCGGCGCGCAGCGGCACGATGACGGTGCGGCGGTTCAGCTCTTTCACGCCCAGGTCCACCAGTGCCGTGACGCGCACCGAGTCGTTCACCGCGCCGGTCTGCACCGTCAGGCGGTCGCCCACGCGCACGCCCAGGTCGGCGGCCAGGTCGCGGCCCACAATGGCTTCGCCCGGTGCCAGCCGCGCGTTGCCGCTGACCACCTTGGCGCGCAGGTTCACGATGCGGTCGTACCGGTCCAGCTCCACTCCCATGAGCGAGATGGCCTGGGTGGCCTCGCCACGCAGCGCCAGACCGCCACCCGAGACCACGGGCGACACGGCCGCGATGCCTGGCATGCGGTCCAGCAGCGGCACCAGCGCCTGCCAGTTGGCCACCGAGCGCAGGCGCTGGGCCCGCGGCTGGGTTTGCGTCAGTTCGGTGGTGCCGGGCTGGGTCAAGGCGGCGGGCGTGACCACGTCGTCGGGCGAGCGCAGCGTCACATGGGCTTGCGCGCCCAGCGTCTTGTTGAGTGTGTTCTCCTGCAGCCCGCTGATCAAGGCCGAGATGTAGGCAATCACAGCCACACCGGCGGCCACACCCACGATGATCAGCAGCGTCTGCATGCGGCCTTCCCGCAGGAAGCGCAGCGCGACGCGCAGTTCAAAGCCGAGCCAGGGCGTCATGCGGGCTCAGCGCCCCATGGCGTTGGAGAGGGCTGCGCCAGCATCGGGCGCGCTGCCCGGCGCGGCGGCTTGGCCAGGCGCCCAGGCCAGCGTGTTGGCCCGTACGCGCTGGCCGTCGCGCAGCGTGGCGCCCAGCAGCACCAGATCACCCGCCACCAGACCGTCCAGCACCTCGGCCGCGTCCAGTGTGCGCAGGCCCAGCCGCACCGCGCGTGTCCGGGCTTTGCCATCGGCGCTGACCAGCACCGTGGCCGAGCCTTGCGCCGTGGTGGCCCGCAGCGCGGCCAGCGGCAGCACCAGTGCGCGTTCGCGGCGGGCAGTTTCCACTTCCACCGACAGCGTCATGTCTTCACGCAAAAAGGCGGGCGCTGTTTGCAGCAGGTTGAACTTCACTTCCACCGCGCCGCGCTGTGCATCCACCGCGGGCGCGATGGACAGGACCCGCGCCGCAAAGCGCTGCGTGGCAAAGGCGTCGGCCACCACCGTGGCGGGCTGGCCGACCTGCAACTGGTCCAGAAACCGCTCGTCCACCTGGGCCAGCAACTGGGTGGGGCCTGCCAGCGCCAGACTCATCAGGGCCTTGCCGGGCTGCACGATCTGACCGGGCTCCACATCGCGCGCCAGCACTTTGGCGTCGGCCGGCGCAAGCACCGCCACCTGTGCCAGCCGCGCGCGGGCCGACTGCGTGGCCGCCTGGGCCACCGACAGTTGGGCCTGCGCCTGAACCAGGTCCGTCCCGGCCTCGGCATTGGCCTGGGTCTGGGCCCGGGCGCTGCCTTGCTGGGCCTGCGCCACGTCCACCGCGCGGCGCGCGTCGTCCAGTCGCGAGCCGCTGACAAAGCCCTGCGCCACCAGTTGCTGCACCCGCATCAGCTCTGCCTGCGCGGCCCTCAATGTGGCATCTGCCTGCGCCAGAGCCGCGCCTGCGGAAGCACGACCGGTGCTGCGCAGGCCAGCCAGCCGCGCAGCAGCCTGCCGCTCGGCAGCCACCGCCTGGGCCAGCGCCGCCGCCAGTTCGTCAGACTCGAGCCGCAGCAGCGGCTCACCCTTTCGGACCTGGGCACCTTCGGCAGCCAGCACCTGCGCCACCCGCCCGGTGATGGTGCTGCCGACGTCCACCCGTGACAAGGTGGCGACCCGCGCCGAGAACTGAAGGGTACGCACCAGCGGAGCCTGCTGCAGCTGGACTGCGTCCACCTTCGGGCTGCGCAGCGCCAGACCGCCCGCCACCAGGGCCGCGGCGAGCAGTACGGCTGCCGCGATCCAGAGCCGGCGGCGTTGCAGGGGGGCCAGGGTCATGATGGGGCGATCAGGTACCGGGCTCGAACAGCCCGGTGTCGGTGCGCGGCGGCGTTACACCCAGGTGCCGGTAGGCCGCCAGTGTGGCGATGCGCCCGCGCGGGGTGCGCTGCAGGTAACCCTGCTGGATCAGGTAGGGCTCGATCACGTCTTCAATCGTGTCGCGCTCTTCGCCAATGCTGGCGGCTATGTTGTCCAGGCCGACCGGGCCGCCGTCAAAGCGGTGAATCACCGCCTCCAGCAGCTTGCGGTCCATCACGTCAAAGCCCTGCGGGTCCACGTCCAGCATCTTCAGCGCCTTGTTGGCAATGTCGCTGGTGATGCGCCCGGTGCCCTTGACGTCTGCGTAGTCGCGCACCCGGCGCAGCAGCCGGTTGGCAATGCGCGGCGTGCCGCGTGAGCGGCGGGCAATCTCTACACCGCCTTCTTCGTCCATCGGCGCGTTCAGCAGGCCGGCGCTGCGCCGGACGATGCGCGCCAGCTCTTCAGCCGTATAAAACTCCAGCCGCGCCACGATGCCGAAACGGTCGCGCAGCGGGTTGGTCAGCATGCCGGCGCGGGTGGTGGCGCCCACCAGGGTGAAGGGCTGCAAATCAAGCTTGATGCTGCGCGCGGCCGGACCCTCGCCGATCATGATGTCGATCTGGTAGTCCTCCAGCGCGGGGTACAAAATTTCTTCCACCACCGGGCTGAGGCGGTGAATTTCGTCAATGAAGAGAACGTCGTTCTTCTCCAGGTTGGTCAAAAGCGCAGCCAGGTCTTTCGGCTTTTCCAGCACCGGGCCTGAGGTCTGGCGCAGGTTCACGCCGAGCTCGTGCGCAATGATGTGGCTCAGCGTGGTTTTGCCCAGGCCGGGCGGGCCGAACAGCAGCACATGGTCCAGCGCCTCTTCGCGCTTGCGCGCCGCGCCGATGAAGATTTCAAGTTGCTCACGGGTCTTGGTCTGGCCCACGTAGTCGTCAAACAACTTGGGGCGCAGCGCCCGCTCAATCGCCTCTTCCTGCGGCGAAGCGGGTGCCGCCGACACCACCCGCCTGGAGGGCGGCATTTCGAAGTCGTCGGTCTGGATGGTCATTTAGCGCGCCAGCGACTTCAACGCCAGCTTGATGCCGTCGCTCACGCCTACATCCTTGGGCAAGGCCTTGGCCGCCAGCGCGGCGTCCTTGTCGCTGTAGCCCAGCGCCACCAGCGCCTGCTGAATGTCGGCCTGCGCGTCACTGGCCAGCGTTGTGCTGCCCAACCCCAGGTCAGGGCCAAACTTGCCCTTGAGTTCCAGCAGCAGCCGCTCGGCGGTTTTCTTGCCAATGCCTGGCACCTTGACCAGCCGGCCTGCGTCTTGCGTCGTCACGGCCTGGGCGATGTCGGCCACGCTCATGCCGCTGAGCACGCTTAACGCGGTGCGCGGGCCGACGCCTGAAATCTTGATGAGCTGGCGAAACGCCTCGCGCTCGCCCGCGCTGGCAAAGCCATAAAGAATTTGCGCGTCTTCGCGCACCACAAAGTGGGTGAGCAGCGTGACCTTTTCGCCCAGCGCCGGCAGGTTGTAGAAGGTGCTCATGGGCACGTCCACCTCATAGCCCACACCGTTGCAGTCCAGCAGCACCTGCGGTGGGTTCTTTTCGGCCAGGGTGCCGTGCAGTCGTCCGATCACGGAGCCCCCACGCTTCTCAATGCGTTTGGTTCGCTGCCCACCGAGGGGGCCTTCGCGCCTTGGCACGGCCCGACGGCGTTCATGGGTTCACCAACCCACGCCGCGCGGCTTCGAGCGCGGCTTCGGCGCGCGAAGAGACGTTGAGCTTGCGGTAGATCTGCTTGATGTAGTCGGCAATGGTGTGGCGCGACAGGCCGAACTGCTGCGCAATTTCGGGCAAGGTGTAGCCCTTGGCCACACGCTGCAGCACCTCGGTCTCGCGCTCGGTCAGGCTCACTTCGTTCTCCAGCGCGCGCACCAGCGCGTTGCGCCGCCCGGTGGCACTGGCAAAGTGGGCCAGCACCCGGCGCGCGATCGGCGGCGACAGCGGTGGCTCGCCCTGCGTCATGCGCAGCAGCTGGGCGACCAGCGTGTCCTGTGGCTGCTCCTTCAGCAGGTAGCCAAAGGCGCCGGCCTGCAGCGCCGGGAACAGGTGCTCGTCGTCGTCGTAAATCGTCACTACCACCGGCAGGGCCGCCGGCTGGTAGCGGCGCAGCGCGCCCACCACGTCGGTGCCACAGCCGTCGGGCAAGCCCAGGTCGATCAGCGCCAGGTCAAACGGCTGCGCCTGCACACGGGCGAGAGCCTCGTCGCGCCGGCTGGTGGCCGTGACCTGCAGGGCCGGAAAGGCCGCGCGCGCCACCTCGCCCAGCCAGGTGCGGACTTCGGGGAGGTCTTCGACGATCAGGGCGCTGTTCATGTGGCGTCGATGTTAGCGGATTGCTCCTGCAACGGGACCGCCACATTCAACACGGTGCCGCCCCCTTGGGCGGCCTGCCAGCTGTGCTGCCCCGCCAGCCGGCGCACCCGTGCCTCGATGCCGGGCAACCCGTGGCCGGTGCCCGCAGGCAGGTCAGGGGGCAGGCCGCGCCCGTCGTCCTGCACCTGCAGCAGCAGCTGGCCCGGCGCGAACGACAGGCGCACAGTGCAGGCCGTGCCGCCGCTGTGGCGGATGGCGTTGGACACAGCCTCGCGCAGCACCCGGGTCAGCTGCACCTGGGTGCGGGCAGGCAGCACCAGGCCTGCGGGGGGCTCGTCGGCCAGCCAGTGCGCTGTGAAGCCAGCCGCAGCAAGGCGCGTGACCGTCTCGGCGCGCCAGTCGGCCAGCACGTCGGCCGCACTCGCCGCGTCGCCGGCCAGGCCGCGCACACTCAGACGCATGTCGTCCAGCGCCAGGCGCGCCATGGCGGCGATGCGCTCGCCTCCTGCCGTGTGCTGGCTGGCCTGGGCGATGCTGAGCAACCGTGCACCCAGGTCGTCGTGCAGATCCGACGCAATGCGCTGGCGCTCCGCGCGCGCAACGTGGGCAAAGGCCTCGCCTGACACCAAACCGTGTTGCACCAGCGCCGTGATCTCTTTTGCGCGACGCTCATCGCCGGGGCTGAACAGGCGGGCTCCGCGCTCGGGCAGTTCCAGCAGCAGTGTGTCCATGCCGTGGCCGCCGGCAATGACCAGCGCGCGGCCTTCGTCCAACACGCCCGGCGCGGTGCTCTGCGCCGCATCCGCCGGAGCCACGGTCTGGCGCAGGGGTTGAAAGGCTGCCTCCCACAGCGCATGCCAGCGCCGGTTGAGTTCAGCCCGCTCGCCGGTGCCGTGTGTCACCAGCTCCAGCACCTGGGGCAGCAGGTCGCGCGTGGCCGGCAGGCCGCCGCGGCCCAAGCGGCGCCACACGGCCTGGCGCACGGGAAAGTACAGCCAGCCGGCCCCGGCCAGCGCCAGGGCAAAGGCGCTCTCGGCCGCCAGATCCAGCGCCGAGAGCAGCACCAGGTCCAGCGCCACCACCAACAGCCCGCCCAGGAACCACAGCCAGGCCCGCGGCCACCAGGCCTCCAGCTGGAACAGGCCCACGCGCGTGACCAGCGGCACCAGCCCCACAAACAGCAGCGCCACCGTGCCCAAGCCGTAGTTTTGCGGGATGCTCACCACCTTGCCGGTCGCGCCTACCGCGTACGCCACAAACACCGTGGACAGGCCCATGAACAGCAGCAGGCCAAACCATTTGAGCTGGGCACGGCGCACGGCATCGCGCCGGTTGGCACGCCACTGAAGGGCAAACACCGCGCCC
Source organism: Ramlibacter sp. 2FC (assembly GCA_943369755.1). Classification (GTDB taxonomy): domain Bacteria; phylum Pseudomonadota; class Gammaproteobacteria; order Burkholderiales; family Burkholderiaceae_C; genus CALROG01. The sequence goes on from CALROG020000001.1 coordinate 14,847, forward strand.
AAGACTACCGTCATCAGCACGATGGGCAGGCGAAACGCCAGCGCGATGGTAGGCACCCACTGGAGCGCGTCGGCCGCCAGGCTGAACGCCGCCAGCGCCGCCAGCAGCCAGGGCAGCCAGTCGCCGCCCAGCCGCGTGGGGTAGCGCCACAGCAGCACGCACAGGCTGCCTATGATCAGGAACGAACCCGCATGCGACGCCACATGCAGCGCCGGCCACAGCGCGGGCGGCTGGGTGAGCAGGCGCGAACCCCAGGTGGCCGTGCACAGCATGCCAAAGGCATAGCCCACGCTGGCCAGCAGGTAGCACCAGGCAGCGCCTTCACGCGGGCGGTACACCCACAGGGCCAGCCCGACCGACAGCGACAGCAGCCCCACCAGCCACGGAAACCAGAAGCGCGGTCCCAGCTCATCCAGGCTTTTGGGGTCGGGCTGCAACGCCAGCACGCCGCCAGCGTGGGTCAGCTGCACGGTGTCGGACTGCAGGATCCGCCACAGTGTCCGGTGGCCTTCGAAAAAGCGGCTGTGTTCGCTGTAGTCGTTGTGAATGCCCGCGCTTTCAATCAACAGGCCCGCAGACAGGGTTTGCGTCAGGCCACCCCCGCTCAGTTGGGTGACGTTCTGCAGGATGGGCGCGCGCGGGCCATCGGGGCGAGCCTGCAGCGAACCATCGGCCGCCACGGCAAAGCGCAGACCCAGCGACGGTTCGTCCAGCGTGCGCCACAGGCTGACCAGGCCGCAGGCAGCAATCAGCAAACACGCCAGCCACAGCCGTGGCGTACGGTTTGGCCCGACAATCAGCCCCTTGATCCAACCCACCAGACGACTCATACCTTGATTCTGCGTCACACCTTCACGCCGCCCAACAACACCCGCCTGACAAACCTGTGTGGCCCGACTGACGCCTACCTGCGCCAGATCGAGCTGGCGCTGGGCGTGACCATTGCCCACCGGCACGAACAGTTCAAGATCGACGGCCCCAAGCCCAAGGCCCAGCGCGCACTGGAGGTGCTGCAAGCCCTGTACGAAATTGCGGCACGCCCGATTGCGCCCGACACGGTGCAGCTCACGCTGGCGGGCGAGGGTGCGCTGGCCGAAGGGCCCGACGGCGCCCCGGCGCTGCAAACCCGCCGGGCTGACCTGCGGGCCCGCACGCCGATGCAAACCGTGTACCTGGACAACATTGCCAACCACGACATCACCTTTGGCATCGGCCCGGCCGGCACCGGCAAGACCTATCTGGCGGTGGCTTGTGCGGTGGACGCGCTGGAGCGCAACGCGGTGCAGCGCATTGTGCTGACCCGCCCGGCCGTGGAAGCCGGCGAGAAGCTGGGCTTTTTACCCGGCGACCTGAGCCAGAAGGTAGACCCCTACCTGCGCCCGCTGTACGACGCGCTGTACGAGCTGATGGGCTTTGACAAAGTGGTCAAGGCCTTTGAGCGCAGTGCGCTGGAGATTGCGCCGTTGGCCTTTATGCGCGGGCGCACGCTGAACAACGCATTTGTGATCCTGGACGAAGCCCAGAACACCACGCCTGAGCAAATGAAAATGTTCCTCACCCGCATTGGTTTTGGGGCCAAGGCAGTGGTCACCGGTGACGTGAGCCAGATCGACCTGCCCAAAGACCAACTAAGCGGCCTGATTGATGCCGAGCGCGTGCTGCGCCGCGTCAAGGGCATAGCGCACACCCACTTCACCAGCGCAGACGTGGTGCGCCACCCGCTGGTGGCGCGCATCGTGGACGCCTACGACGCTTCACGCAAAGCGCCTGTTGCTACAAAATAGATAGTGGCTCCCGCAGAATCCATGCGGGCTGGAGGCCGAAATGGCACATAAACTTGATCTTTCACTGCAATTTGGCAGCTTTGCCGGCCTGCAACGGCACCGGGCCGTGCTGACGCCAGCGCGGGTACGCCGCTGGCTCGGCCTGACGCTCAACAGCCCGGCCGAACTGTCTGTGCGCATCGTTGGCGAGGCCGAGGGCCGCGCCCTGAATTTGCAATACCGCAACAAAGACTACGCCACCAATGTGCTGACCTTCGACTACAGCCGCACGCCGGTGCTGGCCGCCGATCTGGTGCTGTGTGGCCCGGTGGTCGAGCACGAAGCGCGCGAACAGGGCAAGAGCCTGGAAGCCCACTATGCCCATCTGCTGGTGCACGGCACGCTGCATGCACAGGGCTATGACCATGAGACAAATGAACGCGATGCGCTGGAAATGGAAGCGCTGGAAGTGCTGCTGATGGGCGCGCTGGGCTACCCCAATCCGTATTGAGCGGCGTACTGGACCCTGCAGCCGTCACTAAGTGATGCGCAGCGGAATCGTCACCGGCCCGTCATTGACCAGGTGGACTTTCATGTCGGCGGCGAACTGCCCGGTCGCTACGACCGGATGCGCCGCCCGGGTCTGGGTTACCAGGTAGTCGTACAGCCTGCGGCCTTCCTCCGGGGCCGCAGCGTTGGTGAAGCTGGGCCGGTTGCCGCCCGACACATCGGCCGCCAGCGTGAACTGGCTGACCAGCAGCAAGCCGCCCGCCACATCCTGCACGCTGCGGTTCATCTTGCCGGCGTCGTCTGAAAAGATGCGCAGCTTGAGCAGCTTGGCCAACAATTTGTCGGCCTGCATTTCACTGTCGCCCTTCTGGGCACAAACCAGCACCAGCAGGCCCTGACCAATGGCCCCTATGACTTCTCCGCCCACTTCTACGCGGGCTTCACTCACACGTTGAACTACAGCCAGCATCAGAGCAAATCCCGCTGGTCGTCAAAGTGCGCTTCCACGTCGCTTGGCAGCAGCTGGATGCTGGCGCGCAGGCCCGGCACCGCGCTCATCAGCGCCTGCTCGACGCTGGTGCGCACGGCAGCGGCGCGGCCCAGCGTCCAGCTGCCGGGCATGTGCATGTGCATGTCCACAAACCGGCGTTGCCCGGCTTTGCGGGTGCTGATGTGGTCAAACCGGATGGTGTGGTGCGCAAAACTGGCCAGCACCTTGTTGATTTCTTGCAGCACTGCGGGCTCCAGTGCTTCGTCCATCAGGCCTTGCGACGAGCGCTTCATCAAATGAAAACCTTCTTTCATGATGTTAAGCGCCACCCCAATGCCGACCAGCGCGTCCAGCCAGAGCCAGCCGGTCAAGGCCACGCCGATCAGGCCAATCACCACGCCCGCGGACGTCCATACGTCGGTGACCAGGTGCCTGGCATCGGCCTCCAGTGCGATCGAGCGATGCTGGCGCGCTGCACCGAACATGGCCCAGGCCAGCAAGCCATTCAAGGCCGAACTGGCAATTGAGAGGGCCAGCCCCCAGCCCAGTTGCTCCAGCGGCTGCGGGTCGAACAGACGGTGCCCGGCGGCCCAGAGGATGCCCAGCGCCGCGCCAATGATCAGGATGCCTTCGAACCCGGAAGAAAAATACTCGGCCTTGTGGTGGCCGTACGGGTGATCTTCATCCGGCGGGCGCGCAGCGATGGTCACCATTACCAGCGCAAAAATGGCGCTGGCCAGGTTGACAAAAGACTCCATGGCGTCTGACAGCAGGCCGACCGAATCGGTGATGTACCAGGCCAGGGTCTTGAGCGTGATGGTGATGATCGCCACCACCACCGATGCCTGCAACAGGCGCTGCGGCGTGAAGAATCGGGCAGAAGCAAGCGGCATGGGTGGATTGTGACGTAGCGTGCACAATGCGCGCATGCTGCAACAGGCAAGACGTCATGGCCTCTGGATCGCGGTGTGGTGCGTTGTCACCGCACTGGGCAGCGTGGCGCTGGCACGGCTGGAACTGGCCCGCCTGCGCGATGCGTTCGAGACCGACGCCCGCATTGCCCACCGCCTGTTGAGCCAGCGCGTGGTGCAGCAAGACGCCATCCTCGCCACCCTGGCCTTGCTTCAACCTGCCAGTGAAGTGTCGGCACCAGAACAGCGCCTGCCTTCGGTGTACCCGCAGATTCTGGCTGTGCAGCGGCGCGACCGCAGCAACGCCTGGCCCGAGCCTGCCCAGCAGGCCGCCGAAGTACTGTCGCGGGCCCTGCGTCGCCCGGTACTGGCCAACCAGGACTTCGCGCGTGAGCGCTACCAGCTGGTGCTGGCCGCCGAGCCCGCCAGCTTTGCCCTGACCATGGACCTGCGTGCCGTGGTGCCCTGGAGCGAATGGCCGATGGCTCCAGAAGCCAGCCCTGTACGCCTTACGCTCGAACACGCCAGCCAGAGTTTCGTGCTGCAGCCCGGCCGGATTGGCCATGGTGGCTGGCGCTTTGACTTTCACAAGCATCTGGCCGCCGACAGCCAGCCGTTTGACGTCTCGGCGCTGCGCCAGGTTGGTTGGGGTGAACTGCCCTGGACCCGCATGGCCTTGTGGGCGCTCTTGTCCGCCGCTCTGCTGGTCGGGCTTTTGGCACTGCAGCGTCAGCGCGAGCAGCGCCGACGCGCCGAAGAACTGCTGCGCCTTGGGCAGGTGGCGCGCCTGAACACGCTGGGCGAGCTGGCCGCCGGCATGGCCCATGAACTCAACCAGCCCCTGACGGCGGTGCTGGCCAATACCCAGGCGGCCAGCCGGCTGCTGGCCGACGATCCGCCCGAACTGGACATTGCGCGCAGCGCCATGGCACAGGCGGTGGAGCAGGCGCGCCGCGCCTCGGACGTGGTGGGCCGCTTGCGCCGCGTGGTGGAGCGGCCCGACCCCGCGGCTCTGGCCCGACCGGTGGTGCTGCAAGAGGCCGTGCGCAATGCGCTGTACCTGCTGGAACCTGAGTGCCGCCGCCGCGAACTGACGCCCCAGGTGAATGCGCCGGTCGCACCACTGGCAGTACAGGCTGAGCCAGTGGCACTGGACCAGATCATCCACAACCTCCTGATGAATGCGCTGCAGGCCCTGGAACAGGTGCCCGAATCACAACGCACCCTTACAGTCGAGATCAGCGGCCGCGACGGTGTTGGCAGCCTCACAATCAGCGACAGCGGGCCCGGCCTGCCGGCTGATGTATTGCCACGCATCTTTGAGCCATTTTTCAGCACCCGCCAGGGCGGCCTGGGCCTGGGCCTGAGCCTGTGCGAGACGCTGGCTGGCAACATGGGCGGCCGGCTCACCGCCGCCCAGCACGCACCGCGCGGCGCGGCATTCCGCCTGACCCTTCCACTGGCTGGCACGCCGTCCCCATGACTTCCACCCTGTCACCCCTGATCCACCTGATTGACGACGATGCGGCCGTGCGCAGCAGCCTGGCGCTGCTGATCAGCACTGTGGGCCTGCGGGTCCAGTCCTGGGCCGATGCCCAGGCTTTCATGAGCGAGTTTGACCGTGAGGGCATTGGTGCCATCGTGCTCGATGTGCGCATGCCCGGCATCAGCGGCCTGACCGTGCTGGACCAGCTGGTGGCCCAGGGAGTAGACCAGCCCGTCATCATGCTCACTGGCCACGGTACGGTGGAAATGTGCCGCCGCGCCTTCAAGGCCGGGGCCGCCGAGTTCCTGGAAAAGCCGGTGGATGATGAAGCCCTGCTGGAGACACTGCAAAACGCGGTGCGCCAGCACGTCAAATCGCGCCAGCGACACCAGGCTGACCGGGTGGCGCGCGAGCGCTATGCCCAGCTTTCGGAGCGCGAGCGTGAAGTGCTGGGCCTGATCGTGGCCGGACTCACCAACAAGGACATCGGCCGGGCCCTGAACCTGTCACCGCGCACGGTAGAGACTCATCGCGCCAACCTGTTTGCCAAGCTCGATGCCGGTTCGCTGGCGCAGTTGATTCGCCATTACGCCGCACTGGTGGACGAGCACGACGCTGCGTAGTTCTACGGAGCCCTGCGCGTAGCGCTACGAATGGCTGGAACGCTTGGCAATTCCTACAGTTCATCCACGGTTGATTGAACCGGTTGAACCCCAAGGAGAATCCGCATGAACAAGATTGTTTCCGCTTCCGCCCTCGCCCTGTCGCTGGTGGCCCTGGCCGCCAACGCCCAGGCCGTGCGCACTGAAAAGAACGTATCGCTGGATCTGGCCAACCAGATTGCAAGTGCCACTGTAGCCGCCTGCACCACGGCCGGCTATGCGGTTGCCGCCACGGTGGTGGATCGCGCTGGCACCGTTCGCGCCGTGCAGCGGGCCGACAACGCCGGCCCGCACACCATTGGTGCCAGCCTGCAAAAGGCTTTCACTTCGGCTTCGGCCAAGAACAACACCCTGGCCATGATGGAAGGCGCCCAGAAAAACCCGGCCGCCGCCAACCTGGTGAATATTCCCGGCTTTTTGCTGCTGGGCGGCGGCGTGCCGATCCGTGTGGGCAACGAAGTCATCGGCGCTGTGGGCGTGGGCGGTGCGCCCGGCGGCCATCTGGATGAGCAATGTGCGGTGGCCGGCCTGGACAAGGTCAAGGAACTGCTGAAGTAAGCCAGCCCCCGATAGGAGCATGACCATGAAACCCTCTCCCATTCATTCGCCGCTGCGTCTTCTGGTGCTGGCCACCGTGTGGGGGCTGGGCCTTGTGGCTGCCCTGTCCGCACAGGCCCAGACGGGGCCCACCCCGGCCGAAGCGGCACGTTACATCGGCCTGCACGCCGCCGCACACAAGGGTGACGTGGCTGCCATCCAGAAGCTGGCCGCTGGCAAGCCCGACCTCAATATCCGGGACGGCAACGGCCGTACGCCCCTGCACGTGGCGACATTTTCCCGTCAGCGTGAGGCCATCCGTGTCCTGGTGAAAGCGGGTGCCAACATCGATCTGCTGGAAAACGACCGCTACGACGGCGTCACCATCGCGTCGGTGGCCGACGACGAGGAGACTCTGCGTACCCTGCTGGCGCTGGGAGCCAGCGCAAAGCAGGTGACGAGCCGCTATGACGGCACAGCCCTGATTGCAGCCGCCCACCTGGGCCACGACGGCGTGGTGCGCCAGTTAATCGCCGCCGGCGCCCCGCTGGACCACGTCAACAACCTGCACTGGACGGCAGTAATCGAGTCCATCGTGCTGGGCGACGGCGGGTCGCGCCACCAGGCCACGCTGCGCGCACTGATTGACGCCAAAGCCAATCTGCAATTGACCGACCGGCAAGGAAACACCCCCCTGCAACTGGCCCGTTCGCGCGGTTACGCGGCCATGGTGAAGATGCTGCAAGACGCGGGGGCTCGGTAAACCAGCCCACCCGGAGCGTCAGGCCAGCGTGACCCGCGCAAACTTGCGTTTGCCGACCTGCACCACGTAGGTTCCGGCGGCCAGCTTGAGTGCCTTGTCGCTGACCACGGCTGAGTCCACCCGCACACCACCGCCATCGATCAGGCGGTTGGCTTCGCTGTTCGACGGCGCAAGCCCGGCCATCTTCAGCAATGCCCCGATGCCCAGCGGTGCGCCCGACAGCGCGATCTCGGCAATCTCGTCCGGCACGCCACCCTTGCTGCGGTTGATGAAGTCCTGCTCGGCCAGGTCGGCCGCCGCCGCGTTGTGAAAGCGCGTGGTGATTTCTTTGGCCAGCATCACCTTGGCGTCTTTGGGGTTGCGCCCGCCATCAACTTGCGCTTTGAGCGCGGCGATCTCAGCCTCGCTTCGAAACGACAGCAAGGTAAACCAACGCCACATCAGCAGGTCGGAAATCGACAGCACCTTGGCAAACATGGTGTTGGCGTCTTCGCTGATGCCGATGTAGTTGTTCTTGCTTTTGCTCATCTTCTCGACGCCGTCCAGGCCTTCGAGCAGCGGCATGGTCAAAATGCACTGCGGCTCCTGGCCGTATTCGGCTTGCAGGTGTCGGCCCATCAGCAGGTTGAACTTCTGGTCGGTGCCGCCCAACTCCAGGTCGCTCTTGAGCGCCACCGAGTCGTAACCCTGCATCAGGGGGTACAAGAATTCGTGCACGCTGATCGGCGTACCGGCCTTGAAGCGGTCATGAAAGTCGTTGCGCTCCATCATCCGCGCCACGGTGTACTTGGCAGACAGCTGGATCAACCCCATCGAGCCCAGCGGCAGGCTCCATTCGCTGTTGTAGCGAATTTCGGTCTTTTCCGGGTCCAGCACCAGGCTGGCCTGGCGGTAGTAGGTTTCGGCGTTGACCTTGATCTGCTCTGGCGTCAGCGGAGGGCGGGTGCTGTTGCGCCCGGACGGGTCGCCGATCAGGCTGGTGAAGTCGCCAATCAGGAAGATGACTGTGTGGCCAAGGTCTTGCAACTGGCGCATCTTGTTGAGCACCACCGTGTGGCCCACATGGATGTCGGGCGCAGTCGGGTCCAGCCCCAGCTTGATGCGCAGCGGCACGCCTGTGGCGTCGGAGCGCGCCAGCTTCTTGACCCAGTCTTCCTGCGGGATCAGCTCCTCGCAGCCCCTCAGAGACACGGCAAGCGCCTCGCGGACGCGGTCGGTCACCGGAAAGTTTGTAACGGGAGCTTGATTCATAAGGGTTTTTTCAGATGACGGGGCAAACGGGCTGGCTATACTCCCAACCCACAACTGTGCCGGATTTTAAGTGGCGCAGTTTTTGCAATTTGTGGGTTGCGCAAGATCAGGCGCGCAAATTGCAAGTTCAGCAAAGTGTCGACAACGCACGGAACCGTCCGGCCCAATTGCGGTACCAACGGATTCTTTCTGGAGACTCTTCTTTTGATAAACGGCTTGACCGCCGCCTGGGACGCAGTGTTGTCCCGGCTGGCCCATTCGATTCAGCACCACCCCAGGCACGTGACGGCCCTGGTTGCGGCCTTGCTGCTGGGCGGCGGCGGTGGCGCATTTGCGGTGGCCTCGCTGGCACCTGATGCCGCCGATTTGCCGGTGCGTGAAGTGCTTGAAGCAGTGCAGCCACTGGCGTTGCAGGCTCAGGTGGAGCTGCTGGCGGCGCACGACTTCAAGCTTTTGCGTTCGGACGTCACCCGCTCGACCGACACGGTAGAGTCCCTGCTGGCCCGCCTTGGCCTGGCTGACCCGGTGGCCGCAAGCTTTTTGCGCACCGACACCAACTTCCGCAATGGCCTGCTGGGCCGGGCCGGTCGCACCGTGACCGCTGAAGCCAACGACCAGAACGAGCTGCTGCGCCTGAGCGCGCGCTGGGCCCCGGCCGACGACGGTCAGTTCAAACGCCTGGTGATTGAAAAAGCTGCGCAAGGCTACACCTCGCGTGTTGAATCGGCCCCGCTGGTGGCGTCCACCCGGTTGGGCAGCGGCAGCATCCGTTCGTCACTTTTCGCGGCAACCGACGAGTCCGGCATTGCTGACGCGGTGGCGGTGCAAATGGCCGAGATTTTCTCGGGCGACATCGACTTTCACCGGGCACTGCGCAAGGGCGACCGCTTCAGCGTGGTCTATGAGTCACTGGAAGCTGATGGCGAGCCGCTGCGCACCGGGCGGGTACTGTCGGCCGAATTTGTGAACAACGGCAAGACCTACGGTGCCGTGTGGTTCCAGGAGCCCGGCAGCAAGGGCGGTTACTACACACTGGACGGCCAGAGCCTGCGCCGGGCCTACCTGGCCTCGCCAATGGAGTTCTCACGCGTGACCAGCGGTTTCAAGATGCGCTTTCACCCCATCCTGCAAACCTGGCGGGCGCACCTGGGCGTCGATTACGCCGCCCCCACCGGCACCCCGGTGCGCGCAGTGGGCGACGGCGTGGTGGAGTTCGCGGGCGTTCAGGGTGGCTTTGGCAACGTGGTGTTCTTGAAGCATCGCAACAACCACACCACGGTGTACGCACACCTTAGCCGCATCAGCGTGCGCAAGGGGCAAAGCGTCAGCCAGGGGCAAAACCTGGGCGCCGTGGGCTCCACCGGCTGGGCCACCGGGCCGCATCTGCATTTTGAGTTCCGGGTCAATGGCCAGCATCAAGACCCCATGACCATTGCGCGCCAGAGCGAAGCGGTGCCGGTCTCAGCCGCCGCCAAACCGCAGTTTGACCAGTTGGCCGGTCTGGTGCGCCGCCAGCTTGTTGCGGCCGCCTCGCTCCAGCAAGCCAGCGCACAGTAGCGCCCGCCCCGCCGCACGCTCACGCATGTCGGAGCTTTACATCGGCCTGATGTCGGGCACCTCGCTGGATGGCGTAGACGGCGTGCTGGCGGACTTTTCTTCTGCACCAGTGCGCGTTGTCGCGCACGCTTCACGCCCTTTTGTGGCCGCCTTGCGCAGCGAGCTGCTGGCGCTCAATCGCAGCGGCCCCGACGAATTGCACCGCGCAGCGCTGGCCGCCAATGCGTTGGCGGGGGTGTACGCAGCAACCGTTCACGACCTGCTTGCGGCCAGCGGCGTTGCCGCTGCGGCGATACAAGCCATCGGGGCCCATGGCCAGACGGTACGGCACCAGCCCCAGGCCTTTGGCGCAACCGGCTACACCTTGCAGCTCAACAACCCGGCGCTGCTGGCCGAGCTGACGGCGATTGATGTGGTTGCCGATTTCCGCAACCGCGACCTTGCAGCCGGGGGCCAGGGCGCGCCACTGGCCCCGTTCTTCCATCAGGCGCTGTTTTCGCGGGCCGGCCAGACGGTTGGGGTACTCAACCTGGGTGGCATCGCCAACCTCACCTTGCTGCGGCCCGACGCCAGCATGCTGGGTTTTGACTGTGGCCCGGCCAACGCCCTGATGGACGGCTGGTGCGAGCGCCACACCGGCGCGGCGTTTGACCGCGATGGTGCCTGGGCCGCCACCGGCCGGGTTGACGCGGCGCTGTTGAACCACCTGCTGGGGCATGGTTACTTCGCCCAAATGCCGCCCAAAAGCACCGGCCGGGACCTTTTCAACCTGCAATGGCTCGACCAGGCGCTAGCCCGCTTTGCCGGGCTAGCCCGCGAAGACGTGCAGGCCATACTGGCCGAGCTCACGGCCCAAAGCTGTGCCGCCGAACTGCTGCGCCATGGCCCGCAGGCCAGCGAGCTGGTGGTTTGCGGTGGCGGCGCGTTCAACGGCCACCTGATGCGCCGTTTGCAGGCCTTGCTGCCTGGTTGCCCAGTCGTGGCCAGCAGTGAACGCGGCCTACCCCCTTTGCAGGTCGAAGCGACCGCCTTTGCCTGGCTGGCCCGCAAAGCAGTACGGCGTGAAAAACTGGCCCTGAAAAGCACAACGGGCGCACAAGGCGCCCGTGTTTTGGGTGCGATCTACCCGGCTTAGGTGGAAAAGCTGGAGCCGCAGCCGCAAGTGCTGGTGGCGTTGGGGTTCTTGATCACGAATTGCGCGCCCTGCAGGTCTTCCTTGTAGTCGATCTCTGCGCCGACCAGGTACTGATAACTCATTGCGTCAATCAGAAGCGAAACACCGTTTTTGGTCATCACGGTGTCGTCTTCGTTGGTGATTTCGTCAAAGGTAAAACCGTACTGAAAACCGGAACAGCCGCCACCCTGCACGAACACACGCAGCTTAAGGTCAGGGTTGCCTTCTTCGGCTATCAGGTCCGCCACCTTGACCGCAGCGCTGTCTGAAAAGATCAGCGGCAAGGGCATTTCGGTCTGGATATTTTCGGCAACAGCGCTCATGGGGTACTCCGGGTGTCAGTTCGCGCCAAATAGTACATCTTTTTGGTCGGACATTCACTCACTGATTGTTTGCCGCCAGTTTGAGTAGGGGCTTTTCTTCGCTGCCGAGGCTGGGCTTGAGCTGCCCGGCAATGGTGGCCCCCTGGTGCATTTCAAGCGCCTTGTAGAAAACGTCGCCTTCGATCCGGGCCTTGGGCTGCAATTCCAGCAGTTCCCCGGTATGAACCGGGCCCCAGACGCTGCCGTTGATGATGACGTGGTCAGCGTGGATTTGCCCCTTGACAGTGGCGCTCTCCGAGATCACCAGGATGCTCGGGCTGTCGGGGTTGGCCGTGATGTCCCCAACAACCTCGCCGTCAACCCGCAGGCCGTCGGTAAACATCAGATTGCCCTCGATCCGGCTGCCCTGGGCTATCAGGCTCTTGATCGGCGGCTGTGCTTTTTTGCCAAACATGGTGAATGCTCCTCAACGAATCGTTTTTAAAGCCGCACCGCCTGCACAGCACGGGTAACTGAACCTTCCACCACTTTGGCGGATACATTTTGTACCACGGCTTGGGGGGGTAAGTCGACCACTCCTTCGATTCGGCGGTATTGGCGAAACTGCAAGGCCTGCACTCCGCCGGGCAAAGGCATGGCCCAGGGTTTGCCGTTCAAGGTTCCGGCAAATGTGAGTTCCAGCTTGCCGTTGAACTCAGGTGCATTCTTCAAGGGCTGAATCACCAACACCTGCCAGCGAAGTTGGCGGTCACCCACCTTTTCGGCCTGCAAGCCCCGAATGGCTATGCCCTCGGCACCGCTGGTGGGGATAAGCTTCTCAAAAAAGCCCAGATCGTCCCTCAGTGAACGGTTTTCGCTTTCAAGCACCCGAATCTGCGCCACCAGCTTTTCCTGCGTGGTGCGCTCTGCCGTCAACAAGCTGCCCGAGGTATTGGCGATGGACTGCGCCTTGCTCAGCTCCTGGCGCAGTTGGCCGACCTCAACCCGCAGCTCTGCCAGCTCCTCCTTGCCACCGGTGTCCAGCCCCGCAATATTCTTGCCAAACTCGAAGGCCCACAAGCTCACAGCGGCGCAAAAACCCAGCACGATGGCCATCACCAGCCAGCGAAACGGCCAGGGCATGGCGCTGCTCACCGCCATGCGCGGGGCGCTGATGGTGAGACGGCGACGAAGCAGGCGAAAACGCATGGACTGATGTGGTTCGGGCTGAAACAAAAAAAGCCGCTGGCCAAGCGAACTTGGAGCGGCTTTTTGCAGGCAGGTGGCGGGTTAGCGCTTGCTGAACTGCTTGCGGCGACGGGCACCGTGCAGACCGACCTTTTTGCGTTCGACTTCGCGCGCATCACGCGTCACGAAACCGGCCTGGCTCAGCGCGGGCTTGAGCGCCGCGTCATAGTCGATCAGGGCGCGGGTGATGCCGTGGCGCGTGGCGCCTGCCTGACCCGATTCGCCGCCGCCGTGCACATTGACCTGGATGTCGAAGGTCTCGACATGGTTGGTCAAAAACAGGGGCTGCTTGCAGATCATGATCGAGGTTTCACGGCCAAAGTAGGACTGGATGTCCTTGCCGTTGACCACGATCTTGCCGGTGCCTTTTTTCAGAAACACGCGGGCGACGCTGGATTTGCGACGGCCGGTGCCGTTGTTCCATTCACCGATCATTTGGCTGACTCCCGTGATGTGCCTGCGATTTCCAGCACTTTAGGCTGTTGGGCGGTATGCGGATGCTCAGCGCCGCCATACACCTTGAGTTTCTTGATCATCGCGTAGCCCAGCGGCCCCTTGGGCAGCATGCCCTTGACGGCTTTTTCCAGCGCGCGGCCGGGGTGCTTGGCTTGCATGTCGCGGAAGTTGGTGGCACTGATGCCGCCCGGGTAACCCGAGTGGCGGTAGTACACCTTGTCATTGTTCTTGGTGCCCGTCACACGGATCTGGGCAGCATTGATGATGACGATGAAGTCACCGGTATCGACGTGAGGCGTATAAATGGCCTTGTGTTTGCCGCGCAAACGGAGAGCAACTTCGCTGGCTACTCGTCCGAGGACCTTGTCGGTCGCGTCAATCACAAACCACTCGTGCGTCACGTCAGCGGGTTTGGCGCTGAACGTTTTGGTCATGAGTTTTCTCTCTTGCGAGGGGTTTGGCGGGCCCTTTTCCACGGTCGGTGTTCCTCTGGCGGGAATCTCTTAGGTGGTAGGTGCTTCTTGCGAAGCCTTCGCCGCGGGGCCACAAAAGCGCTGCGAAGCCCAAGATTATACGAATAATCAAGGGCTTGGCGCAATCCCCGTGGGGCGCGGGTTACCATCGTCGCCATGTTCAGCTACCGCCACGCCTTTCATGCCGGCAACCACGCCGACGTGCTCAAGCACACCGTGCTGATTGCCACTCTCAAGCACCTGACCGAAAAAGACGCGGCCTTGATGGTGGTGGACACCCATGCCGGGGCCGGTCTGTACCGGCTGGACGGCGACTATGCCGAAACCAGCGGCGAGGCCTCCGACGGCATTTTCCGCCTGGCGGGCGTCAGCGGCCTGGCACCGGCTTTGCAGGACTATCTGGACCTGGTGGCGGCCTTCAACACCAAAGCCACGGTCAAGGTTTACCCCGGTTCGCCGTTCGTGGCCCACCGGCTGCTGCGCGAGCACGACAAGCTCAAGCTGTTTGAGCTGCACCCCACAGATGCCCGCACGCTGTCGGGCAATATCGCGCAGCTGGAGGCGGGCCGCCAGATTGCCGTGCTTCGTGACGATGGCTTTGAGGGGGTGAAGAAGTTTCTGCCGCCGCCCTCACGCCGGGCATTGGTGCTGTGCGACCCAAGCTACGAAATAAAGACCGACTACGGCAAGGTCGTCACCATGGTGGCCGACGCCTTGAAGCGCTTTGCCACCGGCACTTACGCAGTCTGGTACCCGATCATTCCCCGGCCCGAGGCCCACGACCTGCCCCGCAGACTGAAAACATTAGCGACAAAAGCCGGCAAAAGCTGGCTAAACGTGTCTTTAACCGTTAAGTCCAGCAAAATTCTTACCGATGCCGCGGGCGACACCAAGCGCCCGGGCCTGCCCGCCAGCGGCATGTTCATTATCAACCCGCCTTTCACGCTCAAAGCTGCGTTGCAACCTTCCCTGCCGCAAATGGTGGAACACCTGGGGCAAGACCGCAACGCGGCCTTTGCGCTGGACAGCGGCGGCTGAGCCACCGCCCTGGCGCGCCGTCAGAAGCGCTTGCGGATGCCGACGCCGAAACTGGTGCCGCTGGCAAATGTGCTGATCTTGTCGCGCATGTACATGGCGTACACGTCGGTACTCTTGGACAAGTTGTAGTCATATCCCACCGTCCAGGTGGTGCGGGTGTTGCCCGGCGTCACACGCGTTTTGGCACCACCCACCAGCACCTTGCCCAACCCCACGGGAACAGAGGCCCCCAGCGAAACCGTCTTGGCCGTGGGCACCAGGCGGTCCGATTTGGCTCGACCGTATGTCAGAAAGCCCTTGGCCACCTTCGCGTCGTACGACGCGCCAACCATCATGTCGGTCTTCTTGTCGGCCGTCGCAAACGGGGCCGGCGTGGCGGGGTTGCTGATCTGATCACGCTCATAGAACATCGTCGCAGCAAACGGACCATTGAAGTACAGCACGTTCAAGCCCACGTTCTTGGGGCCGGAGTTGCCTTGCACTTCACCAAACTGGTAATGAATATTCGCTGAAAGCCCGCCAAAGTTGGGCGTGCTGTAGATCAGCTCGTTGGACCAGCCAGTATCTGACGGCGTGGTCGCGGCCCAGCCGGTACCGTTGAACAGCGGCACATTGGCATGCAAGACCAGCGGCGCAAACGTGAACGAATCACCGAACGGGTTGAAGATCACCGTGGGCAGGAAGTTGGGCGCGAGGCCGCGGCCCAGCGTAAACGTGCCAAAACTGCCCTGCAGGCTAACGTTGGCGTCGCGCGAGAAGAACGGATCGTTGGCAAAACGGCCCTGGTTGCCGGAGTCGACCTGGATAAACGAAGTGAGCGCGAAGTTGGCTTTGAGCCCGCCGCCCAGGTCTTCAGACCCCTTCACGCCGAACCACGAGGTGGTCATGCCGCCACTGTTGACGACCGTACGGCGACCCGCATCACCCGACATGCGCAGGCCGCCGGCGTAGACGTCGGCGGTGCCCATCAGTTGAACCGAGCTTTGCGCGCTGGCCGCGCCTGCCAGCGCCGTGAGTACGGCTGCGGCGATCAAGTTTGTTTTCATTTCTTCTCCTGCAATTGGTAATGGCCCCACTTGGCCGGGATACGTTTCGCAAAACCTGTGCCGCACCGCAGCCAGGCAGTACGCACTCACTTTGAGAACTTATGAGGCAGGTTCAGCCCGCTTTGCGTCCCGGATGGCCGCACCGTTTGAGGGCCCGGCGTGTGGTACGCGCCATTTCCGGGCGACCCTGGGTTAACCGACCGATCGGTTGGTTAATTCGCTATACTGCCGTTCCAGGCTGCAAACCGGCCCAGGAGACACGCATGTATACCCAGGCACTGGACATCCCCGAATCCCGACAGGCGGGCGCACTGAAAGCCGTGGAAGCGCCCGCTGCAGACCCCGCATTGCAAGCGCTCTTTGACCAAAAAATAGATGCCGACCAAAAGGTCGAGCCGCGTGACTGGATGCCAGACGCCTATCGCAAAACTCTGGTGCGCCAGATCAGTCAGCACGCCCACAGTGAGATCGTTGGCATGCTGCCCGAGGGCAACTGGATCAGCCGTGCCCCCAGCCTGAAGCGCAAGGCGATCTTGCTGGCCAAAGTGCAGGACGAAGGTGGCCACGGCCTGTACCTGTACAGCGCCGCCGAGACGCTGGGCACCAGCCGCGACCAGATGCAGGACGCCCTGCACGTCGGCAAAGCCAAATACAGCTCGATCTTCAACTACCCGACGCTCAACTGGGCCGATGTGGGCGTAATCGGCTGGCTGGTGGACGGCGCGGCCATCATGAACCAGATCCCGCTGTGCCGCTGCAGCTACGGGCCCTATGCGCGCGCGATGATCCGCATCTGCAAGGAAGAAAGCTTCCATCAGCGTCAGGGCTACGAGGCCTTGCTGGTCATGATGCAGGGAACCCCGGAACAAAAGGCGATGGTGCAAGACGCTGTGAACCGCTGGTGGTGGCCAGTGCTGGCCATGTTCGGCCCGCCAGATGCCGACAGCCCCAACAGCGCACAGGGCATGCGCTGGGGCATCAAGCGCATTAGCAACGACGCGCTGCGCCAGAAGTTTGTTGACGCCAGCGTGCCGCAGGCCAGGGTGTTGGGCGTCACATTTCCCGACCCCGACCTGAAATGGAACGACCAACGCCAGCAGCACGACTACGGCGCGATTGACTGGGACGAATTCTGGGCCACCGTCAACGGCAACGGCCCGTGCAACAAGGAACGGCTGGCCACGCGCGTGAAGGCCCACGACGAAGGCCAGTGGGTGCGCGAGGCCGCGCTGGCCCACGCCGCCAAACAGAAACAGCGCTCATTGAAGGAGGCAGCATGACCACCCCCGCACTAAAGGAATGGCCCTTGTGGGAAGTATTTGTACGCTCCAAGCAAGGCATTGAGCACAAGCACTGCGGCAGCCTGCATGCCAGCGACGCCCAGCACGCACTGCAAATGGCGCGCGACGTGTATACCCGCCGACAGGAAGGCGTGAGCATCTGGGTGGTGCCGTCGGCAGCAATTGCCGCCAGCGATCCGCACGACAAAGCCGAGTTCTTTGACCCGGCGGCCGACAAGGTGTACCGCCACCCGAGCTTTTACGAGATTCCCGACGAAGTGGGCCACATGTGATGGACAAGCACCCGCCGCCCGCACTGGCCCCGCTGGGCTACCTGCTGCACCTGGCTGACAACGCCTTGACGCTGGGCCAGCGCAACGCCGAATGGTGCGGCCACGGCCCGGCCCTGGAAGAAGACATTGCCCTGGCCAACATGAGCCTGGACCTGATCGGGCAGGCCCGCATGCTCTACCAGTACGCCGCCGAGCGCATCAACGCCGACAGCACCCTGGCAGCGCAGCATGCGCACCTGAGCGGTGCTCGCGTTGACGGCCAGGCAACAGAAGACACGCTGGCCTACTTCCGCGACACCCACGAGTTTTGCAACTACACGCTGACCGAGCTGCCCCACCACGGCCCACTGGCCAGCACGGCAGCCAGCGCCCGCGACTACGCCACCACCATCGTGCGCAACTTCCTCTACAGCGCGCTGATGGTGTTGCTGTGGGAGCGCCTGAGCCAGTGCGCCGACCAACGGCTGGCCGCCATCGCCGGCAAGTCGCTCAAGGAAGTGCGCTACCACCTGCGCCATTCCACTGACTGGCTGGAGCGTCTGGGCGATGGCACGGACGAGTCACACCTGCGCGCCCAGGCCGCGCTAGACCACCTGTTGCCGTTTACCCAGGAATTCTGGCTAACAACCCCAGACGAAGCCGCCGCCAGCGCCAGCGCCACCGGGGTTGAGGCTTCAACCCTGCGGGCTGACTGGGAGGCAATGCTCCAAAGTGCTGTGGCCGCAGCCACGCTCAAGCTACCCAAGGCATCCGGCTATGTGACGCAGGGCAAGCGGCGCCTTCATTCCGAGCACCTGGGCTTTTTGCTGGCAGAGATGCAAAGCCTTGCGCGCGTTCACCCGCAGGCGCGCTGGTAAGGCCATGGCCCTGGCCACAACCGTGCCCCAGATTACCGCCGACGCACTGGCCAGCGTCTGGGAAGCCATGGCGCACCTGACCGACCCCGAAATCCCGGTTGTGACGCTGCGCGAGCTGGGGGTTTTGCGCGATGTGCGCATCGGCCCACACGGCCTTGAAGTGGTGATCACGCCAACCTACAGTGGTTGCCCGGCCATGCAACAGATTGAGGACGACGTGCGGGGCGCGCTTGCGGCGCGCCAGATCAAGGCCAGCGTGGTCACGCAGCTGGCCCCGGCCTGGACCACTGACTGGATGACACCGCAAGCCCACGACAAGCTGCGCGCCTACGGCATTGCGCCGCCGCATGCCAGCGACACGCTGCCCACAACCGGCAGCAGCGTTGTGCGCTTGGCGCGGCGCGTCGCCGCGCCAGCGGCGGTGGCCTGCCCGCAATGCGGATCCGTCAACACCACTGAAACCTCGCACTTTGGCTCAACCGCCTGCAAGGCGCTGTACCGCTGCCTTGACTGCCTGGAACCGTTCGACTACTTCAAGCCCCACTAAGCCATGTCCGCAGCCCCCCGCTTTCATGCCCTGCGCGTCGCACGCGTCTCCCCCGAGTCCGATGGCGCGGTGGCACTGGCGCTGGCCGTGCCGCCCGAGCTGCGTGAAGCATTCCGCTTCGAGCCGGGGCAGTTCCTGACGCTGCGCACCACCATTGACGGCCAGGAGGTGCGCCGCAGCTACTCGATTTGCTGCCCGCCCGACCGGCTGCTGTTGAATGGTGAGCTGGAGGTGGGCATTCGCACGGTACAAGGCGGCCTGTTTTCGAGCTGGGCCACCACCGCGCTGAAGCCGGGCGACCTGCTGGACGCCATGCCCCCGGATGGGCGCTTCACGGTGCGCCGGCCGCGCGCGCAGCACCGGGTTGGCTTTGCCGCAGGCTCGGGCATCACGCCCATTTTGTCCATCATCGCCAGCACGCTGGCCGGGCAGCCGGGCAGCAAGTTCACCCTGGTCTATGGCAACCGCCGCATGGCCAGTGTGATGTTCAACGAGGCATTGCAAGACCTGAAAGACCGCTACCCTGACCGGCTGACCTTGATCCACATCTTGTCGCGCCAGGCGCAGGAGGCACCCCTGCTGGAGGGCCGGATCGACGCGGCCAAAGTAGGCGCCCTGATGGCCACCTTGCTGCCGGCAAAAAGCATGGACGAGGTTTTTATCTGCGGCCCCGAAGGCATGATCGAAGCCACTGAGGCGGCGCTGCTCGGCGCAGGTGTGCCGGCCGATCGTCTGCACACCGAGCGCTTCACGGCGGCCGCGCCCACCGGCCAGGCCCGCACACAGGCCGCGCCCACAGCGCGCAAACCAGACGGCGAAGTGGAGCTCACTGTCATGCTCGATGGCCGCTCGCATTTGCTGCGCATGGGCCGCGACGAGCGGGTGCTGGATGTGGCACTGGATGCCGGGCTGGACCTGCCCTGGTCTTGCCGCGGCGGCGTGTGCTGCACCTGCCGCGCCAAGGTCATGGAAGGCAGCGTGACCATGGAGCGCAATTTCACGCTGGAGCCCTGGGAAATGGCGCAGGGTTTTGTATTGAGCTGCCAGGCGCGGCCCCAAACCAACAAACTGGTTGTCAGCTACGACGAGCGCTGAAGCCGGGCGCTGCCCCTAAACTCGTCGGATGGTCCCTCCCTCACCAGCCCAGCGCCTGGCCTATGCCCTGATCTTCATCACCCCCGCGCTGTGGTGTGTCAACTACCTGGTGGCGCGCTGGTCTACTGACGTGGTGGCCCCCAACACCCTGGCCTTTGGCCGCTGGCTGGTGGCGGCGCTGCTGCTGGGTGCCTTTACCGCGCCGGAACTCTGGCGTCACCGCGCGTTGCTGCGCGCGCAGTGGCTGCACTTTGTGGTGCTGGGTGCCCTGGGCATGTGGATCTGCGGGGCCTGGGTTTACATTGCGGCGCGCACCACCACGGCCACCAACATTGCCTTGATCTATTCGGTCTCGCCCGTGCTGATCGCGCTGGCTTCGGTGCTGTGGCTGCGTGAGCGCTTCAGCCAGCGCCAGGCACTGGGCGTGGCTGTGGCGCTGGCCGGCGTGGTGCACGTGATCATCAAGGGCCAATGGAACGCATTGGGCGCGGTGCAATGGGTGCCGGGCGATTTGTGGATCGTTGCCACCACCACGGCCTGGGCTGGCTTTGCCGTGTTGCAGCGCCACTGGCCTACCCCACTGAGTGCCGCCGCCCATTTGTGCGCGGTGGCAGTGGGCGGCCTGGCCGTATTGCTGCCCTTCACCCTGTGGGAGTTGTTGCAGACCACCCAGCCTGCCATTGGCGGCCGTGCGCTGGGCCTGATGCTGCTGGCCGGTGTCTGCCCCGGTGCCGCCGCGTTCTGGTGCTATTCATTTGTGCAGCGCCAACTTGGCGTGGCGCGCGCTTCGTCGCAGCTCTACCTGGGCCCGCTGTACGGTGCGGCCATGGCCTGGCTGTTTCTGGGCGAGCCGGTGGGCTGGCACCACGCGGTGGGCGCGCTGCTGATCCTGCCGGGCGTCTGGCTGGTCAGCCAGAAAGCCGGCGGCAAATCTCCAGCGTCGTAGCGGCCTGGTTCATGGTGTAGAAGTGAATGCCCGGCACGCCTGCGTGGCGCAGCTGGTCACACAGGTCTGTGACCACATCCAGGCCGAAGGACTTGATGGACGCGGTGTCGTCGCCAAAAGCCTGCAGCCGCATGCGGATCCAGCGCGGAATCTCGGCACCGCAGGCGTCTGAAAAGCGCATCAGCTGGGTCGAACTGGTGATCGGCATGATGCCCGGCACCACCGGTGCTTCCACCCCTACCTTCAGCAAGTCGTCCACATAGCGGAAGTAGGCGTCTGCGTTGAAGAAGTACTGCGTGATGCCGGAGTCGGCACCGGCCTGGATTTTTGCGGCAAAGGCTTCCAGGTCGGCCAGCGGGGACTTGGCCTGGGGGTGGGTCTCGGGGTAGGCCGCCACCTCGATATGGAACTGCCGCCCGGTTTCAGCCCGCACAAACGCCACCAGGTCGCTGGCGTAGCGAAACTCGCCACCAACACCGTAGCCACTGGGCAAGTCGCCGCGCAGCGCAACGATGCGCTTGACGCCGGTGGCCGCATAAGCCGCCAGCCGCTCGCGGATCGACTCTTTGGACTGGCCAATGCAGCTCAGGTGCGGGGCCGCAGCACAGCCCTCGGTCATGATTTCAGTCACCGCCTGCAGCGTGCCGTCTTGCGTGGAGCCGCCCGCGCCGAAGGTGACCGAACAGAACTCGGGTTTGAGCGTGTAGAGCTGCTGGCGCGCGGCGCGCAGCTTGTCTGCGCCTTCGGGCGTTTTGGTCGGGAAAAACTCAAGGCTGATCGGAAGATTCATGCGACTTCCCTCCTCGTCATGGCTTTGTTGCGTACACAAAAAATTCGCGGTTGCCGTCGCCCCCGCTGATCGGGCTGTCAAACCAGCCCCTGCCCTGCAAACCCAGCGCGGCGCAGGCGTCAACAATGCGCTTTTGCACCACTGCAAAAAGCGACGGGTCTTTGACAATGCCGCCCTTGCCCACCTGGCCCGGCTGCAGCTCAAACTGCGGCTTGACCAGCATCAGCAGCACGCCCTGCGGCTTGAGCAACGGCGCCAGGGCCGGCAGCACCAGCGTCAGGGAAATGAACGACAAATCGCCTGTAATCAGGTCAATATCGGTTGTAGCCCGCGTGGAATATGCGTCAGCCACTATCATTTTCATAGCATCCGGCTCGCGGGCGTTGAGCTTTTCAACACAGGTCACGCGTGGGTCGTGGCGCAGTTGGGGGTGTAGCTGGCCGTGGCCCACGTCCACCCCCAGCACATGCGCCGCGCCATGCTGAAGCAGGCAGTCGGTAAAGCCGCCGGTGGACTGGCCGACATCCAGGCAATGCAGCCCGGTGACGTCCAGCGCGCTGGCGCGCAAGGCACCCTCCAGCTTCAGGCCACCGCGCGACACATAGCGCGACTGCGCGGTGTCCAGCAAAGCCAGCTCGGCTTGCGCAGGCAGCTCGTCGCCATTTTTGGCAACCCGGTACCACTGCGCGCCATGGCGCCACTGCACGCCCGCAGCAATCAGCCGCTGCGCCTGCGAACGGGTCGTGGCCAGCTTTCGGTCTACCAGGAGCTGGTCTGCGCGCACCCGCGTTCAATACCGGTAGGTGTTGGCTTTGTACGGGCCGGCCTTGCTCACGCCGATGTAGGCGGCCTGCTCGTCGGTCAGCTCGCTCAGCATGGCACCCACCTTCTTCAGGTGCAGGCGCGCAACCTTTTCGTCCAGGTGCTTGGGCAACACATAGACCTTGCCGGCCTTGTATTCCTTGCTCTTGGTGAACAGTTCAATCTGCGCAATCGTCTGGTTGGCAAACGACGAGCTCATCACAAAGCTGGGGTGGCCGGTGCCGCAGCCCAGGTTCACCAGGCGGCCCTTGGCCAGCAAAATGATGCGCTTTTCAGGCTTGCCGTTCTTGCCCTTGGTGGCCGGGAAGATCACATGGTCCACCTGCGGCTTGATCTCGTCCCACTTGAGCTTTTCCAGCGAGGCGACGTCGATCTCGTTGTCGAAGTGACCGATGTTGCAAACAATGGCCTGGTCTTTCATGGCCGCCATGTGCTTGTAGGTGATGACGTTCTTGTTGCCGGTGGCCGACACAAAAATGTCGGCCTTGTCAGCCGCGTATTCCATGGTCACAACCTTGTAGCCCTCCATTGCGGCCTGCAGGGCGTTGATGGGGTCGATCTCGGTCACCCACACCTGGGCGCTCAGGGCGCGCAGGGCCTGGGCGCTGCCCTTGCCCACGTCGCCATAGCCGGCCACCAGGGCCACCTTGCCGGCAATCATCACGTCGGTGGCGCGCTTGATGGCGTCCACCAGCGACTCGCGGCAGCCGTACAGGTTGTCGAACTTGCTCTTGGTAACCGAGTCGTTGACGTTGATGGCGCGGAAGGCCAGGGTGCCCTTGGCGGACATTTCGTTCAAACGCAGCACGCCGGTGGTGGTTTCTTCCGTCACGCCAATGATGGCCTTCAGGCGGCGGCTGTACCAGGTCGGGTCGACCTTCAGCTTGGCCTTGATGGCGGCAAACAAACAGCTTTCTTCTTCGCTGCCGGGCTTGGCCAGCACCTTGATGTCTTTCTCGGCCTTGGCACCCAGGTGCATCAGCAGCGTGGCGTCGCCGCCGTCGTCCAGGATCATGTTCGGGCCTTCGGCCTTGCTGCCCTTGGAGCCGAATTCAAAAATGCGGTGGGTGTAGTCCCAGTAGTCTTTCAGCGTTTCGCCCTTGTAGGCGAACACCGGCGTGCCCTCGGCCACCAGGGCGGCGGCGGCATGGTCTTGCGTGCTGAAGATGTTGCAGGAAGCCCAGCGCACTTGCGCGCCCAGGGCCTGCAGCGTCTCCACCAGCACGGCGGTCTGGATGGTCATGTGCAGCGAGCCGGTGATGCGCGCGCCTTTCAGCGGCTGCGCCTTGGCAAACTCTTCGCGAATGGCCATCAGGCCGGGCATCTCGGTTTCGGCGATACGGATTTCCTTGCGGCCCCAGTCGGCAAGCGACAGGTCGGCAACGGCGTAGTCAGGGTGCAGGGGTTTGAGAACAGCGCTCATGGTTACTCCAAAAAATTAATTTTTGCGAACCACTGCTGTAAGGGGGACTCACCTCACAAGAACAGTGGGTGAGCGTCGTTGCGGGTCAGGTTCCGAGCCTCACGCCTTGCATCTGGACAGATGACGGCGCTGCAACGCTCCTCGGAATGCGCAAATTATAATCAAGCCCTTGTCCCCCGCGCCCTGCCGCCCAGCCCACCCCCGGAGTTAGTGTGTCTTTCGCCTCTGAAACACGGCGTCGCCGTACCTTTGCCATCATCTCGCACCCCGACGCTGGCAAAACCACGCTCACTGAAAAGCTGCTGCTTTTTTCGGGCGCAATTCAGATTGCCGGCGCGGTCAAGGGCCGCAAGGCCAGCCGCCATGCCACCAGCGACTGGATGGAAATTGAAAAGCAGCGCGGCATTTCGGTTGCTTCGTCGGTGATGCAGATGCTGTACCGCGACCATGTCATCAACCTGCTGGACACGCCGGGCCACAAGGACTTTTCAGAAGACACCTACCGCGTGTTGACCGCCGTGGATTCAGCCCTGATGGTGATTGACGCGGCCAACGGCGTAGAGGCACAAACCCGCCGCCTGATTGAAGTCTGCCGCCAGCGCAACACGCCGATCATCACCTTTGTGAACAAGATGGACCGCGAGGTGCGCGAGCCGCTGGACATCCTGGACGAGGTGGAGCGCGAGCTGGGCATGCCCTGCGTGCCCATGACCTGGCCAGTGGGCAAGGGCAAGACCTTTGGCGGCATCATGAACCTGCGCACCAAGGCCATGACGGTGTTCGAATCCGGCAGCGAGCGCCGCCCGCAAGACTTTGAAACCATTGCCCTGAGCGAGCGCGCCACGTTGCTCAAGCGCTTTGAGCAGGAGTTCCCCTCGTCTGAAGAAAGCATGGAGCTGGCCGTGGGCGCATCCCCCACCTGGGACCACGCGGCCTTTCTGGCGGGCCGCCAGACGCCGGTGTTTTTTGGCTCGGGCGTCAACAACTTCGGTGTGATGGAAGTGCTGGACGCGCTGGTAGACCTGGCACCACCGCCCCAGCCACGCAAAAGCTCGCTGCTGGTCAACCGCCAGCCGGTGGAAAAGATCATTGAGCCCGACGACGCCGCGTTCTCCGGCGTGGTGTTCAAGGTGCAGGCCAACATGGACGCCAACCACCGCGACCGCATTGCCTTTGTGCGCATGGCCTCGGGCAAGTACACCCCGGGCATGAAGCTCAAGGTGCAGCGCACCGCCAAGGAGCTGCGGCCTACCTCGGTGGTAACTTTCCTGAGCCAGCGCCGCGAGGCGGTGGACGAAGCCTATGCTGGCGACATCATCGGCTTCACCACCCACGGCGGGGTGCAACTGGGCGACACCATCACCGATGGTGCCAATTTGCAGTTCACCGGCCTGCCGTTCTTCGCGCCCGAGCTGTTCATGACGGTATTGCTGAAGAACCCGCTGCGTACCAAGCAGCTACAGCAGGGCCTGGCCCAGCTCGGTGAAGAGGGTGCAATCCAGGTGTTCCGCCCCGAGGCAGGCGGGGCCATGCTGCTGGGAGCCGTGGGCCAGTTGCAGTTTGAAGTGGTGCAGCACCGCCTGAAGGCCGAGTACGACGCCGACATCCGGCTCGAAGCCTGCCAGTACACCGGCGCGCGCTGGATCACCGCCGACACACCGGCCGACCTGCGGGCCTTTACCGACGCCTACCCGATGCGCATGGCGCGCGACGCGGCCGACACCCTGGCCTACCTGTGCACCAGCCCGTATGACGTGCGGCTGGCGCAGGAGCGGTTTCCCAAAATCCACTTTCACCCGCTGCGCGAGCACGCGGGGCTATCTTTGGGTAACGCGGGCTAGTCATGCTGCCGCTGAGCCACTGGCCCGAGGCTGACCGCCGGCAATTGGTCGGCGTGTTCACCGACATTGACGACACCCTCAGCACCGACGGCGTTGTGCCGCCCGCCACGGTGCAGGCGCTGGCCGACCTCAAGACCGCGGGGCTGAACGTTATCCCGATCACCGGGCGGCCGGTGGGTTGGAGCGAGCCTTTTGCCCGCGCCTGGGCCGTGGACGCGATCGTTGCCGAAAACGGCTCTGTAGCCCTTACAAACAGGCAAATCGGGCTGCAGCCCGCGCCAATGCTGGCGGAGCCACTATCAAAACTATATCAACAAGCGGCCGACGTGCGGGCCGCCAACTTTGCCCGCATGGAGCAGGTGGCGCAACGCGTGCTGCGCGAGGTGCCGGGTGCCACGCTGGCGCAAGACTCGCCGGGCCGCGAGACCGACATTGCCATTGACCACAGCGAGTTTGCCCACCTGGCCCCGGCGCAAGTGGCCCAGGTGCTGCGCATCATGCAGGCCGAGGGCATGACGGCCACCGTCAGCAGCATTCACATCAACGGCTGGTACGGCACGCACAACAAGCTCGACGGTGCCCGCTGGATTGTGCGCACCCTGCTGGGCCGCAACCTGGACGCCGAGCTACAGCGCTGGGTGTATGTGGGCGACTCGACCAACGACGAGCTGATGTTCCAGCACTTTGCCCACAGTGTGGGGGTGGCCAACATCCGCCGGTTTGAGGCGCAGCTCACCCACGCGCCGCGCTACATCACGGTTGGCGAGCGGGGTGAAGGGTTTGCAGAAGTGGCGCGCGCCGTGCTGGCAGCGCGCTGAGCCTCACGGTGCCTTGGCCAGGCCCAGCTTGGTCACCAGGGCCTTTTCACGGGCAAAGGTTTCCTGGGCAAACTTGGTGTACCCGGCCGAGCTCATGTACATCGGCACCATGTCGTAGCGGGCCAGCGCGGTTTTGTAGCTGTCCTGTTCCATCGCCTTCTTGAAGGCGTCGTGCAAACGCTTGATCACGGCCGGGGGCGTGTCGCGCGGCGCGCCAATGCCAAACGGCGAGTTCTGCACCATGTCCAGCCCCAGCTCTTTGAGCGTGGGGGCGTCGGGGAACTTGGCCAGGCGCTTCTCGCCCCAGGTGTTGAGCACGCGGATCTTCCCGGCCTCTACCAGCGGCGCAAAGCCGGTGGAATCAGCCGCTGCCATGATGTGCCCGCCCACAATGGCCTGGGCCAGGTCGGCACTGCCCTTGTAGGGCACATGCACCAGCTCCAGGCCCAGCTTCTGCGCGATGAGCTCCATCGTCAGGTGCGGGCTGGTCAGCGTGCCGGTGGAGCCATAGGTCAGCTTGCCGGGGTTGGCCTTGGCCCAGGCCACAAAGTGCGTCCAGGTGCGTAGCTGCGAGTCCGTGGGCACCACGATGCCAAAGGCGTAGCCGGTCACGTTGAGCACATAGTTGATGTCCTTGATCGGGTCCCAATTGATCTTGGCGGTGTAGGGCAGGCGGAACACGCCCAGCGGAATCTGTGCCAGCGTGTAGCCGTCGGCCGGCGAGGTTTGCAGCGTTTGCGCTGGCAGCGTGCCGCCGGCGCCGGGCTTGTTTTCCACCACCACCGGCTGGCCCAGAATCTTGCCCGCGCTGTCGGCCAGCGAGCGCATGGTGATGTCGGTCGGGCCACCCGCCGGGAAGGCAATGATCAGCTTGATCGGGCGGGCCGGGAAGGCTTGCGCTTGCGCGGTCAAGGCCGGGGCGGCCAGCGCGGCACCGGCAAGTTGAACGAGGTGGCGGCGGCGAAGCATGGGGGTCATGGTGGCTCCTGGGGTCGTTACTGCAACCTGTGCATTAAACGGGCCGCACAACGGAAAAACCATCAGGGTTTCACTGACCCCCTGTCGCGCAAAGCAACCCGCACCACCCTCTGCGCGCCGCAAACGCCGCGTCAGACCCGCGTCAAACCCGCGCCAGCACCGGCCCCAGCGCCACCCCCGTGTGGGTGCCCAGCTTCACCACCTGCTCGGGTGTGTCGGCCGCCACCACCCGGCCACCGGCATTGCCGCCCTCGGGGCCCAGGTCAATCACCCAGTCGGCCTCGGCAATCACGTCCAGGTCGTGCTCGATCACGATCACGCTGTGGCCGCCGTCCACCAACCGGTGCAGCACGCGAATGAGCTTTTCCACGTCGGCCATGTGCAGGCCCACGGTGGGCTCGTCCAGCACATACAAGGTGTGGGGCGGCTTCTGGCCTCTGCGGGTCACGTCGTCGCGCACCTTGCTCAGTTCAGTTACCAGCTTGATGCGCTGCGCCTCGCCGCCACTCAGCGTGGGCGAGGGCTGGCCCAGCGTCAAATACCCCAGGCCCACGTCTTTCAGCAGTTGCAACGGGTGGCTGATGTTGGGCATGGCGGCAAAAAACTCCACCGCCTCGTCCACCTCCATCTGCAACACGTCGCCAATGCTTTTGCCGCGCCAGGTTACCGCCAGGGTCTCGGGGTTAAAGCGAACGCCGCGGCAGGTTTCACACAGCACCTTCACATCGGGCAGAAAACTCATGCCGATGGTGCGCAGGCCCTGGCCCTCGCAGCCAGGGCACCGGCCCTCGCCGGTGTTGAAGCTGAAGCGGCCCGGCCCGTAGCCGCGTGCGCGCGCCTCCAGGGTGTCGGCAAACAGCTTGCGCACGGTGTCCCAGAAGCCGATGTAGGTGGCGGGGCAACTGCGCGGGGTTTTGCCAATGGGCGTTTGGTCCACTTCCAGCACCCGGTCTATGGCTTGCCAGCCTTCAACGCTGTCGCAGCCGCTCCACTGCGGCGCACTGCGCTTGCCCACCGCTGCCTGCACATTGGCCAGCAGCACGTCACGCGCCAGGGTGGACTTGCCCGAGCCCGACACACCAGTCACCGCCACCAGGCGCTTGAGCGGCACCATCACATTGACTTTGGCCAGGTTATGCAAGGTGGCACCCTTGAGCCTGAGTTGCTGCACGTCGCCACTGATCGGGCGGCGCGGCTGCAGCGGGTGCTTGATGGCGTGCATCAGGTAACGGCCGGTCACGGATTCGGGCGCGCCGGAAACATCGCTGACCGAGCCCTGCGCCACCAAGCGGCCACCGCGCTTGCCCGCACTGGGCCCGATGTCAATGATGTGGTCGGCACGGCGAATGGTGTCTTCGTCGTGCTCCACTACCACCAGAGTGTTGCCCTTTTCACCGAGCTTGTGCAGCGCGTTGAGCAAGACCTGGTTGTCACGCGCATGCAGGCCAATGGTCGGCTCGTCCAGCACGTAGCAAACGCCTTGCAGGTTGCTGCCCAGTTGCGCCGCCAGGCGAATGCGCTGCGCCTCGCCGCCACTGAGCGTGGGCGCACCCCGGTCCAGCGTGAGGTAGTTCAAGCCCACTTCTTCCAGGAATTCGAGCCGGCTTTTGATTTCGGGCACCAGGTCGCGGGCAATGCCGGCTTCGCGCGCGGAAAACACATAACTTCGTTCGGGCTGCGCTGCTTTTCCAAGGGCTTCGACGGGCTCAGCCCGAACGGAGGTATTGAAGCCCTCCACCCAACGGCGCACCTCGTGCACCGACAGGCGCGCAATGTCGGTAATGCCCACGCCGGCAAACTTCACCGCGCGGGCCTGCAGGTTCAGCCGCGTGCCCTGGCAAGACGAACACGCCTCGTCGGCCACGTCTTCCACCTCGGGCTCGGCAAAGGTCTGCTCGCGGCCCTTGTTGTCGTCGTCGCGCAGGGTGTCGTCAAAGGCCTTGCGCTGCTCCCGCGTGAGCCTGACGCCGGTGCCCACACAGTCGGGGCACCAGCCATGCTTGCTGTTGTACGAGAACAGGCGCGGGTCCAGCTCGGCGTAGCTGGTGCTGCAAACCGGGCAGGCACGCTTGGTGGAAAACACCTCCAGCTTGCCAATGCCTGCGGCCGGTGCCCCCGCGGCCATGGCAGCGCGCAGGCCGTCCAGCGGGGCCAGCACATGCAGCACGCCCTTGCCATGCTCCAGCGCAGTGGCAAGGTGCTGGCGCAGCAAGGCTTCATTGGCGGGGTTGACGACGATGTCGGCCACCGGCAGCTCGATGGTGTGCTCCTTGAAGCGGTCGATGCGCGGGAAGCCGGTGGTGGGCAAAAAGTTGCCGTCAATGCGCAGGTGGGTGTAACCGCGCGGGCGGGCCCAGTCGGCCAGCTCGGTGTACACGCCCTTGCGGTTAACCACCAGCGGTGCCAGCAGCCCAATGTGCTGGCCGCGGTAGCGCTTGAGCAACTGCGCGGCAATGCTGTCGGGCGTTTGCGGGCGCACCTCGGCACCGTCGTGCACGCAGTGCTGGGTGCCCAGCTTCACATACAGCAGCCGCAGAAAGTGCCAGACCTCGGTGGTGGTGCCCACCGTGCTTTTGCGCCCGCCGCGCGACAGGCGCTGCTCAATCGCCACCGTGGGCGGAATGCCGTACACCGCGTCCACCTCGGGCCGGCCTGCCGGCTGCACGATGCTGCGGGCGTAGGCGTTCAGGCTCTCCAGGTAGCGGCGCTGACCCTCGTTGAACAGAATGTCAAACGCCAGCGTGGACTTGCCCGAGCCCGACACACCCGTTACCACGCTGAACTTGCCGTGCGGAATGTTGACCGACAGACTCTTGAGGTTGTGCTCTTTGGCGTTGATGATCTGGATGGCTTCGGGTGGTTGCTTGCGCGCGCGTTGAATTGGAATCTGACCCCAATTCGGGGCTCCTTCGCTCACCACATGCGCGCCCAGGCCCATGGCGCGGTCGTAGTCGCGCAGGGCCTGGCCGGTGTGCGACGTGGCGTGCAGCTTCACCTCTTCCGGCGTGCCCTCGGCCACCAGCCAGCCCCCGGCGTCGCCGCCTTCGGGGCCCAAGTCAATCAACCAGTCTGAGGCGCGAATCACGTCCAGGTTGTGCTCGATCACAACCAGAGAGTTGCCGCCGTCAATCAGCTTGCGCAGGGCGCGCATGAGCTTGGCAATGTCGTCAAAGTGCAGGCCGGTGGTGGGCTCGTCAAACAGGAACAGCGTGCCGCGCGTGGCGGTGGCCTGGCGGCTGCTGGTGGCGCTCTTCGCGGCACCCGCCAGAAAACCCGCCAGCTTGAGCCGCTGCGACTCACCGCCCGACAGCGTTGGCACGGGTTGGCCCAGCTTCACGTATTCCAGGCCCACATCCACTATGGGTTGCAGTGCGCGGATCACGTCGCGGTCGTTGGCAAAAATCGCCGCCGCTTCGCTGACAGTCAGGTCCAGCACATCAGCCACATTCATCAGGCGCGGCTTGAGCGCGCCCACGGGCTGCCGCTCAATCATCACTTCGAGGATTTCAGGCCGGTAGCGCTTGCCGTCGCAGTCGGGGCAGCGCAGGTACACGTCGCTCAAGAACTGCATTTCCACATGCTCAAAGCCCGAGCCGCCGCAGGTGGGGCAGCGCCCGTCGCCGCTGTTAAAGCTGAACTTGCTGGCGGTGTAGCTGCGCTGGCGGGCCAGCGGCGCGGTGGCAAAAATCTCGCGGATGGCGTCCCATGCGCCCACATAGCTCACCGGGTTGGAGCGCGCCGTTTTACCAATGGGCGACTGGTCTACAAACACCACGTCGCTGAGGTGGTCAGCGCCCAGCAGGCGGTCGTGCGCGCCGGGGGTTTCGGTGGCCTTGCCAAAGTGGCGCATCAGCGCCGGGGCCAGCACGTCTTGAATCAGGCTGGACTTGCCCGAGCCGCTGACACCGGTAACGCACACCATGCGCTGCAGCGGAAATTCGACCGCCAGGTTTTTTAGGTTGTGCTCGCGCGCGCCCTCCAGAATCAGCCGCGGCGTGGCGTCTGTTACCGCCCGCTTGAAGCCCATGCCCACCTGCTTGCGCGCGCCCAGGTAGGCGCCCGTCAATGTGTCGGCGTGCTTGAGCTCTTCGGGCGTGCCGTCAAACACAATCTGCCCGCCCTTCTCCCCAGGGCCGGGGCCCATGTCGATCATGCGGTCGGCCGCCAGCATCACGGCTGGGTCATGCTCCACCACCACCAGCGTGTTGCCGGCGTCGCGCAGGCGCTTCATGGCCTCGGTAATGCGGTTCATGTCGCGCGGGTGCAGGCCGATGCTGGGCTCGTCCAGCACAAACAGCGTGTTTACCAGCGAGGTGCCCAAAGCGGTGGTGAGGTTGATGCGCTGCACCTCGCCGCCGCTGAGCGTGCGGCTTTGCCTGTCTAGCGTGAGGTAGCCAAGCCCGACGTCGCACAGGTAGCGCAGCCGGGTGTTGATTTCTTCATGAAGAAGTTTCAGCGCCTGCTCTTCCCCCGCACGCCCTTCAACACGCTCAGGGCGAACGGAGATGCGTTCAAAAAACAGGCGCAGCCGGTCAATGGGCATGAGCATCAAGTCGTGCAGGCTCAGGCCCGGCAGGGCTTCAAGCTGAGCGCGCGACCACTGCACGCCCACCGGCAAGAAGCGCTTTGCCGGGGCCAGCGCGGCGTCTGCGTCTTCCCTGGAGCCGATGCGCCAGAGCTGCGGCTCTGTCTTCAAACGCGCACCGCCACAGGTTTCGCACGGCGTGTAACTGCGGTACTTGGACAGCAGCACCCGAATGTGCATCTTGTAGGCCTTGGTCTCCAGGTAGGCAAAAAAGCGCTTGATGCCGTACCAGCGCTTCTTCCACTGGCCCTCTTTGTAGTCGGGCACGCCGTCGATGACGAAGCTCTTCTGCTCGGGCGTGAGCTTGTACCAGGGCGTGTCGCGCGGAATGCCCGCCGCCTCGGCGTGGCGCATCAGGTCGTCTTGCGCCTCAGACCAGGCCGGCGTCTGGATGGTTTTGATGGCCCCCGCGCGCAGCGTGAGCTTGTCGTTGGGAACCACCAGGCCGTAGTCCACCCCGATCACGCGGCCAAAGCCGCGACAGACCTCACAGGCCCCCACCGCAGAGTTGAAAGAGAACATCGACGGAATCGGGTCGGTGTAGCGCAAGTCGCTCTCGGGGCAGTGCAGGCCGGTGGAGAACTTCCATACTTCGGGTGTATCCGTTGCGGCGTACACACTCATGCGCCCACTGCCGCGCTTGAGCGCCACCTCAATCGCCTCCACCACACGGGCCTTTTCAGTGCCCTGCAGGCGAAAGCGGTCTGCCACCACGTCCAGCACCTTGCGCGGGCCGGTTACGGTGGCCACCTCGCGCTCGGCCTGCACGCGGGTGAAGCCGCTGGCGGCCAGCCACTGCTCTACCTCTGCCGCCGTGGTGTTGGCCGGCAGCTCCACCGGAAAGGTCACCACCAGGCGTGGATCGCCAGCCAGGGTGCGGCGCTGCAACTCCGCGTAAATGGTTTCCGCCGTGTCGTGCCGCACCGGCAGCGCGGTTTGGCTGTCAAACAACTGGCCGGCGCGGGCAAACAGCAGCTTGAGGTGGTCGTTCAGCTCCGTCATGGTGCCCACGGTGGAGCGCGACGAGCGCACCGGGTTGGTTTGGTCAATGGCAATGGCGGGCGGCACGCCGTCCACCCGGTCCACGGCCGGCTTGTCCATGCGGTCCAAGAACTGGCGGGCGTAGGCAGAGAAAGTTTCTACATAGCGGCGCTGGCCCTCGGCGTACAGCGTGTCAAACACCAGGCTGGACTTGCCCGACCCGCTGGGCCCGGTGACTACCGTCAGCTCGCCGGTGCGCAAGTCCAGGTCGAGGTTCTTGAGGTTGTGCTGCCGCGCGCCGCGAATGCGGATGGTTCCCTGTGTCATGGATGGTGTCTTTCAAATGGGGCCGAACATTCTAGGCACGCCCGCCATAACCTTCGGCGGCGGTGCGGCACAGGGGCTACGGGCCAGTTTCAGGGTGAAATTGGCCCCTAGCCCGCGTGGATGCTGCGTGAGCCACTATAAAATTAATAGCAAATGGTTTGACTATGCGACGCAACGTTGCTGACATGGTGCTGCAAAGCGGTGACGTACGTCACTTCACGCGGGTGGGGGTGGTGGCTATAGTGCATTGAAAGAGCCAGCGCCGGGGATGCCCCATGTTCGGCACTGACAGTTGCAGCCAGGTGCGGGGTTTCGCGGTTGAATTTATAACTGTAATTAAATACAGCGTATTCGCCGGGGGCCCAATGAGCAAGCCAGTTTTGGAGATTTTTGATGCCCAGCTTTTCCCGCAGCCGCTGTCTTGTTCCGCAGGTTTTGCCGTAGAAATTACGTTAGACAGCACATTCATCACGTGGTCGGGAGAGTTTTTTGCCGTTGGTACCCTTAATCGTTGTTGCTGTCGCCGTCGTCGGCGTGCTGTTCGCCTTGGTTACTAACCCGGCACGAGCGTCGTTGGCGTTCGCGATTTCCCTCTGCCTGCTCGCACTGCTTGCATTGAGTTTGTCAAGCGAACTTAGGCAAGCTGCTCTTCTGGGTGGCCCCTTTCTTTTGCCATTCGTCGTCGGTGCGGGTGTTTTGGGCATCGCGTCCGGTACTCTGCTGAAGACCGGCCGTCCAATGGTCGCTGGCCTCATCTTTGTTCCGCTCGTCTACTGGCTCTGGAGCGCAGACTCCAAGGAAGAAGACAAAGCAACGATCCTTGCTGGTGGCTTGGAGTTCGCGTCGTCAGAGCCGCGTCTTGCGAAACTCGCTGGCGAAAATGCTCGTCCGCCATCCCTTGCTTCGTACACTCAAGGCTCTGACGGTACCATTCGACGCCTTGAGTACTTCATACGTAGCTCAAGGCCTGCCTATGCACTTGTCGACGTCAGTCAAGAGCGTGGTCAGTCGAAGTACAAGCTCGCATGCATCACGTCGCTGTCCATGGGGCAGCGCGAAGCTTTTAAGGACGCGTGTTTGCAGTCACCAATTGAACTTCCGCCGCTTCAATGAGCTCTCTGCCTTGGCGGTCTAACAGGTTGTTCGTCGCGGACATGCAATGGCTTGGTGCCGCAAGGTGTGCAGGTGAGAATGCACCTCGCGGCACCAGGCCATTGCACGCTGGTCAACTCCGGCGTTAGAACGCAGGGGGGTATCTATGACGCCAAAGGTGTTCGTTAGCCACGCAAGCGAAGACAAAGAGCGCTTCGTCCTAGGATTCGCTACGAAGTTGCGCGCGAACGGAGTTGAGGCGTGGCTCGACAAGTGGGAGATGCTTCCTGGGGATAGCTTGGTCGACAAGATCTTCGAAGAGGGGATAAAGAACGCGGCTGCAGTGATTGTTGTCGTTTCTTCCTTCAGCGTCGCGAAGCCGTGGGTTCGTGAGGAACTCAATGCTGCCGTGGTGAAGAGAATCAATAGCGGCAGCAAGCTAATCCCTGTGATCATTGATGACTGCGAGGTTCCGGAAGCCCTGCGCAGTACGTTGTGGGAACGGATCGCAGACTTGAGCGAGTATGAAGGCAGCCTTCAGCGAATCCTGGCGGCCGTGTTTGGGGTGAAGGACAAACCACCCGTGGGCTCCGCGCCGAAATATGTCGGCGCAATGGGACTGGCAAGCATCGCGGGGCTCACTCATGTTGACAGTTTCGTGCTGCAGACATCCTGCGAATCAGCCCTTGACTCAGGGAACGTTTGGCTAAATCCCGGCAAGTTATTCCTGGTCGATGGGAACCCTACGGTCCCGGAAGACGAGCTAAGGGATGCGTTACATATTCTTGACCAGCAGGGCTACATAGAGCTTCTTCGCACACTCAGCTCAGGTTTTTCTCAGTACAAGGTCACGGCATATGGACTCGAGACATACGCGCGAGATTGCATTACCGGCTACGACCAAAAAGTCGTTGCGGTCGCGTCAAGTCTCATCAACGACGAACTGGGCGACAATTTCGCGATCGCACAGAAGTTGAACGAACGCCAACTGCTTGTCGACCATATCCTTGACATGTTCGAATCGCATGGTCATATCAGGCATGCCAAGATGATCGGTGGAATGATTCGAGTGTTCAGCGTCTCTCCGTCTTTGAAGCGCGCGCTTGCCGATGGCTAAATGCGCCCTAACTAGTCGATCCAGTCGGACCGCCTTCGGCGGCCGCTGATCTCCAACGTTGGGCCTCACAAACACCGTAACAAGGAGGATCCGAGATGACAGCCTCTGCAAATGCCGCATCCAGCGCCGCGTCCCAGCCCAACCTGCCCGTAGAAAGTGCCGCGTCTGCGGCCGCAGCAGTTGCGAAACAAACCTTCGATTCCACCATCGCAGGAAATGCCCTTTGGAGCCTTATAGCGATAGTGGCCATAGCTGGTTTTGTGCTTCTACGGCTACCGAAGACAGAGGACATCGAAGTACAAAAGATTCGCTTCGCTGCAACTACCTTCACCGGCCTGCTTCTAGTCTATGTCCTTGCTGCAGTTCTGTATTACGTGGACATCAGAGTACCAAACACTGCAGGAAAGGAAATCTTTGATAAGACGATTACTGCTATTACCCCACTAATTGGAGCCATCATCGGTTACCTCTTTGGAAAGCAAGAGAGAGGGTCGGCGGGCTCCCAGAAGAAGCTAGACGAAGAGAAACAGCCTACCGAGAAGAAAACGTGAGGCCTTACCCCTCGCTCAAGCTGCGCGCCAACGGCAGGCCACCAGCTTTGCTCGAACGTTAGGCCTCACACAACCGACCGATACCGCCCTTATGTATCTTGCATGCGGAGACAACCAAAAGCACTGCTATGGATGAAGTTCTAAAGTTTCTCTCTGTCCCCGAAAATCGGACCGTCTTGGCCTGGCTAGGTGGCGGCTTATCCACCGTTGCAGCCGCAGGCTGGATCGTTCTCAAGTACTTTCTTGATCAACGAGCAAAGAAGACCAACGGTGGTACACCTAAAGAAGGTAGTACTACGAGCGGCACTGCACTGTCGACGGTACTCGATGCCTCTGTAGACCAATCAACAGACAATTCTGTCGCGGTGGGCTCCGGAATTGCGTTCGGCGCGGGTTCGCAAGTCATCTCCAGCCGCATCCAGATTGGTTTCGGCTTGCGCGCGCTATTCCTGATTTCGCTACTCGTCGGGTTGCTGCTGATCGCAGGCGCCGTCGTAGCAGATAGATTGATTGCCCCAGCGTTTTCATTTGCAGAGCCCATGAAGACGTTCGCCTTTTCGCTCTCCTGCGGTACTGAAGGTAAGGCACCGTATCTAATGGAGGAGTCAGAAGCAGTGGCGGTTGAGCAGTTTGTTGGATTCCTCGAAGAGAATCAAGGAAAACCAGTCTATGTTTCAGTAAGGCTCTTCAAAGAGTGCGCGGCCTGCTCTTGCAATCGCCAATCTCCGATACCGAGGAATATGGAGATGGGCGAGCACGGCGTTTTGTTCGTCGACGCGGTTCCGAAGAACGAGAGGTGGGAACTGTCCCCAATGATGAAGGAGGCGCATCAGCTCACCGCATTCGGTCCACCCTTCTCTGTGTCACAGGCCATCTTCTTGCCATCCTATGCCCAGCTTCCAAACAACGGGCAATACTCACGGGGCGAGTACGGCTCATTCCTAACATATGAAGGGCCATTTGTTGCAACCCACTTTTCGGGGACCGGCTATCTTGGTGGACTATTGGAGCCGTTGTCTGTAATTACCAAGGACAACATCGCTCAGATTGAATGCATCCGCAGTGCCAATAAGCAAACCGCAATGCAAAAACTACTGAAAGGTTGCCCGCCGTGAGGCCCACCCCGGCGCTCGAGCTGCCGCGCTACTGCGGGCAGCCTTCTCCCAGTGGCATTCGCTTCGTTCATTTTGCGCCACCATGCCAACGCTGCCCGCCATAGCACGCAGCTCAACTATACGTTGTGGATCTTCTTGCCGCCATCGCTCTTATAGGGACTCAATATCTTCATGAACGAAGCCAACTTACCGCAAGCGGTCTATTACTTGATGCTCTACGCGCTGATCGTAGTCATCAAGATTGTCAAAGTGTTTCTACTTATTAAGAGAAACCCCAATGAAAATACATGGCTCCACGTCACGTTTGTGGCGCTAGAGGTCGTAAACACCTTCGCTGGCGTGGTAATTCTGCTCGTCGCGTCGGTCACGAAAGGGTGGGTGGGCGTCGTACTGATCGGATACGCAATGCTCCTTTTCGTGAGTTCAGCGCTCGATACGCTTGGCCCAGAAATTCAAGAAAAGAAGCGAGTTTCCCTGAACGTTGTTGTGGTTGTGTTTGTCGTTTCGAGTACCGTTGTCGCGTTCCAATTCTTTATCCGCGGCGGTTCAATGGAGGAAAAGCCGATAGCGGAGGCTACTTATGCAGTTGCAATTCCATATATCGACAACACGCTTTCTCGTCACCTCGGTGCCAGGCGGTCTGGTGTTATTTCTGTAGCCCATTTGAAGGTGAATGCCCTTTCACGCGAGGCCGCACTCGAAAAGGCCATTTCTGACTTTGAGTCTGAGCGTGGTCCAGCGCTCTTTGATCCACAATCAGCGAAGAATGATTTCAACGTCAATATTCTTCGCTCCAGAATCGTCATTGAACGACTTCAAGTCGCGTTGACACCGCTTGGTTCGGTACCAAACCCTGCAAAACAATGAAGACAGAATCCCTAACTTGGCATTCAACGCGGACGCTGCACTATACAACCGCGCAGCGCCGGTTACTTCTACATTAGGAATTCAAGGTATGCGAAACAAATTGCAAGAGTTGAGGGCCCTACATGAACAGGGGCTGATCACGGACGAGATTTACGCCGATCAACAAAAGGCCATCGTTTCCGCACATCTGGCTTCAGAAGAAAAGCCTTCAACCAAGTCCGCTACACCTTCGGCCGAGCAATTAAAAGCTAGTCGGCCGATTTGGCAAAAGCTTTTGATAGCAGCATTTGTAGTGCTGGCTGGAATATGGATTCTCTATCAGGTATCTGACCGCAAAGGTAAAGATGCCATCAACCAGCTTGCCTCCCAAACCGGGATTGGAACCCAAGTCATTCCGTGGGCAGACCGAGCAGACACTTTGCTAAGGTCGCTGATCCCAAATAACCAAGAGCTTTTGGCTAAAGCAATTCAAGGCATCACACATCCAACAGGCACTGCGCCTAGGTTTGATGGCTTCACAGTGTCCAAACTAGAAAATAGAGTTCAAGTCGAGATTACTGTTGGGTGGAAAGGCGGCTTTGTTGGGACCGCATATCAAACTTCAGTAGCTTGGGAGATAAGCGAGAGCAACCATGTATCTGCGAAAGTAATCACAGACTCTGCAATGACCGAGATTGGCGCCAAAAACAAAGAAGCACTTGATGATTTTTTCAAAACAAAGGTTTATCCGGCTTTCTATCGTGGTATCTCGGGCACCAAACCCTGACATGGCCGTCCCTCACTTCTCGCTAGGTCTCACCAGAAAGGTCTTGTGATGGCAACAGACTCCGAACAAACTGCCTTAGAGAAGCGCTTCGATTTCATAAACGAAGAGATCAAGGGGCTCAATGCCATGGAGACATGGGGGGCTTCGCTATTCTTGACCGC
The DNA here is from genome assembly GCA_943369755.1 of Ramlibacter sp. 2FC. GTDB lineage: Bacteria > Pseudomonadota > Gammaproteobacteria > Burkholderiales > Burkholderiaceae_C > CALROG01. The sequence continues at coordinate 53,766 of CALROG020000001.1, forward strand.
CATCGCATTAATCGCCAAACAGTTGATTGACTGGAGCGCGCCAGCAACGAGTGGGAGTTCGGCACCGCCGGTCTTACAGTGGCAAATCTTTCTTACACCAGCTGTTCTTGGGCTAGTGGCGTTTCTCTTCTTGCGTTCTGTCAACTACAGAATTCGCCGCGTTCGCAGGCATCAATATGCTCTCTCGGGTGCTACGAAGGATCGCCGGTGGTCCTCATGGGGAATCGTGGGTTGGTTTATGGCCGGCATGCCTTTGGGTGCTGGACTCCTTTGCACTTGGTATTTCAGCCTTAGCCATCCGCAGGTTTCGTCGAATATCTCAACTCTTGCATTGGTTTCTGGCGTAGCTGTGTTGGGAGCCTTAGTAGTATTCATTAGGCAGAGTGCGAAGCAGTAGGGGCGAGATGAGACCTAACATGTCGCATATGGACTCCCCCTCAACGGCAAGAAGCTGATCGATAGATTGGCTGTTGGGCAAACACCTGCAGTTGTATATCCGGCATCTGTTGTGGGATCGTATGCGTCCCGTGCCGACATGGAATCTGCGTCACCGAAGCGCCAGTCGTGATCTGCCCCCTCACGTCCACAGCACAACTATAAGCCGCCGTCCTGCGCGGCAGGTCATCGCAGCAACTTCAACGAGAGCCGTCGTGCGCATTAACGTCTACGCACAAGAACCCAGCGACACCAAGGACAAGGATGTATGGCCGCTCCTAGCCCGCATCAGTGCATGCGGTAAGACGTTAAAAATTCAAGTAGGGCGTCCATGAGTCGCCCAAGCCCGGACAGTTGCGCACGCGCACCCGCCATGTAGCGGCGGCAGACGTAAGGTTCGCTGAAATGGTGAACTGATTGCTAGAGACAGAGATCGGCGTTTTGGTGTAAGGACTGCCTGGCTTACTATCAGTAATCTCCACCACCATTCCGCTCACAAACCCAGAGCCAAAGAATGTAATGTTCTGGGAACCATTGATTCGCGGCACAGAACTCGGCGAAACGCCCGATAGAGAGGGGCCAAAAACACTGAAACCGCCAGACGACGAGCTCTGCCCGCTTGGATTCACGACCACCGCCGACCAATTGCTGCTGGCACCACCTACGACGGCTGGAACCAGGAGTTGATTTGTGGACGAAAAAATCGTGGCCCTTCCTGGGTAGCTTCCACCATTTGTTAAATCAAACAGATTGACTGTAGCCCCACTCGTGAAATTGCTTCCCGAGATAACGATGTTCTGAGCGTTGCACGATCCGTTGAGCGACCCGATAGAACTGATGCTAGGTGGCGAGGCGGCAGGTGCATTCACAGTAAACGAGCCAATCCTCACGATGTCATTGCCCGCAGCTACGGCGCTTTGGCCTGAACTCCCGAAGTTGTCAGCGATGACCCAAACTTGGTAGATCCCAGGGGTCGTCGGAACGGACACGGCGGCACTCTGACTGATGCTAAAGAAGCCGCCAACGCTGCCGGAATTGACGGATGCCGCATTGCTGCCACCCGCGCTTGAAGTGCTCTGGTTAATGCGAATGACCGTTGTCGACGCAGCTGCAGTGCCGTTGCCAGCATTAAAGAGCGTCCAATTCACGCCCAAAGTGGCACCAGGGCTTGCGGTGCCTGCCGTCAATGAGCCGTTGGTGATCTGAAGATCTGGCGCGCCGCTGGGGACAGCTCCGACTGTAAAGGACCCGATGCGAACGATGTCGTTCGCCGCAGCGGCGGGACTTTGCCCCGAGCTTGAAAAGTTGTCGGCGAGGACCCATACGTAGTACGTCCCTGGCGAAGTTGGCGCAGTCAGATTGGCACTTTGCGATTGCGAAGCGCTGACCCCCAAGGCATTGGTCGCCAATGTAGTCAGATTGCTTCCAGACGCCGACCCACTGTTCTGATTCACACGAACCGCAGCCACGGAGGAAACGGCCGCCCCAGACCCCGCGTTCAGGATGCTCCAGACTGCGCTTATGTTGCCGCCGGGTGGCACCGTGGCGGGGGACACTTGGCCGCCTATCACCTGCAAGTCCGGCGAACTGGTGGCCACCGCGTTCACCACGAACGAGCCAACCAAGGTTTGGTCGTTATCGAGGGCTGAGCCGACCTGGCCAGCAGTGTTGAAGTTGTCCACAACGACCCATACGTAGTAGGTGCCAGGCACCGACGGCGCACTGAGCGAGGCACCCAAGCCCGCGCTTGCGCCAGCGGGGAGACCGGCGATCGACTGCGCAGCCAGGTTGTTCGTATTGCCGATGCTCGAGGGGCTGGATCCAATGCGAACTACGGAAGTCGACGCGTTCGCGATCCCCTGACCCTGGTTGGTGATCGTCCACGACACGCCAATCAGCGCACCAGGGGCGGCGGTGGCGGCAGACAAGCTGGCAGCACTGGCAATGAGATCGGGCTTGAGCAACGATGCAGGTGTAGTACACACGCCGTTTTGCAGAACTTGCGGTGCCACGCAAGTTGTAGGGCCGATCACCGTCAGGGGTGCCGAACGCCTGAAATCGTTGCTGGTATCTGTTTGGTTGAGGCTGCTGGCGGCCGAGTTGTCAGCGACGATCACGATCACGTAAGAGCCTGCCGGTGTTCCCGGAGGTACCGTTAGCGTGTACTCCTGGTTTACTCGGCCGCCGGCGGCGATGGCGGGCGCGGGCACATTTGCCAGCGTGTCTGTTGCGCTCCCGTTGGGCGCTCCTGAGCCGAGCAGGATGCGCACGCCCGTGGTGCTGGCCGCTGCCGCTCCTGGCCCGGAATTGACGATCGCCCAGCTGACTCGGACCGTACCGCCAGGCGCCACAGAAGCGTTGGACAGGGTTACATCGGACGGAACCAGATCGGGACGAAGAGCTGCGGGGGTGACGCAAAGACCGTTTACGGCGATTCTGGGTGCCGTACAGATCACCGGTGGCAAAGTGCAGACCCCATCGCGCATCACCTGGGGGAGTGTGCAGTTTGAAGTTCGAGTAACGCAGCTCCCGCCCACGAGCGACTGCGAAGCCGTGCACGTCACGTTAGGCGTCACACATTGCCCGTCCAGCATGAGCTGGCCACTGGGACATGCCGCCGCACCGGGTATGGCCGGTGTTACGTCCACCTGCCGCGATGCCGCTGCTGCAGCGGCTCCTGCTTGCCAAAGTTCGGCCGTGAAGGTGCCAGCAGCCGTCGGCACGCAGCGATAGGTTCGTTGCGTGGCGTCGCCGCCTGCGACTTCAGCGGCGCCCGAGCAAATCGTGCCAGCGACACGAAACTGCAGGCCTGGTGGCAACCTGGAACCCGTGGCGTTGCAAAGCAAAGGTTGCAGCGCAGAGGTCGCCCGACAGTTCATTGCAGCGACGGTCATCGCGTCTGCACCAGCTGCCTGCCGCACCGTTACCGTCGCCGTCCCGCGCTGCCCATACTTGTCGGTGAGACTTAGCACCAAGCCGGTTCCGGCAGTGACACGGTCCAAGCCACTTTGCAGCCCTGTGGCCAAGTACCCACCGGCTACCTGCTGCCCATCTTGCAACAACCAGGACGCGCCGGTGGAGCCGTCGCGAGTTCCTTCGTCGGCGGAAGCACTGGCGTCAAGAATAATGGCTCCAGCCGGATCGGCAAAAGCACTGCCCCGAGCGACCGGTGCCTCATCGAATACAAGCGGCACGACAACTTCCGCCGTGCGTGGGTCTGACCCCACCGAAGTCACAGTCAGCACAATACGTTCATTGGCTGTGCAACGGCCCGCGCAATTGATGTTCGCCGTCGTCCGGGCAGCGCCCGGGTTGTTGAAGGTGATGGCTGGATTGGTGGCGGTCCATCGGTAGCGCAGGGTGGACAACCCCCCCGAGGACGAACTGGAGCCGTCCAGGTCCATTGAGATTGGGACGGTTCGCGGCACGGTCAGCGCCGTCGGTTCGGTGCCGGATACGTTTCGGAAAGTTCGCGCTGGCACGCTTCGAATGCGCGGCGCCACAACCAGTGCAGTAGCGCTGGCGGGATGGACGGCGCAGAAACGGCTGACGCTGGGAAGGAACTTCGGTTCCGTCTCACCTAAATCTCGCTTGTAAACGGCCTGGAGCACAAAGGGCCCGTCGCCCAACTGCATTTCAGCCTCCAGGGAGGCCACAAATTTCCACCACGCCCCGCAGCTAAAGCCGGCAGCGCCGCTGCTGCTTGCGCCAGCAGTCGCATTGAGCATGAACTCGGGCCCGACGCCTAGCAAAAGGCTGGCTTCACTGTCAAACAGAGATGTGGGCGCGTCGGATTGCAGCATTAAACCTAGCTGCCACTGCGCCCGCGCGCTGAATGTGCCATTGCCAGTCAGCGTTAGGGAAGGTGGCGGGTCGTCCTTGACATGCCTGAACGTTTGTGACCAGACGTCCCGGGTGCGATCCAGCGTGACCTTGAAATAGTCCAGCCGGGACGCTGTGAGGTCTAACGTGAGGGATGCACTGCCATTGACATCGATGACCAGGTTGAGTGGCACCACGAAGTTGGTGTTCGTTGCCCGCAGGATAGGGTCGACAAAAGGCACGCCTGTAACCACAGGCACCTTGATTGCACCGAGCTTGAAGGTTTTCGGGAGCGTGAAGCTGGCGCTGCGCTGAATCTTGAGGTTGGTTTCGGCCGTCACCAATCCTTCGAACGTCGCTGCAAAGTGGCGGGTGCGGGCGTTGAAATCCACGTTGGAGAAGTCGCCAAAGACACCAACCTGACCGCTTATCGTGAGCGCGGGGCTCTCTCCGCGCTGCTGCGTGTGAACGCAGGCCACATCAAGCAAACCCCCTTGGAATGTAACGCCGGAATAGGTCCTGCTCTTGCGTTGAACGCTAACGACACAATCACTGGATGCCACAAAAAGCCCAGAACTCGAATCGAAGCCGCGGGACCAACCGCCGAACGTCTCAACCACGCTAAAAGTCTGGGGGACCTGAGTTCCCGCTCCTTGGGGGGGCGCAAATGAGGGCCCCGGTGTTGCGCTTGCAGGCAAGCTTCCGCGCAGTTCCAGCAGGTCAAACGCATCATCGTTGGTGCCGGCGCGCACGATGTAAAGCATTTCGCTGGCCGAAGGCTGCAGCGCTGGCAGTGCAGTAACGACGAGCAGGCGGTCCGGGAATACCAGAACATCCCCGGCGGTATAGGCGGGCGACGCGCTCATGGCTACTTGCACCTCGGAAATCACACGCAGGGACTGCGCCTGGCCCGAGGGTACGGTTCTGACGCGCGGGTTGAGGGTGGACGTCACCTCCATCTGCCTGAGTGCAGGCGTGAGCACGGGCACGGCCGTTTCGGGGCAGCTCTGGGGATTGAGCCGGCAGGTGAAGCTGGATAGCGATCCCACATAAGTGAGTTGTCCACCGCTTAAAGGGCCCAACACATAGACCCTGTCACCCGCTATGCCGATGTAGTTTCCGGTCTCAGGGTAGTAGCGGTAGACGTAGGGGTCTGCCTGACGATCGGCTTGCGCGCTTGGAAACAGATGGGCGTACTCCGTTTCCGCCCAGGACATTACGTCTGCTGCGGAGGCGGGGGGCGTTGTGGCGCTTTCTATGCGAAGTGGTCCACTCAGGGCCAACTGATTCACCCCCATGAGCGACAAGTCTGTGACCAGGGGTTGCGGTTTGGTCAACGTCAATGCGGTTTCGGATGACGTCGAGTTCTCAGTGCCTCCGCAAGACAGCAGCAAAGCTGAAATAGCCAGGCTGGCCAACAGTTTTAGAGGCATGGGAGCTCCCTGCGCGCTTGGCTCAGCCGGCGTTCGCCAGCCCTTTGCCAACGCGCAGCGATTGTACTTCTCGCTCAACCTCTAGGACTCAAATGCTTACGCGATTGAGGAAAGACTTGCGGCCAACGTATCCCATCGGATATTCTGGGACACACCGACGACTTACATTGCGTTGAGCCTCACACCGGCAACGTTGAGGCAACGTCAGGACTACAACAACTCAACGGCAGGGAGCGAGAGCGATGGAAGAGAAGGTCTTCTTCGAGTACGAAGATGTAAAGGTCACGAACACACGATTCATTGTTGACGGACAGACCTTCGCGATGAGTAACATAACTTCAGTCAAGGCGTTGGAGAAAAAGCCATCCCGTCTAGGCCCCTTGATCCTAATCGTCGCTGGCGTCGCAATGTCGTTTCAAGCTCTTCCTGTCGGCCTCATGTTTGCAATCCCAGGCGGGATCTGGTGGTTCCTTCAGAAGACCACATTCCACATCATGCTTCATACCTCGGGCGGCGAAACAAGCGCTCTCAAAACATACCAACGTGAGTATGTAACCAAGGTCGTCGCAGCGCTAAATGAGGCCATTGTTCACCGCGGGTGATTCGGTGACGCCTAACCCTTTGCCGGGAAGCCCAACGAGGTCAAGCAACGCTACGCGATGGCTTTTCCTTGGTGACGGCATTTCTTACGCTAGCGTTTTAGGAAGCTGCTGCAAACAAGGAACAGACTGCACATCTACAGGCGGGCTTGTTGCACGGCTCGCGTGCGGCCCCGGATACGAACCGCTTGGCAAGGTCCCCTCCGTTCCAGTGGTAGTTGCCGCAAGCGGCACCACTAGGGTTTGGTCGGGCTTGCTTGCCGTCGGTCTGATCTGTTCACTGCATCTTCGGGTTTTGGTCTGGCGGTTACTCGGCCGTTTGCACCAGCGCGACCTTATTTTGGAGCATCCACACCTTGGCGCTAAAGCCGCTTTTTAAAAGGTCGATTCCAACAGTTACGATTGCCATGACTTCCCCTTCCAGTCAACAAGTGAGTTGATGAAAAGATTCGCCTCGGCATGGTGGCACTTGGTTGCCGTAAACCGCAACCTCAACGGGACGCGGCTCGCTTGGGACGGGGAAGTCCCTTTCATTTGTTAGGCACCAGAAGGCAGATCCGTCCCCACCTGACGATTTGAATCCGCAGCGTCTGAGGCCTCGTGCGGTGGAGCCAGCCCGAGGCTTCGCCCAACAGAGCGTTGCTCACCCACGCTTCGCATCGCCTCAGACAAGGGGCCGAGGCGCGAGGGTCCGCTATGCGCGTCGTCGTCAATCATCTTTCGCAACGCGCTTTCTGGCATTGTCGAAAGCAACCTCAGGACTCTCCGAAACGTTTCGCTTCTTTGCTTAGCCGTCGGCGGCTCTTCACCATGCACTTCGAAGAAGTATCTGATGTCGCCTGAAGTGGGCAAGAAACGCTTGCCGTCATACTGAATTGCTAGTTGCTCAATTAACTGCTTCTGGCCCGGCGGAAGGCTCACCTTAGCAGCCAAAGAACTAGCAGTTGGCTTCTCAAGCGCCTGATGCCCACTTTCGGGCTTGCCCCTCCTACCTTCTTGCGCCAGTGCCGCTACGGCGTGTTCCCCCCCCATGCCCCTGAACTCGTCCAGACGATCACGCACTGCCTGATGACCCCACTCGTCTACAAGGGCCGCGAGAAGAGACCTCAAAAGGCCATCACGAGCTAGTTTTTTGTTGGTCATAGCCTACAGTCCGATTCGGTCAAAGAACTCGTTTGCAAACAAATAAAACGAGTCGGCATTTCCGGAGTAACTGTTGTCGCCTCTCATCAACTTCGGAAAGCCTCGAGAGAATGGAATTTCCCTTTCGAAAACGTGCCACGTATTCGAGGCGGCTTCCGAACGAATTTCCCGAAGTGCCCGCGCCTTCTCCGGGCCACCGTTGTTCCCGCCATCATAGAAGCCGTTATTTATGACCACGCCGACTACCGCTATCGTGTGCCCCCTGTTCCTATTCGAGAAGTCAGTCAACGACTCCCTCAACAACGGAAACCCGATAGTCGCAAAGAACTCCGGCTTTACCGGAACGAGCACCAAACCACTAGCATGATAGGCGGCATGTGTTAGCACCGACTCCGTTGGTGCGCAGTCAATGATGATCAAGTCCTTGTGCTGAAACTCTACCGACAAGAACTTGGCGAGCACTTTTGGATCGGGCCTAATCGATTGCGTAAGGTTGTCAGCGAAGTCAAATCTCGATGGAATGAGTTGAAGCGATCTGTCGTCGCCCCCGAGAACGGTATATGCCACTTCACCAGCCCCAAGCGAACTTGCGCCGGTCTTCGACCTACCGGGTGGTTTGTAGCCCGAGAAGACCTCTACGATGGAAGGCTCCTTGTTCTTCAGGAATGTAGTGTACTGAGATCGCATTAGGGCCTGACTAAGGTTGGCCTGTGGATCAATGTCGATCGCCAGCACATCTTTTCGACGTTGAGAGTATGCTCGTCTGGCCAGTAGCGCAGCTATGGTCGACTTGCCAACGCCGCCCTTGAGGTTGATCACACATACTACCAATGGGCCATCCGGTCTCGGCATGCTTTATCTCCCTGTTGCAGACTCTGATGTTCACTCATCCTACACGCACCGGCGGGCTGATGCCTAACCCCTTACAGGGACTTCCCACGAAGTAAAGCAATGCAACGCGATAGTTTTTCCTTGGTGACGGTATTTCTTGCAGTTGCGTTTTGGGAAGCTGCTGCAAACAAGGAACAGACTGCACATCTACAGACGGGGTTGTTGCACGGCACTCGTGCGGCCCCAGATACGAACCGCTTGGCAAGGCACCACTCAGTTCCCGTGGTAGTTGTCGCAATCGGCCCCACAAGGGGTTAGTCGGGCTCTCTTGCCACCGGTCTGAAATGTCTAAAGCGCCTACGGTTTTGGTCTAGCTGGTACTCCGCCATTTCGCACTGGTGCAAGCTAGTTAGAGGTATTCAAGCCGTGGACGGCAAAGACGTTCTTGGCAAGATCGATTCCGACGGTAACAATAGCCATGGACTTCCCATCGTGGCACTTGGTTGCCAGTCGCCGCAAGATGCGGCCAGCTCGGGGCGTGGAGTCCCCTTTCATTAGTTAGACCTCGCATGGCGCAACGGCTTTCCAACACCGACAGACTGAGGCTTCGGCTGCGTAGATATCCAAGTCATGAGCGCCTCGTTCTTTTCAGGAATCTGGGATACGGGGCAGCCGCTGTGTCGCTTGCGATCCTCGTGGCCCTGACGCAGGTTGGCGCTAAAGGCGTTCCGCTTCAGTTGGCCGTGTTCTGTGCGTCGGCCTCGCTGCCCGGTTGGTTGCTTCTTGGAGTGCTGATCGAGTACTACATCTTCTTGGGCAAAGGGAGCTATTCGCACCTTCGGACAAGGCTAGCTACTGTTGTACTTGGTGCCTGCATGTGCGTTGGTGCAGTTGGTTCTTATGGAGCGATCGTAGGAGTCGTATGGTTTCTTCTGCCCGAGGCAGCCTACAGCTTGTTGGGTTTGTCCTTTGTTGGCATCGGCCTAGCAACAGTATTTCAGTGGCATCTTGCTGAGTGGTGGCACAGGCCCGAGGCACGCAGAGGGAGGGGCGACGATGCCTAACTTGCCCGTCACCCAGACGCCTGCCGGTGTAAGCGCGCATTGCACGCTCCTTTTGCAAGGTTCCGGCTACCTTTGCGCCAAGCCACAGAAACCATACTCTCCACCCCCCTGAACGCACCACTCTCCCCCTCTGCGGCCAGCCCAACGAATGCGCAGCCGGCGCCTCGCGCAACTTTGCCACCGCATGCTGGTGCGCGGGCGTCACCTTCCCATCCGGGCATCTGCCGCCACCGCGCGGCGCAACACCATGCGCGTAATTCAAGTCAAAGTCCGGCCTAACGGGCGCGAGAGCGCGCTGGCGGAATTGAGCGATGGCTCGTTTGCGGCCACGCTCAAGGCACCGCCGGTGGACGGCAAGGCCAACGCCGAGCTGGTGGCCCTGGTGGCCCGGCACTTCCATGTGCCCAAGTCGGCCGTTGCCATCAAGTCGGGGGCGGGGGCGCGCACCAAGCGGGTTACGGTCGCGCAGCAGTAAGCCAAGCGGCGCAGCCCCGTGCTGCGGCCGGGGCGCATGTGGTTTTCCACAACGTAATTTCCACAGTTTCGCGTTGTGAACCGGCTTCTACACTTGCTTACACAACATTGACGGAGACAAGCCATGAAGAGACTTCCCAAGCCATTGGCCGGGCTGCTGCTGGCCGCCCTGATGGGCACCACCGGCACCGCACAGGCGCAGATTCTTGTTGGCCAGACGGCCGGTTTCACTGGCGCGGTGGCCGCGGGCGTGAAAGAAACCACAGACGGCGCGCGGCTGTGGATAGACACCGTCAATGCCCGGGGCGGCGTGAACGGCCAGAAGATTCAATTGGTGTCTTTGGACGACAAGTTCGACCCGAAGAACGCCGCCGAAAACGCCCGCAAACTGATTGAAGAGCAGAACGTGTCTGCCATGTTCCTCACGCGCGGCACGCCCCACACAGAGGCCATCATTCCCCTGCTTGAAAAGCATGGCGTTGCCTTGGTGGGCCCTTCCACCGGTGCCATGGTGTTGCACCAGCCGGTGCGCCGGCACATATTCAATGTGCGCGCCACCTATCAGCGCGAGGCAGAAAAGGCCATCACACATCTTGCATCGATGGGCATTACCCGCATTGCCGTGGTGCTGGCAGACGACAGCTTCGGTGCCGACGGCCTGGCGGGTGCACAGAAGGGCCTAGCCAGCGCCAACCTGACCGCGTTGGTAGAAAAGTTCGACCGCAGCAAGCCCGACTTTGGCCCCATCGCCCCGAAGATTGCCCAGGCCGACATTCAGGCCGTGATGATGATTGCCTCTGGCGCCGCGGTGGTAGAGGGGCTCAAGGCCTTCCGTGCGGCGGGTTCGCGGGCCCAAGTGGTAACGCTGTCCAACAACGCTTCGGGCGGTTTTGTGAAAAGCCTGGGTGAAAACGGGCGCGGCGTGATCGTGACGCAGGTGTTCCCGTACGAGCGCTCAATTTCCTTCCCGCTGGTCAAAGAGGCGCAAGAGCTGGCCAAAGCCAACAACCTTGCCGAGATCAGCCCGGCCATGCTGGAAGGTTTTGCCGCCGCCAAGGTGCTGGTGGAGGGCCTGCGCCGTGCCGGCCCCAAGCCCAGCCGCGAGAAAATTCTGGCCGCGCTGGACGGCTTGCGCAAGTTTGACCTGGGCGGGCTGGAGGTCAATTTCGGGGCAGACGATCACACCGGGCTGGACTTTGCCGACCTGTCCATCATTGGCAGCGACGGCAAGTTTCGCCGGTAAGCCGGAGCACCGCCATGCCTGCCAATGCCTTCTTGCAGTCTTTGCAAGCCTTGCTGCGAATCAGCAAGCCCGCCCTGGTTGACGACGCCGTTTGTGCACCGCCGCTCGGGCTGGAAGAAATTCGTCAACGCAATCTGGCCATGCTGGACGACTGCGTTGGGCCAGACGCCAGCCGCATGCGGCAACAGCTCACGCTGGCACCGTCCGCCCAGGCGCTGTGGATGCTGCGGTGTGATGTGTACCAGGTGATGGCGCGCGAACACAGCGAGCCCGAAGCGTCGCGGCGCATCCGCGCGCTGGCAAGCTCGTTTGCCGGGTGGGTGCCGCCCACGGTGCTGGCACGGGCGCAGGCGGTGGCAGCCTGATCAACGCCTGAACCGGCGTGACGAGCTGACGCGCCTATTTGGCAGCGCTGGCCGCTGCGGCAGGTGCTGCAGCGGCGGGGGCTGGTGCATGCACCGCGTCTGCCCCATGCTTTTCACCCGTCATGTCCAGCGAGTCCCCGCCCTTGACGATGACGAACAGGGCCAGAGCGGCAAAGACGGCAAAGCCGACGGCGATTTTCCACATGACATTTCTCCGTTAAGTCTCTTGCCGAAAGGCCCGCAGCACGGGCCCTTGAGCAAAAACCCCCTTCAAGTGCCACCGCGGAACCGGCTTTGCCGGGCCGCTGGTGGCGCCCCCTTGAGGGGGAGGCGGCCGCAGGCCGCTTCGGGGGGGAGCGTTCAATCTTTTGCGTAGATGTCGACGTCCTTGGTTTCCTTGACGAACAGCGTGCCGATGACGAGCGTCATGCCGGCAATGATGATCGGGTACCACAGGCCGTTGTACATGTTGCCGGTCTGCGCCACGATGGCAAACGCGGTGGTGGGCAGCAGGCCGCCAAACCAGCCGTTGCCAATGTGGTACGGCAGGCTCATCGATGTGTAGCGAATGCGGGTGGGGAACATTTCCACCAGCATGGCGGCGATCGGGCCGTAGACCATGGTCACCAGAATCACCAGGTAGGTGAGGATGGCAATCACCATGAGCTTGTCGACCTTGGCCATGTCGGCCTTGGCGGGGTAGCCGGCGGTTTTGAGCGCGTCGGCCACGGCCTTCTTGAACTCACCGTCTTTCTTCTTGGCGTCAGCCGCAGGCAGGCCCTTGCTGGTGTAGCCCGCGATCACGGTCTCACCGATCTTGATGGAAGCGGGCGTACCGGCGGCAGCCACCGCGTTCTCGTAGCTCACCGAGGCACCTGCCAGCACTTGCTTGGCGATGTCGCACGAGCTGGTGAACTTGACGGTACCGGTCGGGTTGAACTGGAACGAGCACTCGGCCGGGTCAGCCGTCACCACCACCTTGTTCTTTTGCTGGGCGGCGTACAGGTCGGGGTTGGCGGCCTTGGTCAGCGCCTCAAACACCGGGAAGTACGTCAACACGGCCAACAGGCAGCCGGCCATGATGATGGGCTTGCGGCCAATCTTGTCGGACAGCGTGCCGAAGATGATGAAGAACGGCGTGCCGATCAGCAGCGAAACAGCCACGTAAATGTTGGCGGCAGCGCCGTCCACCTTGAGCGCCTGGGTCAGGAAGAACAGCGCATAGAACTGGCCCGAATACCACACCACGGCCTGGCCGGCGGTCAGGCCCACCAGCGCCAGAATGACGATCTTCAGGTTCTTCCACTGGCCAAAAGACTCGGTCAGCGGTGCCTTGGAGGTTTTGCCCTCGGCCTTCATCTTGGCGAAAGCGGGCGACTCGTTCATGGACAAACGGATCCACACCGAGATGGCCAGCAGGAAGATGGAGACCAGGAACGGAATGCGCCAGCCCCAGTCGGCAAAGGCCGCTTCACCAATGGTGGTGCGGGTACCCAGAATCACCATCAGGCTCAAGAACAGGCCGAGCGTGGCGGTGGTTTGAATCCACGAGGTGTAGGCCCCGCGCTTGCCCTGGGGCGAGTGCTCGGCCACATAGGTAGCAGCACCACCGTACTCGCCACCCAGGGCCAGGCCCTGCAGCAGACGCAGCACGATCAAGATGATGGGTGCAGCCACGCCAATGCTGGCGTAGGTTGGCAAGATGCCAACGATGAAGGTGGACAAACCCATGATCAAAATGGTGACCAGGAAGGTGTATTTGCGCCCGATCATGTCGCCCAGGCGGCCAAAGAAAATGGCACCAAACGGGCGAACAATGAAGCCTGCCGCAAAGGCCAGCAGCGCAAAAATGAAGGCCGAGCCTTCATCCAGGCCGCTGAAGAACTGCTTGGCAATAATGGCGGCGAGTGAACCGTAGAGGTAGAAGTCGTACCACTCAAATACGGTACCGAGCGACGAGGCGAAGATTACCTTCTTCTCCTCGGGGGACATCGGCCGGTCGACGGCTGTTGTAGATGACATGTTGTCTCCAGAAGGGTTGAAGCCCCTGACATAGAGGCCTGCAACGATTCTTGAAAACTGCTCTGACCCTGCTCTGACGTGAAACCAACGCAGGCTTTCGCCAAACGGACGTGTTTCTGACAGACTAGGGTGAAACCCTAGTGTGGTGTTTCATGATGCGGCGCAATGGCTGCGCCAAGCCAGGCTAAGCCTTGACGACGCGGGCAGCCGCTACCGGCCGGGCCGCAGCGGCTTGCCAGGTTTGGGCAAACCACTCGTCGCCTTCCATGCAGGCACGCAGCATGGGCAGCGCATCAAAGCCCCAGAACAGCTTGCCGTCCAGCGCCAACGTGGGCACACCAAACAGGCCCTGCGCAATGGCTTCTTCGGTGTTGGCTTTCAAGCGGGCTTTCACGGCGTCGCTGGTCGGGCTTTGCGCGGGCTGCAGCGCTTCTTGCAAAGCCTGCAGGCGCGCTGCATCAGTGGCATCAGCACCGCCGCGCCAGACATGGCGAAACAGGCTCTCGCACACATCACGGTTAACGCGGCCCGCAGCGTCGCCACAGGCCAGTGCCAGGCGCAGCAGCGCCAGCGGGTTGAATGGGTGGGCCGCGGGCATTTGCATCGGCAGGCCCTGGCGGTGCGCCAGCCACAGCACCTGGCGGTAGGTCCAGTCGCGCTTGCCTGCAATTTCTGCCGGGCCTAGCTGGCCATGATGCTTGAGCAGGCCGGCAAACAGCACCGGCTTGTAGTCCACCGCATAGCTCAGGCCTTCAAGCGCCTCGGGCAACTTCTCGAACGCAAGGCAGGCATAGGGCGAGATGAAGTCGAGGTAGAAGGTGATGGTCTTCATGTTGCGGCTCCGGCGCGTGCTTCGATCAGGGCCCACACGGCGCGCTTTTCATCGTCGCCCATGCGGCTCCAGGCGGCAATTTCGTCGAGCGTGCGAAAGCAGCCCTCGCAAAGCTGCGCACCCGACATGCGGCACACCGAAAGGCATGGAGAAGGCACATTTTTGGCTGTAGCCCGCACCAATGCTGCCTGAGCCACTATCAATTCAATAGCAGACTTCATGCGGCTGCCTGAACCACATCAACCACCGGCGCACCGGTCAGGGCCGCCAGGTCACTGGGGTGCAGGCAAAACACCGCATGCGGGTGGCCAGCCGCTGCCCACACTTCGTCAAAGCGCAGCAGCTCACGGTCGATCAGCGTCACCGGCGGCGTTGCATGGGCCAGCGGCGGCACGCCGCCAATGGCGTAGCCGGTTTTGCTGCGCACAAACTCGGCGTCGGCCCGGCCGGTCTTGCCAACCAGCGCGTCTACTTTCTTTTCGTCCACGCGCCGGTCGCCAGAGGTGACAACCAGCACCGCCGCGTCGTCGCTCTTGCGCCGGAAGATGATGCTCTTGGCGATCTGCCCCACGCCAATGCCCAGCGCGTCAGCGGCCTGCTGCGCGGTGCGCGCCGCGTCGTCCAGCATCTGCGGCAGATGCGGGTGGCCTTTGTCTTGCAGCACGCGGGCCACGCGCTGAACCGACTCCGGCAATGAATGCAATTGCGCACCACACATCGGCTTACCCCGCCCGCTTGGTCAGAATGGCGGTGGACGCGCGGGAATTGGGCTTGCGCCCGAGGTGGTCGCTGATGTACTTGCCCGCGTCGATCAGTTTGTCCAGGTCAATCCCGGTCTCAATGCCCATGCCGTGCAGCATGTACACCACGTCTTCGGTGGCCACATTACCGGTAGCGCCCTTGGCATAGGGGCAGCCACCCAGGCCGGCTGACGAGGTGTCGAACTGCCACACGCCCAGCTCAAGCGTGGCCAATGTGTTGCCCAGCGCCTGGCCATAGGTGTCGTGAAAATGGCCCGACACGTCGTCCAGCGCGTAGTGCTTCAGTGCGGCCTCCATCGCGCGCTGCACTTTAACGGGCGTGCCCACACCAATGGTGTCGGCCACGCCCATGTGTTGCACCCCAATTTGCTTGAGCAGCCGCGCCACCAGCTCCACCCGTTCAACAGGAACATCGCCCTCATAGGGGCAGCCCACTGCGCAGGAGATTGCGCCCCGCACATAAATGCCCTTGGCGCGGGCGGCCTCCACCACCGGGGCAAAGCGCTCAACGCTTTCGGCAATGGAACAGTTGATATTCTTCTGGCTAAAGGCTTCGCTGGCCGCGGCAAACACCACGATCTCATCAGGCTTGCTGGCCAGCGCCGCCTCAAAACCCTTCATGTTGGGCGTGAGCACCGAGTAGCGCACCCCGGCCTTGCGTTGAATGCCCGCCATAACCTGCGCGTTGTCTGCCATTTGCGGCACCCACTTGGGGCTGACAAAGCTGGTGACTTCAATTTCTGTAAGGCCGGCGTCTTGCAGCCGGTGCACCAGGCCGATTTTGACTTCAGCCGGTACCGGCTGCTTTTCATTTTGCAGGCCGTCGCGGGGGCCAACATCGACCAGCTTGACTTTGGAAGGTAGTTTCATGATGGCTCCTAGTATCCGCGCTGGGGGTCAACCACACCGGCAATGGGTTCTCCGCGTTGCAGCGCCAGTATCTTGTGGGCGATCTGGGCAATGCTTTCCTCGCGCAGGGTGCGCGCCGAGGTGTGCGGTGTGACGGTAATTTTGGGGTGCTGCCAGAACGGGTGCTCGGTTGGCAGGGGTTCGGTACGGAACACGTCCAGCGTGGCACCGGCCAGGTGGCCGCTGTCCAGCAGGGCAATCAGGTCCTGGTCTACCAAATGCGCTCCGCGCGCGACGTTGATCACATAGCCGCCCGGGCGCAGCCGCGACAGCGTGCCAAGGTTCAAGATGCCCTGGGTGTCGGGCGTGAGCGGCAACAGGCAAACCAGCACCCGCGAGGCCGCAAGAAAGTCGTCTAGCTGGCCGGCACCCGCAAAACCCCGCACCCCTTCGATGGCTTTGGCATTGCGGCTCCAGCCGTTGACCGGAAATTCAAACTGCGCCACCGCACGCGCCACGCGCTCCCCCAGCACGCCCAGGCCCATTACCCCCACCGGGTAATCTGCACGCAGCCGGGGCTTGCGGTAAGACCACTTGAGCGCGGCCACGTCGTCTTCATAACCATCAAATTCACGAAAGTGCCGGATCAGTGCATGGCAGACAAATTCAACCATTTGCACCGACATGCCGGCGTCGTCCAGCCGCACCACCTTGGCACCGGGTGGCAGTTGCAGCGCGAGCAGCGCATCCACCCCCGCGCCGATGTTGAAGATGCCCTTGAGCCCCGGCTGTTCATCCAGAAACCGCTGGGGCGGTGCCCAGACCACGGCGTGGTCTGCCTGCGGCGCGCCAGCAACCCATTCGGTGATGTCGGCACCCGGCAAGGCGGCGCGAAAGGCTGCGAGCCAGGGCTCGGCTTTGGTGTTGCTGCAGCAAAACGTAATTCGCATTGTGCTTACTGGGTTGTGCTGATTTTCAGAAGCTCCGCGCCTTCGCCCACCTGGTCTCCCGGGGCATAGAGCAGCTCGGTTACGGTGCCGTCGGCTGGCGCGGCGATGGTGTGCTCCATCTTCATGGCCTCCATCACCGCCAGGGCCTGCCCTTTGCTGATTTTGTCGCCCGCCTTGACAGAAAACGACACCACCTTGCCCGGCATCGGTGCGCTCAGCCGGCCGGCGTCAGCCTGGGCTTCCCCAGCGTGGGCCAGCAGGTCGATGTTAAGGATCTGGGTGGCCCCGTGCGGCGCGAACACATGGTCAGCCTGGCCCTGCGAATACACCGACAGCGTGACGCGTTGGCCGGCAAAGCGCAGGTCCAGCCCCAGCGGCGTTGCAGCAAATTGCAGCGTGCCGGAGGCAGCGCCCACGCTCAGGTGCAATGCCCCGTCGTGCAGGTAGCTCAACTCGGCTGAAACCGGCTCCCCATGGAATTCAAAGGCGAAGCGCCGCACGTTGACGCCGTGCGAACGCCAGCCGTCGCGGCGGCTGAAAGGGTCCGGCCCTTCAGCCGCTTTTTCAGCCAGCAACGCCCGGGCCACTGCCGCCGCTGCGGCCAGTGGCAGGCCCACCGGCTCCTGGTTGAACAGCACCGCCTGCTCGCGCGGGATCAGCGCGGTGTCCAGGTTGGCCTGCGCAAAAGACGGGCTCTTCACCACATGGCGCAAAAACTGCACATTGGTCGCCAGGCCCACGATATGGGTGCGGGCCAGGGCCTCGTCAAGCCGGGCCAGCGCCTCGGCACGGGTTGCGCCGTGAACAATCAGCTTGGCGATCATGGAGTCGTAAAACGGGCTGATGGCGTCGCCCTCGCGCACACCGTCGTCTACCCGCACCGCGACGCCCGCGTCGCTGAGGGTTGCGCGCTCAAACGCAGTGCATTCGGGTTTGCGGTACACCAGCAGGCTGCCGGTAGCCGGCAGGAAGTTGTTGTCGGGGTTTTCGGCGCAGATGCGCGCCTCGATGGCATGGCCGTTGATTCGCAACTCGGCCTGCTGTAACGGCAAGGGCTCGCCGCTGGCCACGCGTAGCTGCCACTCCACCAGGTCAAGCCCGGTGATGGCTTCGGTGACGGGGTGTTCCACCTGCAGGCGGGTGTTCATTTCCATGAAGAAGAACGTCATGGCCCCGTCGGGCTTTTGTTCCACGATGAATTCCACCGTGCCCGCGCCCACATAGTTCACTGCCCGCGCTGCAGCCACTGCCGCCTCGCCCATCTGCTGGCGCATGGCTTCGGGCATGCCGGGTGCGGGCGCTTCTTCCAGCACCTTCTGGTGGCGCCGTTGCACCGAGCAGTCGCGCTCGAACAGGTACACATAGTTGCCGTGGGTGTCGCCAAACACCTGAATTTCAATATGGCGCGGGCGCTGAACGTATTTCTCAATCAGCACCGCGTCGTCACCAAAGCTGTTTTTGGCCTCGCGCTTGCAGGAAGCCAGGGCGGCGTCAAAGTCTTGCGCCTTGTCCACCGCGCGCATGCCTTTGCCACCGCCGCCTGCGCTGGCCTTGATCAACACCGGGTAACCAATGCGGTCGGCCTCGGCCTTGAGCATCGTGGGGTCTTGCCCGGCGCCGTGGTAGCCCGGCACCAGCGGCACGCCGGCTTTCTCCATCAGTTGCTTGGACTCGGCCTTCAGGCCCATGGCCTGGATGGCGGAGGCCGGCGGGCCAATGAACACCAGGCCCGCATTGGCACAGGCCTGGGCAAATTCTTCGTTCTCGCTCAGGAAACCGTAGCCGGGGTGAATGGCCTGGGCCCCCGTGGCCTGGGCCGCAGCGATGATTTTTTCCCAGCGCAGGTAGCTGTCTTTGGGTGCGCTGACACCAATGTGCACCGCCTCGTCGCAAGCGGCTACATGCTTGGCATCGGCATCGGCGTCGGAATAAACGGCCACGGTTTTCACCGCCAGGCGGCGCGCGGTGGCGGCAACACGGCAGGCGATTTCGCCACGATTGGCAATCAGGATTTTGGTGAACATTTTTTTCAGCTTTCCTGGGGCGTGGTTCGCCCCGCATAAATTTGATTCAACAGCAACGCGGCCCTTGATGACATGTTCATGGGCATTGTCACGGCGTCCAAACGACGTCGCTGTCAACCGCATACAGGCGACAGGCCAAGCCCGTTCGGCGCTGGCAAAGTGCCAGCGCGCGCGACAGCGCGTCGTCGCCAACAGCCCAACCGAATCGCCCGCCCGCTCCAAACGCCCATGCTTTGGGCGTGCGGGCGGCAAGGTACTTGGGGTATTCGTCCGACCGGACCCGCTCGCTGGCGCCCGGCAGCGCGGAGGCGTCGTCCACGCGTGCAAAACTGGTGGGCGCAGGGCGCGTGAGCCGGCCGGGCTGGCGGAATCCGTGCCGCGCAAGGAACTCGTCCAGCAGTGGCTGCCAGGTGTCAGCGCCGCGACTGAACAACTGGTGCCCGTCCTCGCCAAACGCTGGCAACAACTGATATTCAGCCTTGCCGCCGGCCTTGACAAAGGCCTCATGCCAGGCACGGCTGTTGCGCGGGTTGAAGTACTGGTCGTTCTCGGTGTACAGCCAGAGCATGGGTGCCTGTGCGGTGCTGCCGAGTTGCGACATGGTGCGTTCGATAAGGTATGCCTTGCATGGATCGCCCGGCCGCGTCTTCGGATTGCCACCGTGGCCACCGGCGAAATTGACGGACGCCACCAGCCCAGCCGGGCGCAGCGCCGTTGCCGCTACCGTGGTGAAGCCACCTACCGACTGGCCCACCAGCAGCAGTCGGGACGGGTCAATATGGGGCTGCGCCTGCAAGTGGTGGACAACGGCCATCACCTGGCGGGCGGCGGCTTCAACAGCCGGGCCGTAGCGAGGGTTGTCGCAGCTCATGCTGTCTTCCGGGTCGCCCAACGCCGCCAGCTCTCCATAGCCCAGGCGCATCGGCACCGCCACGGCAAAGCCCTTGCGGACAAAATAGCGCGCCGCAGAGTCAAACCGCGGACGGGTCATTTGTGCACGCCCTTCACTGTCCCGGCCGTGGCTGATGACGACCAACGGAAACGGGCCGTCGCCAGCGGGCCGGACCGTTGTGACGACCAGTTCGCCCGCCGTGTCCTTGCCAAAGGCGTCTTTCACTGCCACCGGCACGCGGACAACCATTTCCCGTGTATCCAGGTCCAGCGGCTCCTGGACGTTCTGCGCCACTGCGGGCCAAATAGCCAAGAGAGTCACAAGCGCACAAAAATGGCGCCAGCAATGAGCGCGATGGCGGTCCACAAAATGGCCGACGGGTTGCGTGGCGAAGCGGACAGTTCGAAAAGAGCTCATGATTTTTTTGAACATCTTTAACTTTCCTGCGGCGCTTGCGCCCCTCTGAACAATCGACCAAGCTTGTTGGCAACCAATACGAGAAACTTCGACAGCACCACCAGCAGCAGCACCGCAACCAGCAGCGCCAGCACCAGTGCGATGCCAAACACGACCGGATGCGTGGCCGCAAGCCACAGCATGAAGACAACAAGACCATCTTCCAGCAGCGACACCGCGACGTTGGAGAACGGCTCGGGCGAGGTATTCACAGCGGCCCGCGTGGTCAGTTTTGCGGCGTGGCTGGTGGCGGCCAGGCTGCCACCCAGAATCGCGGCCACCCAGGCCACCGCAGGCCCATCGGCACCCAAGGCGCCGGCCGCCAGTGCCGCGCCAGCGGGGATCCGAATGAAGGTATGCACCAGGTCCCAAAGGCTGTCTAGCAACGGAATCTTGTCGGCAAAAAACTCCACAAAACACATGAAGCCGCTGGCACCCAGCGCCGCCGGATGCGCCAGCACCTGCAACCCTGGCGGCAGATCGATCCAGCCAAGAAAGCCCGCCGCGCCGGTAATGAACAACACCGCGTAAAGCCGCAGGCCACTGGCCCAGCCCAATGCCGCAGCCAGCGCCAGCAGTTGCGGCGTGTCGATCAGGTGCTTCAGGGCATCCATGCTGAGTTAGTCCGGTTGCCAGGCTGGTTTGCGCTTTTCAAGAAACGAGCGCAGGCCTTCGCGGCCTTCGTCGCTGACCCGAATGTCGGCAATGCCCTGCACCGTCATGGCAATGAGTTCGGCGGTGATCTCGTGACCCGCCACGTCCTGCACCAACTGTTTGCAGGCCTTCATGGCCGCCGGACCGGCGTTCACCAATGCCTTGACAATGGCCGCCACCTTTGCGTCCAGCGACTCGGCAGGGACCACCTCATGAACGAAGCCGATGCGCAGCGCCTCGGCTGCGTCGAAGCGCTCAGCGGTCAGGAAATAGCGGTGCGCTGCGCGCGCACCCATGGCACGGATGACGTAGGGGCTGATGGTGGCGGGAATGAGCCCGAGCTTGACCTCGCTCAAGCAGTAGCCCGCCGTGTCAACCGAAACCGCCATGTCGCAAGCCGCCACCAAGCCGGTGCCGCCTGCGTACACATCACCCTGCACACGGGCGATGGTGGGTTTGGGGCACTCGTAAATGGTGCGCAGCATGCCCGCCAGTGCGGCAGCGTCGGCCAGGTTCTCTTCGCGCGTGTAGCTGGCCATGCGCTTCATCCAGTTCAGGTCGGCACCGGCACAAAACGCCGAGCCAGCGGCGGCCAGCACGATGCACCGCACGTCGGTACGCTGGCCAAGCTCCGTGAACGCGGCGGTTAGCTCCGCGATCATGTCTTCGTTGAAAGCGTTGCGAACCTCCGGCCGGTTCAGGGTGACGGTGGCGACGCCGTGGGCAATATCCAGTTGCACATGTTTCATCGTCAGGCTTTCAGTACCGTTTGGCTACTTCTTCAAGCATCACTTCAGTCGCGCCGCCGCCAATGGCCAGCACGCGGGCGTCGCGCCACAGCCGCTCGATCGCGGTTTCGCGGATGTAGCCCATGCCGCCGTGAAACTGCTGGCAGGTCTGCACCACTTCGCTCACCAGCTCGCCGGTCAGGGCCTTCAACATCGACACCTCTTGCACGATGTCGTGGCCCTGCGTGACGCGCCAGGCGCAGTGGTACATGAACTGCCGCGCCGCGCGGGTCTTGGCGTCCATCATCGACAGGCGCTGGCGGATGGTCTGCTGTTCCCACAGCGGGCCGCCAAAAGCCTGGCGCTGGCGCACGTAGTCCAGCGTGAGCTTGAGCGCTTGCTGGCAGTGGCCCACCGCCATGGCCCCGAGCGCAATGCGTTCGGTCTGAAAGTTCTTCATGACCGAATAAAAGCCTTTGCCTTCTTCACCCAGCAGGTTTTCAGCCGGTATGCGCACATTGTCAAAAATCAGCTCGGCGGTGTCCGAACTCAACCAGCCGGTCTTTTTGAGGGCCCGGCCCACGCTGAATCCCGGCGTGCCTTTCTCGACGATGAACATCGACATGTCCCGTTTGCCCGGGCCGGTCTTGGCGGCCACGAAGTACAGGTCGGCATGTACCCCGTTGGTGATGAACATCTTGGTGCCGTTGATCACCCATTCATGGCCCTCACGGCGGGCGCTGGTGCGAATGCCTGCCACGTCTGAGCCGGCACCGGGCTCGGTGATGCCCACGGCCGTGATCAGTTCACCAGCGATGACCTTGCGCAAATACTTCTGCTTCTGGGCCGGTGTGCCGGCGTGGTGCAAATGCGGGCTGGCCATGTCGGTGTGCACCAGCACGGTAATGATGAAACCGGCAAACGTGGATTGCGAAAGCGCCTCGGCAAACACCAGGTTGGCCATGGCATCGGCCTGGGCCCCGCCATAGGCCTCTTCGTACATCAGGCCAAACAGGCCGGCCTGGCCCATGCGCCGCAACACCTCGCGCGGCACAAAGCCCTGCTCTTCCCAGGCGGCAGCATGAGGCTCGACTTCGCGCGCTATGAAACGCGCCACCTGGTCGCGCAGCAGTTCGTGGTCGGCGGTGTCGTAGATGGTGGTCATGGTGCCTTTGCTCCGTTCACACTGAACGGGATTTCCTTACATGCGGAAGACGCCAAACTTGGGCTCGGGAATCGGGGCGTTCAGCGCTGCGCTCAGGCCCAGGGCCAGCACGCGCCGGGTATCTGCCGGGTCAATCACGCCGTCGTCCCACAGGCGTGCACTGGAAAAGTAGGGATGCGACTGGTGGGCAAACTGGTCAAGGATTGGCTGCTTGAACTTCGCCTCTTCGTCGGCGCTCCAGCTGCCGCCGCGGCCCTCAATGCCATCGCGCCGCACCGAGGCCAGCACACCGGCGGCCTGCTCGCCGCCCATCACGCAAATGCGTGCGTTGGGCCACATCCAGAGAAAACGCGGGCTGTAGGCACGGCCACACATGCCGTAGTTGCCAGCCCCGTAGCTGCCACCAATGATGATGGTGAACTTGGGCACGCTGGCGGTGGCAACTGCGGTGACCATCTTGGCGCCGTGGCGGGCGATGCCTTCGTTCTCATACTTGCGCCCCACCATGAAGCCGGTGATGTTTTGCAGAAACACCAGTGGCACCTTGCGCTGGCAACACAGCTCGATGAAGTGGGCGCCCTTTTGCGCCGACTCGCTGAACAGAATGCCGTTGTTGGCAATGATGCCCACGGGCATGCCCTCCACATGGGCAAAACCGCAAACCAGCGTGGCCCCAAAGCGCTGCTTGAATTCATGAAACTCCGAGCCGTCAACCATGCGCGCAATGATTTCACGCACGTCATAGGGTTTGCGGGTGTCGGTAGGGATCACGCCATACAGCTCGGCGGCGTCAAACTTCGGCGGGCGAGGCTCGCGCAGTTGCACCGCAGGCTGCTTGACCTTGTTCAAGGTGGCCACCGCCTGGCGCGCCAGGGCAAGCGCATGCGGGTCGTTTTGGGCCAGATGGTCAGCCACACCACTCAGGCGGGTATGGGCGTCGCCGCCGCCCAGGTCTTCGGCGCTCACCACCTCGCCGGTGGCGGCCTTCACCAGCGGCGGGCCACCCAGAAAAATGGTGCCCTGGTTCTTGACGATGATGGTCTCGTCGCTCATGGCCGGCACATAGGCACCGCCTGCGGTGCAACTGCCCATCACCACCGCAATCTGGGCAATGCCTTGCGCCGACATGTTGGCCTGGTTGAAAAAGATGCGACCAAAGTGGTCGCGATCGGGAAAGACTTCGTCCTGGTTGGGCAGGTTGGCACCGCCGGAATCCACCAGGTAGATGCAGGGCAGGTGGTTCTGCATGGCGATTTCTTGCGCCCGCAGATGCTTCTTGACCGTCATGGGGTAGTAGGTGCCGCCCTTCACCGTGGCGTCGTTGCACACGATCATGCAGTCGACCCCACTGACGCGGCCAATGCCGGCAATCACCCCGGCGCAGGGTGCGTCGCCCAGGCCGTCTTTGTTGAGGTACATGGCATGGGCGGCGAGTGGCGCGATTTCCAGAAACGGGGTGCCTGGGTCCAGCAGCATCTGCACCCGTTCACGCGGTAGCAGTTTGCCGCGGGCCACATGCTTGGCCCGGGCCGCTTCCCCCCCGCCGGCTGCTGCCTTGGCCACCTGGGCCGCAAGATCGTCCACCAGCGCGCGCATGGCGGCGGCATTGCCCTGGAATTCAGCAGAGCGGGCATTGAGTTTTGTCTCAAGAACTGACATGTGTCTCCTTCAGGGGGCGCTGGACCGCCAGCTTACGACACCGCTGGGCCCACAGCCAGTCACGAGGGTTGCAAATTGCGCCATACGGCACCAGCGCGCCTGGCGGCACGCTATTTGCATTCACTCAAAATTGTGCACAATGTATGATTGATTGCGCACAAATACCGAGCATCCCGCCCCGTCACTGGGCGTAAACCGTCAACAAAGGTGCCCCTCATGCGACTGAAACCCTTTCTTTCTGCGGCCGTGTTGTCCGCGATTTCCCTGGCTACCCCTGTCATGGCGCAGCCTGCCGCCTACCCCGACAAACCGGTGCGCATCGTTGTTCCATTTCCGCCGGGCGGCGCCGCCGATATCTTTGCGCGACTGGTCGGTCAGAAATATGGCGAACTGTGGGGTGGCAAACAAACCGTGGTGGTGGACAACCGGGCCGGCGCAGGCGGCATCATTGGCAGCGACGTCGCGGCCAAATCTCCGGCCGACGGCTACACGCTCTTAATGGTGACGGTGGGCCATGCCCTGAACCCCTTTGTGTACAGCAAGCTGCCCTATGACACACGTAAGGATTTCACGCCCGTAGGCGTGATTGCCAACGTGCCCAGCCTGGTCGTGGTGGCTCCCGGCTCTCCCGCCCTTGCACTCAAGGATCTGATGGCCGGGGCCAAGGCAGCACCGGGCAAGCTGACATTTGCCACTTCGGGCGCCGGCTCCACCAGCCACATCGGCGCCGCATTGCTGGAGTCCATGGGCGGAGTTGACTTGGTTCATGTGCCTTACAAGGGTGCGGCGCCCGCGCTGCAGGACGTAATGGCCGGGCGGGTAGACCTGTCGGTGGACATCATCCTTTCGTCGCTGCCGCAGGTACAGGGCGGCAAGCTGCGCGCCCTGGCCATTAGCAGCCCCAAGCGATCGCCGCTGCTGCCCAATGTGCCCACCGTGGCTGAAGCGGGCCTGCCCGGCTATGACTTCCTGTCCTGGTACATGCTGGTGGCACCGGCAGGCACGCCCACGCCCGTGCTCGAAAAACTCAACGAGGACCTGCGCAAGATAGCGGCAATGCCCGATGTGCGCACCCGAATTGAAGGCATGGGCGGTTTCGTGGCCAGCACCACCCTCAAGGAAGTACGTGACCAGCTCAATAGCGAATTCGACCGCTGGGCCAAGGTTGCGAAGGAACGCAACATCAAAGTGGAGTGACAGCCATTGACAGCGTATTCAATGAAACGGGACTTTGAAGGCTACGGGCTCAACGC
This sequence comes from Ramlibacter sp. 2FC, assembly GCA_943369755.1. Taxonomy (GTDB): domain Bacteria; phylum Pseudomonadota; class Gammaproteobacteria; order Burkholderiales; family Burkholderiaceae_C; genus CALROG01. The sequence goes on from CALROG020000001.1 coordinate 79,420, forward strand.
GCCCGCAGTGCGCTGGCCGAATGGCGCGCGAGTGGCTGTGTCGTTTGTGCTGAACTTCGAGGAAGGCAGCGAATTCTCGGTAACCGATGGCGACCTGTTGAACGAAGCTGTATACGAAGTAGTGGACCGCCAGGCTCTGGCCGACCCCTGTATTGACTCGCACTTCGAGTACGGCACCCGTGTGGGCTACTGGCGGGTAGCGCAACTGTTTGCGCAGTTTGGACTACCCTTCACCCTGAGCGCTTGCGGGCGCGCCGTAGAACGTTCACCCTGGCTTGCGCAGGACGCCGTGCGACAGGGTCATGAAGTTTCGGCGCACGGATACCGCTGGGAAAAGCACGCCGCCATGGACGAAGCCACGGAGCGCGCTTCCATCGCTGCGGCCGTGCAAGCCATCCGCGAGGCCACGGGCCAGCCGCCGATGGGCTGGCATACCCGATCCAGCCCCAGCCCCAACACGCGCCGGCTGCTGGCTGAAATGGGCTTCCTGTATGACAGCGACGCCTACAACGACGACACACCATATTTCGTGCAGGCGGCGGGGAAGCGCCACCTGGTGTTGCCCTATGCGTTTGACACCAATGACATGCATTTCCAGCACAGCGACCGGTTTTCAACGGCGCGTGATTTCAGTACCTATGTCTGCGATGCCTACGACTGGCTGGAACGGGAGGGAGCGGCCTGGCCCCGCATGTTGTCCGTGGGGCTGCACCTGCGCATGATCGCGCGGCCAGGGCGCATCGGCGCACTGGAGCAGGTACTGCAGCACATCACACAGCGCGGCACGGCCTGGGTCACCACGCGCAGCGCCATCGCCAGCCACTGGCTGGACGCCAGCCCGGTGTGAGCGCTGCGGGTACAGTCCCGGGCATGAAAGAAAGTGACGACGCAATTCACGCCACGCTAAGCCGGGTGCTGTTGACGGGTGCGCTGCCGCCGGGCACGCAGTTAATCGAAACGCGCGTGGCTGCGCTGTTCGGGGTGAGCCGCGAACGCGTTCGCAAGGTGCTACACCGTCTGGGCCATGAGCGCCTGCTGCAGCTAGTGCCCAACAAGGGTGCCTTTGTCAAAACTCCCACACTGGAGCAGGCGCGCGAGATTTACGAAGCCCGGCGCGTGGCGGAGGGAGGCATCATTGCACGCTTGGCCACCCGCCGTCTGTCACAGGCGCAGTTGGAGGCGCTCAAGCGTCACCTCAAGGCCGAGGAATCCGCGGCCCGCAAGGCTGACCGCGCCGAGAGCGTGCGCCTGTCAGGCGAATTCCACCTGTTGCTGGCCGAGGCCACCGCCAGCGATCCCGTGGTCACCCACCTGCGCGAGCTGGTCAGTCGAACCGCCTTGCTTGTGGCCCTGTTTGAAGAAGGCAACGCGTCGCAATGCGGCTGTGACGAACACCGCATGATCCTGGACGAGTTGTCGCAGGGCAATCTGGGAGGCGCAGTAGCCGCCATGTACTCACATCTCTCGCTCATCGAAACCCGGCTGCAACCGCGAAAGGCTGAAGCGTCGGTGGATGTAGACGCCGTGCTGCGCAGAGCATGGGCAACGGCCCGCAAGGCAACTGCGCGCCGCAAGCTGACATGAAAGTGCTGGTCATCAACCCCAACACCACCGCAGCCATGACCACGCTGGTGACGACCCGGCTGCGCATCCAGCTTGGAAATGCTTTTGAGCTGATCGCGTTGACAGCGGATCGGGGAGAGGCCGTGATTGCGAGCCCCGACGCATTTGAAGCAGCAGCGCCCGCCGCGCTGGCGCTGCTTCACCAGGCTCAGAAACAGCAAACGGCATTTGATGCCGTGGTCCTGGCCTGTTTTGGTGACCCGGGACTGGAGGCGCTGCGCAAAGAAACGGCAGCGCCTGTCATTGGCCTGGCCGAATCCGCCATGCATCAGGCCGCGCAGCGCGGCAAGCCGTATGCGATCGTCACCGCGGGCGCTGCCTGGGAGGGTCTGCTCACGCGCCGGCTGCGGGGCTGGAATGCTGGCCCCCTGTTTACCGGGGTACAGGTTATTGATGGTACCGGTCTGGACGTGCTGGAGGACCCGCAAGGCGCATTGCAGCGCGTGCTACGGGCCATAGAACGAGCCCGCGACAACGGGGCTGATACGGTCATTCTTGGCGGCGCCGTGTTTGCAGGCTTCAAGGAAGTGCTGCAACACTCCGGCATTCCAGTAAGCGAGGTTCTGGAGGGCGTTGAGGCAGCAGCGAATGCCGTGCAGAGCCTGGCACCGGTGCAGGCGCTCAGGCCTGGTTGGGATTGAGCAGGTATTTGGTGCCAGTTGTGCGCTGTCCGTAAACTGCAATCTCTCCTGGCTGCAGCGCTTGCACCAGCGATATTTCCTTCGAGTAGTGACTTGCAAACGTGGTCTTCAGTTCATCAACCACCCGCTGGCGCAGGGCCTGTGCCGCTTCGGTGCCGATGCGCTCCAGGAAGGGGAACAGCAACCAGCCGCCCATGCCCCACGACATGCCAAAGCTGCGGTTGAACTCTGTGGGGCCCGTGTCCAGCCCGCCGTAGATGTACACCTGCTTGTGCGTGGTGGAGCCATAGCGGCTGTACTCTTTGGCGGTGCGGCTCAGCGCTGCCTCCATCGCCGTCAGGATTTGGCCCGCCAGCTTGCCGCCGCCTGTGGCGTCAAACGCCACGGTAGCGCCAGTGACCGACAGGGCTGCGATCAGATCCTCCATAAAAGTCGCGGCGGAACTGACGCACACATGCTGGGCACCTTGCGCCTTGAGCAGCGCGGCCTGTTCTGGCTTGCGCACGATGTTCACCAGGCCGATGCCGTCTTTCAGACAGATGCGGTTAAGCATCTGGCCCAGATTGGACGCTGCTGCGGTATGCACCAAAGCCTTGTGGCCTTCGCGGCGCATGGTTTCGGTCATGCCTAGCGCTGTGAGCGGGTTGACGAAGCACGACGCACCTTCGCCCGCCTTGGCACCAACGGGCAAGGGAAGGCATTGCGCCGCCGGCACGCTGCGGTACTGCGAATACATTGCACCGGCCAGCACGGCGACTGTCTTGCCCAGCAAGGCTTGTGCTGCGGCAGAGGTGCCAGCAGCCACCACAATGCCTGCGCCTTCGTTACCCACTGGCAAGCTCTGACCCAGGCGGCCCGCCATGGCTTTCATGGCCGCAGGTGGTATCCGCAAAGTCACCACCGGGTGCGTGGCAGTGCCGGACGCTGTGGCAGTGGCAATGTCACCCGCACCAAAGAGCAGGCCGATATCCGAGGGGTTTACGGGTGTCGCCAGCACGCGCACCAACACCTCATCGACGCCGGGTGTGGGTACAGGCTCATCCACCAAAAACACCTCCAGCACCCCTTCGGGCTTCACGAGGGAGCGCAGTTGCAAGCCGGTTGTGGGCACAGTGGCGGGTGTCGTCATGGGGGTATCCTCGATAGGTTTAGGAAAGATTCAAGCGCCAACGCCCTTACGGCGGTAGCTGGAAGGCGACTCATCCGTCCAGTCACGAAATGCACGGGTAAAGCTCTTTTCGCTACGAAAACCCACGGCCTGTGCCACTTGTTTGATAGGCCGGGCCGTGCGGCGCAGCAGGTGCATGGCACGTTCCTGGCGCACTTCGTCTTTCAGCGCCTGTAGCGACGCTCCCTCCTCCTGCAATTGCCGGTGCAGGGTGCGTGAAGACATCGCCAGTGCGTGCGCCAGCGCTTCGGCAGTGGCCGCGCCGGGTTGCTCTTGCAGCAACATGCGCACCCGCTGCACCAGCAGCCGGTCACGCCGGTAGGGCCGCACCACCAGCGACAGCGCCTGCGGCACCAGGGCCCGCAGTGCCTTGTCGTCACGCCGCAGGGGCAGCGCAAGGTAGCGCGAGTCAAAGCTCAGCGCCGCATGCAGCGCGCCAAAGTGCACCGGCCCGGGGAACAAAACCGGATACACGCCAGCGTGAGTGGGCGCAGCAAACGGAAAGGCCACACCTTCCAGTGCAATGCCGGAGTCCACCAGCCAGCAACTGATGCCGTGAATATTGCGCAGCAACGTCACCAGGCAAAACTCGCGCATGGCGGGGTCAAGCCGCCGCTCGGCCAGCGCCACGGTGGCCACATCGCCCGCCACATGCAACGACAGCACGATGTCTTCGGTCAGCAGGTTGTGGTGACGCACCCATCGGCGCAGGGCCACGCCCAGATTGGGCGAGGTGAGCGAGGCGCGCAAAAGCATCACGTAGCTGCCCCAGGGCAGCCGGCGCGAGAACCAGCCCAGCGCCTCGTCGTCCAGCTCGCGCATGGCCTCGCCCGCCAAGACCTGCAACTGCCACGAGGTGACGGCGGCACCGGCCTTGCCCACCACGGCAGGGGCAATCTGGGCCCGGGCCAGTGCAGCGCCCGGGTCAACGCCGTATTTGGCGTAGGCCATCAACAGCATTCGCACAAAGGCGATGGGCGTGGCGGCGGCGGCTTTCACGGCGCGGGGCTCAGGGGCTGCTGGTGCGCAGCAAGCCGTGGAGCTGCGCCATGTCGGTAAAAACATGCACGGCCCCCGCCTGGCGCAACGCCGCAGGGGCATCGTGCCCGGCTTCGGCGGGGCTGTAGCCAAACACCATGGCACCTGCCGCCACACCGGCCGTAACCCCGGTGACTGTATCTTCCACCACCGCGCAGCGCCTGGCCTCGACGCCCAGCGCGGCAGCGGCGGCCAGGTACACATCAGGCGCGGGCTTGGAGCGCGGCAGTTCGTGGCCGCTGAAGATGCGCCCCTTGAAGTACGGCATCAGCCCGCACTTGTCCAATTGCAGCTCCACCTTGAAGCGGTCGGCCCCACTGGCGCAGGCAATCCGGCCTTGAAACTGCGCGTGCACTGCAGCAACCGCCTGCACTGCACCGGCAATCGGCTTCAGGTCACGCAGCAAACCCTGGTTGCGGCGGGCCCGAAACTGCTGCATCCAGGCGTCAGAAATGGCTTGCCCGGTGTTGGCTTCAATCAGCGCCGCCTCGTCCTTGACCGCCTTGCCCACAAACAGGCGCATGCATTCTGCGGGGCTGAGCGTCCAGCCCAACTCTTGCAGCATGTCGCGCAGCACGCCATTGGTGATGGGCTCGCTGTCCACCAACACGCCGTCGCAGTCAAACAGCACCGCGTCAAAAGTCGTCATTTCAGGTCGCCATCAACGTAAAGCCACCGGCCGTTGTCACACACAAAACGGCTGCGTTCATGCAGCCGTACCGCCCGGCCTGCGACCCGGTAGCGCGCCACGAATTCCACCTCGGCATGCGCTGCGTCCAGCAATTGATGGGTGCGCACTTCCAGGCCCAGCCATTTCGTACCGGGCACCGGGCTCGGGTCAGCCGGGCAGTGGTCGGGGTGCCAGGTGGCACGCAGGTAGTCCGTGCGGCCCAGCACAAAAGCGCTGTAGCGTGAGCGCATCAGCGCCGGCGCGTCGGGCGCCGGGTCTGGGCCCTCCAGATAGCGGCCACAACACTGCGCCAGCGCCAAGGGCTTGCCACGCGTGTCCAGCGCCCCGCAGGGGCAGGCTTCGGTTGGCATCAACCTTTCCTGGCCTTGCGCGCCTCAAGCGTCTCGGTCGGCGCACCCTGCTTGACCCATTCGCCAAAACCGCCATCGATGTGGGCCACGTTGCGCATGCCCATGTCTTGCAGCGTCTTGGCGGCCAGCGCACTGCGCCAACCCGCGCCGCAGAACAGAATGAACTCACGCCCCTCGTCGGCAAACAGCTTTTTGAAATACGGCGACTCAGGGTCTACCCAGAACTCCAGCATGCAACGCGGCGCATGGTAGGCCCCCACCACCGTGCCCTCGGCTTGCAGCTCGCGCACATCGCGGATGTCCACGATCTGCACCGCCGGGTCGGCCAGGCGGGCCTGCACCTGGGCCACGCGGTAGGTTGTGACCTGCGCCATGGCTTCGTCGACCAGCGCGCGGAATCCTTTGGTGATGGGCATGTCTGCTTTCTTCAGGCCAGCGCACGCTGGATGATGATTTTCTGCACGTCTGAGGTGCCTTCATAAATCTGGCAAACCCGTACGTCGCGGTAAATGCGCTCTACGGGAAAGTCATTTACATAGCCGTAGCCGCCCAGCGTCTGGATCGCGGCGCTGCACACCTGTTCGGCCATTTCGCTGGCAAACAGCTTGGCCATGGCCGCCTCTTTCAGGCAGGGCCGCCCGGCGTCGCGCAGGCTGGCGACGTGCCAGATCAGTTGGCGCGCGGCTTCAAGTTGTGTTGCACAGTCAGCCAGACGAAACCCTACCGCCTGGTGGTTGATGATGGCCGTGCCAAAGCTCTGGCGCTCGCGGGCGTATTCAATCGCCACATCCAGCGCACTGCGCGCCATGCCCACGGCCTGCGCGGCAATGCCAATGCGCCCGCCTTCCAGCGCGCTGAGCGCGATTTTGTAGCCCTCGCCCTCCTCGCCGATCAGGTTTTCAGCAGGGATGCGGCAGTTGTCAAAGTTGATTTGAGCGGTGTCACTGCTGTGCTGGCCCAGTTTTTCTTCCAGCCGCGCCACCACGTAACCCGGCGTGTCGGTAGGCACCAGAAATGCGCTCATGCCCTTTTTGCCGGCCGTCTTGTCGGTCACGGCAATCACCACCGCCAGCTGCCCGTTCTTGCCGCTGGTGATGAACTGCTTGACGCCGTTGATCACATAGCCGTCGGCCTCCTTGCGCGCCGTGGTGCGCAGGGCAGACGCATCGCTGCCCACATGCGGCTCGGTCAGGCAAAACACCCCCAGCAATTCACCCTGCGCGAGCCGGGTAAGCCAGTGCTTCTTTTGTTGCGCATTGCCATAGCGCATCAGAATCGCGTTGACCGGGCAGTTGGTCACGCTGATGGCGGTGCTGGTGCCGCCGTCACCCGCGGCAATTTCTTCCAGCACCAGCGCCAGCGTTACGTAATCAAGGTTGGCACCGCCAAACTCCTCGGGCACGCAAATGCCGTAGGCCCCCAGCGCGGCCAGGCCCTGGTGCGCATCTTTGGGAAAGTGGTGCTCTTTGTCCCAGCGTGCGGCATTGGGCCAGAGTTGCTCTTGCGCAAACGCACGCACTGCGTCGCGAATCATTTCCTGGTCGGGGGTCAAGAGCATGTTCAGTTACCGGTTTTAGAGGCGGAATCGGCTGTAGCCCGCATGGATGTTGCGCTACCCACTATCAAATTTATAGCAACTCCAATGCCACGGCCGTGCCCTCACCGCCGCCAATGCACAGCGTGGCAACGCCTTTTTTAAGGCCACGGGCCTTCAGTGCATACATCAGCGTGACGATGATGCGGGCCCCGCTGGCCCCGATGGGGTGGCCCAGGGCACAGGCACCGCCGTTGACGTTGACGATGTCGTGGCTGATCCCCAGCTCCACCATGGCCGCCATGGGCACCACGGCGAAGGCTTCATTGACTTCCCACAGGTCCACGTCTTTCACGCTCCAGCCGATCTTGGCCAGCAACTTGTTCACGGCCCCAACCGGCGCGGTGGTGAACCACTCGGGGGCTTGGGCAAACGTGGCGTGGCCAACGATGCGTGCCAGCGGTGTGGCACCCAGCGCCTTGGCGGTTGATTCGCGGGTAAGCACCAGCGCAGCCGCGCCGTCGTTGATGGATGAGCTGGACGCGGCAGTGATGGTGCCGTCCTTTTTAAACGCCGGTTTCAGCGTGGGAATCTTGTCGAGCTTGACCTTGCCCGGGCCTTCGTCAATGCTGATCACGGTGTCGCCGGCGCGGCCCTTGACGGTAACCGGCGTGATCTCGGCCTTGAAAGCACCGGACTCGGTGGCGGCCTTGGCCCGGTTCACGCTGGCGGTGGCAAAGGCGTCTTGCGCCTCGCGGCTGAACTTGTATTTGTGTGCGCACTGCTCGCCAAACGTGCCCATGGCGCGGCCGGGCTCGTAGGCGTCTTCCAGGCCGTCCAGCATCATGTGGTCAAAAACACGGTCGTGGCCGATGCGGATGCCGCTGCGGCCCTTGAGCAGCAAGTGCGGCGCGTTGGTCATGCTTTCCATGCCACCGGCCACCATCACGTCGCGGCTACCCACCAGCAACTGGTCGTGCGCCAGCAAGGTGGCTTCCATGCCGGAGCCGCACATCTTGGACAAAGTAACTGCGCCGGTACTGGCCGGCAGGCCGCCCTTGAAGCCGGCCTGGCGCGCCGGTGCCTGGCCCTGGCCGGCCATCAGGCAGTTGCCAAACAGCACTTCGTCTACCTTCCCGGGGGCAATGCCGGCGCGTTCGACCGCGGCCTTGATGGCCGTGCCGCCGAGGTCGTGGGCCGACAGGCTGGCGAAGTCGCCCTGGAAGCCGCCCATGGGGGTGCGGGCCGCACCGATGATGACGATGGATTCAGACATGAAAAACTCCTGAAGTTGAAGGCTTGAGACGGATGCGTCAGGCACCGGCCTGCTGCTGCACAAAGCGCTTTTCGCGCTCATAGGGGAAAACGTCATGCACATAGCCAGTGGCAATGCGCTCTTTGTGGCTCTGCCAGAAGGCGGCGTCCAGCAGGTCGGCATGGTGCTTCATGAACACCTCACGGACGGCGTCGTTGCCCAGCAAAAAAGGGCCGAAGGTTTCGGGGAACACATCTTTGGGGCCGACGCTGTACCAGACTTCGCCACTCATCTCTTCTTCTTCGTTGCGCGGTGTGGGCACTTTGCGGAAGATGCAGTCGGTGATGTATTCGATCTCGTCGTAGTCATAGAACACCACTTTGCCGTTGCGGGTGACGCCAAAGTTCTTCCAGAGCATGTCGCCGGGGAAGATGTTGGCGGCCACCAGGTCCTTGATGGCGTTGCCATACTCCACCACCGCGCGCTCGATCTGGTTTTGGGCCAGCTCGTCGTCCGCCCCCGCGTCAAAGGCTTCCTGCAAATAGATGTTCAGCGGGATCATGCGCCGCTCGATGTACAGGTGCTTGATGATCACCTCTTCATGGCCGTCGCCATCGCGGTCAGAAATCTCAAGCTGGCTCGGAGCGAACTTCTGGATTTCGGCAATCAGCTCATCGTCAAAACGGTCACGGGCAAAGGCCACCTCGCTGTATTCCAGCGTGTCCGCCATGCGGCCTACGCGGTCGTGCTGCTTGACCAGCAGGTACTTGCCCTTGATCTGTTCACGCGTGGTGTCTTTTTGCGGCGGGTAGTAGTCTTTGATGAGCTTGAACACATAGGGAAAGCTCGGCAGGTCAAACACCAGCATGACCATGCCCTTGATGCCGGGCGCAATGCGGAACTTGTCTGAGCTGTGGCGCAGGTGATAGAGAAAGTCGCGGTAAAACAGCGTCTTGCCCTGCTTGGCCAGCCCCAGCGCGTTGTAGATTTCATTGCGCGGCTTGCGCGGCATCAGGCTGCGCAAAAACTGCACATAGGCGCTGGGCACCTCCATGTCCACCATGAAGTAGGCCCGGGCAAAGCTGAACAGGGCCTGCAGGTCGTCTTCGCCAAACAGCGCCGCATCAATCACCAGCTTGCCCGCCGGGTTGTGCAGGATCGGCAGGGCGAACGGCACTTCGTTGAAGCCGTTGATGATCTTGCCTACCACATAGGCGCCCTTGTTGCGAAAGAACAGGCTGGCCAGCACCTGGATCTGAAAATTGGCGCGCAGCTTGGCCTGGGCCATGCGGCTGCGCATGGCCTCCAGCACCAAGCCCGCGTCGCGCGGCAGATCGTCAAACGGCTTTTGCAGGCCGAAGTTCTCGATGACGCGCACCAGCGTCTGGCCCAGGTTGTCGCGCGTGGGGTAGTAGGCGCGGTAGGTTGGCGTGGCGGCCGGTTCGTCGTTCTCGATGTACTCGGTACTGACCGCAGGGCGCACAAAAATGAAGTCGTTGTGAAAGTGGGTGCGGTGCAATATCTTGGTGGTGACCGAGTTGAAAAAGGTCTCGGCCAGCTCGGGTTGATGGTGGTCTACCAGCAAGCCGATGTAGTGCAGCTTGACCTGCTGCCACACATCCATGGGTTGCTCACCGGCCTTGAATTCTTTTTCAAGACGGGCCGACGCCTCTTTAACCCGCAGGTCATAAAACTCGATGCGTTCGCGCTGGGCCCGTTGCTGGCCATGCCAGTCGGCGGTTTCAAAGCGGTGCTTGGCGCGGGCCGATTCAGTGCGAAACAAGCGGTAGTGGCGATTGAAGCCGTCCATCATCGCCTTGGCGATGTCGTAGGCCTGGGGGGCGTCAAGGCGGGTGGGGAACATGGCTCGCCTTCTTTTTAGCTGCGTGCCGCCACCACGCCCGCTATGGCGGCGCGGTAAAGCGGCTCGATGGTGTCGGTGCTGGCCACGCTCATTTGCAGGTCTTGCAGCAAGCCGTCGTGCACACCAAAAGCCCAGCCATGCACACGCACCTGCTGGCCCTTGGCCCAGGCGTCCACCATCACCGTGCTGCCACACACGTTGACCACCTGCTCAATCACGTTCAGGTCCACCAGCGCGTCGGCGCGTTCGTCGGGGGCAAGCTTGTCCAGCAGCGGGCGGTGGCGGTCACGCACGTCCTGAATGTGGCGAATCCAGTTGTCGGCCAGGCCGATGCGTGTGCCGTGAAGCGCCGCGACAACCCCGCCACAACCGTAGTGCCCCACCACCATGATGTCTTCAACCTTGAGCATTTCCACCGCGTACTGGATCGCCGACAGTGCGTTCAGGTCGGAGTGCACCACCAGGTTGGCCACATTGCGGTGCACGAACACCTCGCCGGGCTCAAGCCCGGTGATCTGATTGGCCGGCACGCGGCTGTCGGAGCAGCCAATCCACATGTAGCGCGGTGTTTGCTGTTCGATCAGCCCGGTGAAAAAGCCCGGCCGCTCGCGCTCCATCTGGGCGGCCCAGGCGCGGTTGTGGGTGAAGAGTTCCTGAATGGATGAGGTCATGGCGCTATTTTCAGTCATCCCCGCGAGTTGCCGTCGTCACATCGTCTCGGCAAACAGCTCCCGCCCAATCAGCATGCGGCGAATTTCGCTGGTGCCTGCGCCAATTTCATACAACTTGGCGTCGCGCCACAGGCGGCCCAGCGGGTAGTCGTTGATGTAGCCATTGCCGCCAAAAATCTGCACGCCCTCGCCCGCCATCCAAGTGGCTTTCTCGGCGCACCACAGGATGACGCTGGCGCAGTCCTTGCGCACCTGGCGCACATGCTCGGTGCCCAGCAAATCCAGGTTTTTGGCCACGGTGTAGGCAAAGCTGCGCCCGGCCTGCAGCACGGTGTACATATCGGCCACCTTGCCCTGGATCAGCTGAAACTCGCCAATGCTCTGGCCAAACTGCTTGCGGTCGTGGATGTAGGGAATAACGCTGTCCATCACCGACTGCATGATGCCCAGTGGCCCGCCGGTGAGCACCGCGCGCTCATAGTCCAGGCCGCTCATCAGCACCTTGGCACCCTGGTTCAGGCCACCCAGAATGTTCTGCGCCGGCACTTCCACGTTGTTGAACACCAGCTCGCCGGTGTGGCTGCCGCGCATGCCCAGCTTGTCCAGCTTTTGCGCAATGCTGAAGCCCTTCATGCCCTTTTCGATCAGGAAGGCGGTGACACCGCGCGCGCCCAGCTCGGGCTCGCTCTTGGCGTAAACCACCAAAGTATCTGCGTCCGGGCCGTTGGTGATCCACATCTTGTTGCCGTTGAGCAGGTAGTAGCCACCCTTGTCTTCTGCTTTGAGCTTCATGCTGATCACGTCGCTGCCGGCGCCCGGCTCGCTCATGGCCAGCGCGCCCACATGCTCGCCGGTAATGAGTTTGGGCAGGTACTTGCGGCGCTGCTCGTCGGTGCCGTTGCGCTTGATCTGGTTGACACAAAGGTTGCTGTGCGCGCCGTAGCTCAGGCCCACGCTGGCAGAGGCGCGGCTGATTTCTTCCATGGCGATCATGTGCGCCAGGTAGCCCATGTTGGCCCCACCGTACTCTTCACCCACGGTGATGCCCAGCACACCGAGTGCTCCCATCTTTTGCCACAAGTCCATGGGGAACTGGTCCGAGCGGTCAATCTCGGCGGCGCGCGGGGCGATTTCGTCTTGCGCAAATTCGCGCACCGCGTCGCGCAGCGCGTCAATGTCTTCGCCCAGCTGGAAGTTGAGTCCGGGTAGGTTGTTCATGGGGTGGCTCCTGAAAATGGTTGGCGGGTTAGTTCTTTACGTCGTCGCGGCCGGTGATGGCCATCAGCGTCGCGCCCATGGTGGCAATCAGTTTTTCTTTGCCGTCGTCAATGGCGTAGGCGCGGCCCTCGGTAACGGTGACGGTGCGGCCGGGCTTGACAACCTGGCCAACCATGCGAAAGCGCTGGCCCTTGGCCGGGGCCAACAGGTTGATCTTGTATTCGATAGTCAACACGCCAACGTTGACCGGCATCAGGCTAAAGCCCGCGTAGCCGCAGGCCGAGTCAAGCGCGGTGGCCACAATGCCGGCGTGCAAAAACCCGTGCTGCTGGGTCAGGCCGGGGGCCCAGCTGAGCAAGATTTCCACCTCGCCCGGCGTCACTGTTCCCAGCGCCGCCCCAATGGTGCCCATGGCACCTTGCAGCGCAAAGCTGTCGCGCACACGCTGGGCGTAGCCCGGGTCTTTGGGTTCAAAAAGCGCCTGCGGCATGCCTCGCTCCAGGTTGACGTTTACGTAAACGTCAATTATGGCCTATTTCGAGGTTTTGCTGACCTTGGCCAACAGCGCCCGGGCTTCCTTCTCATGCACTTTCAGCTCGTCCAGGTTGGCCTGCAAGTCGGCCATTTGCTCCTCCAGCTGCTTGCGGTGCAACGCCAGCACCGCCAGAAATTTCTTGAGCTGCGGGCCGGTGTCGCGAGGGCTGTCGTAGCTGTCAATGATTTCCCGGGCTTCGGTCAGGCTCAGGCCCAGCCGCTTGGCGCGCAGCGTCAGTTTCAGTCTGGTGCGGTCACGCGCGCTGTAGACCCGGTTGCGCCCGCCCGGGCCGGAGCGCTCGGGTTGCAACAACCCCATGTCTTCATAAAAGCGCATGGCGCGCGTCGTCAGGTCGAATTCCTTGGCCAGGTCGCTGATGGTGTAGGTGGTCGCCATGGATAGAAAGTGCAGAAGTACCGGGGTGACAGCAGCGCTTGCAGCCGCTGCCTACAATGGGCCGATTAAAAATGACGTTTACGTTAACGTCAACTCTCGCGCCATCCTACCCCAGCCCCCATGAACGAACTCGAACACCAGCTCCAGTACACCTTTGGCGACGCCATGCCCGCGCAGGGCCAGACGATGGAGGTGGCGCCGGGCGTCAAATGGATCCGCATGGCGCTGCCGTTTGCGCTGGACCACATCAATCTGTGGCTGTTGCGCGACGAGATCGACAGCCCCGACGGCACGGGTGAAAAAGTGCAGGGCTGGACGGTGGTGGACTGCTGCATCACACGCGACGAAGCCAAGGCCCAGTGGGAGCAGATTTTTGCCACCCAGCTTGAAGGCCTGCCGGTGCTGCGGGTGCTGGTCACGCACATGCACCCCGACCACATTGGCCTGGCCCACTGGTTGTGCGCGCGCTGGAACGCGCCGCTGTGGATCAGCGCCACCGACTACAACGCCGCGCGCATTGGCTCGCAAAGCACCACCGGCTTTGGCGGCGAGTCGGCCGCAAGGTTTTTTGCCGCGCACGGCCTGACCGACCCCGAGGCGATTGAGAAGATCCGGGGCCGCGCCAGTTACTACCCGGGCATGGTGCCCGACGTGCCGCGCAGCTTTCACCGCCTGCAAGACGGCCAGCAGGTGAGCATTGGCGGGCGGTCCTGGCGCTGCATCAGCGGCTACGGCCACGCGCCAGAGCACATTGCGCTGTATTGCGCAGAGCTGACGCTACTCATCAGCGGCGACATGATGCTGCCGCGCATTTCAACCAACGTGAGCGTTTATGACGTGGAGCCTGAGTCCAACCCGCTGGCAGCGTTTCTGGCGTCCATCGACAAATTCGCGCCGCTGCCGCCCGACACCCTGACGCTGCCGTCGCATGGCAAGCCGTTTCGCGGCCTGCACGCGCGCATTGCCCAACTGCACAGCCACCACCATGACAGGCTGGCCGAGGTGATGGAGGCCTGCGCCGCCGCGCCGCAGTCAGCGGCCGAGATACTGCCAGTACTCTTCAAGCGCAAGCTCGACCTGCACCAGACCACCTTTGCCATGGGCGAGTCAATTGCGCACCTGCACCTGCTGTGGTTTGACGGCAAGCTGCGGCGTGCACTTGGTGCAGACGGAATTTATCGCTTCGCTCCCGCCTGAAGCGCGCTGGTCTCAGGCCCAGGGCGGCAGGGGCTCGTCGCGCAACTGCCCGCGCAGTTGCAGGTAGTCGGGCACCACGGTGCGCACCGTGTCCCAAAAGCGCGGGCTGTGGTCCATCACGCGCAGGTGGCTCAGCTCATGGGCCACCACATAGTCAATCACCGACTGCTTGAAGTGAATCAAGCGCCAGTTCAGACGGATCGAGCCGTCGGCACTGGCGCTGCCCCAACGGGTGCCGGCGCTGGACAGGCTGAGCTTGTGCCAGTGCACGCCCAGTTGCGGCGCAAAGTGATCAAGCCGCTCGGTGAACACGCGCTTGGCCTGGCGCATCAGCCAGGCTTGCACCGCGTCGCGAATCTGCTCGGGCGTGGCGCTGTGCGGCAGCCCCACATGCAGCGTCAGGCGCGGCACACCAGGCAACGCCTGCGCGTCACTGTTGAGCACCGCACCCACGGCGTCAAAGCCATGGCGCGGGTCCAGCACCACGATCACGCTGTCACCAAGAAAGGCCAGCGTGGTGCCGTCCTTCCATTCAATGCGGGCAGAGGCCATTTTTTTCTGGCGGGCCTGCACCTCGGCCAGTTTCTGAACAATCCAGCCGGCTTTTTCACGCACGGCGGCGTCAATCTCGTAAAGCGGTACCCACTTGGGCGCGCTCACCACCAGGCCATCGGGCCCCACCACAAAGCCGATGGTGCGGCGCTTGCCGCGGCGAAACTCATACGCCACATGGGTACCGGCCAGCAAGGCCTCGCGGCTGGCACGCGGGTGGCGAAAGCTGGCAGGGTTAATCAGCTGGTCCAGCCGCTCAGCAGGGGCGGCGTTCGCCGGCACCGGCGTTGCTATATTTTTTATAGTGGGTGACGCAGTATCCGTGAGGGCTACAGGCACATTTGGCACTTGCTCCGGGGCAAAAAGATCAAGGGTGAGCTGAAGCAGGTTGCACATGAACAGGCAGTCTAGCGGTAAGCGTCGGGGTCCAGCCGGCGCATTTCAGCTTCGATCCAGGCCTCGACCTCGCGCATCAGCTCATCGGGCTCGCGGCCTGCGCTGGCAATCGGTTTGCCAATCGACACGTCCACCACGCCGGGCCGTTTGATGAAGGCCCTGCGGGGCCAGCACTTGGCCGATGAAACGGCGATTGGAATCACTGGCGCGCCTGTCTCAATGGCCAGCCGGGTGCCACCGCTCTTGTACTGGCCTTTCTGTCCGCGTGCAATTCGCGTGCCCTCGGGGAACATGATGATCCAGATGCCCTGGGCCAGCAGGGCTTTGCCCTGCACCACCACTTTGCTGAAGGCCTGGGCGCGCTGGCGCCGGTCAATATGGATCATGTCCAGCCGACCCATGGCCCAGCCGAAGAACGGCACGTACAGCAACTCTTTCTTGAAGACATAGGCCAGCGGGTGCGGCATGATGGTCGGCATCAAGAAGGTCTCGTAGGTGGACTGGTGCTTGACCAGCAGGATGGCCGGGCTTTTGGCCCCCAGCGGCAGGTTGTCCCACCCGGTAATGCGGTGCTCAATGCCCAGAATCAGCCGGGCCCCGCCCATGGCCCAACCCAGCCAGCGTGCCGCCATCCAGTACAGCGGGATGCCGCGACGCCAAAGAGAAGCCACCAGCATGATGATGCCCCACGGCATCACCGTCACCAGCATCCAGAGCATGTGGGCAACCGAGCGGATCAACGCCATAACTCAGACTGTGGCCTTGGGTGTGGGGACGCGCGTGAGCAGAAATTCAGCAAACGCGCCCAGGTCTTCATGCACCACCGTGCCGCCGGGAAAGGTGCCTGGTAAAGCTTGGCCACGGTACTGCGCGCTCTTGCCGGTCAGCACCAGGTGCGGCTCGCAACCCACTGCGGCACCGGCCTGCAGGTCGCGCTGGCTGTCGCCCACGGCGGGAACGCCCTTGAGCTCGATGCCGTAGCGCTCGCCAATCTGCTCGAACAGGCCGGGCAGCGGCTTGCGGCAGTTGCAAACCTCGTCGGGGCTGTGCGGGCAATAGAACACTGCGTCAATGCGCCCGCCCTCGCCGGCCAGCAGCTTGTGCATCTTGGCGTGCATGGCGTTGAGCGCCGCCACGTCAAACAGGCCGCGCCCCAGCCCCGACTGGTTGGACGCCACCACCACATGCCAACCCGCGTGGTTCAGCCGCGCAATTGCCTTGAACGCACCAGGCAGCGGCCGCCATTCATCGGGCGACTTGACGTAGTCGTCGCTGTCGGCGTTGATGGTGCCGTCGCGGTCAAGGATGACGAGCTTCATGTGGCCAGCCGGGACAGGTCGGCCACACGGTTCATGGCGGTGTGCAGCACCGACAGCAGGCCCAGGCGATTCAACCGCAGGTCCAGTTGCTCGGCGTTGACCATCACCCCGTCAAAGAAGGCATCTACCGGCGCGCGCAGCGCGGCCAGTGCCTGTAGCGAGCCGGTGTAGTCGCCCGCCTCGAACTTCGCGTCAGCCTGCGGTGCCACCTGCTTCATGGCGGCGTACAGGGCTTTCTCGGCGTCTTCCTGCAGCAAGACATCGCTGACATGGGCGTGCACCTTGTCGCCTTTTTTCAGGATGTTGCCAATGCGCTTGTTGGCCGCCGCCAGTGCGGATGCCTCGGGCAGCGCAGCAAAGGCACGCACGGCAGCCAGGCGGCGCGTCACGTCGCCCAGGCGCTGCGGGTGCAGGGCCAGCACCGCGTCCACCTCCTGCGCGCTGTAGCCCTGCTCGCGCAGGCTGCCGGCCAGGCGGTCGTCAATGAATTCGGTCAACAGCGCCACGGTGTCGGGCGCCGCCTGCGGGAACAGGCCCACGGCCTCTGCCAGCAGTTCGGCCAGCGACAGCGGCAGGTCTTTTTCCACCAGCATGCGCACGATACCGAGCGCGTGGCGACGCAGCGCAAACGGGTCCTTGTCGCCGGTGGGCAACTGGCCAATGGCGAACAGGCCGGCCAGCGTTTCCAGCTTGTCAGCCAGCGCCACCACCACGCCGGTGGCGCTGCGCGGCAGCGCGTCCCCGGCAAAGCGCGGCTTGTAGTGGTCTTCAATCGCGTCGGCCACCTCGTCACCCAGGCCGTCATTGAGCGCGTAGTAACGGCCCATGGTGCCCTGCAGCTCCGGGAACTCGCCCACCATGTCGGTCAGCAGGTCGGCCTTGGCCAGTTGCGCGGCCTGGTCAGCACGACGCGCCAACGCGTCGTCGCTCAACAACCCGCCGATCACGCCAGCCAGCGCCCGCACCCGCTCCACCCGCTCGCCCTGGGTGCCCAGCTTGTTGTGATAGACCACCTTGGCCAGCCCCGCCACGCGGGATTCGAGCGTCTTCTTGCGGTCCTGGTCAAAGAAGAATTTGGCGTCCGCCAGGCGCGGGCGCACCACGCGCTCGTTGCCTTGAACCACCGCGCTCGGGTCATCAGGGGTGATGTTGCTGACCACCAGGAACTGGTGGGTCAGCTTGCCCGCAGCGTCCAGCAACGGAAAGTACTTCTGGTTGGCCTTCATCGTGAGGATGAGGCACTCTTGCGGCACCGCCAGAAACTGCTTTTCAAACTCGCACACCAGCACGTTGGGGCGTTCGACCAGCGCGGTTACTTCATCCAGCAGCGCGTCGTCTTCAATGGCTCGCGCGCCCCCGCCGACCTTGGCTGCCGCAGCAACCAGCTGGCGCGCAATTTCGGCTTTGCGCTGCGCAAAACTGGCGATCACCGCACCGTCTTTGGCCAGTGTTGCGGCGTAGTCATCGGCGTGCCTCAACAGCACCGGCGACACCGCCGCTTCAAAGCGATGGCCCTGGGTGCTGTTGCCTGCGTGCAGGCCCAGCGCCTGAACCGGCACCACCGCGGTGCCAAGCATGGCCACCAGCGAATGTGCGGGGCGGACAAAGCTCACGCTGCTCCAGCCGGGCAACTCGCAGCCACTTTCAAGCTGATAGCTCATGACCTTGGGGATCGGTAGCTTGGCGAGGCTCTCCAGCAGGGCCTTTTGCAGGCCTTCGGCCAGCGTCGCGCCCTTGACCGTGCTGTCGTAAAACAGCGCCTCAGCCTTGCCGTCCATGGCGCGTTTCAAGCCCGGCACAGCCGCTGCAGTGGCCCCCAGCGCCTGCAATTTCTTCAGCAGCGCGGGCGTGGCGCTACCTGCAGCGTCCAGCCCCACACTGACCGGCATGAGTTTTTGAGACACGGCCTTGTCGGGTGCCTGCACCGCCACCGCAGTGATATGCGCAGCCAGTCGGCGCGGCGAGGCAAAGCTGGTGAGCGTCGAGTCAGCCACGGCCAGGCCCTGGGCCTTGAGCTGCTCGAACAGCACACCTGCGAACGCGTCTCCCAGCTTCCTGAGCGCCTTGGGCGGCAGCTCTTCCACAAACAGTTCAACAAGAAGGTTTTGTGCGGTCATTTTCTTTACCCAACCTTCTTCGCCATTTGTTCCACCCACTCGCGCGGCGCCATGGGGAACCCCAGGCGTTCGCGGCTGTCGTAGTAGCTTTGCGCCACGCCACGTGCCAGGTTGCGGATGCGGCCAATGTAGGCGGCACGTTCGGTCACGCTGATGGCACCGCGCGCGTCCAGCAAATTGAAGCTGTGCGCGGCTTTCAGCACCTGCTCATAGGCAGGCAGGGCCAGTTGCTGTTCCATCAGGTACTTGGCCTGCTTTTCATGGGCATTGAAGGCTGTGAACAAAAAGTCGGCGTCGCTGTGTTCAAAGTTGTAGGCGCTCTGCTCTTTTTCGTTCTGAAGGTAAACGTCGCCATAGCTCATGCTTTCGGTCCACTTCAGGTCATAGACGTTGTCCACGCCCTGCAAATACATGGCCAGGCGCTCCAGCCCGTAGGTGATCTCGCCGGTGATGGGCTTGCAGTCGATGCCGCCGACCTGCTGAAAGTAGGTGAACTGGGTGACCTCCATGCCATTGAGCCAGACCTCCCAGCCCAGGCCCCAGGCTCCCAGGGTGGGGTTCTCCCAGTCGTCTTCGACAAAGCGGATGTCGTTCTTCTTCAGATCAAAGCCGAGCGCCTGCAGCGACCCAAGGTACAGCTCCAGAATGTTGCTGGGCGCGGGCTTGAGCACCACCTGGTATTGGTAGTAGTGCTGCAGGCGGTTGGGGTTCTGGCCATAGCGCCCGTCCTTGGGGCGACGGCTTGGTTGCACATAGGCGGCCTTCCAGGGCTCGGGGCCCAGGGCGCGCAAAAAGGTGGCGGTGTGGCTGGTGCCGGCACCCACTTCCATGTCGTAAGGCTGCAGCAGTGCGCAGCCCTGGGCGTCCCAGTACGACTGCAGCTTGAGAATGATTTGTTGAAATGTGAGCATGGGTTGAAAAAAGCCGGAGCAGGCCCGGCCCCGACATAAGCAGCGCAAATCCGCGTGAACCCGCGTAAACCCTTGATTTTACGGGCCAATTGCCGGTTTAACCTTTGACCATGACCACCCAACAACTGATTCTGAGCCTGGTGCTGGCAACCATGGTGTTTTCTGTGGCGCTGGAGCTGAAGATCGACGACTTTCGCCGGGTGTCGCAAGGCCCGAAAGCGGTGGTTGCCGGGCTGATTCCGCAGTTCATTTTGCTGCCGGTGGGCACCTGGGCGGCGACGATGGTGCTGGACCTGCCGCCCAACATTGAGGCCGCCATGATTCTGGTGGCCTCTTGTCCCGGTGGCTCGTTGAGCAACGTTATCACCCACTTCGGGCGCGGCAACACCGCGCTGTCGGTGAGCGTGTCGGCGGTAGCCAGCCTGATTGCGCTGGTAGCCACACCCTTCAACTTCGCCTGGATGGTGGCGGCCAACCCGGCCACCGCCGGCTGGCTGCGCACACTGGACATCGACCCCTCGGCCATATGGGTCAGCCTGTTGCTGTTGCTGGCCGTGCCAATGGCACTGGGGCTGCTGTTTTCACACCGGCTGCCCGCGTTGACCACCAAAATCCAGAAACCGCTGGCCAACTTTTCGCTGTTTGCCTTGTTCGCGTTCATTGTGCTGGGGCTGATCAAAGAGCGTCAGTTGCTGACGCTGGGCCTGCTGCCCACGCTGGGCATTGTGATCTTGCACAACGCCAGTGGCCTGCTGTTCGGCTACCTGACCAGTCTGGCCATGGGCGTCACCAAGCGTGACCGCCGTGCCGTGATGATCGAAGGCGGCATGCAGAACTCCGGCCTGGCTTTGGGCATCATCGCGGTGCAGTTCAACAGCGACCTGGGGATGGTGGTCATCGCCAGTCTCTGGGGCATCTGGCACATCGTCAGCGGGCTGGGTTGCGCGCTGTGGTGGCGACGCACAGACGCGCGTTCAGCGGCGGCGACGTAGCCAGGCAAGCCCCAGCACCAACCCGCCGAGACTCCACAGCGGCCACAGGCCAAGACGCGACACCCACCAGGCATACGGCGTGGTGCCGGTGCGGCCTTCTACTGTGCCCACCAAAACACCCCGGGTGTGACGCGGCAAACTGTGGGTGACCTCGCCACGGTGGTTGATGATCACGGTGGCACCGGTGTTGGTGGCGCGGATCATCGGGCGCTCAAACTCGATCGCCCGCATCCGGCTGATCAGCAAATGCTGGTCGATTGCCAGGCTGTTGCCAAACCAGCCAATGTTGCTGACGTTGACAAATATGGTGGGCGCACTGGCTTCGTCGGCAAAGCGCGCGCCCAGCTCTTCGCCAAACAGGTCTTCGTAGCAAATGTTCGGCGCAAGGCGCTGGCCCTGCCATTCAAAGGAAGGCTGGCCCACTGCACCGCGGTTGAAGTCACCCAAGGGGATGTTCATCATCTCGGTGAACCAGCGAAAGAACGGCGGAATGAATTCGCCAAACGGCACCAGGTGGTGCTTGTCGTACTGGTACACCACAGCACCGGGCTTCAGGCCCACCACGGAATTGGTGTAGCCGCTGGTAAAACTGCCCAGCGGAATGCCCAGCAGCGCAGCTTGTCCGCCCGCTGCAAAGCGGGTGCGCAGCGCGTCCCAGTAGCCGGGGGGCAGCTGCTGGGGCAGCAGGGGCAGGGCGGTTTCCGGGGCCACCACCAGGCTGGCCTTGGCAGCCTGCAACTGGTCGGCATACCAGCGCAAGGCCAGTGGGACGCCGGTGCCCGGCTGGAACTTTTCGTCCTGCGCAACGTTGCCTTGCAGCAAGGCAACGTCAAGTACCCCGGCGCTGCGGCTGGCCGCGGCATTACCCATTTGCGCCACCGACGGCAACGCAAGCACTGCCAGCAAGGCCAGCCGCTGCCAGCGGCCGCATTGCAGCAGCCGTGGCAAGGTGGCGGCAATCCACGCGGCCACCGCGCCCAGGCCGTAAGAGCCAATCCAGGGCGCATAGCCTGCCAGCGGGCCGTCCAGCTGCGCGTAACCCACCGCGCCCCAGGGGAAGCCGGTGAACCAGCGCGCGCGGGCCAGCTCCGCCAAACTCCAGGCCGCTACAAAAATGATAGTGGCCCACGCATTCTGGGTGCGGGCCAGGGCCACAAATGCCCCGCATGAAAGGGCGCAATACAAGGCCAGAAAGGCAGCCAGGCCCAGCACCGCCAATACTGCCAGCGGCGCGGCCAGGCCACCGTAGACATGCAGGGAAATGAACAGCCACCACCAGGTGCCGGTGAGCCACGCAGTCGCAAAGGCCCAGCCCAGCAACAGGCCGCGCTGCCAGGTGGGCGCATGTTGCAGCAGACCCACCAGCACGGCCAGCGAAAGGATCTGAAGCCACCACAGCGGCTGCCCGTCCCACGGCGCAGCCTGCGCCAGCGCTTGAGCCGCGCCTGCCAGCAAGGCGATGAAGAAGGGGAGCAAACGCGCGAGCAAACGCGTCAGCCGGTTGCGTCTTTGTCCTCGACCGGCGACACCTTGAACCAGCGCACCGCGCCGCCCTTGGTGTGCAGCACCACGAAGTTGAGCCCGGCCAGCGTATGGTGCTCGCCGCGCTTGGGCACATGGCCCATTTCGTGGGCGATCAGGCCGCCAATGGTGTCAAAGGCACCCTCCCCGTCGGTGCGGTTCAGTGCCACGCCAAAAGCCTCGGCCACGCGTTCGATCGACGTGTCGCCACTGACCCGGTAGGTGCGGTCAGCCAGGCCAAAGATGTCGCCTTCGTCCTCGGCAATATCAAATTCGTCCTCGATCTCGCCCACGATCTGTTCCAGCACGTCTTCAATGGTGATCAACCCCGCCACCCGGCCAAACTCGTCAATGGCAATGGCCAGGTGGTTGCGGTTGCCGCGGAACTCGCGCAGCAGGTCGTTCAGGCCCTTGCTTTCCGGCACAAACACGGCCGGGCGCAGCAGCGCGCGGATGTTCAGCTCAGGCGCCCGCTGCAGCTTGAGCAGGTCTTTGGCCATCAGGATGCCAATGATGTTCTCGCGCTCACCCTCGTACACCGGAAAGCGCGAGTGCGCGGTATCGATCACCAGGTGCAGCATGTCGTCAAACGGCGCGTCGATGTTGACCAGGTCCATTCGCGGCGCTGCCACCATCACGTCGCTGGCGGTTTGGTCGGCCATGCGCAGCACGCCTTCGAGCATGACGCGCGACTCGGCCCCGATGACATCGTTGTCTTCGGCGTCGGCCAGGGTTTCGATCAGTTCAGCGCGCGAGTCGGGTCCGGGATGGATGAACTCGGCGATCTTTTGCAAAAAGGTGCGCTTGTCTTCCTTCTCGACAGAAGGGCGCGCAGGGTGAGGGTCGGACACAGCTGCGGGTGCAGGACGTGCGGTGGTTGATAGGCCTCTAGGATAGCCGAATCACGTGGCGGCGAGCGCTAACGCGCCGTCTTGTCCAGCGCGTCGCGAACGCCGCGGCGGATTTCTTGCACCGCAGTCAGAAAATCCCAGAACTGCTTGGCCTGGACCTTGAGGCGGTAGTCGGTCTGCGCCAACTGCTCCTGCACCATTTCATCAACCCGGCTGTCCATGGTGGCAGGCAGCAGCCGCAGCCAGGCTTCGGTCTCGGAGCCGTCGCGTTCAATCAGCGCCCCGGCGTTACGGGCAATCTTGATCATGGCGGTGTTTTCGCTCAGCGCATGAATGAACAGCATGTCCACCCCCTCGTTGCGCGCATGCATGACGGCGCGGTCAAACAGGCGGGAGCCGTAGCCGCGCCCGCGCGCCAGCTTGACCACCGACACGCCGAACTCGGCACACGACTTGTGCTGCGGGTCGCTCGCAAAGGCCAGGTGCGCCATGGCCAGCAGCTCCAGGCGGCGGTTGTAGATGCCGAAAATGTCGTCGCGGTCAAAGTCCAGGCCGTCGGCATAACGGCGGATCTGCTCGTCGTTGGCGGCGTAGCCAAAGCGCAGGTAACGGTCTTGCGCGTCAAGCGAAAGCAGGTGGTTGGCAATGCGCTCGCGGTGACCAGGCCCGAGCGACCGGATCGGCACCAGCACTGGAATTGGCTTGGCCACTTTGGGCCCCGCACCCGACTCCTCGCGGTTTTCCGGCGGGCGGAAGAACTCCTTGCCCGCGTCCAGCGATGCCTTGAGAAGGAGCTTGGTTTCGACCATCAGGTCAATATACGGGTTTTCCCCAGTATCTCAATGAAAAAATACCCGTGAGCGGGCGGTTAGGCAGGTCGCTCCAGCGCAAAAGCAGCAGGAAGTAACTACAAAGGAAGCGCGGTGGTGGCTTTTACCCGGTCCAGCACAAAGCTGGTCTTGCAGTCCTGCACGCTCGGGTGCTTGAGCAGGGTGTCCATGATGAAGCGGCTGTAATGCGCCATATCAGCCACGACCACGCGCAAAAGATAGTCCATTTCACCGGTGAGCGACGCGCATTCCACCACTTCGGGCCAGGTTTGCACACTGGCCCGAAACACGTCCATTGGGTTTCGTTTGTGGCTTTCGGTGTGTTTTTCAAGGCGTACGTTGAGGTAGGCAGTCAGGCCCAGACCCACAGATTCGGGTTTGACCAGGGCCACATAGCGGTCAATCACCCGCGCCTCCTCCAGCCGCTTGACCCGGCGCAGCACTGCGCTGGGCGACAGGTTCACGGCCTCGGCAATCTGGTCATAAGTGGCGCGGCCGTCGGCTTGCAGGCTGCGCAAAATTAGTCTGTCTAGCTTGTCTAGTGCTTCCATTGGCTGAATTTTGCAGATTTACTGCGTTTACTGCAACAAATGCGCCCCAACTCGCAGTAAAAATGATGCCTGGCACAAATACAGTCTCAAGAATCTTTTTGGAGACCCGCCGATGAACGCACCCCTGCCGCAAACCGCCGCCGCCAGCACCTGGGACAACCCCATGGGCACCGACGGTTTTGAGTTCATCGAATATGCCGCGCCCGACCCAAAAGCCATGGGCGAGCTGTTCGAGCGCATGGGCTTCACGCCAATTGCCAGGCACCGCCACAAGGCCGTGACGCTGTACCGCCAGGGTGGCATCAACTTCATCATCAACGCCGAGCCTGACAGCTTTGCCCAGCGCTTTGCACGGCTGCACGGCCCCAGCGTGTGCGCCATCGCCTTTCGGGTGAATGACGCCAAAACCGCCTATGAGCGCGCCATTTCGCTCGGTGCCTGGGGCTATGCCAACACCGCCGGCCCGGGGGAGCTGAACATCCCGGCCATCAAGGGCATTGGCGACTCGATCATCTATTTCATTGACAAGTGGCGCGGCAAAAACGGTGCCAAAGAGGGCGACATCGGCAACATCGGCTTTTTTGACGTGGACTTTGAACCCCTGCACCGCGCAGCACTGAACCCCGCGGACGACATGTTGAACCCCAAAGGGGTGGGCCTGACCTACATCGACCACCTGACGCACAACGTGCACCGGGGCCGTATGGCGGAATGGTCGGGCTTTTACGAGCGGCTGTTCAACTTCCGCGAGGTGCGCTACTTTGATATCGAAGGCCAGACCACCGGCGTGAAGAGCAAAGCCATGACCAGCCCCTGCGGCAAGATCCGCATCCCGATCAACGAAGAGGGCAACGAAAAGGCCGGCCAGATACAGGAATACCTGGACCGCTACCAGGGCGAGGGCATCCAGCACATCGCCATGGGCTCAAGCGACCTCTATGACACAGTAGACGCGCTGCAGTTCAACGGCGTGAAGCTGCTCAACACCAGCGAAACCTATTACGAGCTGCTGCCCAAGCGCATTCCCGACCTGAAAGAAGACGTAGCGGCCCTGCAGCAACGCAACATCCTGGTGGACGGCACGCCCAAAGAGCTGCTGCTGCAAATCTTCAGCGAAAACCAGCTCGGGCCCATCTTCTTTGAATTCATCCAGCGCAAGGGCAACGAAGGCTTTGGCGAGGGCAACTTCAAGGCGCTTTTTGAAACGATGGAACTCGATCAAATGCGCCGCGGCGTACTGACCAAGGACTGAACCGCCGTGGCAGTCGAACCTGTCGTCTACGGTGCAGCAGACCGGCCACCGCGCGGCGACTACGGCCGCGCGAACGCGGACTACACCTGCGCGCAAAACTACGCAAGCTACACCGCCGCTGACCACGACACCTATCGCCGCCTCTACGAGCGCCAGGCGGCCTTGCTGCCGGGCCTGGCCTGCAACGAGTTCATTGCCGCCCTGCCCTCGCTAGGCGTCAAAGACTACATCCCCCGGTTTGAAGAAATCAACCAGCGGCTGCGCAAGGCGACAGGCTGGGAGATTGTGGGCGTGCCCGGGTTGATTCCTGAAGTGCCGTTCTTCACGCTGCTGGCCAACCGCAAGTTCCCGGTGACGGACTGGATCCGTGGCCCGCAAGAGTTTGACTACATCGTCGAACCAGACATCTTTCATGACTTGTTCGGCCACGTGCCGCTGCTGTTCAACCCGGTGTTTGCCGACTATGTGCAGCGCTATGGCCAGGGCGGCTTGAAAGCCAACGACCTGGGCGCCTGCGAGCTGCTGAGCCGACTGTACTGGTATACGATTGAGTTTGGGTTGATCCGCCAGCCCGACGGCCTGCGGGCGTACGGCGCCGGCATTTTGAGCTCGGCCGGTGAACTGCGCTACGCCGTCACCAGCCCCGAACCCCAGCGCCGGCCGCTACAACTGGACCGCACCATGCGCACCCAGTACAAAATCGACACCTACCAGCAAACTTACTTCGTCATCGACAGCTTCCAGCAGCTGTTTGACATGACCGCGCCAGACTTTGCGCCGGTGTATGAGCGGGTGAAGGGGTTGGCGGTGCTGGCGGCGGATGAGGTTGCGGACAACTAGCGCCGGCAGCAAGAAGCGTCGAGATCGGCGAGTTGAAAGCCGGTGTTTCCCCGGGGCCGCTTCTCCTACAAAATAAGGAGGACGTTTAGCCCTGATACTCATAAGATGCACCTCCCCGGCACCGACTCGCCCCATCTACTGCCTCGCCAGACCAAAATCTTGATGGTCCTGGACGTGGTGGAGTCTGTGCGCCTGATGGAGCAAGACGAAGATGAATTTGTTCAGCGCTGGCAGCGCTTGGTGGCGCAGACAGAGCAACAGCTCCTGCCGCTGCATGGCGGGCGCATCGTCAAAAGCCTGGGCGATGGGCTGATGCTTGAGTTTGCTAACGCCCATGGGTGCACGAAGACTGCATTTGCACTGCACTACTTCGCCGACCAGGACAACAAAGACCGCCCGCCAGAACGCCACCTTTATCTGCGCATGGGTGCCCACTCGGCCGAGTTTGTAGCGGACAAGCACGACATCTACGGCAGTGACGTCAACCTGACGGCCCGCATAACGACACTAGCCGGCCCTCGTGAGCTGGTGGTGACCGCAGAACTGCGGGATCAGTTGACCGCCGGGCTCGATGGCGACATTGAAGACTTGGGCGAGTGCCACCTCAAGCATGTTGAAAACACGGTACGCGCCTATCGCGTAGGCCAGCCCGGACATGCACCGGTGATTGCCGCCAGCACGCCAAAAAACACCGACTTCAGGCCGACGATTGCGGTGATCCCGTTTGAAGCGCGCAGCAACGAGCCCGCGCATTTTGTGATTGGCGAGCTGATTGCCGACGGCATCATTGCCC
Organism: Ramlibacter sp. 2FC; assembly: GCA_943369755.1. GTDB lineage: Bacteria > Pseudomonadota > Gammaproteobacteria > Burkholderiales > Burkholderiaceae_C > CALROG01. The sequence continues at coordinate 106,526 of CALROG020000001.1, forward strand.
AGTTGTCGCGCAGCCCGGACATACGCGTGATATCGCGGCTGTCCACCACCGCCTTCAGGGGGCGCACGGCCATCATGCCGGAGGTCCAGTCGCGGCTGGACGCGTCTTTTGTGCTGTCGGGCAGCTACATTGCCAGCGGCAACAAGATTTTGCTGATGGCCGAACTGGCCGACACCCGCAAGAATGAAATCGTGTGGGCCGAGCGCGTGTCTGGCGACACCGGCGACCTGCTGCAAACCCAAAGCGAATTGCTCAATGGCCTGGCAGCAGCTACTTGCCGCGCATTGATTGATGCGGAGGTGCAGCAGTCTTTGACGCAGCCTATGCCGAGGTTAGACAGCAGTTCGCTTTTGCTGGGTGGGATTTCGATGATGCATCGGTCTTCAATGCGGGACTTTGAGCGAAGTCGCCAGGCGCTGGACGCCTTGATCGAGCGGCACGGCCGAATAGCAGCACCGCGCGCGTGGCTGGCGAAGTGGTATGTGATGCGCATCATTCGAGGGCTTAGCGACTCACCTCAACGTGATACACATTTAGCCCTAGAACAAACTAGAAGGGCTTTGGAGTTTGAACCAGAGAATGCTTTGACATTGGCTGTTGAAGGTCACGCCTATTGCCAACTTTTAGGCGATTTTGAGCTTGCAGATAAAAAACTTACACAGTCAATTTCTTCAAACTCAAGCGAGCCGATGACCTGGCTCTTCAAAAGCGTTCTCTCTACGATGTGGGGTACTCCCAGCGACGCGGTCAACGAAGTCGAGTACGCAAACGCGTTATCGCCAATTGATCCTCTCAAATACTACTTCGACATGCTTTCAGCTGCCGCCTTTCTTACTGTCAATGACCATGCCCGCGCAATCAAATATGCAAAACTGTCACTGAAAGCGAATCGGCATCACGCGCCGACTATGCGAGTGCTGCTCACCGCCCAAACGGAAGCAGATTTAATCGAAGAAGCGCGCACAACTTTAAGCTTGCTCTTAAACGAAACCCCTGAAATGACAATGGCTAGCTATCTGGCTCTAGGCAGTGCTAACAGCGTGACAAGGCAGCGCTGTGCTGTTGCCTTGCGCACACTCGGACTTCCTGAAAGTTAGCTTTCACAATTACTTGGAGAATGATATGAGCGGCGGATACAGTGGCGGATATAGCGGCGGCTACAGCGGCGGATACAGTGGTGGCTACAGTGGTGGATATAGTGGCGGATACAGCGGTGGCTACTCAGCTGATCCAGCAATCTACTCGTACGCTCTGAACACCAATCGAGCCGCCCTCTCCGGCCCCTTCCAGGGCGCAACCCTGCCCATCGATCTCCCCACCCCGCTAGACAAGCCCGAGCGGCTGGCCTATTGGGCAGCTGGTCCGCGCATGGCTGTTTGTGAGCTTGAGCTGCTGTCGGGCCTGCATTTCAATGTGAATCAAAGCAAAGCGTCCATGACGCTGGGCTTTGTAGATCTGAGCAAAAAGCCTTTGAAAGACGTAGCCCTGGCGCGGCTGGCGCGACCGACTGAAAAGATTTTCAAGCAGCAGTTGGACCTGGTGGCCAACTACTCAGAACTGCGTGAAGACCGCGGCGCTGAAATACTGGCGCAAGTCAATGGCGGCGGGGCTTTTTTCGCGTCCATCATTGGGCTAACGGCGCACAGGCACAAGTACACACTGGAGCTGCTGGACCTTGCGATGTCTTTAGCCACGCATGTCCATATGCGCTTCAAACACGGCTTTGCCTGCCCGCGCCCGGTTGAGCTGTCGCCGCAAATCCAGCCCATGATCCCGACGCCAGGCCACGCTGCCTGGCCGAGCGGGCACGCCACCGAGGCCTACTTGACCTGCGCGCTGTTGCAAGCCTTGCTGCCGCATGGCAGCACCTACCGGGAGCAACTTGAACGCCTGGCTGCGCGCATCTCGGTTAACCGAACAGTCGCTGGCCTGCACTACCCGGTGGATAGCGCTGTAGGGCGCTTGCTGGGAACTGCGCTCAGCGGCTATATGGTGGCGCGCTGCAAAGGTGAAAAGATCCATGAGCGCGGCTTTGACGGACGCAAGTTTCACGATTCAAAAGGCCATGTGATTGACTTTGACCCACGGGTGTCGATGGCAGACAACCAAAGCGACTACTACGAGCTGTTTGCAGGTGCGCACAGCATTGCGGCGTCGCCGTTGCTGCAATTCATGTGGGGCAAGGCGCTTGATGAGTGGAAACCACTGAAGTAATTTGATTTCCACATCAATTGGGACACGCCATGCACTGGACTCCTCTGCCCACGGGCAGTTTTACCGGTATCAACTGGGCCAAACCGGGTGCCACCACCGGGTTTGACCCTTACCTTATCTGGGCTGAGGCCGACAACTTTGCAGGCTACGGCCTGAGCAAACCGCCCAAGTGGTTGCCGCTGTTAATCGAGCTTGCGCCGGGTGTGAGCGTGGCGCAGTTCAAAGCCGCCGCATCTGCCAAGTGGTTGTATGTGCCGCTGGTTTACACGTCGCCAGCAGCGCCCACGGGCCTCAACTACTGCACGGCGCGCGTCAAACCTGCGTTCTTCAAACACATTCGTCCTGGCGGCAGCTTGCATGCGCTGGTTATGCGGTTCGAACTGGGTTTGCCAGCAGGCCACCATGCCGACGACCCAACCCAGCCGACTGGCCAAGCACAAGTACCCGCCGGCGCGCTGCTGCAAGGCAAGGTGATGGGTTTGATTGATGGCGGTCTGGCTTTTGCCAACGCCAACTTTTTGCGCAACGGCAAGGCGCGCACCCGCTACTTTTGGCGGCAAGACCAGCAAGGCACAGGCCAAACGCCCGCAGCGCTAGGCTATGGGCATGAGTTGACAGCCACGCAAATCAACCAGGCCATGCAGAACAACACCTACGGCGGGCTGGTGGACGAGACGGCGGTGTACGCGCACTTCAAGATGGGGATGGAGCTGAACAAGCGCGTGAACCACGGCACCCATGTGCTGGACATTGCTTGCGGGCCACGCACGGTGCTGGCGCAAATAGCAGGTGTACCGCCGCAGGTGAACGCACCACCCAGCTGGGCCATGGCCGATGATGATGCGAGCCGCTGCGACGTTGTGGCGGTGCAGCTTGACTGGAACACTGTGGTGGACACATCCGGCGGCTCGATGAATGTTCACATCATGGATGGCCTGATGTACATCCTGTTACGCTGCGCGCACGACGCCAAAGTTGCTGTCAATCTCAGTTGGGGCACGCTCGCCGGGCCGCATGACGGCAGCTCGGTGCTGGAAGCCGCGATGGACCAGCTGATTGATTTGAAAACCGGGCAGCTGCAAGTCATTGTCCCGGTCAGCAACAGTTACCAAAGCCGTACGCATGCCAATGCAACGCTATCAAAAAATGAGCATGTGACGCTAGATTGGCGCGGCCAACCGGGTGATTCGACTCAGAATTTTTTGGAGATATGGATACCCGCAGGTGCCCAAGGCATTGAAATTACCCTCACGCCGCCAGGCCAAGCCAGCTTGAGCCCCATAGCCTGGGGCCAGTCAGGTACCTGGAATGCGGCCAATGGCAAGCCACTGTGCGCGTTGATTTACCCCAAAAGCGTCGCCACCGGCGCTAACGGGACCTGCGCACTGATTGCAGTTGCACCAACTTTTGGATTTAAAAAATCAAGCACGCTGGCACCCAGCGGCGTTTGGCAAGTCAGCATTGCCAACACGCAAGCAGGCTCAGTGACGGTCGATGCCTATGTGGAGCGTGACGACCAGATCATTGGCGTACAAACGGGTGCGCGACAGTCACATTTTGAAGACAAGCTGTATGACACCAGCGGCAACCCCGGCTCATTTGTCGACCACGCCGACAACCCAACGCCGATCCGCCGCAGCGGTAACTTCAACAGTATTGCCACCGGTAAAAAAACGGTGTCGGTCGGCGGTGTTCGTGTGGCAGGGCCGATGTGGGCCAAATACTCACCCAGGAAACCCGACCCCGATGCGTCACGGCCCACGCGCCCAGGTGTGGTGAAAATACCTGACACCCAAGCCTTCAGCGACGAAAACCCGGTGTTGCTGGGCCTTAAGGGTGCCGGTACGCGCAGCGGCGGCGTGGCGCGGCTGGTGGGCACCAGTGATGCCGCCCCTCAGGTCACCCGCAAGGTTTTCAACGCACTCTGAGAGCGCCGCACCCTACCACTTCGCCGGCAACTTTTTCAGCAACGTAATCCGCTTCACGCCCAGTTCCACGTAGCCGCCGCGCTCAAGGTCTTTGAGAAGGCGGCTGACCATTTCTCTTGACGCGCCGACGCGGCTGGCAATGGCTTGATGGGTAATTTGGCGCAACAGCACCGGTGCGTCGGCGCTGCCCGGGCCCTCACAACTTTCAAGCGTGGCCACGACCCGGCCATACACGTCCAGCAGGGCCATGTTGCGGGCGGATTCGGTGGCCGAGCGGGCGCGGCGGATCACCTGAGCGACCAGGTCCAGCGCAAACTCCGGCTCGTCCGCCAGGTGGTCGCGCACCGCAGCGCGGGTTACCACAGAGCAGATGCTGGGCTCCAGCGTCATGACAGAGGCCGAGCGCGGCCCGCCGTCCAGCGACATTTCGCCAAAGTAGTCGCCCGCCTCGATAAGACCATAGGTGATTTCGCGACCGTCTTCGTCGGTGGCAAAGGCTTTCACGCTGCCTTGCAGCAGCACAAACATAGACTCGCCGACATCGCCCTCGTTGAGGATGACGCTGCTCTTTTTGTAGTTACGGATGGTGCCGCGCAACGCCAGCGCGCGAAGCGACGGGCTCAGTGCGGCAATCAATTTCTCTTGGGTGGCAGACAGGCTGGACGCAATCATGGCAAGGGTTTCCTGACGGCTTGCACTCTAGCATGCCCTCAGAAAGCGCCCCACTGGCCGATGCGGGCGCACAGGCCCGGCGGCAACTCAATGCATTTGCTCGTGGCGCAAGGCGGGGGCCACCGGCGGCAACACCGCCACCCGGTTGACCAGTTCGCGCACGCCGCTGCTACGGGTTTTGGCGCAAAGGCTGCGCACATGGCTGCGCACGGTAGAAACGGCCACTTTCATCTGAAGCGCAATCTCGGGGGCCGAGTAGCCGTGACAAAGAATGCCCAGCACTTGCTCTTCGGTGGCCGTCAGGCCATGGCTGCGGGCAAAAAAGCAGAGCATTAAAGATTCACACACCGATGCACGTGAAAACATCAGCGCGGCGCGGGTGGGCGGAAAGCCGGTCTCGCTGCGAAGGGGCAGTACGGCAAGGGTAAGGCCGACCCCTTCGCCACCAGCCAGCGTGATCAGGCAACGTTTGCCCAGCGCCACATTGGCCAGGGCATCGTGCAGCAACTTGCCGTCTTCAGGGCTGCGGGTTTTCAACGCATTGTTGGCAAGCCCCAGTGCGCGAAAGCGCACCAGTTCATGGCGCGCTGCCTGGTTGGCGTGGACCAACTCCCCACCCAATCCGGCGATCAGCAGCCCGTGGGCCAGCTCGTCCATCAACAGCGCCAGGCCTGCGCCCAGGCCGCCGGGGCCCTCTGCAAGGAGCCCACTGTCTGCAAAACCGGTGTCCAGAAGCCCGTTCATATCCGCATCCCAACGCTTTGTAACTTGCCTCAAAGCGTAAGAAGCCGTCACGGATTCAAGCGGTGAATATGGCCGCCGTTCCTGTGACAAATTTACCGCACTGCTGCGTCGTCAACAATGAAGTCACTATGAAAATAATAGCGGGTCACGTCCATTTGGTGAGGGCTACACGCGTTTTTGCCAATAAATCATGCAAGTGCCGGATGCGCTGGGCAGCATCAGCCGGAATTGCGCCTTTGGCGTCGGCTTCCAGGCTGCCGCAGGCGGCCTGGATGCCGGCCGCACCGATGTTGCCGGCGGCCCCTTTCAGTGCATGGGCAGCTCGGGAAAGCGCTTCCACGTCTGCGGCGGCGATGGCCTGCTCTATCGCCTGCAGGCGTCGCGGGGCGTCGGCGAGGAACAGGCTTATCACCTCACGCGTCATGCTTTGCGCGTCGTCGTCGAATTCCTTGAACTCATTGAGACGGCTGAATTCCATCAGCGCATCAATTCCGCCCGAGCTGCTTCCGCCAGCCACTTTGACTGGTATTGCCGTGCCGGTGCGCAGCCCGCCGGGCGGGATCCACTGCTCCAGCGTCTGGGCCAAAGCTGAAACTTGCAGCGGCTTGGTCAGGTAGTCATGCATCCCCGCAGCCTCACAGCGGGCCCGGTCTTCGGCTGACGCCGCGGCGGTTAGCGCGATGATTGGGGGTGCGGCGCTGCCCCAGGCCGCCAGAATCTGCTGGGTTGCCTGCAGGCCATCGACGTCAGGCATGTTCACGTCCATCAGGATCGCACCAAGGCGCTGGCCGCTGGCCATGGCCTGCGCCACGGCCTCTACCGCTTCGCGGCCATCCACTGCGGTACAAATGTCATAACCCAGCTTGAGCAGCATGGCGCAGGCCACCTTCAAGTTGACAGCGTTGTCGTCTGCCACCAGAACGGTCACGTGTTTCTTGCTGTCGGTTACCAGCGTGCTGGGTTTATTACTGCCGGCATGGTCAGACGATATGCAGCGCGCGATGGTGTCAAACAGCTGGGCTTGCCGCGCCGGCTTGAGCAGCCGGGCGTCAAACAGGCGCGCATTCTCGTCGCCCGCAGGCATAAAGCCCGAACTCAGCAGCAGCAACGGGATTTCACGCCACTCAGGCGTGGCCTTGATTTTCTGCGCCAACGTCACACCGTCCATCTCGGGCATGTGCATGTCAGTGATGATGATGTCTGGCAGGCGGGCATCGGGCGCAGACGAAGCGCCCGCCTGCTGCAGCCAATGCAACGCGGCCGCGCCCGACTCAGCGCTGGCGACATCCATGCCCCACAACTGCAACTGACGCGTGAGAATGCGGATGTTGGTGGCGTGGTCGTCCACAATCAGCACACGGTTGGCCTTGAGCACATCGCCCCCCGCCGGGCCAAACACCTGCGCGATCTCCTGCGTCACCGGCGCGGCCATTGTGAACCAGAAGGTGGACCCTTGGCCAAGCGTGCTTTCGACGCCGATCTCACCATCCATCAGCGCCACCAGGCGCTTGCAAATGGCCAGCCCCAGGCCGGTGCCACCGTACTTGCGGGTGGTGGACGCATCCACCTGCGTAAAGGCCTCAAACAAAGAGGCCAGACGCTCGGGCGGTATGCCGATGCCGCTGTCGATGACGCGGAACTCCATCACCGCACGGCCTGCGCCATCATCTTCACGCAGCAGCCGGGCTTGCACTGTCACTTCGCCCCGAGCGGTGAACTTCACTGCGTTGTTGATCAGGTTGATTAACACCTGGCGCAAGCGCGTCACGTCACCCAGAATTGCCGCTGGCACGCCACCCGCGCGCACGTCGGCGATGTCAATGATCAGTTCAAGGCCCTTTTCGCGGGCCCGCGGGGCCGCAATGTCGCAGGCTTCCTCGACCGAAGCGCGCACGCTCAGGGGCTCGGCCTCCAGCTCAAGCTTGCCCGACTCGATCTTGGAGAAGTCAAGAATGTCACTGATGACCGCGAGCAGTTGGTCGCTGGACAGACGGATGGTCTGTAGGTAGTCACGCTGCTCGGCGTCCAACCGCGTCTCGGCCAGCAAAGTGCTCATGCCCACCACGCCATTGAGCGGCGTGCGGATTTCATGGCTCATGGTGGCCAGGAAGGCGGCTTTGGCGCGCGCGGCGGCAAGCGCTTCTTCTCTTGATGCTTGCAGCTCCGCAGTACGGGCGGCCACACGCGCCTCCAGGGACTCGTTGGCCTCCTGCAGCGCTTGCGCATCGGCTTGTACCTGGGCACGGTAGCCTTGCAGCTGCTCGGCGCTGTCGTGCAGCACTTGCGACAACTGGCGTACCTCCTGGATGCGGGTTGTCCTGTCTATCAAAGGCACCTGGCCACGGCCCAGTTGTTCGGCGGCCTGGCTCAAGCCGCGCAAACGCCGCCCCAGGCTGGTAGCAATCAACACCGCAACCAGGGTGGCCAGCAGCACCAGCGCGGCAAGGACGCCCAACGACACCTTCCAGGCACGGTCAACCTCGGCGGTAAAGTCACTTTCAGGGGCGGCGACTACTAACGTCCAGCGCAGGCCAAGCGCCTCGGCAAAGGGGCGCTGCACCATCAGCAAAGTGCCGTCGGCAGCTGGCAAGCGTTGCAGGGCGGTGTTACTGGCCACGCTATCGGCGCTGCGGCTGGCCCACAGCGCCTCCAGCGCCGCAAAGCTGGCGCGCACAACCGGGTTGAAGCTGTCACGTGGGCTGCGACGCTCGAATCGGCCCTCGCGCTGCTCGAACAACGCGTCGCCGGCCGAGCTGGCGACCAGCGCGCCTTTTTCATCCACCACAAATGCCGCGCCGCGTGAGCTGATGCGCTGGGTGCGCAGTACGTCGGCGAGTTGTTGAAGATACAAGTCGGTGCCAAAAACGCCTGCCGCTCCGCCGTCCGGGTCATACACCGGCTGCGACAGGCTCACCATGAGTTGCTTGCGTTCTGCTGACACCTGTACGGGAGAGAAGACGCGGTCCTTGGCGGTCATGGCAGCGCCGTACCAGTAACTCAGGCGCGGCTCAAAGTTGGCGGGCTCGCTGCCAAGAAGGCGGCTGCGGTCGCCGGGCTGGCGTGCCAGAAAAACGCTGCGACCGGTACCGCCCGCAGGCCGGACAGCGACCTGCACACCTGCAGGCGTGTTTTCCACGCCAAAGTACTCGCCACGCAGATTGGCGTAGTAAAGCACCGGAACCGCGCCCGACTGGCGCGTCAACGCAAACGCCATCGGCTCAAACTGTGCGGGCGCACGCAGCCATTCCCGCGCCTGCGCCACCTGGGCGGGCGTCATGCGTTCGGGAAACAAGCCATTGAGCACGGCATGCGCCTGGCGCAAGTGGTCCTCGGTGCCGGACTGCACCAGACTGGCCACCTGGGCAAGCGTCTTGCCCGCCAGCTCTTGCGCGGCCTGCGCGCTGGCGCGCGCCATGAGCCAGCCCACCAGCAAGGCCGGTACCAGCGCCAGCAGCACCAGGCTCAGGCCGAGAATCCGGCGCAGGGAGAACAGGCGCATCACTCGGCCTTGCGACTTACAACGCGAGCGCCACTACCTCGGCAGCGTCCATCGGCACGGTGCGCCCTGGCAGCTCCACCAGCCCGCGCCGGTCAATACGAACAGCGCCCGTGATACTGCGCAATGCCGAAACGCTGGCGGTGATGGGCCAGCCCAAGGTATGGCCCTGGCGCTGCAACAGCATGGTCACGCTGACTGCGTCACCAACCGGCAAGGTTTGTGCCGCACTGCCGTGCAGCGGATCTTGCAGCACCGTGAGGGTTACCTGGCCGCCGTGCAGGGCTACGTTCACGTCGAATCGGGGCAGGTTGCGACCCGGATACTGCACTTGCAAGTATTGCCGGATGGCGTGGGCTGACTCCACCAGCCCGAGCGCCGCACGCACCGCACGCAGCCCGTGGTTGACTGACTTGGTGTCGGTGCTGTCCACAAAAATAGCCAATAACCCTTCACCGATGAACTGCATGTGACGTGCGCCGAACAGGTGCACGGTGTCACCCGCGCTTCCATAGAATTTCTTGACTAGTTCGGTAAGCTCGGCACTGCTGAGTTTTTCAGCGACTGAGGTGTAGTTCGGAATATCCACAAAGAGTACGGTGGCATGCTCAAATCGCTCGTCGCCAGCCGTTCCGTCTGCGGCTGGCCAGCGCTCGCTGAGCTCCTTGGCCAGTCGTTGCTCATACAGCTTGGACAGTTTGTGTTTTTGGTCGTTCAACGCAACTTGTACAGCGGCGTCCACCGCCATGGCCTGCAGCGTGGCCTGCGTTGCCCGCTTGTTGATCTGCGCGGCCGCCGCCTCACGCAGTTCGCCGGGCCGGAAGGGTTTGGTGATGTAGTCGTCTGCACCAGTGGTCATGCCGATGCGCATATGGGCGCGCTCTTGCAGCGACGTCAGCAAAATAACCGGTGTGCCGGCGACTTTGGGATCTTGCCGCAAGGCCGTGAGCATCTGAAAGCCGTTCATTTCGGGCATTTGCACGTCGCTGACGACGACATCAGGTTTGTGTTCTTGCACCAGCTTCAGGCCCTGAGCGCCGTTCTCGGCCGTCAGCACGTCATAGCCATCTTTCTTTAGCACCGATGCAATCAGCATCCGCGTGCCTGCATCGTCTTCCATGACGACGATCAGGGGCATAGTTGTATCCTTTTTTTCGCCAGATGGGGGCACTGCCGAAGGTCTGCCCGCCTGTTCCAAGTTGGAACAACTATCTCACAGGGTCGCTATTTTCGCCAGCGAGGCGCGCATGACTTGTGTGTGAAAAGCCAGTTCAACGTGGGCCACGCCATACACAATGCGGTTGTCCGCGCCAAACAAGGTTGCGGTCGAGGCGGGAAAAACGATGTTGTCGCAATCGGAATACCAGCAGGTAAAGCGGCCGTACCCACCTGCATTGGCATCTTGTCCCAGTCGGCCCAGCCAATCGCTATGCAGCCGCATCTGGCGACCATTGGTGACGTGGCTGAACCGGCCCAACCAGGTGCCCCGGTGCGGTGTGCCGATGGTGATGACATGTGCCACCCGCTCCAACCCCCGGTTGGCCTGCATCCAGGCGCGAGCCGCCAGGCCGCCCATGCTGTGGGCCACGATCACCGGCGGACGACCCGTGGCCTCGGTCACCCGCTGAACCGCCCGTTCGATAAGCGGGGTGTAGTCGTCAATAGAGCCGAACACGGGTTCAAGATTGACCGCAACGAAGGCCTGGCCCTGCTGCTGCAGCGCACGCATCCATGGCGTCCAGAGCCCACGGTTGCACACAAACCCGTGAATCAGCACCACGCCGACGGCACCGGGTTTGCACTTGCCTGTGTTTAACTGGTCTGGCACCGCCCGCGAACGGAATGGCTGACGCCAGCCAAACACCTGCGGTGCCACCAAAACCTCCGCCAGCCAGGCGCGCGCCAGTTGCATCAAGCGCGGCTGTCCGACCGGATCATTGCGATTGACGCGCCAGGCCATCAAGAACTGCGCCCCAAGCAGCAGCGCGTAGCTCAGCAAGATGGTGGCCGCACCCAAGACAGCCAGCGCCGGTGCGCAAAACCTGAACCATGCGAACCAGCCCAGCGCGAAGGCCAGCAATGCCAGAGTGGTGACCTGCTGGATCCGGGCCAACATTCAAAGCCCTTGGCCTGCAGAAAGGCCGCCCCTAGGCGAGCGCGGCCCCGTGGCGGGCCAATTCATGCCAGCGCCACGCTATGGCCTGTGAGCCGATGCGCCAACCCCTGTGCCAGCCGATTGACGATGCCGTAAATCGACAGTTGCGGATTGGCCCCGATGCTGGTGGGAAACAGTGACCCGTCATGTACCGAAAGATTGCCGATCTGCCAGTGCACGCCGTCGGGCCGCGTTACGCCGAGCGACTCGCTCGCCGCCATCCCGCAGCCGCCCATGACGTGAGCGCTGACCACCTTGGTCAGCAGCGGCTTCATGGGCAGCGCCTGCAGCGCGTCGCGGGCCTCACGCCACGCGGTGTAGGGGCGTGCCATTTCATGCACCGGCAACACCTGCTGTGCACCCGAGGCAAACTGGATCTCCGCCATGCTTAGCAGCGCGCGGCGGGCCCCGTCCATCACAAATTCGGTAAGCGGATAGTCAAGCGCGGCCGAACCATCACCACGCAACTTGACCTTGCCGCCAGCCGCCTGCTCGTGAAAGCCGTCGCGCAGCAGCGCCAGCAATACATGGGTGTGCGGGAACTGGCGCAGCAACTGCGACTGCTGCGCGCCATAGCCTGAAACCGTGGACGCAAAGATCACCGGATGCAACGGGGGGGCCTCCAGCTTGTAGCCAATCGGACCGTCTACAGGCTGGGTTTCCAGGAAGTGGTCGCTGTAAATGGTTTGTGGCGCACCCTGCCAGCCCTCGACCTTCTGCGTCATGATGGCTGCCGACATCACCACCGGGTGCAGGAAAGTGCGCTCACCCAGCCGACCATGTGGGTCGGGTGCCAGCGAACGCAACAACACCGCTGGCGAGTTGATTGCACCGGCACCAAGCACATAGTGTTTTGCTATTATTTTTATAGCGGCTTGTGCCGATTCGACGCGGGCTCCGTTCGGTTTTACCGCAAAACAGGTCAGCGACTGCACCTGCCCGTTGGCCAGTTCGAAGCGTTCTGCCCGCGTTTCCACCAGCAGCACCGCACCCTTGTCCAGTGCCGCTGGTATAGCCGTGACCAGCATTGACTGTTTGGCGTTGGTAGGGCAGCCCAGCCCACAAGACCCCAGGTTCCAACAACCTTTGACGTTGCGGGCAATGGCCGCCGACGCAATGCCAAGGCGCGCCGCGCCACGGCGCAGCAGGTCGTTGTTTTCATTGGGGGATGTCAGCCAGGGCGTAATGTTCAGCCGACGCTCGGCTTGCCCGAAGTACGGCGAAAGCGCATCCGGGGTGTAGTCGGTCAGGCCGAATTGGTTCTGCCAGTAGTGCAGCGTGCTGTCGGGCGTACGGAACGAACTGGTCCAATTGACGGTGGTGGAGCCGCCGACACAACGGCCCTGGAGAATGTTGATGGCCTTGTCTTCAGTTTTGCGGGCCGCGCTTTCCTGATAGAGCGACGGGTAGGCCACTGCCTCTTGCTGGTTGAAGTCGCTGCTGCTGCGCAACGGGCCCTCTTCGACCATCACCACTTTTAAACCCGCGCGGGCAAGCAACTCGGCGGTGATGCCGGCACCGGCACCGGAGCCAATGATGGCCACATCGCAGCTCATTTGGGCGGGCAGAGCACCGTGCCGGCCGCCCAGTACCTTCCAGCCGCGCTTCAAGCCTTCGCGGATCGGGTCGTGCAAACTGCTCATGGGTGGTTCGGTCCTGTGTCAGATGGGTACAGGGCCTGGGTAGCCCAATTGGGCCCAGGTTCCTGCGTCAGAGAAGTACGCCCCGCCAACGATGTCGTGCAGCGCGTGATAGGCCTGCTGGCGCAAGCCGAGGGAAGAAGTGCGCATGGATTGCAGTGCCTGTTGCAAGTCGGCAATGCCTGCCTTTGCCCAGTCGTCCGTCAGTCCGGCCACGCCCAGACGGCCGGGCGAGGTCGCCAGCAGCGCCAATAGCTGAGATAGCTCGGCTTGGGCATGGGGTGGTAGTGCTTGAACCAATATATCAATGCGCTCCAGGAGGCCATCGATTGCGGCCCGCCTGGCGGGCTCTTGCGCAGGCAGGCTGCCGTCCAGCAGTGCAGCGCCCAGGGCGGTGAATAGCGTTCGCGCGCGCGCGCTGAGCTTGCCGTCTTCCAGGCCGGGCTGCATTAGCGCCGCGGTTGTGCCAAACACGACCAGCGCAACTGCCGATGCAGCGCCAAGTTTGAGCAGACTTCTTCTTTGCATCTTTTGACTATCTCATGCAGCGCGCACCGCCCTGTAGAGCCCGCCGCCTAGATAGACTCGGGGTTTATATGGAAGCTGCACAACAAATCCGGCAGGCGGTGGACCAGGTGTCGCTGCTGCGACAAACCTGCGTAGTCAATCGCGAACTCCAAGTCGCAGTCGCGGCCGTCAAGCGCGTCCAGGCGCAGCGCTTTGCCGGCACCTATGCCGACCTTCTCGGCGGTGGTCAATATGAGGCCGCAGCGCGGTTTTTTCTTGAAGAGCTTTACAGCGACAAGGACTACGCCGAAAGGGACGCCCAGTTCTCCCGTATTGCCGGTGCGATTCAGCGGCTGTTTCCGCAGCCTGTCGTGGCGACCGCGGTCGCACTGGCGCAATTGCATGCGTTGACTGAGGAACTGGATCACGCCATGGGGCATTGTTGGCTTGCAGCTGTGCCTGAAATTGGGGAGACCACGCAAGCAGCGCAGTACGTCAGGGCCTGGCGCGCCGTCGGTCGACGGGCCGAGCGAGAGCAGCAGCTCAAAGTGGTGTTGGGCATTGGCGTTGACATGTCGCGCCTGACGCGGGCATCTGGTCTGCGGCTGATGCTCAAGATGATGCGGGGGCCCGCCACAGCCGCGGGGCTTGGTTCGTTGCAACGTTTTCTGGAAGCTGGCTTTGACACCTTTGGTGCCATGGCCAGGCGCAAGAACGGTGCCGAAGCGTTCCTGGCCACAGTGCACGCGCGAGAAACTGCCTTGATCGCCATGCTTTTTGACGCACCTGCTGTCGCTTGTGAGACCGAACTTCAAAACACCCTAGGACTTGCCCGATAGCCGCGGCAGCGCTTCGCTTCGACAATCTCGGCTCAAGGAGTTTGGCATGGAAAAGATTTGGCTCGCGAGCTACCCCAATGGCGTTCCTCATGATGTTGACACCGAACAGTACCGTTCGCTGACGCAGCTATTGGAGGAGTCTTTTCGCAAGAATGCGTCCAATCCGTTCTCGGTCTGCATGGACCGCTGGATGTCTTACAGCCAACTGGACGAGCTTTCCGGCGCGCTAGGTGCCTGGTTACAGGCACAGGGCCTGGAGCCAGGCGCGCGCGTGGCGATCATGTTGCCCAATATTCCTCAATTCGCGGTGACCATGGCTGCAGTTCTGCGTGCGGGCTATACCTGCGTCAACGTGAACCCGCTTTATACGGCGCGGGAACTTGAACACCAGCTTAAGGATTCGGGAGCCACCGCGATCGTCATCCTGGAAAATTTTGCCAAGACACTTGAGGACGTCATCGACAAGACACCCGTGAAACATGTGGTGATGGCGTCGATGGGTGACCTGCTCGGCTTCTGGTTCGGCACCTGGATCACGTTTGCGGTGCGCCATTTGGCCAAGATGGTGCCCGCATACAAGCTGCCCCTGACTGAAGGCCGCAGAGTCACCGCGTTCAACCGTGCCATCGCCGATGGCACGTCGATGGCACTCAAGCCAAGCCAGGCAACGCTGGATTCGACTGCATTCTTGCAATACACCGGCGGCACCACCGGGCTGTCAAAGGGCGCAGTGTTGACGCACCGCAACATCGTGGCCGCCATCCTGCAAGCTGAAGCCTGGTTCACTCCCGCGCTGAAGCGGGTGGGTGACGTCAGCAAAACCAACAGCATTGCCGCGTTACCGCTGTACCACATCTTCGCGCTAACGCTCAGCTTGCTGGCCATTCGTTGGGGATCCCACATCACGCTGGTGCCCAATCCCCGTGATTTCGCCAAGTTCATCGACGTCCTCAAGAAGCGGCCGTTTCACATGTTGCCCGCCGTCAATACCTTGTTCAACGCACTGCTGCAACACCCGCAGTTCAAGTCGGTTGATTTTTCTTCTCTTTGCGTGTCACAGGCGGGTGGAATGGCCGCGTCTGAAGGTACGGCCCGCCTTTGGCAGGAAGTAACAGGCTGCGCCATGGTCGAAGGTTGGGGAATGAGCGAGACCTGCGCGATTGGCACCAATAACCCGGTGACAAGCAAAGAGTTCTCGGGAACTATAGGACTGCCGCTTCCTGGGATCGCGATCGCCATCAAAGACGACGACGGCAACTCAGTTGCGCAAGGGGGCACAGGTGAAATCTGCATCCGCGGCCCGAACGTGATGGTGGGCTACTACAACCAGCCGGCAGAGAACGTCATGGCATTCACCGCAGACGGGTTCATGCGTACGGGTGATATCGGCGTGATGGACGAGCGCGGATACACCCGGATTGTCGATCGCAAGAAGGACATGATTCTGGTCAGCGGCTTCAACGTGTTCCCGAATGAGCTGGAAAATGTTATTTCCCTGTGCCCTGGTGTTGTTGAGTGCGCAGCGGTGGGCATTCCGGATGAAAAACAGGGTGAGGCGATCAAGGTTTTCGTGGTCAAAAATGATCCGGCGCTTACCGAAGATGATGTTGCAAAGTATTGTCGGCAGAGCCTCACAGGTTACAAAGTTCCTCGATACATTGAGTTCCGCGACGATCTGCCCAAGACGGCCGTCGGAAAGATCCTCCGCCGTGAGCTACGTTCTTCCAAGTAATGCGTTGGTCGCTGTTGATTTTGCGCCTGCGTTGAGTTCTTCAGGTGGTTGAAGCCGGCCTGTTGCCTACAGGCGTCTCGGTTCTTGAGCGTGGCTGGCTGTCAGCAAACAACATCGTGTTTACCGGAAGGTACGGCACCGCGCTGGTGGATACGGGGTATGTGAGTCATTCAGCGCAGACGATCACCCTGATGAATCAGGCGCTCGGTGGGCGCGCACTCGATTTCATTTTCAACACCCATCTTCACAGTGACCACTGCGGCGGCAACGCTGCCCTGCAAGCCCAGTATCCCAATTGCAAGACTTTTATTCCGAGCGGCCTGGCCGAGTTGGTTCGCAGTTGGGACGAGGAGGCGCTTTCGTACACACCAACGGGCCAAAACTGCCCGCGTTTTTTCTTCGATGGAGTGTTGCGCGACGGTGAAATGCTTGAATTGGGTAACGCAAAGTGGCAAGTACATTCTGCGCCTGGCCACGATCCCCACTCCATCATCTTGTTCGAACCAGTATCTGCCACACTGATTGCGGCAGACGCCCTGTGGGAAAACGGTTTCGGCGTTGTTTTCCCGGAACTGCAAGGCGAGCCTGGCTTTCTTGAGGTTGGACAAACTCTCGATCTGATCGAGTCATTGAAACCACAGGTTGTTATCCCCGGGCACGGTCCGGTGTTCAAAGATGCGCCTGCCGCGCTTGTGGTGGCTCGGCGTCGTCTTGAAGCCTTCATCGGTGATCCCGTTCGACATGCCAAGCACGCGGCGAAGGTGCTTCTGAAATTCAAATTACTTGAGATGCAGCGGATTGAGTTGAACTGGTTAGTGAATTGGGCGGCGAGCACTCGATATTTCAACCTACTGCACGTCCGACATTTTTCCGGGGCTCCGTTAAGTGAGTGGTTGCAGCAGCTAATGGATGACCTGGAGCGCTCTGGCGCCCTCCGGTTTGAGGGCGGCTGGGTTCTGAACAATTGAACTAGCCTTCGAAAAAGCACTTCGGAAAAGAGAAAAGCCCAGCAGTTTCCTGCTGGGCTTTTCGGGCTGTAAGAGCCTGACAATGTCCTACTTTCACACGGGAATCCGCACTATCATCGGCGCTGAAGCGTTTCACTGTCCTGTTCGGGATGGGAAGGAGTGGTACCACTTCGCTATGGTCATCAGGCATAACTGGTTGTCATCTTGACAAGTGTCAAGACAACGAATTCATAGAGTAAATCAGCTTCCACAGCGCACGCGCTGTTTTAAATCATTTTGAATGCGTCACTTGGCATAACACCTTGATCAGACTGATCAAAGTTATAGGGTCAAGCCGCACGAGCAATTAGTATCAGTTAGCTTAACGCATTACTGCGCTTCCACACCTGACCTATCAACGTCCTGGTCTTGAACGACTCTTTAGGGGGCTCAAGGCCCCGGCAGATCTCATCTTGAAACGAGTTTCCCGCTTAGATGCTTTCAGCGGTTATCTCTTCCACACATAGCTACTCGGCAATGCCACTGGCGTGACAACCGATACACCAGAGGTGTGTCCACTCCGGTCCTCTCGTACTAGGAGCAGGCTTCCTCAAATCTGCAGCGCCCACGGAAGATAGGGACCAAACTGTCTCACGACGTTTTAAACCCAGCTCACGTACCTCTTTAAATGGCGAACAGCCATACCCTTGGGACCGGCTACAGCCCCAGGATGAGATGAGCCGACATCGAGGTGCCAAACACCGCCGTCGATATGAACTCTTGGGCGGTATCAGCCTGTTATCCCCAGAGTACCTTTTATCCGTTGAGCGATGGCCCTTCCATACAGAACCACCGGATCACTATGTCCTGCTTTCGCATCTGCTCGACTTGTCAGTCTCGCAGTTAAGCACGCTTATGCCATTGCACTATTAGCACGATGTCCGACCGTACCTAGCGTACCTTCGAACTCCTCCGTTACGCTTTGGGAGGAGACCGCCCCAGTCAAACTGCCTACCATGCACTGTCCCCGATCCAGATAATGGACCTAGGTTAGAACCTCAAACACACCAGGGTGGTATTTCAACGTTGGCTCCACAAGATCTAGCGACCCTGCTTCAAAGCCTCCCACCTATCCTACACAGATCTGTTCAAAGTCCAATACAAAGCTACAGTAAAGGTTCATGGGGTCTTTCCGTCTTTCCGCGGGGAGATTGCATCATCACAAACATTTCAACTTCGCTGAGTCTCAGGAGGAGACAGTGTGGCCATCGTTACGCCATTCGTGCAGGTCGGAACTTACCCGACAAGGAATTTCGCTACCTTAGGACCGTTATAGTTACGGCCGCCGTTTACTGGGACTTCAATCAAGAGCTTGCACCCCATCATTTAATCTTCCAGCACCGGGCAGGCGTCACACCCTATACGTCCACTTTCGTGTTTGCAGAGTGCTGTGTTTTTATTAAACAGTCGCAGCCACCGATTTTTTGCAACCTCATTGGGCTCCGTCCGCAGGGACTTCACCTACTAAAGGCACACCTTCTTCCGAAGTTACGGTGTCAATTTGCCGAGTTCCTTCTCCTGAGTTCTCTCAAGCGCCTTAG
>CALROG020000001.1:130000-182600 GCA_943369755.1 Ramlibacter sp. 2FC
GCCGTAGGGCAGGTCAAACAGGCCCTCAGCCGTGGTTTTGTCGGTCGCGTCCACCGGGCCAGCCAATGCGGGCAGGTTGCGCGCGATCCAGCGTGGCGCGATGGCGTCACCGGCCGACGTGATGCGCAAGCTGGTGATGCTGCCTTTGGCGTCCAGGCTCGCACGCAGCCTGGCCACATGCATCGGGCGGTAGAAGTCGTGCCGGGTGTCTTCTTCGCGTGACCAGGCCAGCTGCACCGGCGCCCCACCGCAGTCCATGGCCACCCGCACCGCCTGGGCCACGGAGTCCACTTCAAGGCGGCGGCCAAAACCACCACCCAGCAGCGTGACGTGCAGCGTCACGTCGTCCAGAGACACCCCCGCCACCTGGGCCGCGATGGCTCGTGCCATCTGGGGCACCTGGGTAGGGGCCCAAAGGGTCACCTTGCCGTCTTTGACCTGCGCCGTGCAGTTCATGGGCTCCAGGGTGGCGTGGGCAAGGTAGGGCGCGCTGTACCAGGCCTCGAGGGTGCGGGCGGCCTGGCTTTCGGCCTGGTCAACGTCATTTTTCTCGTGAAAGACGCTGCCGCCCCCGGTGCGCACCTGATTTTCAAGTGCTGACTGAATCAACCGGGTGTCCAGTGCCCCCAATGGGCGCTGCTGCCAGTCAACCTCTACAGCCTGGGCACCCTGGCGGGCATGCCACCCGGTTTTGCCGATTACCGCAATCCCGGCGGTAGATCCGGCATAGGCCGGCAAGCGCACCAGCCGCAGCACACCGGGTGCTGCCAGCGCAGTGTTGGCGTTGATCGCGCCGGGTGAGCCGCCCAGCATCGGGCACATGCGGACCGACGCAAACAGCAAGCCGGGGGGCCGCACGTCCTGGGCAAACAGGGCCGTCCCATTGACCTTGGCTGCAATGTCCAGCCGCGGCGCTGCCGTGCCAATCAGTTTCCAGGCCTTGCGGTCCTTGAGCGTCACGGTGCCCGGCGGGGTGGCCGATGCGAACCTGGCCATTTGCCCGTAAGTGGCCGACTTGCCAGAGGGGTGCGAAATCACCCCATTGGTGACCACCAGCTCGACCACCGGCAGCTTCCATTGCAGCGAAGCGGCACCCAGCAGCGAGGCCCGGGCAGTAGCCGCCGCCAGACGCAGCACATCCCAGGCGTCAGCCACGGTGGACGAACCACCCGTGGCGTTAATGCCGAGCTCACGCGCCACTTTGCCGATCATCCATTCGCTGAGCTTGATCTTGGCGGGCTTGTCGGGGCCTTCGGAGTCCAGCGGGTGGAATGGCAGGTTGGCGACCTGCATGGCCACGTTGCCATAAATCGCGTCGGCACCGGCCTGCTCGATTCGCACGCGGGTCAGGGGCACGTCCAGCTCTTCAGCAGCCAGCATGGGCAGCGCGGTGTGCACGCCCTGGCCCATCTCGCTGCGCGGCATGGCCAGGATGATGCCGCCATCTGCGGCAATTTTGATCCAGCCGTTCAGAGCGACATCGCCTTCGGTCTTCAGCATATGGCTGGCCTGCCCGATGCGCCCGCGCTGGGGCATGACGCCCCAACCCACCACCAGCGCGCCCGCAGTGCCGGTGCCGGCCAGCAACAAGGTGCGCCGCGAAATGGTTCCCGCACGCTTGCCGCCTGGTGCGGCGGCGCTCATACAGCACCCCCCGCCGCGCGCTTGATCGCGGCGCGCACCCGCTGATAGGTGCCGCAGCGGCAAATATTGGTCATGGCTTCGTCAATGTCGGCGTCGGTGGGCTTTGGCTTTTTCTCAAGCAGCGCAGCGGCGGCCATCAGCATGCCGCTTTGGCAGTAACCACACTGCGGCACCTGTTCGGCGATCCAGGCCACCTGCAGCGGGTGGGGTTTGGCCGGCGTGCCCAGCGCCTCAATGGTCTGGATGCGTTTGCCCACCACGGTAGACACTGGCGTGACGCAAGAGCGCACAGCCTGGCCGTCAATGCGCACTGTGCAGGCACCGCAGGCCGCAGCGCCGCAGCCGAATTTGGTGCCCGTCAGGTTCAGCACGTCACGCAGCACCCACAACAGCGGCATGGTTGGGTCGGCGTCAGCTTGAACCGCCTTGCCGTTGATTTGCAGTTGCAAAAGAAGCTCCTTGGGGCCGGTGCGACCGGTAGCGAAACACTATATCGAGGCACCGCGACAGGCGATAGATGCCAGCGCCCGGAAACGCACCGGATAATCCCGCACTCCCATGGCACTCATTACCCTACTCAATGCGCAACTGGCTTTCGGCCATGTTGCCCTGCTTGACCACACCGACATCGCCATCGAGTCCGCCGAACGCGTGGGCTTGATCGGGCGCAACGGTGCGGGCAAATCCTCCATGCTCAAAATTCTGGGCGGGCTTGAAAAACCGGATGACGGCACACTGCAACTGCAGCAAGGTCTGCGCATTGCCTATGTGGCGCAAGAGCCTTTGCTCGACCCGGACGCTACAGTTTTCATAGCGGCTTGCGAAGGCGTAGCGCGGGTTAGAGCATTAATTGAGCAATATACGCACGGCGAAGGCGACCTCGACGCCCTGCAAGATGAAATTGAGGCCCGGGACGGCTGGACTTGGGAGCAGCGGGTCGAAGAGACCCTGCATCGCCTGCACCTGGACCGGGACGCCGTGGTCGGCACGCTGTCGGGCGGCACCAAAAAGCGGGTCGCCCTGGCCCAGGCACTGGTCACCCGGCCCGACGTTTTGCTGCTGGACGAGCCCACCAACCACCTGGACCTGGACTCGATTGAATGGCTCGAAGACCTGCTGATCGACTTCAAGGGCAGCGTGGTCACCATCACCCACGACCGCAGCTTTCTGGACCGCGTGGCCACCCGGATCGTCGAGCTGGACCGCGGCAAGCTGCGCTCGTACCCGGGCAACTTCAGCCAGTACCTGGTGCTCAAAGAAGACCAACTGGCGCAAGAAGCCGTGATCAGCGCCAAAGCCGACAAGCTGCTGGCACAAGAAGAGGTCTGGATCCGCAAAGGCGTGGAGGCGCGCCGTACCCGCGCGGTGGCCCGCATCAACCGCCTGGACGCCTTGCGCTCACAGCGCGCGGCGCGGCGTGAGGCGCTGGGCAGCGTCAAGCTGGACATTGCCTCGGGCCAAAGCAGCGGCAAGATCGTGGCCGAGCTGACCGAGGTGAGCAAGTCGTTTGGCCCGTCAACAGAAGGCGAGGCGGCAAAAATCATTGTGCGCAACTTCAGCGCCACCATCCTGCGCGGCGACAAGGTCGGCCTGATCGGCCCCAACGGTTCCGGCAAAACCACCCTGCTCAAGCTGATTCTGGGAGAGCTGGCCCCCGACAGCGGCAAGGTGCGCCAGGGTGCCAACCTGCAAGTGGCCTACTTTGACCAGATGCGCAACGCACTGGACCTGGACGCCACGCTGGAAGACTTCATCAGCCCGGGCAGCGAATGGATCGAAATTGGCAACCAGCGCAAGCATGTCAAGAGCTACCTGGGCGACTTTTTGTTCTCGCCGGCGCGCGCTACCTCCCCAGTGCGCAGTTTGAGCGGCGGCGAGCGCAACCGCTTGCTGCTGGCGCGCCTGTTCGCCCGCCCGGCCAACGTGCTGGTGCTGGACGAACCCACCAACGACCTGGACATCGACACCCTGGAGCTGCTGGAAGACCTGCTGCAAAACTACGACGGCACGGTGTTCCTGGTCAGCCACGACCGTACTTTTCTGGACAATGTGGTCACCAGCACCATTGCCTATGAGGGCAGCGACGCCGCGCCCGGCCTGTGGCGCGAATACGAAGGCGGCGTGCAAGACTGGCTGATTCAGTCCAGGCGCTCGCAGGCCATTCAAGCCGCCGCAAAACCTGCCGCCACAACCCCGGTTTCAGATAAAAATAGCCCGCAGCCCGCACCAGTACTGCGTGAGCCACTACAAAAAAAGAAGCGAAGCTACAAAGAGCAGCGTGAGCTTGAGGCCCTGCCGGGGCTGATTGAGGCGCTCGAAGCCGAGCAAAAAGCCATTGCCGCGGAGCTTGCCGATGGCAGCCTGTACGCCAGCAACGGTGCCCGCGCTGCACAACTGACCGCCCGCACTGCAGCGATTGACGACGAGTTGCTGGAGGCGATGCAGCGTTGGGAATCTCTGGGCATCGCCTGACGCCGGTTCGGCACCTCGGCTGACAGGCGCGAAAGCCCGCGCCAAGGACAGTGGCTTTGATCCATGCCGCTGCCCCGATTCACACTTCTACCTTCGCCCAGGTCAAGCGCTATTGCGCTGCTGTGGCTATCGCCCCTGTTGCTGGGCGGCTGCCCGAACTTGCCCACCGAAGTGCCGCGCCCGGTGTCCAGCGCGCTCAGCGCGCCTGAGTCCACGCCACTTGGGCGGCTGGTGCAGACACGCCGGACCCAGGCCGACACCCGCCAGGATTCGGGCTTTTTGCTGCTGGACAAGGTCGGTCTGGCCCTGAACGCACGCCTGGCGCTCATAGACGGCGCACAGAAAACCCTGGACTTGCAGTACTACGCCATTCACGCCGACAGCAGCACCGAGCTGATGCTGCAACGCCTGCGCAGCGCCGCCGCGCGCGGCGTGCGGGTGCGCCTGCTGCTGGACGACCTGAACACCGCCGGACGCGACGCCCAGGTGCTGCGGCTGGCCACCGAGCCGGGTGTCAGCATCCGCCTGTTCAACCCGCTGCCCGGCGGGCGCGCTTCAGTGCTGGGGCGCCTGGTGACATCGGCAGCCGACATCGCGCGGCTGCAAAAACGGATGCACAACAAGCTGTTCATCGCCGACAACACACTGGGTATCACCGGCGGGCGCAACCTGGGTGACGCTTACTTCGGCCGCGACAGCGCCAGCAACTTTGTCGACCTGGACGTGCTGGCCGCAGGCCGGGTGGTGACAGACATGTCGCGCAGTTTCGACCGTTACTGGAACGACCCGCTGGCCTACCCGGTACAGACACTGGTGTCGCGCGCCGAGCTTGACGCACTGCGTCAACGCGCTGCCAGCCCGAGCGCCAACCCGGCAGGCAAGAACGGCGAATCAGAGCTTGCGCTCACTGCATTGCCCGCCATCGCCGGCAGCGTGATGCCGGACGTGACGCCCAGCCTGCAGATCACCGAGGCGTTTGACCTGCGGCGCGTGTCGCTGACCTGGGCACCCGCCACACTGCTGGTGGACAAACCCGGCAAGGTCGGACCCGACGACGACGAAACCAGTGCCGGTGACACCGTGGTTGACGGGCTGCTGGGGCTGATGGAGCAGGCCCGCAGTGACCTGCTGATCGTCTCACCCTACTTCGTGCCCGGGGCCCAAATGATGAAACGGCTTGCCGACTTGCGCGCGCGCGGCGTGCGCATCCGGGTTCTTACCAATTCACTCGCCTCCAATGACGCACCGGCCGCCCACGCCGGCTATGCACGCTACCGCCCCGGGCTGCGCAAACTGGGGATAGAGCTGTATGAAATGCACGCGGCGCAGCCCAGCCGGGTGCGCGCGCTCGGCTCGGCGGGGGCCGTGGACTCGCGCGCCAGCCTGCACTCCAAGGCGGTGATCATCGACGCCCGGCTGATCGTGATCGGCTCCATGAACCTGGACCTGCGCTCCCAGCTGCAAAACAGCGAAGTGGCGCTGATCATTCGCAGCCCTGCCCTGGCACGCGAAGCCACGCGCCAGATCGAGGCGACATTTGCCACCGCCGCCTATCGGGTGGAGCTGGCCGAAGGCGCGGTGGTCTGGCGCGCGCCCCCGGGTGCCGGCTTCCCGGACGCCACCCGCGAGCCCGACGCCAGCGCCGCGCTGCGGCTGCTGGTGAACGTGATTGGGCCCTTTGCGCCGGACGAAATGCTTTGAGGCCGGTGCGCTACTGATGCGCGCCGGACGAAATGCTTTGAGGCTGGCGCAAGCTCCCTACATCTTGCGCACGATTTCTGAGTACTTCTTCCAGAACACCGCATCCTGCGTGGTCGCGAAGTTGATGCGCATCAGCGTGCTGGGCTTGCGCTCGGCGTGAAACAGCGCACCGGGCGCCAGCAGGTAGCCCTCGTCCAGCATGCGCTGGGCCAGCGCGTCGGTGTCCACGCCGGTGTCGACCCAGCCGAACAGGCCGGCCGGCTCGGCCGCAAAGGTGCAACCCGCGTTCAGCGCAAGCTTCACACTGCGGGCGCGGGCGGCGTCCAGCCGGGTACGGATGCGCTCGGCATGGCGGCGCAACTGGCCCTGTTCGATGCACAGGGCCAGTGCCTTTTCCAGCAGCGCCGGGGTGGTTAGTGTGGCCAGCAGCTTGGTGTCCAGCAGGGGCTCGACCAGCGCTGCGGGCGCAGCAAGAAAGCCAACCCGCCAGTTGGGCGCCAGGATCTTGGCAAAGCCGCTCACATAGATGGTGCGCTGCAGGCCGTCCAGCGCGCTCAGGCGGGTGGCGTGCTCGGGTGCGATATGGCTGTAGGTGTCGTCTTCAACAATATGAAAGTTGTGCTGGTTGGCCAGCTGCAGCACCCGGTGCGCGCTGCCCGGTGACAGGCAGTAGCCGGTGGGGTTGTGAAACACGCTCACGCTGACATACAGCTTGGGCTTGTGCACTTCGCAATACTTCGCCATCACCTCCAGGTCGGGGCCGTCGGCGCGGCGCGGCACCGGCAAGATGTGCATGCCCATGGCCGACAGCCGGGCGAACTCCACCGCCCAGCCGGGCTCTTCCACCATCACCGGGTCGCCCGCGCGCAGCAAAGTGCGGCTCACAATGTCCAGCGCATGGGTGGCACCCACGGTGGTGATGATGTGTTCCGCCGCAGTGTGCACGTTCAGTGTGGCCAGCTTCTTGGCCAGCAGGCGGCGCAGGCCGCTGTCGCCCAGCGGTTCGCCGTACTGGAGTGAAAACTCCTGCAAGGCCCTGCTGCTGGTGACCTTGCGTACCGCCGCCGGCATGAAAGTCGACGCCAGCCACTCGGGCGGAAACACCCCCGTGCCGGGCTGTGGCTTGTCGCTAATCTTGTGGAACATGCCGCGAATCAGCGCCGTGGCATTGACCGGTGGCGCAGCGCGCCCGGCCCCGCGCAGGGCAAACCAGTGGGTCGTGCTCCAGGCACCTGCCGTCTTTTGGTCTGCTATCAATTCGATAGTGGCTGGCGCAGGTTCTGTGCGGGCTGGAGCAATTTCCCGCACAAAGAAGCCGCGATTTTTGCGGGCCTCGACCAGCCCTTGCGCCAGCAGTTGGTCATACGCCGCGACCACCGTGGACGGGCTCACCCCGTGCTGCTGCGCGCATTGACGCACTGACGGCAGGCGTGCGCCGGGTGCCAGCAGCCGGTTACGAATACGCTCGGCAAAGCGCCCAACGAGCTGCTCGGTCAGGGACTGGGCGGAGGTCTTCATCAGCATGGGGAGCTTCCTTGGCGCCGGGCCTGTACTGTCTTCAGCGTCAGTACAGTTTTTAAACTGAACTGACAAACTGTATTGGTTGTGTATTGTTTTTGGAGATTACATTGAAGCTCCTGAGTTGACAACCCCGCCCAGTACAACGCCCGCCCAACAGCCCCACCACCATGAGCGCCACCGAGCTGACTGCCCTGCTGCTGTTTTGCACCGCGATGAGTTTTTCACCGGGGCCCAACACCACGCTGTCTACCGCTCTGGCGGCCAACCTCGGCCTGAAACGGGCCCTGCGCTTTTGCCTGGCGGTGCCCACCGGCTGGACACTGCTGATGCTGGCCACCGGCCTGGGCCTGGGCGCGTTGATCACCGGCGTACCGGCGCTGCGCTGGGGCGTGAAGCTCGGCGGCGTGGCCTACATGCTGTGGCTGGCTTTCAAGCTCGCCGGCGCTGGTCAACTGGCACAGGTGGATGCATCACGCCTGAACCTGAGCTTTTGGCAGGGCGTGGGGTTGCAGTTCCTGAACATCAAGGCCTGGATGCTGGCACTCACGCTCACAGCGGGCTGGGTGGTGAACGCGGCGGGCCAGCCCGCGCCGAACCCGGGTGAACGGCTGGCCATCATCTGCGTGGTGATGATGGTGTTTGCTTTCAGCAGCAACTTCACCTACGCGCTGGTCGGCTCGCTGTTGCGCCAGTGGCTGGCGCAGGGCAAGCGGCTGGTCTGGTTCAACCGGGTGCTGGCGCTGGTGCTGGTGGCCACGGCTTTGTGGATGCTGACGGTATGAACGCCGCACGAGAAAAAGAAGCGCTGCTGTGGGGCCTGGTGGGCGTCACGCTGTTTGCCGCCACCTTGCCCATGACGCGGCTGGCCGTGGGCAGCGCCGACGCGCCCCAGCTGTCGCCCTGGTTCGTGACCTTCGGGCGGGCGGCGGTGGCCGGTGTACTGTCGATTTTTTACCTGCTGTGGCAGCACCGCAAGGGCCAGCTCAAAGTGCCGCAAAAGTCCGAATGGCCACTGGTGGGTATCACCGCCTTTGGCGTGATCGTCGGCTTTCCGCTGTTTCTGGCGCTGGCGCTGCGCCATGTGCCCAGCACCCACGGCGCGGTGGTTACGGCGCTGCTGCCCCTGTCCACCGCGGTGCTGGGCGCGCTGTGGTTTAAACAAAGGCCGTCCAATGGGTTCTGGGCCTGCGCCGTGCTGGGCAGCGGCCTGGTGTTGGCCTACATGGTGTGGCGCGCGGGCGGGCTGTACCTGGGCGCGGCCAACGTTTACCTCATCATTGCCATGACCACCGGCGCCTTTGGCTACATTGGCGGTGCCCGCCTGACGCCGCGCCTGGGGGCCGAGCAGGTGATCTGCTGGGTGCTGGTCAGCAGCCTGCCACTGACCGTGCCAATGGCCTGGGCGTTTGCCCCGGCCAATCCAACACACATTGCCGCCATGAGCTGGGTCGGCTTTGCCTATGCGGCGCTGTTCTCGATGTGGATCGGCTTTTTTGCCTGGTACCGCGCCCTGGCGCTGGGTGCCGTGCGGGTCAGCCAGATTCAGTTGGTGCAGCCCTTCATCAGCCTGCTGTTTGCCGTGCCGCTGGTGGGTGAGCGGGTCGATGCGGTCACGCTGTTTTTTGCCGTGGCGGTGATCGCCACGGTGTATGCAGGCAAGAAAATGCCGGTTCACGCTGCACCAGCCGCCACATGAAAATCGACCACCTCCCCTTTGGCACCACCGACTGGCAAGCCCTGGCGCGTGTGGAACACAGCGCACAGGCCGGCCAGGCCTTCTGGCGCACGCAGCAGTTTGGTGATGTGCGGGTGCGCATGGTCGACTACACGCCTGGCTATGTGTCGGACCACTGGTGCAGCAAAGGCCATTTTCTGCTGTGCCTCAGCGGTGAGCTGCACACCGAGCTGGCCGATGGCCGCCGCTTCACGCTGAAGCCCGGCATGAGCTACCAGGTGGCCGACAACGCCGAGCCCCACCGCTCCAGCGCACCCCAAGGGGCCACCCTTTTTATCGTGGACTGAGCCATGAAGTCGAGCCTGACCCAAGCCCTGGAGCGCCTGCCCGGCCCCAATGGGGAGCGGTTCGCCGTGCTGATGGCGCATGGGTCGATGAAGCTGGAGTTCTATGCCCCCCGGGGCCATGATCCGCAGCAGCCACATGCGCAAGACGAGCTGTACATCGTCCATTCGGGCCACGGCGAATTCGTCTGCGGCGACCAACGCCACCGCTTTGCAGCAGGCGACGCCTTTTTTGTGCCCGCCGGACAATTGCACCGCTTTGAAAATTTTTCCAGTGACTTTGCAACATGGGTAGTCTTTTGGGGACCGCCCGGAGGAGAACAATGATGAAACTCAACGACCTGAACACCAGCCCCTGGACGATGGCGCGCCGCGCCGAGAAGATGAACCCTTCGGTCATCCGTGAAATCCTGAAGGTGACCGAAAAGCCCGGCATCATCAGCTTTGCCGGCGGCCTGCCCTCGCCCAAAACCTTTCCGATCAACGCCTTTGCCGAGGCCTGCGCCAAGGTGCTGCGTGAAGACGGCCAGGCCGCGCTGCAATACGCTGCCAGCGAGGGCTATGCGCCATTGCGTGAAGCGGTGGCCGCGCAGTTGCCCTGGATGGTGGACCCGGCGCAGGTGCTGATCACCACCGGCAGCCAGCAAGGCCTGGACCTGGTGGCCAAGGTGCTGATCGACGCGGGCAGCCGCATTCTGGTGGAAACACCGACCTACCTGGGCGCGCTGCAAGCCTTCACGCCGATGGAGCCCGAGGTGGTGAGCGTGGCCAGTGATGACGAGGGCGTAGACGTTGAAGACCTGGCCCACAAGGCAGGCAGCGGCGCGGACAAGGCCCGCTTTTTGTACGTGCTGCCCAACTTTCAAAACCCCACCGGGCGCACCATGAGCGAGGCCAGGCGCGCCGCACTGTCGGCCCGGGCAGCGGCGCTGGGCCTGCCGCTGATCGAAGACAACCCCTATGGCGACCTGTGGTTCGACGCGCCGCCCCCCTTGCCACTGACCGCGCGCAACCCCGAAGGCTGCATTTACCTGGGCTCGTTCTCCAAGGTGCTGGCACCGGGCCTGCGCCTGGGTTTCGTGGTGGCACCCAAGTCGGTTTACCCCAAGCTGCTGCAAGCCAAGCAAGCCGCTGACCTGCACAGCCCCGGCTTCAATCAGCGCATGGTGGCCGAGGTCATGAAGCACGGCTTTCTGGACCGCCATGTGCCCACCATCCGCGCCCTGTACAAAGCCCAGCGCGACGCCATGCTGGCGGCACTGGCGAAAGAAATGGCAGGGCTGGGCGTGCAATGGAACACGCCCGACGGCGGCATGTTTTTGTGGGTTCGCCTTCCAGAAGGCATGAACGCGGTGGCGTTGCTGCCCAAGGCCGTAGACAAGGGCGTCGCCTTCGTGCCCGGTGCTGCTTTCTATGCCGACCACGCCGACCCACGCAGCCTGCGCCTGAGTTTTGTGACTGCCAGTGCAGACCAGATCAGGACCGGCGTTGCCGCATTGGCCGCCGCCATCGGTGAGGCGCAGGGCGGCTGAGCATGCTGCACATCTGGGGCCGCATCAGTTCGATCAATGTGCGCAAGGTGGTCTGGGCGGTGCAGGCGTTGGGCCTGACGCACCAGCGCACCGACGCGGGTGGCCCGTTCGGCATGGTGCAAACGCCCGACTACCTGGCGCGCAACCCGAATGCGATGGTGCCGCTGATCGAGGATGAGAACTTCACACTGTGGGAGTCAAACGTGATCGTGCGCTACCTGTGCGCCAAACACTCTGACGGCCAGCTCTATCCCGGCAGCCTGCAAGGTCGTTTTGACGCCGAGCGCTGGATGGACTGGCAGCAAACCACGCTGAACCCGGCCGGGCGCGACGCCTTTGTGCAGCTGGTGCGCAAACCGGGCGGACAGGTGGACACCGCCAAGGTGGACGCTTCCGTGGCCGCCACCGAGCCTTTGCTGGACCTGCTGGACGCGCACCTGGCGCGCCAGCCCTTCATGGCCGGCAGCACACTGACCATGGCCGACATTCCGGTGGCCTGCGAAATCCACCGCTGGTGGGGTCTGCCGCTGCTACGCACGCCGCGCCCGCAACTTGAACGCTGGTATCAACAAATGCTCGCTCACCCTGCTTCGAGCGGCGTGCTCGACTTGCCCCTTTCCTGAGAGCCCACCAATGAAGTCCCGTGCATTCAAGCAAGTCGATGTGTTCACTGCGGTGCCCTACCTGGGCAACCCGCTGGCGGTGGTGCTGGATGGCAGCGGCCTGAGCACCGAGGCGATGCAGCATTTCACCAACTGGACCAACCTGTCGGAGGCCACTTTTTTGTTGCCGCCCACTGACGCGGGCCGCCAGGCGGGCGCTGACTACCGGGTGCGCATCTTCTGCCCTGGCCGCGAGCTGCCGTTTGCCGGCCACCCCACGCTGGGCAGTTGCCACGCCTGGCTGGAGGCCGGGGGGCAGCCCGCCGCAGAGCATGTGGTGCAGGAGTGCGGCGTCGGACTGATCAGGCTCAAGCGCGACAGCGGTCGGCTGGCCTTTGCCGCGCCGCCGCTGCGCAAAAGCGGCCCGCTGCCAGAGGCCGACCTGGCCCTGATTGCGCGCGGCCTGGGGCTGGCACGCGGCGACATCACGGCCCACGCCTGGTGCGACAACGGCCCCAACTGGCGCGGCGTGATGCTGCAGTCCGCCGAGCAGGTGCTGGCGCTCAAGCCCGACGCCACCATTCTTGCGGGGCTGGACGTTGGCGTTGTCGGCCCTTCGACCGACTCAGGACAGGCTCCACGCGGAAAAGTTGGCGTGGTGGCACCGACCGGCCGGGACGACATTGCGTTTGAAGTGCGGGCTTTCTTCCCCGGCAACAATGGCCTGGCCGAAGACCCGGTCACCGGCAGCCTGAACGCGGCGCTGGCGCAATGGCTGATCGGGGCCGGCCTGGCCCCTTCACGCTACGTAGCCAGTCAGGGCACCGCGCTGGGCCGCGCGGGGCGGGTGCATGTGGAACAAACCGGCAGCGACATCTGGGTAGGTGGCGCCAGCGTCACCTGCGTCAGCGGGTTGGTCTTGATTTAACCAGGGAGTCATTCATGTCGCTTGAATCCACGACTGCTTTTGCAAGCATGTTCTTGCTGTTGGCGCTGGCACCGGGGGCCGGGCTGGCCATGATCCTTTCGCGCACACTGGGCTCGGGCCTGGGAGCCGGGTTTGCCGTTACCACCGGGCTGGTGCTGGGCGATTTTCTGTTTCTGGGTTTGGCAGCGGCCGGGTTGTCGGCACTGGCCACGGCCATGGGGCCACTGTTTGAAGCCATCAAATACGCAGGCGCAGCCTACCTGCTGTGGCTGGGCTGGCGTGCCTTTGCCGACGCTGCCAAACCGTTCACGGTACAGGCGCAGGCCGGCCGGGGCTATTGGCGTGACATCGGCACCGGGCTGCTGGTGACGCTGGGCAACCCCAAGCCACTGTTGTTCTATGGCGCGCTGCTGCCGAGCTTTCTGGACTTGCGCAGCGTCGGTGCCAGCGACTACGCCGTGCTGGGGGCCATTGTGGTGGGCATCTCCTACGCGGTGTACGGCGGCTACATGCTGTTGGTGGCCAGAGCCCGGCGGCTGTTGAGCTCCCAGCAGGCGGTCAAGCGGCTGAACCAGGCTACCGGCGCGGTGTTTGTGGGCTCAGGCATTTTTGTCGCTACCCGGTAAGCCAGCAGCCCGCGTGATGCTGTTTCCATGAACTTGCGCCGCACTTCACTGGACCACCTGGTAGTGGTTGCCCCCAGCCTTGGCGCTGGTGTGGACTGGTGCGAACGCACATTGGGCGTGACGCCCGGCCCCGGCGGCGAGCACCCGTTGATGGGCACCCACAACCGGCTGCTGCGCGTTGCCACGGTGGATTTTCCGCGCGCCTACCTTGAGATCATTGCTATAAATTCAGTAGCGGCTCCCGCAGCTCCCATGCGGGCTAGACGCTGGTTTGATATGGATTCACCGGCCTTGCAAGCCAGCCTGGCGCAACACGGCCCGCAACTCGTGCACTTTGTGGCCAATGTGCCCGACATCGGCATTGCGCTGGCCGCGCTGGCCGCCTTGGGGCATGACCGCGGCCCGGCACTGGCCGCCAGCCGCGCCACGCCGCGTGGCTTGCTGCAATGGCAGATCAGCGTGCGTGACGACGGGCAGCGCCTGTTTGGCGGCGGCCTTCCCACGCTGATTGAATGGGGCAGCACCCACCCGGCGGGCGGCATGCCCGACAGCGGCGTCACATTACAGGCGCTGAGCGTGAGCCATCCGCAAGCGGACGCCTTACGCGCCGCCTACAACGCCATTGGCCTGCAAGAAGTCACGCTGACCCACGGGCCGGCCAACATCGTCGCCACACTGCGCACGCCGCTGGGCAGCGTCAGTCTTGAATCGAAAGGCATTTGATGTTCACCCGCGCGCAGGTTGAAGCCGCCCAACGCACCGTCTATGCGGCCATGCCCCCGACGCCACAGTACGCCTGGCCGCTGCTTCAGCAGCGCCTGGGCTTCAAGGTCTGGGTCAAGCATGAAAACCACACCCCGGTCGGTGCCTTCAAGGTGCGTGGCGGGCTGACCTACTTTGCGCAGTTGGGCCCCGTCAAGGGCGTGATCAGCGCCACCCGCGGCAACCACGGGCAATCGGTGGGGTTTGCGGCGCGCAAATACGCCATCCCGGCCAGCATCGTGGTGCCGCATGGCAATTCGCTGGAAAAGAACGCCGCCATGCGGGCCCTGGGCGTCACCCTGATCGAACACGGCGACGACTTTCAGGCCGCGCGCGAACATGCCCTTGCGCTGGCCCAGTCGCAGGGGCTGCACATGGTGCCCTCGTTTCACCCCGAGCTGATTCGCGGCGTCATGACCTGTTGGGTCGAGTTCTTCGAAAGTTTCGCCAAGGGCGAGGCCCCTGACGTGGTGTTTGTGCCGCTGGGCCTGGGTTCGGGCTTCAGCGCGGCGGTGGCCGCGCGCGCCCACACTGGCGTAAAAACCAGGCTGGTGGGCGTGGTGTCGGCCCACGCCAGCATGTACCAGCAGTCGTATCGGGCAGGTCGGGCGATTGAATCGCCGGTCACCACGGTGCTGGCCGACGGCATGGCCTGCCGCGTGCCCGAGCCCGAAGCGCTGGAGCTGCTGCTGCGCGAGGCCGACGACGTGGTGGCCGTCACCGACGACGAAGTGGCGCAGGCCATGCGGGTGCTGTTTGCCGACACCCACAACGTGGCCGAAGGCGCGGGCGCCGCCTCGCTGGCCGCGGCCATGCAGCAGCGCGCGCAGTTGCAGGGCAAGGTTGTGGGCACCACGCTGTGCGGCGGCAATGTGGACAGTGAAGTGTTTGCGCGGGTGCTGTCCCGCGCCTGACAGGGCGGGCGGCACAGCGTCGCCCGCGTGACTTGATGCAAGCGCGGCGCTGGCCAGAATGGTCCGCATGGGAACCCTGTATCTGGTGCGTCACGGCCAGGCCTCGTTTGGCGAAGACGACTACGACAAGCTCAGCGAGCTCGGCCACCGCCAGAGCCTGCGCCTGGGCGAGTACTTCGCCGGCAAAGGCCTGCACTTTGACGCAGTGCTCACTGGCACACTGCGCCGCCACACTGAAACCTTCAACGGCATTGCCCAAGGCATGGGCCTGAAGGCCGAGGTGCTGCAGTGGCCGGGCCTGAATGAATACGACAGCGAGGCGGTGATTGGTGCGGTGCACCCCCACAAGCTGGAAAAGCCCACCTCACCCGAGATGTACCGCCACCACTTCCGCCTGCTGCGCGACGGCTTGAGCCAGTGGATGGCCGGCGTGGTGACGCCGCGCGGCATGCCCCCCTACGACGGCTTTGTGGCCGGCATTACCAGCGCACTGGACCATGTGCGGGCGCAGCACCATGGCAAAAACGTGCTGATTGTTTCCAGCGGCGGGCCAATTTCCACCGCCGTGGGGCAGGTGCTGGGCACGCAGCCCGAAACCACGATCGAGCTGAACCTGCGCATCCGCAACAGCAGCGTGACCGAGTTCGCCTTCACCCCCAAGCGCCACATGCTGGTGACCTACAACACCCTGCCGCACCTGGAAGAGGCAGGCTACAAGGACTGGGTAACTTACTCGTAAACCCGCCGCGCGGCTCAACCGTGCGGCTTGCTGTCCATCACCATGGCCCATTGGCCCCAGGCGGTGTCGGTGGCCTTGCGTGCGGCAAGCCAGTCGCGAAACTCTGTGGTGCTGCGGGCTTGCGCCACGTCGCCCGCCGCCTGAGCCTGGGCATGCACCTCGTCAAAGCGCAGTTCGGCCCTGGTTTCTGCGGCCTGGCTGTGTTCTGCCGCGCTGGTGGCTGCTGCCACGTCTTGGGACCAATCGCTCATCGGGAACCTTTCGAATAGCCCGCAGTATGGGGCCTGGGTCTTGCAGCGCACCGACAGAACGCCTTGACCCCGGTACGGTGATGCAGACAAAACTGTTTGAAAGGGTTTCCCCATGCTGAAAAACAAGGTTGCGCTGGTCACTGGCGCGTCATCAGGTATTGGCCGCGCCATCGCGCTGGTGTGGGCCCGTGAAGGTGCCTGGGTGGTGGTGTCAGACGTCAATGCGCAAGGCGGTGAAGACACCGCCGCGCTGATTCGGGCGCAGGGCGGTGAAGCGCTGTTCGTGGCGGCCGATGTCGGCAAGCCGGAAGATGCCCGCGCGCTGGTGGCGCGCAGCGTGGAGCACTTTGGCCGCCTCGACGTGGCCTGCAACAACGCCGGCATTGGTGGCGCCTCCGCGCCGCTGGCGGACTACCCACTGGAGGACTGGGCCCATGTGATCAACACCAACCTGTCGGGCGTGTTTTTCGGCATGCAGCACCAGATCAAGGCGATGCTCAAGACCGGGGGCGGCTCCATCGTGAACATGGCGTCGATCCTGGGCTCGGTCGGGTTTGCCACGGCGTGCGCCTACTCCGCGGCCAAGCACGGTGTGGTGGGCCTCACACAGGTGGCGGCACTGGAATACGGCACGCACGGCATTCGCGTCAACGCGGTGGGGCCGGGTTTCATCCACACCCCCATGATCAGCGGCCTGGAGCAAGACGCCGGTGCCAACGCGATGCTGGTGGCGGCCCACCCTATTGGCCGATTGGGTCGGCCCGAGGAAGTGGCAGAGCTGGTGGCCTGGTTGGCCTCCGAGCGTGCCTCATTCGTCACAGGTGCCTACTATCCGGTGGATGGCGGTTACCTGGCGCGTTGATGTTTCAGGCAAAAAAAAGCCTGTAGCCCGCATGGAATATGCGTGTGCCACTATCAAAATAATAGCTATCGGGGTGACGCAGCGGCAAATGTCAGGCGGTAGCAGCGGCCAAACCCGGCCGGGGTCGGGGCCTGTTCAAACCGCGCGGAATGAATCGCAGCAATCTTCTCCACCACCCGGTGGCCCAGCCCCAGGCCGAGCGCTGGCGCACCGACCCGGGCCGGGCTGGCCGCGGCGGCGTTGTCGCACACCTGAAGCCAACGTGCCTGCGGGTCCAGCTGCACCTCCACCAAAGTGCCGGGCGGGGTGTGGCTGAGCGCGTTCTCCACCAGGTTGCGCAACGCCAGGCCCAGCAAAACCGGGTGCCCGGTCATCATGAATGGCCCTGGGCTGGCCAAGGCCAGCTCGTGCCCGCTCTCATGCGCGGCCTGGGCAAATTCGCCTACCAGCTCGCGCGCCACCGCGTCCAGATCCAGCGGCTGCGCGGCCTCGGCCAGTTCGGTACGGCTGGCGCGCGCCAGCGCCAGCAGGTCGGCCAGCACCTGGCCGGCGCGCAGCACATCGAGCTCCAGCTGGGCCAGCGTCTGGTCGCGCAGCGTGCCGGGCGGCGCGTCGCGCAGCACCCGCGCCTGCAGTGTGATGGACGCCAGCGGCGTGCGCAGCTCGTGGGCCAGCTCGTTTGCCAGCTCGCGTTCGCGCAGCAGTGTGGCCTGGTAGCGGCTGGTCAGGGTGTTGATGGAGTCCACCACGGCGCGGAACTCCACCTCGGGGTGGGGGTTGCGCAGCCGTGTGCTCAGATGGATGTCCAGCGCGTTCACGTCGCGCGACAGCTCGTACAGGGGCCGCAAGCCCTTGCGGATTGCCAGCCCCAGCACCAGCGCAATCACTGGCAGCAGCCACAGGCCGGGCTGGGCAATTTGCTCGGCAATGTCCTGGGCCAGGTCGTCACGCTCTGGCGCGCTCAGCAGCACCATCACCTTGCGTTGGTGGGCCACACCGTCCCAGCGCGAAAAGCTTCGCCACTCAACCGCGGGGCTGCCCAGCCTGAGCGTCTCAAAGCCTTCCGATGCGGTAAACACCGGCGTAGGTGCCGCCCCGGTGCGGGTCACCACCTGGCCCGCGGCATCCCACACCACCACACTCATTGACTGTTGGTAGTCGTGGTTTTTGAGTTCCGGCGGGACGGTTTGCGCCAACGACACCGCCGGGGCCACGAATTTGCCGTCGCGCTCGGCCAGCAGCAGCGCGGCCACACTGGCCAGGTGGCCGTCGGTCAGCTCGCCGGCCTCATGGCGGCCGGTTTGGTAGCCCACCACGATGAAGCTGGCCCACACCAGCGCCAGCGCGCCAAGGGTCCAGGCCAGCAGGTGGCGGGTAAGAGAGTGGCGCGGCATCAAGGCGGGTCCTCCGGCACAAAGTAACCCACGCCCCGCAGCGTGCGAATAATGCCCTCACCCACCTTGCGGCGCAGGTGGTGCACATGGACCTCGATGGCGTTGCTGTCCAGCGCGGTGTCCCAGTTGTAGAGCTTTGCCTCGATCTGGGAGCGCGACAGCACGCGCGGGCGGGCCTCCACCAACGCCAGCAGCACACCGAACTCGCGCGCCGACAACTCCACCCGCTGGCCAGCCCGCAGCACGGTATGGGCAGCCGGGTCAATCAGCAGATCGCCCACACTCAGGGTCGGTCGGGCCCGTCCGGCGGCCCGTCGCAGCAACGCGCGCATGCGGGCAGCCAGCTCGTCGGGATCAAACGGTTTGGTCAGGTAGTCGTCGGCCCCCAGGTCCAGCCCGGCAATGCGCGACGCGATCTGGTCGCGCGCCGTCATGATCAGAACCGGCGTGCCCGGCTCGGGCAGCTTCCCGGCAGGGGCGGCGCGCAGGCGGCGCAGCAACTCGGTGCCGTCGCCGTCGCTCAAGCCCAGATCCAGCAGCACCAGGTCAAACGGCTCGGCGCGCAGGGCCGCCCAGGCCCCCGCCACACCATCCGCCAGGTCCACCGCCCAGCCGAGCTGGCGCAGGTGAACCTTGAGCCCCACGGCAATGCCTTGATCATCTTCCACTACCAGTACCCGCATGAGCGCATTGTGGCCCGGCGCGCGTTAAGGCCAACTTAAGCCAGCCCGGGGATGCTCCCGCCCTATGCGAACAAGCTCTCCCTATCGGCTGGCCCTGGTCACCGTCGGCACCGCGCTGGCCCTGCTGGCATGGGATCTGGCCGGGCTGGACCTGCCGCTGGCTCGATGGTTCGGTGACCCCACAGGCTTTGCACTGCGCGACCAGTGGCTGCTGACACAGGTGCTTCACGACGGCGGACGCCGTCTGGCCTGGGCCATGACGATTGGTCTGTGCCTGATGGTCTGGTGGCCGGTTGGCATGTTCCGTCGCCTGGACTACCGCCAGCGACTGCAGCTGGTCACGACCACCCTGCTGTCGGCATTGCTGATCAGCACGCTCAAGTCGGCCAGCGGCACCAGTTGCCCCTGGGACATGTCCGAGTTTGGCGGCGTGGCGCGCTACGCCTCGCACTGGACGCACTTGTGGGTGCCCGACGGCGGCAGCGGACGCTGCTTCCCGGCGGGCCATGCCTCGGCCGGGTTTTCGTTTGTGGGCGGCTACTTCGTGTTCCGCCAACGCCAGCCGGCGCTGGCCCGGCGCTGGCTGCTGGCGGCGCTTGCAGCCGGGCTGCTTCTGGGCCTGGGCCAGCAACTCCGTGGTGCGCATTTCATGAGCCACACCCTGTGGACGGGCTGGGCCTGCTGGTGTGCCGCCTGGGCCATCAACGCAGCCTGGGCCAGCACCTCGGGGCGATTCCCGGCTGAACCGACGGTGGCGCCCCGATGAGGCTTCAATTCAACATCGCCCCGGTCAACCCGCTGTGGCTCCTCGGTGGTACCAGCGCCTGGATGGCCACTGTCGGCAATGCGCCCCTGTGGGCCGAGCTGCACCAGCTCCAGCTTCTGGCTTCGCCCGCTGGCTGGGCCTTTGCGGCGGCGCTGGCGCTCATCATGGCCGCAGCCTTGACGGCCTTGCTCGGCCTGCTGGCCTGGCGCTGGACCCTTAAGCCGATGCTGGTACTGCTGCTGCTGGCGGCCGCGTTTGGCGCTTACTTCATGAGCAGCTACCACGTGGTGATCGACACCGGCATGCTGGTGAATGTGTTGCAAACCCACCCCGGCGAAGCCGCCGATCTGCTGAGCCTGCGGATGGTGGCCACCGTGGCCTTGCTGGGCGGTCTGCCGGCCCTGCTGGTGTGTGCCCTGCCGGTGCGCTACGGCCGCTGGCCGCGCCGCGTGCTGCACAACCTGGTGCTGGTACTGGCGGCCAGCGTACTGCTGGTGGGCACCGCTGTGCTGGCGTTCCAGCCGCTGTCGTCGACCATGCGCAACCACAAGCAGTTGCGCTACCTGATGAACCCGCTGAACTCGGTCTACGCGCTCGGCTGGCTGGCCGTCAGCCCGCTGCGCCGCGACGACTCGGTCACCCTGGCGCTGGGCGAAGACGCCCGCGCTGGCGCGCCTGGGGCGCGCCCGCCACTGCTGGTGCTGGTGCTGGGTGAAACCGGGCGCAGCGGCAACTTCGGCCTGAACGGTTACGCACGCGACACCACGCCCGAGCTGGCCCGCGAAAAACTCGCCAGCTGGCGCAATGCGTGGTCTTGCGGCACCAGCACCGCGACGTCAGTGCCATGCATGTTCTCGCACCTGGGGCGTGAGCGCTTCGAGGCTCGCAAGACCAACCACGAAGGCCTGCTGGACGTGGTGCAGCGCGCCGGCTTGGCGGTGCTGTGG
Organism: Ramlibacter sp. 2FC; assembly: GCA_943369755.1. Classification (GTDB taxonomy): domain Bacteria; phylum Pseudomonadota; class Gammaproteobacteria; order Burkholderiales; family Burkholderiaceae_C; genus CALROG01. The sequence goes on from CALROG020000001.1 coordinate 150,364, forward strand.
ATCGACAACCAGTCTGGCTGCAAAGGCGTCTGCGACCGGGTGCCCTCGGTCAGCACCTCGCAGTTCCAGCACCCGGCCTTGTGCGAAGGCGGCGATTGCCTGGACGCGATCATGCTGCAGGGGCTGGACGCACGCATCGCCGCCCTGGCACCCGAGCGGCGGGCCCGCGGCGTGGTGCTGGTGCTGCACCAAATGGGCAGCCACGGCCCGGCCTACTTCAAGCGTTCACCCGCCACGCACAAACGCTTTCAACCCGAATGCGCCAGCAACGACCTGCAGGCCTGCAGCCGCGAGCAGCTGGTCAATGCCTACGACAATTCGATTGCCTACACCGACCACTTCCTGGCCAGCACCATCAACTGGCTCAAGTCGCAGCAAACCGCCTATGACCCGGCCATGGTGTATGTGGCCGACCACGGCGAGTCGCTCGGCGAAAACAACCTGTACCTGCATGGCCTGCCCTACGCCATCGCCCCCGATCTGCAAAAGCGCGTGCCCTGGCTGACCTGGCTGTCGCCGGGGTTCGAGCAGCGCAGCGCGGTTTCCGTGGCCTGCCTCCAGGGCCAGCGCGACGCGCAGGTGTCGCACGACAACTACTTCCATTCGGTACTGGGGCTGCTGGGCATTCAGACCCGTGTGTACCAGCGCACGCTGGACGCTTACGCGCCGTGCGCCAGCCTCTGACGGCCTGGTCCTACACCCATCAACGCAAGCCGCGCACAGGCTGGCGGCACGGCTTGCGGCACGCTGGAAGCCTCTGGTCACAGTGAAAGGCTTCCCCATGAACACTCAAATTGCAACGCAGGGCCTCGCGGCTTTGCTGCTGGCGCTGGCCGCCAGCGCGGGCGCGCACGCCGCAACCTCAGCGCAGACCCTGGCGCAGTACCAGCTGGAGCGGGCGGCCTGCCTCAACGGCCAGTCACACCAGGACCGCAGCACCTGCATGCGCGAAGTGGGTGCCGCCTGGGCCGAGGCCCGCCGCGGCGGCCTGGGCACTACCGGCAGCACCGACTACCAGGCCAACGCCACCGCGCGTTGCAATGCCCAACCCAGCGAAGACCGCGACGCCTGCAAGATGCGCGCCCTTGGCCAGGGAAAGGTGCAAGGCAGCGTCAACGGCGGTGGGCTGATCCGTGAAGTGGAAACCCTGGTGAAGTAAACCAGCCTCGCCAGCGCAGCTCAGGCCGCGCTTGGGGCAATGCTGATTACCCGGCGTGCAGGCCGCTGCGCGCGGGCCCGCAACTGGCCACAACCGCCGTCCACGTCCTGGCCCGCTGAATGACGCAGTTTGGTTAAAACGCCTGCACGATGCAACGTGCGCGCGATTTCTGCGGCGCGTTCCCACGAGGGGCGCCTGAAATCGAGTTCAGGCACGCTGTTGTAGGGGATCATGTTCATCACCGCGTACTTGCCCTTGAGCAACCGCACGATGCCGGCCAGCTCTTCGGCGGTGTCGTTGATGCCTTCCAGCAGCGTCCACTGGTACTGGATCGGGTAGCCCGTGGCGCGGGCATAACACTCGCCCGCATCAACCAGCTCGTCGGGCGTCATGTGCGGCGCGCGTGGCAATAATTTTTCGCGCAAATCGGCGCGCGTGCTGTGCAGCGACAACGCCAGCGCGGGCTTGACGATTCCCCGTGGCAACTCTGCAAAAACCCGCGGGTCGCCGACGGTAGAAAACACCAGATTCTTGTGGCCGATGTTGCCCGCCGTGCCCAGCAGCTCGATGGCTTCGAGCACGTTGTCCAGGTTGTGGGCGGGCTCGCCCATGCCCATGAACACCACCTTTTTCACGGGCCGCAGGGTGCGCGCCAGCGCCACCTGCGCCACGATCTCGCCACTGCTGACCTGTCGCACCAGGCCGCCCTGCCCCGTCATGCAGAACACACAACCCACCGCACAGCCGACCTGGGTGGACACACACAGACCGTCGCGCGGCAACAGCACGCTTTCTACCGTCTGCCCATCACCCAGCTCAACCAGCAGGCGCGACGAACCGTCTTCACCGGGGTGCTCGGACTTCAGTCGCGCCAGGCTTTGCAGCTCAGCGGCCAGCAACGGCAAGGCGTCGCGCAACGTCTGCGGCATGAAGTCTTGAAGCCGCCGCTTGCCCGCGTCCTGCGCCATGGCCTGCGACCACAGCCGCAGCACGCGGTGCTCGTGCTTGGGCTTGGCACCGAGCGCGCGCAGGCGTTGGCGGAGGGCGTCGATCTGCATGCCGTTGATTTTAGTGATGTGCCTCGCGGCAAAGGCGTGTGCGCCCCGGCCGTGGCACGGTGGGCGCAATACCGATGGCACGCCAAACACCTGGCTTCGCGCCAGGCAGTGCCCGGCGGGGGCGATCTCTGTGGCGGCGAGGAGCACAGAGCCGGGGGCGGCGCGCGCAGCGCGCTTCGTGGTCATGCTTGCCGAAGCTGTTTGAGCGCAGAGAGCGCAGCGAACGAAGCGAGTTCTTCGGCACGCCCCCGGATCGAGCACCACAGCGGAGTTGGCGCAAAGCGCCAACCGCCACAGTGTGAGCCCCCGCCGGGCACTGCCTGGCGCGAAGCCAGCAACAGAAACAAAAAAATCAGTACGTCTTGTAGGGAAGGAACTTGCCAGACAAAACGACATTCACCCGGTCGCCTTTCGGGTCGGCCTGGCGCTGGATATCCATCGAAAAGTCGATGGCGCTCATGATGCCGTCGCCGAATTCTTCGTGGATCAGTTCCTTGATGGTGGTGCCGTAGACGCTGACGATTTCATACCAGCGGTAGATCAGCGGGTCGGTTGGCACCGGGGTGGGCAGTGAGCCCTTGTACGGCACTACCTGAAGCCACTTTTGCTCCTCGGCGGTCAGGCCGAAGATCTTGCCCACGGCTTTCGCTTGCGCGGCGGTGGCAGTCATCTGGCCCAGGCACAGCGCCGTGGTCCATTCCTTGGACTCGCCGACCTTCTTGGCCACGTCGTCCCACTTGATGCCCTTGGACACCTTGGTGCTGATGATTTTTTCGGTAACTTCCAGACGGTTCATGTTCGCTCCTTTTGTGGGGAATGGAATGGGTGCAGGTTCAGTGGTCGCCGCCCGCTTTGGCGCGGGTCACCAGAAAATCGACAATGTGGTTGCGCAGGTCGTAGTACCCCGGCAGGTGGTGCAGCGTGGCCCGGGTGCGGCCGCGCGGCAGGGTGTTGAGCACGGTCTCGGCGATGCCGCCGGGCACATAGCCGCCGGTGCCTTCACTGCCGTTGCTCATGAGCAGAATGCGGTCGGCCAGCAGGATGGCCTCATCCACGTCGTGCGTGATCATGAACACGGTTTGCTGGGTCTCGCGCACGATGCCCATGAGTTCGTCTTGAATGGTGCCGCGCGTCAGTGCGTCGAGCGCGCCAAACGGCTCGTCCAGCAGCAGCATTTTTGGCTGGATCGCGAACGCCCGCGCAATGCCCACGCGCTGCTTCATGCCGCCAGACAGCTGAGAGGGCTTCTTGTCGATGGCCGGCAACAGACCCACCATGCCCACAAATTTTTCTACATGGGTGCTGACCTGGGCCCTGGTCCAGTCGGGCCAGCGCGACTCCACTGCAAAGGCAATGTTCTTGCGTACCGTGAGCCAGGGCATCAGCGCATGGCTCTGGAACACCACGCCGCGCTCCAGACTGGGGCCGACTACTTCGCGCCCGTCCATGAATACATGGCCGCTGGTGGCCACGTCCAGGCCCGCCAGCACGTTCAGGATGGTGGTTTTGCCACAGCCCGAGTGGCCGATGATGCAGACAAATTCACCTCGGTCCAGCGCGAAGCTGACGTTGGCAAACACCGGCTTGTCAGCCGCAAAAGACTTTGCCAGTCCCTCAATTTTCAGGAAACCTTGCATAGCGGGGTCTTTCTTGGTCGGGGCCGTGGTGCCGCGCTGGTCGAGCTCACTCCACATAAGTCACCCACTTTTGCAGCACACCGAACATCAGGTCCAGCAGCATGCCGACAATGCCAATCACGCCGATGGCAAAAATCACGTTGGTCAGCGACAGGTTATTCCACTCGTTCCACACAAAGTAGCCAATACCGGTGCCGCCCACCAGCATTTCAGCGGCCACAATCACCAGCCACGCAATGCCCATGCTGATGCGCATGCCGGTCAGGATGGTGGGTGCCGCGGCCGGCAGGATCACCAAAAAGGCCTTGCGTAGCGGGTTCACCTCCAGCGTGCGTGCCACGTTGAGCCACTCCCGCTTGACCGACGCCACGCCAAAGGCGGTGTTGATCAGCATCGGCCAGACTGAGCAAATGAAGATCACGAAGATGCCGCTGATGGACGAGTCCTTGATGGTGTACAGCGCCAGCGGCATCCAGGCCAGAGGGCTGATCGGCTTGAGCACCTGAATGAAAGGGTCGAATGCGCGGCGCAACAGCGGGCTCATGCCGATCACAAAACCCAGCGGAATGGCCACCAGGCAGGCCAGGCCAAAGCCCAGCGCCACCCGGCCCAGCGAGTGCGCCAGCTGGATTGCAATGCCTTTGTCGTTGGGCCCGTTGTCGTAAAACGGGTTGGTCAGGTGGCCCCACACCGTGGTGCCCATCTGGCCCAGTGTCGGAAAGCCGCCAGACTTCGCAGCGCCCGGATCCTTGCCCAGCATCTTGGCGTATTCAATCTGTTCGGCCGTCATGCCGGTGGACGCGCCACCGATGCTTGGGCCCGTGGTGGCGACCGCCCAGACGCCCAATACCACCAGCAGGATCAGCAACGACAACAGGCCGGCACGGAATTGGAGCGTTCTCAGTATGGGCATGGTCAGGCCATCTTGCTGATGGCGAAGCTCTTGGAATACTCCGCCGCCTTGGCGGCGTCAAACTCGCGGCCCATGATCTTGAACTTCGGGTATGCACCCTCAGGCACCTTCTGGCCCAGCTCTTTCATGTGCTTTTTGGCGTCGGTAATCAGGAACACCTTTTCGGCGATCTGCTTGTAGTTGACGTCGCCCTTGATGTAGCCCCAACGCTGCATCTGGGTGAGCATCCACACCGCCATGCTCTGCCAGGGGATCGGGTCAAAGTCGGCGCGATCCGGCACGTTCTTCACGTTGCCCAGGCCGTCGGCAAACTTGCCGGTCAGCACCTGGGTGAGCACCGTTTCGGGTTGATTCAGGTACTGCGCAGGCGCGATCACCTTGGCGATCAGCTCACGGTTCTTGGGGTCGCGTGCCATGGCCGCTGCGGTGAGCACAGCGCGGTACAGCGCCGCGAAGGTGTTCGGGTTCTTCTGGATGAACTCGGTGCTGGTGCCAAACGCACAGCAAGGGTGTCCGTCCCACAGCTCTTTGGTCAGGATGTGCAGAAAGCCAATTTCCTCAAACACTGCCCGCTGGTTGAACGGATCGGGGCCCAGGTAGCCGTCAATGTTTCCCGCGCGCAGGTTGGCCACCATTTCGGGCGGCGGCACGACGCGGATCTGGATGTCGGTGTCGGGGTTCAGGCCGGCCTCGGCCACGTAGTAGCGCAACAGGAAGTTGTGCATGCTGTACTCGAACGGCACCGCAAACTTGAAGCCCTTCCACAGCTTGGGGTCGCGTTTGTCCTTGTGCTTGTTGGCCAGGGTGATGGCCTGCCCGTTGGTGTTCTGGATCGTGGCCACGTTCATGGGAACCTGGTTGGAGCCAATGCCCATCGAGATGGCCAGCGGCATCGGGCTCAGGAAGTGGGTGGCGTCGTATTCCTTGTTGATCATCTTGTCGCGGATCAGCGCCCAGCCGGCGGTCTTGGTCACTTCGACATTCAGGCCCTGCTTTTGGTAAAAGCCCAGCGGGTGCGCCATGATCAGCGGCGTGGCGCAGGTGATCGGGATGAAGCCGATCTTGAGGTTGGTTTTTTCCAGCGCGCCCTTGCTGTCCTGCGCCATGGCCTGCATGGTGCCCACCGGCAGCACGCTGGCAATGGCAGCCATCGCCGTGCCCTTGCCCACCGCGCGCAGGAAGCGGCGGCGCACGGCGTCTTGCGGGAACAGCGCCTTCACCAGCGTGGCCTCGATGAATTCATTGCTGTAGGCCTCGAACTCGCTGGTCAGGCTGCGTTTGCGCAATTCCACCGCAGCGGCGTCAGCCGCCACCTCGGCATGATGGTCGGCCACGGAATGGTCGCGCCCGCAACTGCACTTGAGCATCAATGGGCGGTCGGCATCATAGGGAGAGAAAAATTCGGACATGGCACACCTCTCGGAGTTGGGTGGGTAGTCCAACGCAAGGCACGGGCCAGTTCGGGTCAAATCCGGCCCGAAAGGAGCGCTTTGCCGCATTTGGCACCCGCGTGCTCTACGCTTTGTAGGGGTAGCCCTACAAACCATGGGTCAGCCCGCGCGCGAAACCAGCCTTTCAGCGTACAAAACCAGCTCCACATCATTTTTGGTACCCGTCTTCTCCAGAACGCGGGCGCGGTAAGTGCTGACCGTGTTTGGTGCGAGGTTCAGGCTTGCACCAATTTGGCTCACGCTCTGCCCGGCTGTGAGCAGGCGAAAAACCTGATATTCGCGGTGCGACAGCGCTTCGGGCCCGACCTTGGCCGAGGCGCCGCCCACCGCGCTGGCCAGCGCCTCGGCGGTGGCGGGCGTCACGTACCGGCCACCGGCAGCCACCTTGCGCACGGCGGCCACCATGTCGTCGGGGTCAGCGCTCTTGTTCAGGTACCCGGCGGCACCGAGCTTGATGCAGCGCACCGCGTACTGTTTTTCGGGGTAGGTGCTGAGCATCAGCACCGGCAGCGCAGGCCAGCGTTTGCGCAACTCCTGCAGCACGTCCAGCCCGTCGCGCCCGGGCATGGCGATGTCCAGCAGCACCACACCCAGCGCGCCGTCGTGCGCCTGCACGGCGTCCAGCACTTCGGCACCGGTGGTGGCCTCGGCACACACCTCGATGTCGGGTGCATCGGCCAGCACCTGCTTCAGGCCCTCGCGCACGATGCGGTGGTCGTCGCCCAACAGGACACGAATCGGTTTGCTATACATTTTGTAGTGGCAGGCGCAGATGGAATGCGGCCCCCAGGCCAATTTGGCTGTCAATCTCGATCACCCCGCCGAAATGGCGGGCGCGTTCGCGCATGCCCATCACGCCGTAGGCGGTGGCGGCCTCAAAGGCCTCGGGCAGCGCACCGCGCCCGTCGTCGCGCACAGTGATGTGCAGCGCCTGCGCGTCGGCCGCGATGCGCACCGCCACATGGCGGGCCTGGGCATGGCGGCCCACGTTGGACAGCATCTCCTGAAAGATTCGAAACACCGCCATGGCGGCGGGCTCGGGCAGCTCGGGCGCGGCGTCCACCTGCATTTGCCAGTCCAGCGCCAGCTCGGCCGACTGCACAAATTCGTGTGCCTGCCACTCCAGCGCGGCCCACAGGCCCTGATGGTCCAGGATGCTCGGGCGCAGGTCGGTGATGATGCGGCCCACGTTGTCTACCGCGCTCTCAATCAGGCGGCTCATGTTCTGGCACTTGCTGCGCATGCGCTCACGCATGGCCTGAGCTGCTTCGGCCTCGCGCGACTGCTGCTCAGCCAGGCGCTTGTCCAGCCAGTTCACGTCCATCTTCAGCGCCACCAGCAGGCTGCCCAGCTCGTCGTGCACCTCGCGGGCAATGCGGGTGCGCTCCTCCTCGCGCACCTGCTCGGAATACGCCGCCAATTCACGCAGCTGGCCCAGCGCCACCGACAGTTCGCGCGTGCGCTCGGCCACCCGCAGCTCAAGCTCGTCCTTGGCCTTTTGCAGTGCGTCGGCGGCGCGCTTGCGCTCGGTGATGTCCACAAAGGTGATGACCGCACCGCGCACCTGCGCGCCGTCCAGGATGGGGTGGCTCGAATACTCCACCGCAAAAGCGCTGCGGTCGCGCCGCCAGAACACCTCGGTGTCAATGCGGCAGGGCAGCCCACGGCGAAAGGCGTTGAAGATCGGGCAGTCGGTGTCGGGGTAGTGCGAGCCGTCGGCGTGCGAATGGTGCGTCAGCTCGTGCATGTTGCGGCCCAGCACGTCGACCGGCTCAAAGCCCAGCATGCGCGCGCCGGCCCGGTTGATGAAGGTGCAGTGGCCGGCCAGGTCAATGCCGAAGATGCCTTCCCCAGTGGACTCCAGCAACAGCCCAAGCTGGTGCTGCCAGAGTGGGTCAGGCGTGGCGGGGGGCTGGTTGTGCCATTGCAGGGCGTCGGCGTGCATGGGCTTGGTGCACGCAATGGTCGTGCCAGTCTGGTGCAAAACATGCACCAGAAAAGGCGGGTTACAAACCCAGGTCGCTCAAACCCGGGTGGTCGTCCGGGCGCCGACCCAGCGGCCAGTGAAACTTGCGGTCCGCCACTGCAATGGGCAAATCATTGATGCTGGCGAAGCGCCGCTGCATGAAACCCTGCTCGTTGAATTCCCAGTTTTCATTGCCGTAGCTGCGAAACCACTGGCCGGTGTCGTCGTGGCATTCATAGGCAAAGCGCACCGCAATGCGGTTGCCGGTGAAGGCCCACAGCTCCTTGATGAGCCGGTAGTTCAGCTCGCGGGCCCACTTGCGCTGCAAGAAACCGCGCACCTGCTCGCGGCCCACCGGAAATTCAGCGCGGTTGCGCCAGCGCGTGTCTTCGGTATAGACCTGCACCACGCGGTCGGGGTCGCGGGTGTTCCAGGCGTCTTCCGCCATGCGCACTTTCTGTGCGGCGGTTTCGGCGGTGAAGGGGGGCAGGGGCGGCTTGGTTTCCATGGCATTCCTTGAAGTAGACAGACCTGTCTACAATCTAACACATGGACCTGAGCCACCTGCCCGCGCGCGAGCGCATCCTCGTCACTGCCCACGCCTTGTTTTACCGCGACGGCATCCGTGCCACCGGGGTGGACCGGTTGATTGCCGAGTCGGGCGTGGCCAAGCTCACCTTCTACCGGCACTTCCCCAGCAAGGACGACCTGGTGCGGGCCTTTCTGGACTACCGGCACCAGCGCTGGATGGCCTGGTTTGTAGACGCACTGGGCCGCCACGGGGCGACACCCGGCGGCGGGTTGATGCCCGTGGCTGATGCACTGGCCGAATGGTTTGCCGACCCGGCGTTCAGGGGCTGCGCCTTCATCAACTCCGTGGCCGAGGTGGGCGGCAGCCTGCCCGATGTGCTGGCGATTGCACGCCGCCACAAGCAAGACATGACGGATGTACTTGCCGGGCTGGTGCCCGCAGGGCGAACACAAAGCGAAGTAGCGGGCGCTGCCGCCGTGGCGGTGGACGGCGCCATCGTGCAGGCGCAGATTACGGGCGGGGTGGCGGCCCTGGTACCGCTCAGGGCGCTACTGGCCGCGCTGTGAGCTGCGCGAGCCGCTTACCACTCGCCAGATTCACGCACCCGCTGGGCCAGGTCGAACTCGGTCGGTTCGTACTGCCAGGTGGGCTGCGTGGCGTCGGCCAAGGGCTCCCGTGCCGACTGGACGGGCATGGACGGCGCGACAAAAGCAGAAGCCGCCGGTACGTTTGGCGACAAAAATGAGGGCATCACAGCAGACAAGCGCATGGCAGTTCCTTTCTGCCCTCAAGTGTAGAAACGGCGCGGTTTTTCGGATGTGATGAAGCGCACATTGCCAGCAAAAATCTGGCGACCCGTGTTGAAAAAGCAACGCTGCTTCAGTTGGGTGGCAAGGGTGCCGGGCGAAGTGTTTCCAGCGGCAGTGAAGCCACTTCCTGTAACAACAATGCCAGCTGCTGGCCCGCTGCGTCAATGACAGCGCGGCCCTTGTCGGCGGTGGCAATTGCCGCGTTGCCGGCCGCGCCCATCGGGTTGTAGTCCTGCATCTGCCAGCCCAGCTTGGCGCTGGTGCCGTTGCCCAGGATGGGGTACTTGGCCGCCCGCTCCTGCGCGCTGGACTTGAAGTCCCGGGCCTGGGCCATGCTTACAAACTGCGGGCGCAGCGCCAGCATCATCGAGGTTTCCATGTCGCCGGCATGGATGCCAAAGCGGTGCTCTTCAGGCGGGAACAGGCCGTTGACCGCGTCGCCCAGCGGCAAGGTGAACCAGTTGGTGGAATAAACAATCAGGTCGTGCGCGCTGCGCAGGTCGCGCGCCACGATGTCCATCACGCTGAGCTGGCCGCCATGCGAATTGAACAGCACCAGCTTCTTGATGCCGGTGCGCGCCACGCAGGCCCCCAGCTCCATCCACACACGAATGAGCGTCTCGGCACTCAGCGTCAGCGTACCGGGGAAGCGAATATGTTCATTGCTTTTGCCCACTTGCTGGGTGGGCAAAAACAACACCGGCAGGCTGGCCGGCAGGTGCGGCAGCGAAGCGGCAATCACCCCGTCCACCAGCGTGGTGTCCACGCTCACGGGCAGGTGCGGGCCGTGCTGCTCGATGGCCGCCACCGGCAGCACCGCCACGGTGGCGGGGGCGTCCAGCTGCGCGAAGTCGCGGGTGGACAAGTCGGCCCAGAAGCGGGATTTAAGATTCATGCCGCCATCTTAGGGGCCGCCGCTGGCTCAGGCCTCCGGCGATAACCCCAAGCTGCGCCGGGCTGCCCGCACGATGCTGGCCGCGTCCACGCCAAAGAACTGGCGCAGGGCGGCGCGCGTGTCGCTGCGGCCAAAGCCGTCGGTGCCCAGGGTGACGTACTGGCGGCCTTCGGGGATGAAGGCGCGGATGCTTTCCGGAACGACGCGCACATAGTCGGTGGCGGCCACCACAGGGCCCTGGCTGCTGGCGAGCTGGCGGGCGATGTGGGGCAAGCGCCCCTCGCCTTGCGCCTCGCAGGCCATGCCGTCGCGGGCCAGCTCGCTCCAGCTGGTGACGCTGTACACGTCCACCGCCAGGCCTTGGGCGGCCAGTTGGTCGGCGGCCTTGAGCACTTCGGTCAAGATGGCACCAGAGCCCAACAGCGTTACTGATTTTGATGAAATCTGGCTGTAGCCCGCATGCAAATTGCGTGAGCCACTATTAAATTTGTAGCAACCGCGAATCACGTCGGCCTCTGCCCCCGGCGGCAAGTCGGGCTGGGCGTAGTTCTCGTTCATGAGGGTGACGTAGTAGAAAACGTCTTTTTGCTCGACCAGCATTTCGCGCAGGCCATGGTCGATGATCACCGCCATCTCACCGGCAAAGGCCGGGTCCCACGCCCGGCAGTTGGGGATGGTGGCCGCTATCAGGTGGCTGGAGCCGTCCTGGTGCTGCAGGCCTTCCCCGCCCAGCGTGGTGCGGCCGCTGGTGGCACCCAGCAGGAAGCCGCGGGCGCGCTGGTCGGCCGCGGCCCAGATGGCGTCGCCCACGCGCTGAAAGCCAAACATGCTGTAGTAAATGTAGAAGGGCAACATGGCCAGGCCGTGCACGCTGTAGCTGGTGGCGGCGGCCGTCCAGCTTGCAATGGCACCCGCCTCTGAAATGCCCTCTTCCAGAATCTGGCCGTCCAGCGCCTCGCGGTAGCTCAGCACCGAGCCAATGTCTTCGGGCTCGTAGCGCTGGCCCACGCTGCTGTAAATGCCCACCTGCTTGAACAGGTTGGCCATGCCGAAGGTGCGCGCCTCGTCGGCCACGATGGGCACCACGCGCGGACCCAACTGCGCGTCTTTCAGCAGGTTGCCCAACAGGCGCACAAAGGCCATGGTGGTGCTCATCTCTTTGCCTGCGGCCTGCGTGGCAAACGCGGCATACGACGCCAGCGGCGGCACCGGCAGCGCGTCGCACGCCGTGTAGCGCTTGGGCAGGTGGCCGCCCAGCGCGGCGCGGCGGGCCTGCAGGTATTGCAGCTCGGCGCTGTCTGGCGCGGGCTTGAAGAATTCAAGGTTGGTGGCCTGCGCGTCTGTCAGCGGCAGGTTGAAGCGGTTGCGGAACTCGATGAGCGCGGCCTCGTCCAGCTTCTTCTGGCTGTGCGTGGTCATCTTGCCCTGGCCGGCCGCGCCCATGCCGTAGCCTTTTTTGGTGTGCGCCAGGATCACCGTGGGCTGGCCGCGGTGGCTGGCGGCCGCGGCATAGGCGGCGTGGATCTTCACCATGTCGTGCCCGCCGCGCTTGAGCCGGTCGATCTGCTCGTCCGTCAACCCCATGGCCAGGCGCTGGAGCTCCGCGTTCTGGCCAAAGAAATGGTCGCGGTTGAAGCGGCCGTCTTTGGCGGCAAAGGTCTGCATCTGCCCGTCCACCGTGTCGGCAAAGGCCTGCACCAGCGCGCCAGATACGTCGCGGGCAAACAGGCCGTCCCAGTCACTGCCCCAGACCAGCTTGATGACGTTCCAGCCCGCGCCGCGGAAGAGCTTCTCCAGCTCGTCGATGATGCGGCCGTTGCCGCGCACCGGGCCGTCCAGCCGCTGCAGGTTGCAGTTGACCACCCAGACCAGGTTGTCCAGCTTCTCGCGGCTGGCGAGCGTCAGCGCGCTCATGGATTCGGGCTCGTCCATCTCGCCGTCGCCAAACACGCCCCACACTTTGCGCGCGCCGCAGTCCAGCAGGTTGCGGTGCGTGAGGTAGCGCATGAAGCGCGCGTGGTAGATGCTGCTGATGGGCCCCAGCCCCATGGAGCCAGTGGGGAACTGCCAGAAATCCGGCATCAGCCAGGGGTGCGGGTAGCTGCTGAGGCCCCGCGCACCGGCGGACGGCGCGGTGATCTCTTGCCGGTAGTGGGCCAGGTCGTTTTCCGTCAAGCGGCCTTCAAGAAAAGCGCGGGCATAGACGCCGGGCGCACTGTGGGGCTGGAAGAAGACCAGGTCGCCGCCATGCGCATCGTTGCGCGCATGGAAGAAATGGTTGAACCCCACTTCAAACAAATCCGCCGCGCTGGCATAGCTGGCAATGTGGCCACCCAGCTCGCCATAGGCGCCATTGGCGCGCGCCACCATGGCCAGCGCATTCCAGCGCATAAGGGAGGCGAGCTTTTCCTCCAGCGCCAGGTCGCCGGGGAACGGCGGCTGCGCGTCGACTGCGATGGTGTTGACATAGGGCGTGACCAGCTCGGGCTGCCAGGCCAACTGCGCCGTGCGCGCCATGCGCACCAGCGCGTCGAGCATGAAGCGCGCACGCGCTGGCCCCTGCGTGGCCACCAGGGCCAGAAAGGCGTCGCGCCATTCGGCGGTTTCGGCCGGGTCCGTGTCAGCGCCGTCGGCGGCCAGGAAGCGGGTGATGCTGTGGTCTGTCATGCCGTCACTTTAGGCGGCACGCGGCAGAATGAGGTTTCGAAAATGACCTGAAATAGCGCCAGTCAAGCAGGAACTGCCGTCACATGAATTGTTTGCGATATTTTTTGGCTGCCGCCTTTCGCGCATGAAACAAGTCGTACAGACGAAACAATGCCGGACAAGTCCGGCATTGTTTTGGGCGTGAAGAGGCGAGCGCGAGTTACAGCTTCTTCGCGTCGGTGGCCATCTGTTCGTCGGTTGAATTCTTCTTGCCGGTCTTGGCCTTCTTGTCGACCTTGGCTTGGGCGGCAGCCTCGGCCTTGGCGTTGCCAGCCTTCATGGCTTCATTTGGCTTGGCGGTGTTTTCACCGCTCTTCGGCCGGGCATCCACCTTGGCCTGTGCGGCGGCCTGGGCCTTGGGGTCGCCGGCCTTCATGGCTTCGGGCATGGTGGTAGCCGTGCTGGGGGCCATGGGTGCGCCCGCGTGCGACGCAGCAAAGGCGGAGGTTGCAAAAATACTGGACAGCAGGAGGGCAAGCGCCTTGTTCATTTCTAAATCCTTTAGGTGGAGTCTTGGGAAAAATGTCCCGACACCACCCATACGCAGGCGCGCCCTGATCAGATTCAGAAAAGCCAACTATTTTTAAACTTGCATCGACACTGCCCGTATGGCGGGCTGGGTGTGGCCATGACCGTGGCCGCGCTAGTCCAGCGTGATCCGGGCCTCACGGACCACCTCGCGCCAGCGCTGGATCTGGGCCTGCACATGGTTGGCGAATTGCATTGAAGAACCACCCAGCGGCTGGGCACCAAGCCCCTGCAATTGCCGTTGTACTTCCGCCAGCGCCAGGATTTTGTTGACCTCTGTATTGAGCTTGTCGATGATCGGCTGCGGTGTACCTGCCGGTGCCGCCAAACCGTTCCAGGAACTTACATCGAAGTCTGCCATGCCGGCCTCGGCCATGGTTGGCACATCAGGCAACTCCGCGAGGCGCCTGAAATGCGCAACGGCAATTGGCCGCAACTGGCCGCCCTGCATCTGCGCCAGCGCGCCGAGCGACGCCATGAAACCCATCGAGACGTGACCGGCCATAACGTCTGCCATGGCCGGTGCTGCACCCTTGTAGGGAATGTGCACAAGATCCAGGCGTGCGCGAAACTTGAGCAGCTCGCCCGCCAAATGCGTCGAGCCGCCGCTGCCTGACGACGCAAAAGAAAGCCGACCCGGCTGGGCTTTTGCGAGTGCGATCAGGGCCCGCAGGTCTTTTGCCGGCAACGACGGCGTCACCACCAAAACGCTGGGCGAGGTCATGACCAGAACAATCGGCCTCAGGTCGCGGATGGTGTCGTAGCCCGGGTTCTTGTAGGTCGCCATGTTGGTGGCGTTGGCGATGGTTTTCAACAGCAAGGTGTACCCGTCGGGCTTGGCCCGCACCACTTGATCGGTGGCAATATTGGAGTCCGCTCCCGGCCGGTTTTCCACAATAAAGGGTTTGCCAAAGGCTTGCGTCAGTCTGCTGGCCAGCAAGCGTGCCGTGATGTCGGAGGCACCGCCCGGCGCAAAGCCAACCACGATCGTTACCGCGCGCGAAGGGTAGGCTGACGCGTCTTCAGCCGCAAGCGTAGCGCCCACCGGCATACCCCAAGGCAGCGCCACCAGCAGGCGCAGCAGAGCAGTCTTCACAAGTCTCATCGGTTACCTGGATGGCGCTTTAATCCGCTAGTGGCAGGCCTGGTGAAAGGGCGCGCCCAGAGTCCCAATGCGTATTCAGGAGCTCTTCAGGCTTGGGCAGATTGTAGTAGCCGATGCGTAACACCCCCGCGCGTGCTGGCACACCAGCGGCGCGGATTCAACTGCAATTGACACACATGCGGCCCGACTCTATGCTGGGTTCGCGGTGCATGTTGCGCCAGCCCGAAAGCCAGGTGTGCGCCGATGAAACACAAACCCCGCGCCGCGACACCGGCACGGCACATGGGCCCCAAAGCCTTCAGTCAGTCTTGGGCAGCAAAACAGGTGCCAGCGGCGGCTCGCCACCGGTACGCTCCAGAATGCGGCGCAACAGCGCCTCGCGCTTGCCAGGTGGCAGCGCGACGGGGTCAAGCTCTTCCTGAATCAGCCGGGCGGCTTCGTCGTCAGGGGGAACTGGCGTTGCGTCATCAGAGTGCATCGTCTGGCGGGGTCACGGAGTCAGGCCGTGCCGAGTTGCTCGCGCAGTGTAGCCAATGCCCGGCGGATATGAGTCTTGATTGTGCCCAACGGCATTTGCATGCTGGCCGCAATCTCGAGATGTGTGAGGCCGCGAAAGAAGGCCAGCCCCAAAATTTGGCGTTGTACCGGCAACAACCGGCCCAGGGCAGCGTGCAGCGCGGCGTTGTCCTGACTGGCTTGCAGCAAGTCTTGCAGACCGGGCGCGAGGTGCGTCACAGCGTCCAGCCGCTGCGTGGGGTCGGAGTCGACAATGGCACGGTCGGCGCGGCGCAAAGTGTCGATGGCCCGGCTGCGGCAGATCGTCAGCGCCCAGCCCAGCGGCGTGCCGCGCCGTGGGTCGTAGGTGGCAGCGCTGTGCCAGATCTGCACATACACATCCTCGGCCACTTCTTCGGCGGTGGCGCGGTTGCGCACGATGTACAACGCCAGGCCGAAGACCTTGCCAATCGTCAAACGGTAGAAGCGTTCCAGCGCCCGCTGCTCGCCAGCGGCCACGCCGGCCAATACAGCCGCCAGTTCGGGCATGCTGTCCAGCTGCAGCGGTTGCAACGGCTGCAACGGGCGGGCGGGGGTGAAGCTCGGCGATTGGGCATGTGTAGCGGTCATGATGGTCCTCATTCGGTATTCGTTCGACGCTGTCGGCGGTGTCCGCGCTCAGGGTCTTTGATGAGCGGAGTCTGCGCGGGCACCAGGCACTTGAAAATGCGCAAGTTGCAGAGCCTGCCTACGGCGCAACCGAAGGCAGATTTACCGACCCCGGTTCCCGCATGACCTTCCGCTTCGACCTGATCGACCTTCGCCTCTTCCTCAATGTGGTCGAGTCCGGCAGCATTACTGCCGGTGCCGAGGCCACGCAACTCGGCCTGGCGGCGGCCAGCGCGCGCGTGCTGGCTATGGAAGACACCCTGGGTGCGCTGCTGCTGGCGCGCGAGCCGCGCGGCGTGCAACCTACTGCCGCCGGTCAGGCGTTGGTGCTGCACGCGCGCACTCTGTTGCAACAAATGGAGCGGCTGCACGGCGGCCTTGCCGAGTACGCGCATGGCATGAAGCTGCAACTGCGCCTGCTGTGCGACACCGTGGCGCTGCACGAGGTGGTGCCGGAACGCCTGGCCAGCTACCTGATGGCCCACCCGCAGGTGAATGTGCGGGTGGAGGAGCGCCCCGGCAACGAAGTAGTGAGCGCTTTGGCCGCAGGCACGGCTGACGTGGGCATCGTGCGCGAGAACACCGACGTCTTCGAACTCGAGTCCTACCACTTCCACCCTGACCGGCTGGTTGTGGTCGCGCCGCGCGGTCACCCGCTGGTGCAGGCGGCGCTGGCAGGCCCCGTCTCGCTGGCGCAGGCCGACCTGTGCGATGTGATTGGCCTGCCTCAGGGCTCCGCACTGCAAGACATCTGGGACCACCGCGTGGCGCAGCGCGGGCGGCACCTGAACTACCGCGTCCGCGTGGGCAGCTTCGACGAGCAATGCCGCCTGGTGTCACGCGGTGCCGGCATCGCGTTGATGCCTCGCAGCGCGGCCGAACGCCATGCCCGCGCACTGGACATTGCCATTGTTGCCCTGGCCGAAGACTTTACCGCTCTGGCGCTGCGCCTGTGCGTGCGTCGCCTGGCCGAGCTGCCGGCGGCAACCCAGCGCCTGGTGAGCAGCCTGCTCGGTAACGCCGCCGCCCCAGTGCAGTGGCAAGCCGCAGATCCGGCTGCGCATTCGACCAAGGCCACGCCGCCATGAGCCTGGACTTTGACCTGACCGACCTGCGGCTGTTCCTGCACATCGTTGATGGCGGCAGCATCACGGTGGGGGCCCGGGCCGCGCACTTGTCGTTGGCGGCAGGCAGCGCGCGGGTCCTTGGCATGGAACAGGCACTGGGTACGCCGCTGCTGACCCGGGGGCGCCGCGGCGTGTTGCCCACCAGCGCCGGGCTGACGCTGGCGCAGCATGCGCGCGGGGTGCTGCAGCAGGCCGAGCGGCTGCGGCTGGACTTGGCGGAACACGCTCGCAGCAGCAAGCGCCACATTGCGCTGATCGGCACCTCGGCAGCGATGCGCGAGTACCTGCCTGACGCCCTGGGCGACTTCCTGGCGGTACATCCGCAGGTGAATGTCACCGTCGCAGAAGCGGCCAGCGAAGACTCCGTGCACGCTGTGCTGGCCGGCAGCGCAGACATCGCCTTTGTCACCGAGCGTCCGCCGACACCAGGACTGGAGCTCTACCCATTTGCCATCAACCGCTTCGCGCTGGCGGTTCCCCGCGGCCACCCCCTGGTGCGCCGAGCCGGCGGCCAAGTGATCTCGGAGGCACTTGCCGACGGCTGCGACATCGTAGGCCTGCCCGAAGGCAGCGCCTTGCAAGACACCTGGGAGGCGCGTGCCGCCAGCCGTGGCGCGCGGCTGAACTACAGGGTGCGTGTGCCCGGTTTTGACGCGCAATTGCGCTTGATCGAGCGCGGCGTGGGTGTGGCCATGCTGCCAGAGGCCATCGCCCGGCGGGCGGCCCGCAGCATGGCCATAGCCGTGCTGCCGCTGTCCGATGCCTACCTGGTGCGCCGACTGCTGATATGTGTGCAACGCTTGAGCACCTTGCCCCCCGACGCGCAAATACTGGTAGCGCAGTTGCGCGACGCCTACCGTGCGCCAGCGGCGGCCGACGGCTCGCCAAGCTGACCGGCCCTCTGCCGGTCATACCGGCAAAAAGGTGCCGCGCGCTCTTTGATCACCCGAGAAAGCGCAAACCGCCCGATACCCAGTTGCGGCGACACCTCCGGTTTGAAAACTCAAGACGAGCAGTACAAAACGCCGCCATTCGACTAAAGTGCAGCACAAATGAAACTCGACACCCTGGACCTGCGAATTCTGGCCGAGCTGCAGCAAGACGGCAGCCTGACCAACGTGGCGCTGGCCCAGCGCGTGCACCTGAGCCCTTCCCCCTGCCTCACGCGGGTGAAGGCGCTGGAGGCGGCGGGCGTGATCCGCCAGTACGTGGCGCTGGCCGACCCCAAGGCCCTGGGCCTGGGGCTCAATGTGTTCATCAACATCAGCCTGAAGGAACAAAGCAAGCAAGCGCTGGCCGAGTTTGAGCGGCGCATTGCCGAGCACGACGAGGTGATGGAGTGCTACCTGATGACCGGCGACAGCGACTACCTGATCCGCGTGGCCGTGGCCGACATGGCCGCGCTGGAGCGCTTCATCCTGGAGCAACTGACGCCGATACCGGGGATTGAGAAGATACGCAGCAGCTTTGCGCTGAAGCAGGTGCGGTACAAGACGGCGCTGCCGTTGCCGGGGGCGTAGATATCTGAGTGTCCGCTTTTGACCGAAAGCAGTCATCGCACTTGTCACTCGGCGAATGTATTGACCCATTCGCGTTACGTGTTCGTCGGTCAGGCTGGACCTACCCGACTAGTACTGCTGCGAGCACGCATGGTACAAGGTCAACACCAATTCCTCTATCGTCACGGAGATGAAATGTATTTACGCCGAGCCCCATTTGTAGCGCGTCGAGGTGCAGCTTTATTGGCCTCTTTCGCAGGCCTGGTCACATCGAGCGCTTACAGCGCAACCTCAAACGAGGTTACAGCTCAGCGAACTTGGGACTATCAGCAAACCGCTGACGTCGAGTCTGGCGACCTCTACCCTGCTGCAACCCTGATGAGCAAAAAATTCGCTGACACCTCCGCCAAAGTCGCCGGTGTTCTCCACGGCTACCTTCAAGTAGGCAATTATTCGAAGCGACCTTTTGAGGTGATGCTCACTTGGGACGAGCCATACGCCAAAGAGAAGGAGCCAAAGTGCAAGCCGGGCGGATGTGAGGTCATCGTTCGACTTGGAGAATCGATGACTTTCAAGGTTGTCGCTGTTCAAAGGAAGCACTGGTCGGGCTTGTTCGTTCAAGATGCGCGTCCGGTGCTCGTAGCTCTGGCAAAGCATGCTGGGAGCATCAACGTTCAAGCACAAACTTTGACGTATGGGGCAATTACATTTCAGCTTTCTACGCTCCAGCCATTGCAAGCGGAGAAGCTCATGGCTCCAAAACGTTAGATAGTGGCCCCCTGCCCGGACGGCAAGCCCCTACATCGGGGCGAATGTCTGCTTCTGGCCGAAAGCAGTCATCCCGTTACGGTTGGCGGCCGCGACGTTCCCCGAATTAAACAGTGCCTCGAATTCCTATGTGCCGTTGCTCCGCTCCCAATTAAGATTGGAGCTCTCACCGGAGGCCGCGATGCCCGAAAAAATTCCCCAAGGCGCTGGCATCTTTCCCGAGGGCTTTAGGCCCGACTCGAAGCTGGCCATCCTGGAGATTCATCGGCTTGTCTGCATCTTCCTCGCGAGCAAACGATTTGCGGAACTGCGCGACGACGACACGCCCGGGAATGACGTAATCGACTGCTTGCAAGAGTGTGAGGAAGCCGAGATAACACGGATCCTGCTGTCGGTCGCCGTCAATGCCCGTGTCATCGACGATCTGCAGGAAGGTGTGTTCGACTTCGTCGGAGGTGCATGCGGAACGCTCACTGACGCCAAGAAGGGCGAATCTGAGCTCTCGCTGCGGGAAGCTTGCAACAAGATCATCCACGCTCAAAAGGTTCGATTCGATGTGTCGGAGAACGAGCAGCACATTCCCTACGTCAACCCGTTGATATATCTCTACGGCGAACGCAACAGTGTCGAATGGAAAGCGGTCTTGGACGTGCTGGAGTTTGCAAAAAAATACGTGTCAGTGGTGCGTCACTACTAGGAGTCCGCCCGGATAAATCATGCAGGGGCGTGGAACCTTGAACTGTTGAAGAGTCTCGGGCTAAAACCGGCATGATTCGTCCGATACTCATTCTGTCTGTAGGCGAAGAGGCCCACAGGGCGACGACGTCCGCTTTCGACCCAAAGCGGACATATGCTCCTTGCACCATGACGCAGCTACTAAGCTATCTGCTTTTCGACGCCACAGACGAGGAATCCGGTGCCTGTGCGTTTGACTCGATGGCATCGGCCTTGCCCGATAGCGTCCCGGCCTTGCTGGCCGAGGTGCAGTCAGTGCTTACCTGGTCCACCCACCTGTTCGGCCCACCATCGAGCGCGAGCGATCAGGGCGACGCGGACGATTGGATGTTTGACCTACAGGCCACGGACTCAGCAGGTGCGCCGTTGGCCATCACTTGGGACGCGCAGCGCGCGCAGGTGCTGTTGCCTGCCGTCGTGAAGGAACGCATCACGCTAACTCTGACAGTCAGCGGCCACCCCGCATTTGCAGATGCGTTTCGCCAAGAGTTCACGGATACGCAGCATTGAATGCAATCTGCGTTTTCAGGAGAAAACTCGAAAAATCAAATTCACCCTGAAAACCCCTGCAAATCAACCACCTTCCACCATCTTCTTCACCCGCCGCAACGCCCGCCCGCGAATAAACCCGCTCGCCGGCCGGATCAAATACCAATAGGGCGCAAAGCGCCGGCGGGTGGCGGCGTCGGGGCAGGCCACGCGGGTGATGGTGGTCAGCCGCGTGCGGCCGTCGGGCTGGGGCTCGGCGATGTAGGTCATCACCAGCTTGGCGTGGCCGGGCTGGCGGAAGCGCTCAAACGCCTCGGCACCGGGCAGGCTCACCAGGCCGCCCGATGCCTCCCAGAAGCGGCCGGCCAGGCCCCAGGCGATTTCCCTATCCCCATCGCGGCCCAGCGGGGTGAAGCGGTGCAGGCCAAAGCCGCCCCACATGTCTTGCGCCGGTGCGGGGCCCACGCTCTCGCGCACACCCAGGCGCTGGCGCAGCCGCAGCGGCAGGCCGCGCAACTGCAGCAGGGTGCGCACCAGCGGGTCGTCTGACAAGTCGGCCCGGGCCACGGCGTCCAGCACGGCGGCGGGCGCCGCGTTGATGGTGATGTGGTGCGTCTCGGCAAAGTCGTGGCGCGGCAGGTGGCGCTGCAGCAGGCTCATGGCACCCCCCGCACCACGCCGCCCGCGCGCACAAAGTTGCCGGCGCCCAGGTGGTGGATAGTTTGCAGCGCGGCGTTGTCTGGCCGGTAGTCCCACCGGCCGTTCGCAAAAATGCGCGCGTCGGCTGCGGCGGCCACCACCTCGGCAAAGCAGGTGTCGTAGGCGTCTTGCGTGTGCGGCTCGGGGATGAGGCGGCATTCCAGCCAGGCGGCGCAGCCGTCTTCCAGCACCGGCATGCCCAGCACGGGGCCGGGCCGCGCCTGCAGGCCGTGGCGCGCAAACTTGTCTTCGTCGCGCCCGCTGGTGCTGCCCACGGCATACGTCAGCCCCGCCAGCGCGGTGCCGGGCAGGCAGATGGCAAACGCGCCGCTCCCGGCCATCAGCTCGCGCGTGAATGTTTTTTTGTCAATGACGATGGCAATGCGCGGCGGGGAGAATTCCACCGGCATGCTCCACGCCGCCGCCATGATGTTGCGCCGCCCGGCGTGGGCCGTGGTCACCAGCACCGTGGGGCCGTGGTTGATGAGGCGGCTGGCGTGGTGGAGTTCTACGGGGGTGAAGTGGCCGTGCCGTCGGGATCCGGTGACGTTTGTCATGCGAACGAATGTAATGGACGGCAAAGGCGGTATGCTGCGCAAACAGAAAAATCGCGCACCAAGGGAGGGGCATGATGCTGAGGACATTGAGAGCGCTGTACGTGTGGGGAGCATTCACGCTGGGCGTAGTCGGCACGGTCGTACTTTCCTTCCGGTGGGTAACTGACAACAGGGCTGCACACCAGACGGTGACGCACCGATTCGAGCAGGTCTCATGCCAGTATTCGTTTGATATCCCTGGTCTATGGGAGGCTTCCGCAGCCTGGCGCAACACCTACACCCTCAAATCGACCAACCCCTTGCGCAAAGCGGAGAATG
The DNA here is from genome assembly GCA_943369755.1 of Ramlibacter sp. 2FC. Taxonomy (GTDB): domain Bacteria; phylum Pseudomonadota; class Gammaproteobacteria; order Burkholderiales; family Burkholderiaceae_C; genus CALROG01. Next base: position 172,479 of record CALROG020000001.1, read on the forward strand.
TATTGCTGCATTTCCCGGCCGCACGGCGCGGGTCACGCAGTGACCCCTTGCCGGCGTTGTTCAACGTGAAAAACTGCTCGGCGCGCGACGTGGGTGAGGAAGTAACTGGCGGAGGACAACAAATTCGACTCCAGGTGGTTCAATGCCGCCCGCCCGCATCTGGTGCCAAAGACCCTGGGGGAGCTTTCCTGTATGGAACTATTCCCGGCTATTGGGTTGTTTTGGGTGCGGCCCTGCATGCGCCCGGCGAAGATGCACTCAACAGTTACCGCCCGCAGTTGACCAGCATACTCAAGTCGTTCAAGCATCAATGCCCGTTCCAATTCACAGAGCCACCGCCGATACCTACCACCCCCGAAGAGATCGCGCGGGCCGAAGCCGCCTCTGCTGCGAGTCATGATGAAGCCGTCCGGAAAGCGGCGGCCATTGCAGGTGCGGCCATGGCCGCCGCAGCGGAGAAGAAACCTTGAATCGGCTACTGCGAGCCTGCTGGCTTTGTTTCAAGTGGGTCATGGTCGCAACAGGCACAGTGTTTGCCGTGGCAATCAGCGTGTCGATGCTCAGGCCTAAACCCACTGAATGGCGCCAGATCGTCTCCGGGCTTGAAGGGTGCCTGTTTGCTTTTCGAACCGAGCAGAACAAATGGATGCCCGATACCTATGCGGGGACTGATGGAATGATCCCAAAAGGGTTTTCAGGAAAGTCGGCGGTGATCTTCCTCAGCGGCACCACTTTCTGGAGCGGACGCGACGAAAACGGCGGATGGGCTACGCCCATCCAGCGGCAATGCACTATCGAACGGCGCGGGACGGTTAGCACGGAAGCTGGCAAGCCGGCCCCATATTTCCTGGCTTCCGGCTGTAAGAAAGCTGGGGACCACTACGCAAACTACGGTACCGATCATCTTCTGTACGGTTACGTGAATCAAGGAAAAGAATCTCACTTCATATGGTTCGCGTCTGATGACAAAAATTTGTTGCTCAAGCATGAAGGCGAGCTCAAAACAATCCTCAAAAGCTATACAACCTCCCCACCCAATTGCGTGGCCAATGGCAAGCGCGGCAATTGAGATTGGATGAGGCGGCTTTCAGGGCGCGGGCTGTAGCGTATCGCGCAGTTCGCCCAGCCGGGCGCGCGCGGTGCGCTGCTCAGCATCGTCCAGAAATGTGGTGCTTTGCATGCGCAGCGCCACGGTGGGCAGGGCCAGCAGGTTGGCGCGGGCACCGGCCCGCACCCAGCGCAGGTCGCGCGGCTCGCCGCGTGCCAGCTTGGACACAGCCGCGTCGTGCGGCTCCAGAAAGTGGGCCACCACGCCCTGGCGCGCCAGTGGAATCAGGCGCGCTTGCCACCCGTCGGGCAAAGTGGGCAGGTGGGGGTTGACCGGGTCCAGGTAAATGCCGTGCGCCACATGCCAGGGGCTGCCCTCGCCTAAAGCGGCCTGCAGGTCGAGCGCGCGGCCAGGGTCGGCCTGGGTGTAGCAGTCGGCGTCGATAGACAGCGTCATGTCCGCCGGGATGGCCGCCACCTCCGACATGCCCAACACCGACAAGCTGCCGATGACAACGTAGTCTTTGTGGCCGCAGAGTTTTCTGGCCTCGGCCAGCAGCGCAAACAGGGCGTCAAGGTTCATCGCCGCACCGCCGCAAAGGGGGAGTTTTGTCGCATGGCCGGGCCCCAGCCTTCCGCGTCGGAGCACATGCGCTCCACCAGCTCGGCCACGGGCAGCGCAAGCCATTCCGTCCAGCGGCTGATGTAGTCCTGGCTGCACAGGTGTTGCGCGGCCCAGCGCTGCACTTCACGCCGGGCCGCGGCCAGCAGGGCCTTCTGCCCACTCTTGTGGGCCAGCAGGGTAATGCCAATGCGCTGGTGCGCCATCAGCCGCGCCAGCTCCACGCGCTGCTGCGCTTCGCGGGCGCGGTGGCGCTCGTCCAGCGCGGGCGCACGCGCCAGCCAGTGCGGCGGCACCAGCGCCGCCACCAGCTTGCCGTGCCGCTCAATGCCCACCGGTGCCAGGGCCGCGCGCTCCAGCACCTGGCCGAAGTTCTGTTTGGCGGCGGAGGCGGTAACTTTGTCCATTTTGTTAATTTTAGACAAAACTCGTATTTTGTCCAATACATGAACCAGGGCGATGGCGCAGCCAACGGGCCTGTTTTGGGGCCTTCCCGGCCCGCCGGTTGCACGCCGCCCGCTTCGCAGGCACGATATTGCTGCACTGCGGGTAAATCTCGTGCCCCGCCACCACCCCACCCACACACCGGGCAGCCTGCATGTTTTTTCAGTGGCACCAATACCTTTGGCTGATGCTGGCGCTGCCGCTACTGCCGGTGGCTTACCTGTGGCTGCTGCGCCGGCGAACCCAGGTGGCGATGCGGTTCAGCCATTTGGGCACCGTGCGTGCGGCCATGGCCGGGCGTAGCTGGCGCCGGCATGTGCCGCCTGTCCTGCTGTTGCTGGCATGCGCGGCGCTGCTGTTTGCGGCCGCGCGCCCGGTGGCCAAGGTGCCGCTGCCCTGGGCCCGCACCACCATCGTGCTGGCCATCGACATTTCTTTGAGCATGCGCGTCAATGACGTCAAGCCCACCCGAATGAAGGCCGCGCAAGACGCCGCCAAGCTGTTCCTGAAAGACCTGCCCAAGAATGTGGAGGTGGCGCTGGTCACCTTTGCCGGCAGCACCCAGGTGGCGCAGGCCGCCACGCTGGAGCATGAGACGGTGGTGGCCGCGATTGACGGCATCCAGATGCAGCGCGGCACAGCCATAGGCAGCGCCATTGCCATGAGCCTGGCCGAGCTGTTCCCCGACCACGGCATTGACCTGGGTGAAATGACGTTTGGCCCCTACGGTGGCAACAACGGCGGCAACAACAGCAACAAGCCCCGCGCCCGCAGCCTGGACGACAAGGTCAAGCCGCCGCCCAAAGAAATCACGCCAGTGGCACCGGGCTCTTATGCGTCGGCGGTGATCATTTTGCTGACGGACGGCCGCCGCACCACCGGCATCGACACACTGCAAGCCGCCAAGATGGCCGCCGACCGCGGCGTGCGCATTCATGTGGTGGGGCTGGGCAATGCCAACGGCGGCGGCTCGTTTGACACCGAGGGCCTGGCCATGTACCTGCAGCTCGACGAGCCCACGCTGCGCGAGGTGGCCCGGCGCACTGGCGGCGACTACCACCAGGCGGATTCCAGCGACAAGCTGCGCGACATTTATGCCACGCTGGGTTCGCAGATGCAGGTGGTGCGGCGCGAGACCGAGCTCGCGCCCCTGCTGGCCCTGCTGGGCGCGCTGCTGGCGGCCACCGCTGGCGGGCTGTCGGTGTTGTGGTTCCGGCGGCTGGCTTAACCCGGCGTGTAGAACATCCACAGCGTCAGCGCCTCTGCCACCAGCGCCAGCACCGGCAGGCCGCACAGCCAGGCGGCACCGCGCGGCCGCAGCATCCACAGCAGGCCCAACGTGGCCAGGGCGGTGGGGCCGGGCATGAGGCCGAAGGCCTGGCCGTGCACGGGGTACAGCAACAGGCCTGCGGCTGCCAGCGCCCACCCCAGGTAGTGTGCGGGCTGCGCCGGGCGCTTCACGGCCGGCGCCATTGCCACCCCTGCCAGCAGCACCGCCTGCAGCCACCACGCCACGGCCACATAAGCGGCGGCCCAGTTGATCTGCGCATAGCGTTGCCACAAAAACGCCCAGCCGACCCAGGCCCACAGCGCCGCCAGCACCAGCAGCACCGCACGCGCCGCCCAGGGCTTGCGCAGCGCCGCCAGGCCCACCAACCCCAGGCCGAGCGCCAGCAGCAGCCAGGGCAGCGGCGCCAGTTCGCGCTGGTAGCGCTCGACCATGCGGGCATAGACCGCGGGCGAGAACATCAAAAAATCAGACAGCCGGTAGGTCCACCACTCGGACACGGTTCAGAGCCTTGCAATGTGTTGCGCCATACGCTGGCGCAACGCTTCGTCGGGCAGGCGGCCGGTGGCAGCGGCCATGTTCTCGCGCACATGGGCCGGCTGGCTGGTGGCGGGGATGGCGCAGGTGATGGCCGGGTGGGTGACGATGTACTTCAGCACCACCTGCGCCCAGCTTGTGCTGTCGATCTCTTTCGCCCAGCCGGGCAGCGGGTGGCGCTGCAGTTGCCGCAGCAGCGCACCTTCGCGAAACGGCCGGTTGGCCAGCACGGCAATGCCGCGCTCCTGTGCCAGCGGCATCAGGCGCTGCTCGGCCTCGCGGTCCAGCGGGTTGTAGGTGAGCTGCACAAAGTCGATGCGCTGGCTGCGCATGATCTGCTCCAGCTCGGTGTGCCGCCGCCCTTCTGATGTGCTGATGCCCACGTAGCGCAGTTGCCCGGCCGCCTTCATCGCCTGCAGCAGCGGCAACTGCCGCTCCCAGGCCAGCAGGTTGTGCACCTGCAGCAGGTCAAAGCGAGGCACCCGCCAGAGCTTGCGCGACGCCTCCAGTTGGGCCGCGCCGTCGCCCGATGTCCAGACCTTGTCAGCCGAAAAGGCCTGGCGCGGCATGCCCAGCTTGTGCAGGCCTTCGCCAATGACGCCCTGCGAAGAGCCGTACATGGGTGACGAATCCACCAGCCGCCCACCCGCCGCAAAAAACTGGCGCATGACCTCGGTGCAGGTGGCGCGCGCCTGCACGTCGTCGCCCACGTTGAAGGTGATCCAGCTGCCCAGGCCCACGGCGGGAATCTGTTCGCCCGACGACGGAACGCGCTTGAGCAGCGGCTGCGGTTGCTGGGCCCAGGCGCTGGCACAGGCCAGGGCGGGGCCCACTTGCAAGAGGGTGCGGCGCTTCATGCGTGTCAGTGTGGCAGCAGGGGCAATAGTTCCGCGGCGGGCAGCGCAGAGCACCCGCATTGCTATAAATTTTATAGTGGGTGACGCAGCTTGTATGCGGGCTACAGCCATAATTGGCACTAAAACCCGCTCACAAAGGCTGCAACCTTGACCGCCCTCACCCCCACCCCCAACCCGACGCCACCGCCCACAGAACCCCTGACCCCGGAAGATTTTGACGCGCAAGACGCGGTGCTGGACACGCTGCGCGAACACGACGAAGAAATTCCCCAGTGGGAGTTTTGTGAAGGCTTCATGGCCGCCCTGGTGTGCACCCGCCGCCCGATTGCGCCTGAAGACTATTGGCCGGTGCTGCTGGGCGACAGCTTCAACCCGATGCAACACATGGAGTTTGTGTTGCGCTGGCGTCGCCGTTGGGCCGAGCTGGTGGCGGCGCTGGACGCGCCGGTAGAAACCATGGACGACGAGCGCACCTTTCACCCCGAGGTGCTGGACACGCGCGGCGCCATTCTGGCGCTGCCGCAAGACCAGCGCGACCCCGACACCACGCCGCTGGACACCCTGCCCGCGTTTGGCCAGGTGTGGGCGCTGGGCTTCATGTATGCGGTGGAAAACTGGCCCGATGAATGGCAACCCCCGCGCGACGCTGACGCCGCCACCATGCTGGACGAGTCGCTGAGCTGCATCGTGGCCCTGACCGAAGACGACAGCGCAACACCGGCGCTGTCGATGTACGACGAGAACGGCCCGCCCAGCGTCAGCCAGCAGCGGGTAGACGCGTTTGGCGCGGCCATCTGGGCGGTGTATGACCTGCGCCAGCTTTGGCGCAGCATGGGCCCGCGGGTTGAAACCGTGCGCAAGGTAGCCGAACCGGGCCGCAACGACCCCTGCCCCTGCGGCAGCGGCAAGAAGTACAAGAAGTGCCACGGGGCCTGAGCGCGCCGGGCGCGTCATATCATCCAGCGCATGACCCAAGACCTGTTTCGCGCAGACGCCTACCTTGTTGAATGCACCGCCACCGTGCTGGCCGTTTCTGAGGCTGGCATCGTGCTGGACCGCACCGTGTTCTACCCGCTGGGCGGCGGCCAGGCCGGCGACAGTGGCTGGCTGGTGTTGGCCGACGGCACCCAGATTGCCATTGCCGACACCCGCAAGGGCAAGGACGCAGAAGGCAAGCCCACAAATGAAATCTGCCACCAGCCCGCACCAGATATGCGTGAGGCACTATCAAAATTGAAGCAAGGTGATGCCGTGACGGCGCGCATCGACTGGGCCCGGCGGCACCGGCTGATGCGCTTTCACACCACCACCCACCTGCTGTGCCACCTGGTGCCGCAACTGGTGAACGGCTGCTCCATCACGCCCGACTACGCGCGGCTGGACTTCAACATGACCGAGCCGCTGGACAAAGACGCGCTGACGGCGGGCATTGCCGCGCTGGTGGCGGCCGGCCACCCGGTGACGGTGGGCCAGATCACTGACGCCGAGCTGGACGCCAACCCGGCGCTGGTGAAAAGCATGAGCGTGAGCCCGCCGCGCGGCAGCGGCGTGGTGCGCACCATCAAGATCGGCAGCACCGAGCAGATCGACCTGCAGCCCTGCGGCGGCACCCATGTGGCCAACACCGGCGAAATTGGCGCGGTGGTGGTGACCAAGATCGAGAAGAAAAGCGCCACCACGCGGCGGGTGGTGCTGGGCTTTGCGTAAGGAACTTCGGGCCCCTGCAACGGCTCCCACCTTGGCAATGAACTTTTCACGCCTTCTTGTCGCTATAGTTTTTATAGTGGGTGCCGCAGCATCCACGCGGGCTGTAGCCCAAAACAGCCCTAAATCAGTGGTTGTGACCGACCAGGTGCGGGCCGAGCTGCTGGCCCACGCGCCCGAGGGCGTGGGCCCGGGCAAGCCGGTCTGGGTTGGCCTGCAAATCACCCACCAGCCCGAGTGGCACACCTACTGGAAGAACTCCGGCGACTCCGGCCTGCCCACGGTGCTGAACTGGACGCTGCCTGCGGGCGTGAGCGCGGGCGAGATTGCCTGGCCGCTGCCCAAAAAAATCCCGATTGGCAATCTGGCCAACTACGGCTACGAGGGCACGGTGCTGCTGCCGGTGCCGCTGACCATCGGGCCCGAGTTCAAGCCCGGCCTGCTCAGCGGCGAGCTGGAATTCAAGCTCAAGGCCGCCTGGCTGGTTTGCAAAAAAGAATGCATTCCGGAAGAAGGCGAGTTCACGCTCAAGCTGTCGGCACGAAGCACCACGGCGCTGCACGGCGGCGCCTTTGACGCAGCCTTCAAGGCCCAGCCCCGGCCCCTGTTGCCCGCCACCGGCGTGTTGCCGGCCAGCAAGGTACAGATTGACGGCAACGCCATCCGCCTGAGCGTGCAGGGCCTGCCGGTGAGCTTGCGCGGCAAGACGCTGGACTTGTTCCCCGAAACGCCTGAAGTCATTGAAACAGCCGCGCAATGGACGCAGGCCTGGAACGGCGCCGAATGGACGGCCCGGGTGCCGCTGGCGGCCCAGCGCAGCAACAGCCCCAGCCTGATGCCGGTAGTGCTGGCGGCAGATGGCCAGGGCTACCGGGCCGAGCTGAAGGTGTTGGGCGACTGGCCCAAAGTGGCGGCACCGGCTGCTGTGTCGCCCGCGCTTGCAGCGGCATTGCAGGCCAATGCGGCGGCGGCACCCGCCCCTTCGCTGGGCTTCATGGCGGCGCTGTTGGGGGCCCTGCTGGGCGGGCTGATCCTGAACCTGATGCCCTGCGTGTTCCCGGTGCTGGCGATCAAGGTGGTGAGCTTCAGCCAGCACACCAACGACCAGCGCCGCCAACGCATCAGCGGCATCGCCTACACCGCTGGCGTGGTGCTCAGCTTTATGGCCCTGGGCGCACTGATGCTGGGCCTGCGCGCGGCGGGCGAGGCGGTGGGCTGGGGCTTTCAGTTGCAGCAACCGCTGGTGGTGGCCGGGCTGGCTGCGCTGTTTACCGTGATTGGCCTGAACCTGGCCGGCCTGTTTGAGTTTGGCAGCGTGCTGCCGTCGTCGGTGGCCAGCTTGCAGGCGCGCCACCCGGCGGCAGACGCCTTTTTGACCGGCGTGCTGGCGGTGGCCGTGGCCTCGCCCTGCACTGCGCCGTTCATGGGGGCCTCGGTCGGGCTCACCGCCACGCTGCCCGCCCCCCAGGCCTTGGCAATTTTTGCGGTGGTGGGCCTGGGCCTGGCCCTGCCTTACCTGCTGGCCAGCTGCGTGCCCGCCGTGGCACGCGCCCTGCCCCGCCCTGGGGCCTGGATGGACACCTTTCGCCGCCTGATGGCGTTCCCGATGTTTGCCACCGTGGTCTGGCTGGTCTGGGTGCTGGGCCAGCAAACCGGCATTGACGGCGCGGGTGCGCTGCTGCTGCTGCTGGTGGCGCTGGCGCTGGTGGTCTGGGCGTTCACGCTGCGAGGCCGCACGCGGCTGGCACTTGCTATATTTTCGATAGTGGCTCTCGCAGTATTGGTGAGGGCTACAGGCCAATACATCACACAGCCCGCAGCGCAGGCACCGATCGCGCAAGCGGCGGGCTGGCAGCCCTGGGAGCCCGGGCGGGTTGAACAACTGGTGGCCACCGGCCAACCGGTGTTTGTGGACTTCACCGCCGCCTGGTGCGTGACCTGCCAGTACAACAAGAACACCACCCTCAGCCACCAGGCGGTGCTGGCCGACCTGGCGGGCAAAAACGTCGCCTTGCTGCGCGCCGACTGGACCCGCCGGGACCCGGCCATCACCGCCGCGCTGGCCCAGCTCGGCCGCAACGGTGTGCCGGTGTATGTGTTTTACAAAAAAGGCAGCGCGCCAGTGGTGCTGTCAGAGATTCTCGGGGTGGAGGAAGTGCGTTCCGTCATTGCCAGGCTTTAGGAGAAAACACCATGTTTCGTCGTACCTTTGTTGCTCTTTCATCGCTGCTGTCCGTGCTGGCCCTGGCCGCAGGCAGCGCCCACGCCGCCGCCACCGTGGGCCAGGCTGCGCCCGACTTCACGCTCAAAGACGCTGTCGGCAAAACCGTCAAGCTGAGCGACTTCAAGGGTAAGCATGTGGTGCTGGAATGGACCAACCCCAACTGCCCGTTTGTGCAGAAGCACTACAACAGCGGCAACATGCCCACCACCCAGAAAGACGCCACCGCCAGGGGCGTGGTCTGGCTGGCCATCAACAGCACCGAAAAAGCCCACCGCGACTACCTGGAGCCCGCCAAACTGGTGGCCTGGAAGCAGGAGCGTAAATCTGCCCCCAGCGCGGTGCTGATGGACGAAGAAGGCACGGTGGGCAAGGCCTACGGCGCACGCACCACGCCACACATGTACATCGTCAACCCGCAAGGGCAGCTGATTTACGCCGGCGGCATTGACAGCATTCCGTCGGCCAGCGCCAGCGACATCCCCAAGGCCACCAACTACGTGAAGCTGGCTGTGGGCGAGGCGCTGGCCGGCAAGCCACTGAGCGCCAGCACCACGCAGCCGTATGGCTGCTCGGTCAAGTACAAGTCCTGAGCATTTGTGCGGTGCGCATGCGTACACTCTGCGCATGAGCACCGTCAGCGAGTTGCGCCACATTCTGGCCACCTGCAAAACCATCGCCGTGGTGGGTTTGTCGCCGCATTGGCACCGGCCCAGTTTCTTTGCCGCCAAATACATGCAGGCGCATGGCTGGCGCATCGTGCCGGTCAACCCGCAGGCGGCTGAAATTCTGGGTGAGCCCTGCTACCCGACGCTGACCGCCGCCGCGCAGGCACTGGCCGCGCGCGGCGAGCGCATCGACATGGTGGACTGCTTCCGCAAGACCGAAGACATCGGCCCGATCGCCGACGAGGCGATTGCCATTGGCGCGAAGTGCCTGTGGCAGCAGATCGGCGTGGTGAACGAGGCCGCCGCAGCCAAGGCCCGCGCCGCCGGCCTGGCGGTGGTGATGGACCGCTGCGTGAAGATTGAGCACGCCCGGCTGTTCGGCGGCCTGGGCTGGGCCGGCGTCAACACGCAGGTGATCTCGGCCAAGCGGCCGCAACAGCTACCGTACTGAAGATGATTAAGGCCCTCTTGGTTACGCTTCTTGCCTCTTGCGCACTTCGCGCCAGGCGGCACTCGGCGGGGGCTCACACTGTGGCGGTTGGCGAGTTGCGCCAACTGCGCTGCGGTGCTCGAGCCGGGGGCGCGCTGCGGAACTCGCTTTGTTCGCTGCGCTCACGCCGCTCAAACAGCCGCAGCGGGTCAGAAACGAAACGCGCTGCGCGCGCCGCCCCCGGCTCTGCGCTCCTCGCCGCCACAGAGATCGCCCCCGCCGAGTGCCGCCTGGCGCGAAGCGG
>CALROG020000002.1:0-162101 GCA_943369755.1 Ramlibacter sp. 2FC
CGCAAATTGCCGCCGGCCTTGAGCTGCTCCAGAGACTGACGCGTCATCGAGTGATGAACGCCATCGGCGTTGGTGAACATGTACAAGGTTCCATGCGGGCTGTCCCAGGTTAGCTGGGTGCGTGTCCAGACATCATCTATCCTCAACTCAACCCAGGCGCCCAGTGCCAGGCCTGCCAGCGACTCGTTGGCAGCGGGCTCGGCGTCAAACTGGGTTGTGGCAAGCAACGGCTCCGATACCTCGGACACGCGTTGCGTTTCCACAAAACCAGACTGCTGCGCCTCTGAGGGTGCCAGCCAAAGCCCGGAGTCGCCGCTGCCTCCAAGCAGTGAATTGTGGTAGACAGTAGCGTCGTGCGCGGCACGTGCTCCCTGGGCATGCAGCGCTTGCAGTTCGACAAAAAAGCGCGCGGACTTTGTTTTCGAAAAGCCGATGCTGTCCAGCCCTTCGCGCAACCGGGCGATCAGGCCCGGCACAATCCGCGCAAGGCGCACCGGGTTAGCGGACGCAGCACCCGGAATTGCGCTCCAAAGCAAATCGGTAACCAGGTCTTCATAGCCAGCGGGATCTGCCTGCCCAGAAGTGTCGCTAAGCCGGGCCTGCGCGATCACTTGCGCCCAGGGACCGGCCACAAAGTACACAATGCCGCGCGGTGCGCCAGCGCTTTCGGCGCGTCGTTGCAGATCTTTGGCAATTTTTTCGGCAAGCATGTTGCGTTGCTCAACCTGTACCAACGCGCGTACCGCCTTCTCACGCTTGCGGCGTTCACGCTTTTGCAGATCGCTCCAGACTTCCTCCAGCGCTTTGAGCGCAAACGCAAAGGGTTCGGCGCCGGTCGTTCGGGTCTTCAGGAGCACCTCCACGCACTCGCGTGCGGGCTTCATGAACGCCGAAAATCCCGCAGACTGGGCGGTTGGCCACGCCAGGCTGCGCTGGGTGAGTTGCTCAAGGATTTGTCGCGCCGGGTGGCGCTTGTCACTGAAGAAACGCGGGTCCACCAGGGCCAGTTGTAGCAGCGCAGGTTCCAGCGCCCGCACCAACGCCTGCACTTCGGGCAGCAAACGCGGGTCGGTTGCCAGGTTGTCGACCATCAAGCTGACAACCTCCAGGCCCAGGGCCTGACCCAGGTTGGCCTGTGCACGTAGTTGCTGGCGCAGCGCGCTTGTGCCATCGACCGGCTCACCCGCAGGGTCTTTGTCGTGCGCCAGTCGCTTCATGACGACGTTGACCTGCTTCATCTCCTGCAGCGCTTCAAAGGCCGCAGGCACAGTGGGCGAAAATTCGGCCGGAAACTCGCGGCTTCCGGCTTCGAATTCGCGCGCAAACTGCGATTCAAATGAGTCGGTATGCGTGTCAAGCTCTCCGGCGAGCAGCTTGCGCAACTGGCGAACGGTGAGCAAGGTATCAGCATCCGCAACAGGCCGGACAACTCCCACGTTGGGTACCAGATTGACCACGCTGAAACTGGCCGGCTCGATGCCTTGGGCCCGCAACTGGCCTGACAGATGCACATAGTCGCGAGCCAGCAATGGCCCAAGCACTTCACCGAAATGCTGCATCCAGACCATTCGCTGTACAGCGGGTACACCGGTCGCGGCGAGCACGCTACGCAAGGCGCGCACGTAAACTTCGGGGCGCAGCGGATTGCGTTCTGCCTGCACGGTCTTGATGCCTTGCGCGGCGCATACCAGTGCGGTGAACTCACCCAGGACGTTTTCCACCGCATTTTGTGTGGCCTGCTGGGCGCGCAGAACTTCCACGCTTTCCTGGACCAGGTTTTCATCCATGAGTTCCAGCGAATCAAAACTGAGCTTGCCGCTTTCGACCTGGCCAAACTGGCCCGTCAGCGCAGCGCTGAACTCGGCCAGCAGCGCATCGGGGTAGGCCTCGCACAGCCGGCTGCGGTGTTGCAGAAGCAGCCGCAACGCCTCGGCGTTGTCGCCGCGCTGCTGCATCGACCCACGTGCCGCCTCGACCAGATGGTCCATCAAATGAGCCCCCCGCTTCGCTGCCTCGGTCATGCAAGCCCGAAAAGGGGCCTGATAGCGCTGCGACGAGGGTTCGGACATGCTCGGTGGCCTTTTCTGCGCGCTTACTTGAGCGCCTTGTAGCGCATCCGCTTGGGCTTGGCACCTTCTTCACCCAGGCGCTTCTTCTTGTCGGCTTCGTACTCCTGGTAGTTGCCGTTGAAGAAGGTCCACTGGCTGTCGCCCTCGGCCGCCAGGATATGGGTGGCGATGCGGTCCAGGAACCAGCGGTCGTGGCTGATCACCATCACGCTGCCGGCAAATTCGAGCAGCGCGTCTTCCAGCGCACGCAGGGTTTCCACGTCCAGGTCGTTGGACGGTTCGTCCAGCATCAGCACGTTGCCACCGGCAATCAGTGTCTTGGCCAGGTGCAGCCGGCCGCGCTCGCCGCCCGACAGTGTGCCGACGCGCTTTTGCTGGTCGCCGCCGTTGAAGTTGAAGCGGCCACAGTAGGCACGGCTGGCCATCTGGAACTTGCCCACATTGATGATGTCCAGCCCGCCCGAGACGTCTTCCCACACGGTTTTCTGGTTGGCCAGTTCATCGCGGTGCTGGTCCACAAACGCCATCTTGACGGTGGAGCCAACCACCACCTCGCCTGCGTCGGCCTTTTCCTTGCCCGCGATCAGCTTGAACAGAGTGGACTTGCCGGCCCCGTTGGGGCCGATGATGCCGACGATGGCACCCGGTGGCACGGTAAAGCTCAGGTTGTCGATCAGCACGCGGTCGCCAAAAGACTTGGTGACGTTGTGAAACTCGATCACCTGCTGGCCCAGGCGCTCGGCCACGGGAATGAAGATTTCCTGGGTCTCGTTGCGCTTCTGGTATTCGATGTCGCTCAATTCCTCAAAGCGGGCCAGCCGCGACTTGCTCTTGGCCTGGCGCGCCTTGGGGTTCTGGCGCGACCATTCAAGCTCTTTCTTCAAGGCCTTGGCGTGCGCCTCCTCGCCCTTTTGCTCCTGTGCCAGGCGGTCGCCCTTTTGCTCCAGCCAGGTGGAGTAATTGCCCTTCCAGGGAATGCCGTTGCCACGGTCAAGCTCCAGAATCCACTCGGCCGCGTTGTCCAGGAAGTAGCGGTCGTGGGTGATGGCCACCACCGTGCCACTGAAACGCTTGAGGAACACCTCCAGCCACTCCACGCTTTCGGCGTCCAGGTGGTTGGTGGGCTCGTCCAGCAGCAGCATGTCGGGCTTGCTCAGCAGCAGGCGGCACAACGCCACACGGCGCTTCTCGCCGCCCGACAGCACCCCAATCACGGCGTCCCATGGCGGCAGGCGCAGCGCGTCGGCGGCAATTTCAAGCTGGTGCTCCGAATCGGTACCGGCGGTGGCAATCACCGCCTCCAGGCGTGCCTGCTCGGCCGCCAGTGCGTCAAAGTCGGCATCGGGCTCGCCATAGGCGGTGTAGACCGCCTCCAGTTTGGCCTTGGCGGCGAACACCTCGCCCATGGACTCTTCCACGCTTTCGCGCACCGTGTGCTCGGGGTTGAGCTTGGGCTCCTGGGGCAGGTAGCCGATGTTCAGGCCCGGCATCGGAACGGCCTCGCCCTCGTACTCCTTGTCAACGCCCGCCATGATCTTGAGCAAGGTGGACTTTCCCGAGCCGTTCAGGCCGAGCACACCGATCTTGGCGCCGGGAAAGAAGCTCAGCGAGATGTCTTTGAGAATGTGGCGTTTCGGCGGCACGATCTTGCCGACGCGGTTCATGGTGTAGACGTACTGGGCCATTTGGACTTTAGAGGTTGCGGTTGTGCAAACCCTCGATTATCAGGCCAGCCCCGGTGCCGCAGGTCAGGACTTGCCAGAAAGGCTGTTGCGAAGGGCCGCCTTGGCGACCTGGTCCAGCGCCTCGTCCACCACATGGCGCTGGGCCACCACCCGGATCATCCCCTGGGCGCGCAAACGGTCCATGGTGCGCCGCGACATCGAGTGCGCCGTGCCCAGCAACGACGTGAACATGAACAGCGTGCCATGCGGGCTGGCCCAGGTCAGTTCAACACGCAGCCACTGCTGATTGACCATCAGTTCCACCCAGGTCCCGGTACGCAGCTCGCCGGCCCCGGCCGGTGCCAGACCCTCGGCTTGCGGCTCGGGCTGGGCCAGATCAGGGGGCATCACCGAGTCGCCGTCCACATAGCCGGACTCATTGGCCTCATGGCCGGCCAACCACGGGTCCACGCTGTCGTCACCGGTTTCGGCAAACTGGCTGGGCGCGGCCTCTGCGGCGTCGGCTGCGGCCTGCGCCGCGGCCTGGGCAGCGGCGTCCCGGCCCGCCTGCAACGCGGCGTGGTGCAGCGCGCCCAGGCCATCAAAAAAACGCTGGGTCAGGTCGGGCGGGTAATTGATCTGCGCCAGGCCTTCGCGCAGCTTGGCGACCAGCGCCGGGATCATTTGCGCCAGGCGCTTGCCGCGGGCCCTGCGCGCGGTGCTTTTTTGCACGCTCCAGACCAGGTCGTCTACCAGTGCGCGGTAACCAAACGGGTCGTCAGAGCCGTCGGCGCACGACAGCCGGGCCTGCGCCACCACCTGGGACCACGAACCGCGCAGGAAGTCGCGCACGAAATCGGCGATCTCGAGCCCGTCCATCTGCTGGCTGAAGTCGCCCGCGATCTTCTGCGCCAGCAGGTTGCGTTGCTCGGCATGCGCCAGCGCACGCACCGCCTCGGCATTGCGCTGGCGTATGGTTTCGTCCTGCCGACGCCATGCGTCCTGCAGGTGGTCGATCAACTCGCCCACCACGTCGGCGTCGACCACTTTGCCAGCCAGCCATTGCACGGTGTCGTCTACCGTGGCCATGAAGGGGCGCCAGCCGTCTTGCGACTCAGTCTTGAAGGCCAGGCTGCGCTGGGCAATCACGTCCAGCAACCGGCGCGCCGGGTGGCTGCGCTCACTGAAGAAACGCGAGTCTTCGCGCGCCAGCCGAAGCACCGCCCCCTGCATGGCGCGCAACTGCGTCTTCAGGCCCGGCAGCAGGCGCTCGTCGTGCTCCAGGTTGTCAAACATCAGGCGCACCACCTCGGCCCCAAGCTGGTGGCCCAGCTTGGGCACGGCGTCGCCAACCAGGGGCTCCGCGTCCGGCGCAACCGGCTCTTCAGCGGGAGGGAGTTCACGCGGGCGCTGCTCCAGCCGCTGTACCAGGGCCTCGACCTGCTTGAGGTCTTGCAGCGCCATCAGCGAGGCCGGCAGAGTGTGAACAAAGTCGCGCTTGGGCACCTGCGAATCAAAATCGCCGGCCAGCAGCTTGCGCAGCCGGTCCAGGGTGAGCAGAGTTTTGGCGACCGTGTCAGACACCACCGAGGTGCCCGCGTGGCCCTTGTTCACCTTGCCGCCCACCGGCACTGCTGGCTCGACGCCACTTGACTTGAGCCAGTCGGTGATCTCGCGGTAAATGCGGCTGAGCTTGACGCCCAGCAAACCCGCCACTGGGGCAATCAGGGACTCGCGCGCCGCCGTTTCGCTGACTTCGCTTGCCAGGCAGGCCTGTAGCGCCCGCACAAACACGTCGGGGCGCAGCGGGTTCAGCCCCGGCTGGATGGTGCGCCAGCCCAGCAGCGTGCTGACCAGCGCGTCAAACGCCGGCAGCACGTCGTCTACCGCCAGCGAGACCTCTTGCTGCGCCCGGGCCACTTCAATGCTCTGGTCCAGGTCGGCGTCTTCAAACAGCCGCAGGTCTTCAAAACGCAGGGCTTCGGTTCCGGTGTCGTCCTTGCCGCCCCCGTGATAGACCTCACGCGTGAGCTCAGTACGAAACTGCTGCGCCACCCCGCCTGAGCGGGCCAGCAGGGCTTCGGTGGCATTGCGGATGGCGGCGCTTTGCAGGGCATGGCTGCGCCGCGGGCCGGGCACCAGCACCACTGCCTCCAGACCCTGGAGCACGTCGGTCATCAGCCGTTCGGAATGCTGTAGCACAGCCTCTATGCAGTCACCCAAGGTGGGCTGCAGGGCCGAGGGGTCGTGCGAAACACCCAGTCTGAGTTGCAGTAGCTTGCTCATGTTGTTCAGCGCTTTGCCGTGAATTATCCGGGCCGCGTCGACTACAGCGCAGTACTTTTTTGTCTGCGTTGGTATCAACTGTTGTGCGCCGGTTTACAGGCTGCGTCACCACGACAGCGCCAGACGTGCGACAATACCGGCTGTTGCGCGCCTCCAGTAGCGGGCAACACCAGCACCCTGCTGGGGCCGTGGCAACCGACCACGCGCCGCCTTACTACCCCATCTGCCTATGACTGGCTTGGTGCCCTGGCATCAAAAACAGGCCGATTCCCCAGTGCCCCGGACGGGCACCTCACCATGAATTTTGATGAACTGAAACTGGCTCCCGCCATTCTCAAGGCTGTGCGCGAGCAAGGCTACGAAACCCCCACCCCCATTCAGGCGCAGGCAATTCCCGCAGTGCTCGAAGGCCACGACCTTCTGGCCGGTGCCCAAACCGGTACTGGCAAAACCGCCGCCTTCATGCTGCCGATACTGCACCAGCTCACCATGAGCCGCAGCGCCACCAACAAGTTCGGCGGCTACGGCATTCGCGCGCTGGTGTTGACACCAACCCGTGAACTGGCCGCCCAGGTCGAGGAGTCGGCCCGCGAATACGGCAAGTACCTGCAACTCACCTCCACCGTCATCTTTGGCGGCGTGGGCATGAACCCGCAGATCAGCAAGCTCAAGAAAGGCGTGGACATTCTGGTGGCCACACCGGGGCGTCTGCTGGACCTGCAGCAACAAGGCATGCTGGACCTGTCCACTGTGCAAATTCTGGTGCTGGACGAAGCCGACCGCATGCTGGACATGGGTTTCATCCACGACGTGAAGAAAATCCTGGCACTGGTGCCCAAGGACAAGCAGAGCCTGCTGTTCTCGGCCACCTTCAGCGACGAAATTCGCGACCTGGCCAATGGCTTGCTGAAAAACCCGCAAAGCATTCAGGTGACCCCGCGCAACACCACGGTGCAACGCATCACCCAGGTGATCCATCCGGTGGGCCGTGGCAAGAAAAAGGCGCTGCTCGCCCACATCATCCAGGAACAAAACTGGAGCCAGGTACTGGTGTTCACGCGCACCAAGTTTGGGGCCAACAACGTGGCCGAGTTCCTTACCAAGAACGGCATTCAGGCGATGGCGCTGCACGGCAACAAAAGCCAGGCCGCGCGCACCCAGGCGCTGGCCGGCTTCAAGAGCGGCGATATCCGCGCGCTGGTGGCCACCGACATTGCAGCCCGCGGCATTGACATTGACGAACTGCCGCACGTGGTGAACTACGAAATCCCGAACGTCAGCGAAGACTATGTTCACCGTATCGGGCGTACCGGCCGGGCCGGCAACGACGGCGCGGCCGTGAGCCTGGTGTGCCTGGACGAAGAAGGCTTCATGCAAGACATCGAGCGCTTCACCAAGCAGAACATTGAAGTGAAAGTGGTTGAAGGCTTTGGCCCGGAACCCGGCGAGCGTGCTGAACCGATTGCGATGGGCCGCCAGACCATCTGGGGCGGCGCGGGCAAGCCACCCAGCCGCGACGTCATGGCCGCAGCGGCCAAGGCCGCGCGGACCGAAATGCTGCAACGCGTGCGCGACAACAAGGCCAGCAACGGCAGCGCCGGTGGTGGCGGACGCGGCGGCCCGCAAGGCAAGCCGCGCCATGCAGCAGGTCAGGGCAACAGCAATGGCAACGCAGGTGGCAACGGCGGTGGCCGCCACAACGGGCCGCGCCCGCCACAGCGCCAGGCACAGCAGGCCCGCCCGCCACAGCATCAGCAGCAACCGCGCCAGGCCCATTTGCAGGGCGCGCCGCGTGACGACGACTTCGACGGGCGTGAAGAGAGCATTCCGCGCAATGTCGACCCGCTGCGCACAAACCTGCACAATCGACGCAATGAAAACCGCGCACCCGCCAACGGCAACGGAGGCCAACCCGACCCGATGCGAACCAGCATCGACAGCATGGCCGGCAGCGGCCGACGTGGCGGCGGGGGTGGCGGTGGCCGACCGAATCGTTCTGGTGGCGGGGGCTTCGGGCCTCGTGGGCCGGGAAATCCTGGCCGGTCTTTTAGCCGATGATTCGGTCGCGGCAGTCCATTGCCTGGGCCGCCGCCCCCTGGCACTGCAACACCGCAAACTGATTCAGCACACGGTTGACTTCAAGGCCTTGCCCGCGCTGCCCCGCGTGAGCGAGGCCTTTATTGCTTTGGGCACCACCATCAAGGTGGCAGGCAGTCAGGCCGCCTTTCGTGCCGTAGACCATGATGCTTTTCTGGCTGTAGCCCTCGCCGCCATTGCGGCAGGCGCTACGAAATTAGGAGCAGTCAGCGCCATGGGTGCGAACCCGGAGTCCGGCATTTTTTACAACCGGGTCAAGGGCGAAACCGAAACCGCGCTGCGCGCCCTGGGCTTGGCCACGCTGGTCATTGCACGGCCATCGTTTCTGGCCGGTAACCGCGCAGCGCTGGGCCAGCCCTTGCGCTCAGGGGAAAAACTGGCGCTCGCAGTCTCGCAATGGCTCAAACCACTGATCCCTGCCAACTACCGCGCCGTGGATGTGCGCAAGGTGGCCACCGCCTTGCTGCAAGCTGTGCGCGAGGGCCCACCCGGTGTGCGTGTTTTGCTGTCGGGCGAGTTGCAAGACTATTGAATCAGGCCTTTGACACCCGCACCACTGCATCAGGGCGCTGATGCAGCTCGGGCAACAGTTCCAGCCCCAGGCCGGGCTTGTTGCTGAGGCTGATCATGCCGTTTTCGACCTTGGGCAGCTCGGTCACAAGCTCTTTGTACCAGCCGGTGTAAAAGGCACGCACGCTTTCCTGAATGAGCGCATTGGGCGCATGCAATGACAGGTGCGTGGACGCGGCCCAGACCACCGGCCCGGTGCAGTCGTGCGGGGCCACCGGTAGCTGCCAGGCGTCGGCCATGGCGGCAATCTTGCGGGCCTCGCTCAGACCGCCGCACCAGCTCAGGTCAAGCATGGCCACCCCGGCTACGCCGGTTTGCAAGTAATCTTTGAAGCCCCATTTGTAGCTCAGCGTCTCGCTGGCACAGACCAGCGCGTCACAGTCTTTTGCGTACTGCTTCAACAAATCCAGCGAGTCCATGCGGATCGCGTCTTCATGCCAGAAGGTGTTGAACTCCTTGAGGGCGCGGGCGATTTTCTGCGCCATCGGCAGGCGCCACAGGCTGTGGAACTCAACCATGATGTCCATTTTCTGGCCGACCGCCTTGCGAATCTTGCGAAACGGCTCAAGCGCCGCGTCCAGGTCGGCGTTGCTGATGTACTGGCCGTCGCTGCGCTCTGCGGCCGGGTCAAAGGGCCAGATCTTCATGGCCGTAATGCCCTCGGACAAAAGCGACTCTGCCAGCTCGTCTGCGTGGTGCAAAAAGCCCTGCAAATCTTCGTACGGCCCGCCCGCGTTGGCCAAACCCCAGTTGGCGCTGGTCTGGTTTTTGTTGCTGCGGATGTATTGGTAGCCGGCGCAGGTGTTGTAAATGCGAATGGCGTCGCGACTCTTGCCCCCCAGCGCGGTGTGCACCGGCATGTTGGCGGCCTTGCCAAAAATGTCCCACAGTGCGATGTCAACCGCCGAGTTGCCGCGCGTCTCTACACCCGAGCCGCGCCAGCCCAGGTAACCCAACATGTCTTTGTTGCGCGCCTCTATGGCCAACGGGTCTTTGCCAACAATGCGCCCGGCCACCCATTCATGCAGATAGGCCTCTACCGCTTGCGCGCCCATGAAGGTTTCACCCAGGCCGGTGAGGCCTTCGTCGGTGTGCAGGCGGACCCAGATGATGTTGGGAAACTCACCTAGCCGCACGGTCTCCAGTTGCGTAATTTTCATCGCGCCCTCAAGAAGGTTTTTTGGCGCTGGCGCTGGTCGATACCCTCAAGCCATCGCGCAGCTCGCGCACCACCCGGTCCATCAGCGGGGCCAGCATGTTCCAGTGCATCGCCCGTGCGATGCGCGAGTGATTGGACTGGTACGCCTCAGACGAAATGAACTCCAGCGGATCGTGAAAAACACCCCAGTCTTCCAGCACCATCGGGTCTGTAGCGGTGGGCATGCCGCCCAGCAAGGCCGGGCCCGCGCCATTCCACACCGCCTGCGCATGGCGGTGGATGCCGTAGCCCCATTCCCAGTCGTTGTCTTTCAGTCGCTGGCGCGCCGCCGCCAGGTAAACGGCGTCGAAGATGTAGGTGTCAGTGGGCACCCACTGGTCGTTAAGCCAGATTTCTGCCAGGGGCCGGGAAGCACTCGCCACATGAGAGGTAAGCCCGCGCAAGATGGTGCCGCTGAGCTCCAGGTAGCGCAGCCGGGCCGGAATACGCACCAGCCGCAGCAGCGCCACCAGCAGGGCCGCCTTGTCGGACGCATCTGCTCGCCCGGCGTCGAGCACTTCACGCGGCGTGCGCAAACGTAGTTTGACCGGCTTGCCAAACGCAATACGTTTGACGAAGCCATACACGGCCAGCGCCTTTTCCCGGTCGTTGTTGCACAACTGGGTGAGCGAGCGAGCCCGCAGCCGCAACTTCGGGTCTCCAAGGTCCAGCAGGGAGGTCGAGCCCAGCCAGCGGCCCGGGTGGTCAAGCTCAGTGGCTGGTGGCGCACCCGGGGGCACGGCGGCTTCGGACAAGGTCAGGACTCTGCGCTCCCTGTGCGTCAGCCGCCGCGCGCCTTCTTGAGCGCGTCCAGCACCGTGGTCACGGCTTCGGCACCGATGGTGGGCACATTCTTGTCGTACACGGGTTTGACCTTGTCGAACATGCGGCGCTGCTCAGCCGGGGTGATTTCGTTGACCTGCATGCCTTTGGTTTTGAGGCTGGCGAGCGACTTTTCATTGAGCGAGCGGTTGGCCGCGCGCTGTACTTTCTGGCCTTCCACCGCAGCTTCGCGCAACACCGCCTGCTCGGCCGGGCTGAGCTGGTCCCACAGCTTCTTGCTGTACAGCACCAAGAACGGTGTGTAGGCATGGCGGGTGACCGACAAGTACTTCTGCACTTCGTTGAACTTGGAGGTTTCAATGGTGACGAACGGGTTCTCCTGGCCGTCAATGGTCTTGGTTTCCAGTGCCGTGAAGACCTCGCCAAAGGCCATGGGAACGGCGTTGGTGCCCAGCGTCTTGAAGGTGTCCAGGAAGATGTTGTTCTGCATCACGCGGACCTTGACGCCGTCAAAGTCTTCCACCTTGGCCACGGCGCGCTTGCTGTTGGTCAGGTTGCGAAACCCGTTTTCCCAGTAGGCCAGGTTGACCAGGCCCGCTTCTTCCAGCTTCTTGTTGAAGTACACGCCAGCCGGGCCGTCCAGCACTGCGTCGGCTTCTTTCTCGTTGGCAAACAGGAACGGCAGGTCAAACACGCCGAGTTCCTTGATGATGCCCACCAGCGGGCTGGAAGAGGTGCAGACCATCTCCTGGGTGCCAGCGCGCAGGGCTTGCGTGGCAGGCAGGTCACCGCCAGCCGAGCCGCCCCAGAAGGCATTGATCTTCATCTTGCCGCCGGTCTTGGCCGTCAGCACTTCCTGCATTTTCTTGACGCCCACGCCGACGGGGTGGTCTTCATTCACACCGTTGGTGAACTTGATGGTGCGCTCGGCAAACTGGGCGAAAGCCGAGGTGGCGACCAGCAGCGAAGCGCCGGCCAGCACGGATACGAGGGTTCTGCGTTTGAACATGGTTGTCTCCTTTATTGGACAGGGGTTGGAAAAGCAATCATTTCATCCACCATTGAAGGGGGACGAGCACGATTTCAGGGAAAAACACAAGCAGGAACAGCACGGCGACCTGGGCAAGAAAGAAAGGCATGACGCCTTTGAAAGCCTCGTCCATCGTAATCTTTGCGACGCCGCACACCACGTTGAGCACGGTGCCCACTGGCGGTGTGATCAGCCCGATGGCGTTGTTCATGATGAACATCACGCCGAAATACACCGGGTCAATGCCGGCCTTGAGCACCACCGGCATCAGCACCGGCGTAAGAATCAAGACCGTGGGTGTGAAGTCCAGCGCCGTGCCGACCAGGATGATCAGCACCATGATGATGAACATCAGCAGCACCTTGTTGCCCATGAAAGGCTCCAGCATTCTGGCTACTTCTGTTGGAATGTTGGCAACCGTAATAAGCCAGGCGCTGACCATGGCCGCTGCCACCAGGAACATCACCACCGCCGTGGTTTTGCCTGCAGCCAGCACCAGCTTGTACAGCGCGGCGAGCTTGAGCTCCCGGTAGATGAACATGCCCACGATGAAGCTATAAACCGCCGCCACCACCGCCGCCTCAGTCGGGGTAAACACGCCGAACTTCATGCCGCCCAGAATGAGCACCGGCAGCGCCAGCGCAAAACCGCCTTCTGCGGTGATCTTCAACCGCTCGACCATGCCAACGCGCGGTGCCGGCTGAACATTCTCACGCCGCGCAATCCACCACCAGGTAATGCCAATGGCCACGCCCATCAGAATGCCGGGCACGATGCCGGCCAAAAACAGCTTGGTGATGGACACATTGCCCGCCACGCCAAAAATAATCAGGCCAATGGACGGGGGAATCACCGGCGCGATGATGCCGCCCGCCGCAATCAGGCCGGCCGAGCGGTTCACCTGGTAGCCGGCCTGCTTCATCATGGGAAGCAGCAGCGCCGACAGTGCCGCCGTGTCGGCCACCGCCGAGCCTGACAGGGACGCCATGATCACGGCGGCAATCACTGCCACATAGCCCAGGCCGCCACGGAAGTGGCCAACCCAGGCCATCGCCATATTGACGATGCGCCGGCTCAGGCCACCAGCGTTCATGAATTCACCGGCCAGCAGGAAGAACGGGACCGCCAGCAACGGAAAATTGTCGGCGCCATCGACAAAGCGCTGCGCCAGGATCTGGCTGTCAAAAGACGGCAGCGCTCCGGTGAAGGTCATGAAGCCCATCAGCGCCAGGCCGCAAATCAGCAGCGCATAGGCGATGGGCATGCCAATGGCCATCGCGCCCAGCAGGCTGAACACAAAAACTGCAACCGTCATGAACGCACTCCAGGGGCACCAACTGACACGTTATGGGGAACGTCCTCCGACTCGACCACCTGCACCAATTCGTCTTCACTGAGCTGGCCTGTCAGCAACCGGTACAGCACATTGATGTTGAAGATACCCATGACCACCGCCACAAAATAACCAATGCCGTAAATCCAGATCATGGATATTCCTACCACCGGCGAGACGTTGGTGACCTGCAAGTCGTGCATCTTCCAGGTACCCAGCAGGAACAGGCCGTTGCACCACAGCATGAGCGACTCGCTCAGGAACAGGCAGACCTTTTTGCCCAGCACCGGCAGGTGCTTGACCAAGGTGTCCACCCCCAAATGACCTTTCTCGCGCATGGCAATCATGGCCCCGATGTAGGTCAGCCAGATGAAGCAGTAGCGCGACATCTCGTCCGAGATCGTGATGCCCGAATTAAAGCCATAGCGAAGCACCACATTGCCGAATACCATGACGACCATGGCGACCAGCGCCATCACCACCAACAGCTCCAGCAGCTTGAAGAACAGATCGATCAGTCTTTGCATTTTTTTAGTGTTTGCATGGAAGGAGTTTCATGCGGCCCGCAGCATTGGTGCTGGCAAGTTGAGCCGCGGAAGGCGCCGGCGCGAGGACAGCACTGCCTCGATGTCGTCACGCGCGCCGTCAATCAGGACAATGATGGCCTTTTCAGCCTTGGCCGGGTTATGGGCGATCACGGCGTCCAGCACCGCGCGGTGCAGCGGCAGGGACTGCCGGGGGCCATCTTTTCGGGTAGTGGAGATCTCGAAACTGGTACGCAGCAGCGCACTGAGTGCTTTGCTCATCTGCACCAGCATGCGGTTGCGGCAGGCCCGCAGCAGGCCCTGGTGAAAGCGCAGATCGTAGGTAACGTAGTCCCCGCCCTCTTCCACCGCGTGCTTCATGCCGGCAAATGCGGCCTCAATTTCGGCGATGTCCCGTGCGGTGGCGTGTTCGGCCGCCAGGCGCACCGCGGCGGGCTCAACCACCCGGCGCAGGTCTTGCAAGTCACGCAAGAACTCGGGCGTGAGCCCGGCCTTGGACTGCCAGCCAATCACGTCGGGGTCAAACCAGTTCCAGTGTTCTTCGGTCAAAACCCGGGTGCCCACCTTGGGGCCGGTGCTGACCAGCCCCTTGGCCACCAGCGACTTCACCGCTTCGCGCACCACGGTGCGGCTAACCCCCAGCTCCTGGCACAGCAGGGGCTCAGGCGGAATTGACGCGCCCGCGGTGTAGCGCCCCGCGACGATGGCTTCGCCGAGGTGGTCTACTGTATTGCCGTGGACATTCTTGATCATGGTTTGTACTGAGCGAACGCACGCAATGGTATGACCATAATATCAATAGCAACCGAGGATTAACCCTGATGACCCCCCCAAAAAAACCCCGAAAACTTGCCACTGAACTGCGCTCCCAGCAATGGTTTGGCCGCCAGGACCGCGACGGCTTTGCCTACCGCAGCTGGGTCAAGGGCAAAGGCGTGCCGCACGACCAGTTCGACGGCCGCCCGGTCATTGGCATCTGCAACACCTTCAGCGAACTCACACCCTGCAACAGCCACTTCCGTACGCTGGCCGAGCAGGTGAAGATTGGCGTGTATGAGGCCGGCGGCTTCCCGCTCGAATTCCCTGTGATGAGCCTGGGTGAGACGCTGCTGCGCCCCACCGCCATGCTGTACCGCAACCTGGCCAGCATGGACGTGGAAGAGTCCATTCGCGGCAACCCGATTGACGGCGTGGTGCTGCTGATGGGCTGCGACAAAACCACCCCCAGCCTGTTGATGGGGGCCGCCAGTGTGGGCCTGCCCACCATCGGCGTCAGCGGTGGCCCCATGCTCAACGGCAAGTGGCGCGGACAGGAGCTGGGCAGCGGCACCGGCGTATGGAGCATGAGCGAACAGGTGCGCGCAGGCACGCTCAAATTGACGGACTTTTTTGAGGCCGAGAGTTGCATGCACCGCAGCCACGGCCACTGCATGACCATGGGCACCGCCAGCACCATGGCCAGCATGGTCGAGGCCCTGGGCATTGGCCTGCCCGGCAACGCCGCCTACCCGGCCGTGGACGGTCGGCGCAACGTACTGGCGCGCAACGCCGGGCGGCGCATTGTGGAGATGGTGCACGCCGACCAGACCATCAGCGACGTGCTCACCCGCGAAGCCTTTGAAAACGCAATTTGCACCCTGGCCGCGATTGGCGGCAGCACCAACGCGGTGATTCACCTGATCGCCATTGCCGGGCGCCTGGGCCTGAAGCTCACAGTCGACGACTTTGAAAAGCTTGGCAGCGAACTGCCCTGCCTGTTGAACCTGCAGCCCAGCGGCGAGCACTTGATGGAAGACTTTTGCTACGCCGGTGGCTTGCCGGTGGTGATGAAAGAAATCCAGCACCTGCTGCACTTGGGACTCGTCACCGTAAGCGGCAAGACCGTGGCCCAGAACATTGCTGACGCACAGAACTTCGACCCGCGCGTCATCAAAACTTTTGGCGCACCGTTCAAGGACAAAGCCGGCATTGCCGTGCTGCGCGGCAACCTGGCACCGCGTGGTGCCGTCATCAAGCCCAGTGCCGCCACACCCTCCCTGATGGTGCACACCGGCCGCGCCGTGGTGTTTGAAGACAGTAACGACTTCCATGCCCGAATTGACGATGAGCATCTGGACGTAGACGAACACTGCATTCTGGTGCTGAAGAATTGCGGCCCCAAGGGTTACCCCGGCATGGCCGAGGTAGGCAACATGCCGCTGCCACCGAAGGTGCTTAAAAAAGGCATTACCGACATGGTGCGCATCAGCGACGCCCGCATGAGCGGCACCGCCTATGGCACCGTGGTGCTGCACACCACGCCCGAAGCCGCCGCAGGTGGGCCACTGGCGATTGTGAAAAACGGTGACATGATTGAACTCAACGTGCCCGCACGCAGGCTGCAACTGCTGATCAGCGACGAAGAGCTGGCGCGCCGTCTGGCCGAATGGAAGGCCCCGCCCCCGGCGCTATCGTCGGGCTACTGGAAGCTGTACATCGACCATGTGCTGCAAGCCGATGAGGGAGCCGACCTGGACTTTCTGGTGGGCCAGCGCGGTGCCTTCGTGCCCAAAGACAACCATTGAACCCCCCGAAGCGCCTTCGGCGCCTCCCCCCAGGAGGCGCCCCCAGCGGCCCGGCAGAGCCGGTTCCGCGGCGGCACTGGAAATGCAATGTCCTTAAAAAAGTTGTTTGATGTGGTGGCGCTGGGTGAGGGCATGGTTGAGTTCAACCAGACCCGTGCGGGCGAACCCACCTACTTGCAGGGATTTGGCGGCGACACCAGCAACGCGGTGATTGCCGCCGCCCGGGCCGGTGCCCGCACCGCCTACCTGAGCCGCGTGGGCGACGACTGGTCGGGCCAGCGCCTGCTGGCGCTTTGGCGCGCCGAGGGCGTGGACTGCGCGGCAGTAGAGGTAACCAGCGACGCGTCGACCGGCCTGTACTTCGTGACCCATGGCCATGGCCCCGACGGCCAGGGCCATGCGTTTGGCTATCAGCGCCGGGGCTCCGCCGCCGCGCGCATGACACCGCTTTGGTTCAGTGGCGCACCGCGCGACGTGGTGACGCTGTCTTGCATCCTGCATGTGTCGGGTATTTCCATGGCCATCTCGCCCGGTGCCCGCAGCACCGTTCTGGCTGCCATGCTGGCTGCCCGCGCCACTGGCACGCAGGTCTCGTTTGACACCAACCTGCGGCTCAAACTGTGGCCACTGGAGCAGGCCCGCGCGTCCGTGGCGCAAGCTGCCCCACTGTGCGACTGGTTTTTGCCCAGCATGGACGATGCGGTACAGCTCAGCGGCCTGCAAGACCCGCACGCCGTAATTGACTGGGCCCACGCCCTGGGTGCCCCTGCCGTGGTGCTGAAGCTGGGTGCGCAGGGCTGCCTGATCAGCCACAACGGCCGGCGTGAAGAGATTACCGGGCACGCCGTGGCGCTGACTGACGCCACCGGTGCCGGTGACTGTTTTTGCGGCAACCTGCTGGCACGCCTGGCGGGTGGGGACGAATTGACCGACGCCGCGCGCTATGCCAACGCAGCAGCGGCGCTGGCGGTGCAGGGCTTCGGCGCGGTTGCGCCACTGCCGCGCCCGGAGGCGGTCATGGCCATGCTGGCGGCGCAGGCGAGCGCATGAAGCAAATGGTCGCCGTCGACTGGGGAACCAGTTCGTTGCGCGGCGCGCTGCTGGGTGCGGATGGGCAAGTGCTGGAAGAACGGGCCTCGCCACGCGGCATTCTGACGGTGTCGCCCGGCGAATTTGCTACCGTTTTTATAGTGGCTTACGCAGACTGGATGCGGGCTACAGGCACTTTTTGCCTTATGTCGGGCATGGTGGGCAGCCGCCAGGGCTGGCTCGAAGCCCCCTACTGCCCCTGCCCGGCCAGCTTTGACCAATTGGCCTCCCACCTGGCCTGGGTGACGCCAGGACCGCTCAATGCCCGGGTCGGCATCGTGCCGGGCTTGCAGTGCAGCCACGCCGGGGTGCCCGATGTGATGCGTGGCGAAGAAGTTCAGGTGTTTGGCGCGCTGCAGTTGCTGGGCCTGCGCAATGCCACCCTGGTGCTACCCGGCACCCACAGCAAATGGGTCACGGTACGCGACGGGCGCATCGAACGCTTTGCCACCTTCATGACGGGCGAGTTCTATGCCCTGCTGCGCCAGCACTCGATTCTTTCGCGCAGCTTGCCGCCAGAAGACGGCAGCCTGGACGAGACCGCCTTTGAGCGTGGCGTACTGCATGCACTCAACCAGGCCAGCCTGCTGGGCACGGCTTTCAGTACCCGCACGCTGTCGCTGTTTGAGCAGCTACCGGCGGCAGCGTTGCCCAGCTACCTGTCAGGCCTGGTCATTGGCGAAGAGCTGCGCGCCCAGGCGCCGGATAGCCTGCCCGACAGCGTGGTGGTGATCGGCTCGCCCGCCTTGACCCAGCGCTACCAGCGCGCCCTGGCCCTGCGCGGTGTGCAGGTGCAAAGCGTTGGGCCTGAAGCCACCTGGCGCGGCCTGTGGGCGATTGCCCAGACCCTGAAAGACACAGCATGACACCTCAGCAGAAGTTTCCCGGCGCATTGCAAACCCTGCCCCTGGTGGCCATCCTGCGCGGCATCACACCGGGCGAAGCGCTGGCTGTGGGTGGTGCACTCAGTGCCGCGGGCTGGCCGTTGATCGAGGTGCCCCTGAATTCACCGCAGCCGCTGCAAAGCATTGCCGCCCTGGCCGCAGCGTTTCCCCAGGCCCTGGTAGGCGCTGGTACCGTGCTTAGCGCGGCGCAGGTGCGCGAGGTGCATGCCGCAGGCGGCGAGTTGATCGTTGCGCCGAACTTCAATGCCGAGGTGGTGCGCGAAGCCGTGCGCCTGGGCCTGGTTTGTCTGCCCGGCGTGATGACCCCTACCGAGGCCTTTGCAGCACTGGCCGCTGGTGCCAGCGGGCTCAAGCTGTTTCCGGCTGAGATGGCCTCACCCGCTGTGGTCAAGGCGTTGCGTGCGGTGCTGCCGGCGGGCAGCTTGCTGCTGCCGGTGGGTGGCATAACGCCCGCCAACATGGCGGCCTACCGGCGCGCCGGTGCCGACGGTTTTGGCATTGGCTCGGCGCTCTATCAACCCGGCATGGGGGTCGCACAGGTGACTGAAAATGCTATGAATTTCATAGCGGCTCACGCAGGTATCATGCGGGCATGAGCACTATTTCATTCGGACTCAGCGGTCGCGTGGCGATAGTCACCGGTGGGGCCCAGGGCATCGGGCAAGCCTGTGTGCGCCGCTTGGCGCAAGACGGCTGCAAGCTGGTCATTGCCGACGTGTCAGATGCGCCCGGCGAAGCGCTGGCCGCCGAGCTTGGTGCGCTTTATGTCCACTGCGATGTCGGTGACAAGGCGCAGGTCGATGCACTGGTGGCCGCCACCATCGCAACCCATGGCCGCATCGACATCCTGGTGAACAACGCCGGCATTTTCAAGGCAGCAGATTTTCTGGAGGTGACCGAGGCCGACTTTGACGCGGTGCTTCGGGTCAACCTCAAGGGCGCATTTCTGGTGGGCCAGGCTGTGGCCCGTGTGATGGCCAAGCAGCAGCCACGCCAAAACGCAGGCGAACCCGCCGCACGCGGCGCGATTGTCAACATGAGTTCGGTCAATGGCACGCTCGCCATACCCACCATTGCCAGCTACAACGTCAGCAAGGGCGGCATCAACCAGCTGACCCGGGTGATGGCGTTGGCGTTGGCGGACCAGGGCATCCGCGTCAATGCGGTGGCCCCCGGCACCATTGCCACTGAGCTGGCCGCCAAGGCGGTGCTAACCAGTGACGATGCCAAACAGCGCATCTTGAGCCGCACCCCACTGAAGCGACTGGGCCAGCCCGATGAAATTGCCGACGCAGTGGCCTACCTGGCCAGCGACGCGGCAAGCTACGTTACCGGTGAAATTCTGGTGGCAGACGGCGGGCGCATGGCGCTGAACTACACGGTGACGGTGTAGCGCAGCGCACCCGCCGGCGGCATGGCCGCTGGCCATGTGACGATAAACTGCTGCGCATGACCGGACCTGCCGCCACCTTCTACGCGCTGCTGGGCGTGAACCGTGACGCCACGCCAGACGACATCCGAAACGGCTACCGCCGCCAGGCGCAGAAGTACCACCCCGACAAATACCGTGGGCGAGGCGACGCCGCGGCCATCATGGCGCAGATCAACAAGGCCTACGAGGTGCTGTCAGATGCCACGCAGCGCGCCGCCTACGACCAGGACATGCAAGCCGCCACCCCAGCCCGCCCGGCGACGACCCCCGCAGCGCTGGGCATTGGCGGCTGGCCCTGGTACTTGTTAAGCGCCACCTTGTGCCTGATTCTTTTGGCGATTGGCCTGGTCGTGCTGAAGGTCGCAGCACCTCAACGCGCCAGCTATGTGCCGCCCTTGAGCGCCACGGCACCGGTGGCGGCAGAGCCGCTCGGCACCAACAGCGCCAGCCCGGTTCAGCCCTGGAAAGAGCCCGCGCCAAGGCCGGTACCGCTGGCCGACGACCCGGTGTCGCGGCTGGTGCGTGAGGGCGTGATCAACAAGCCATGAGCGTCACGCCGCCACGCGGCGAGCAACAACCGCCTCGCGGATCGGCAAGTGGATCAGCGCAGCGCCCACCGCCAGCACGATGTCGATGTACCAGACCCAGTCGTAGGCACCGGTGGCTTCAAACACCTTGCCACCCAGCCAGGCACCCAGAAAACCGCCGATCTGGTGCGTGAGCATGACGATGCCGAACAGCGTGGCCATGTTGGCCGGGCCAAAGAACTTGGCCACCAGCCCGGCGGTGGGCGGCACGGTGGAAAGAAACGTCAGGCCCATGACGGCGGCGAACACCAGCATCACCGGCCCGGTCTTGGGCGCCAGCAGGAACACCAGCACGGCAACAGCGCGGGTGGCGTACACCAGTGACAGCAGCGACTTCATGCGCCAGCGGCCCACCGCCCAACCCATGGCCACGCTGCCGATGATGTTGAACAGGCCGATCATGGCCAGCGACCAACCGGCCCATTGCGTGGGCAGGCCGCACGCCGCAATCACGCCTGGCAAGTGGGTGGCAAGAAACGCCACATGAAAACCGCAAACGAAGAAGCCCAGGCCCAGCAGCACATAGCTGCGGTTGCGCAGTGCTTCGCGAATGGCTTCGCGCGTGCCCTGAACCTTCTGGCCCGCAGGTGCCGCCTGCAAGGAATTGCCTTTGAGCAACAAAGCCGCTGGCAAGGCCAACAGCACCAGCAAGCCCATCACCTGCATGGCGTTAGCCCAGCCAATGCCGACCATCAGGGCCGCCGCAATCGGGGCCATGATGAACTGGCCAAACGAGCCGCCCGCGTTAACGATGCCGGTGGCCAGGCCCCGCTTCTCGGGCGCAATGAGTCGGGTGGTGGCGGCCATCAGCACGGCCGGCCCGGCCATGCCGGCACCCCCGGCCGACAGCACACCAATGGCCAGAATCAGGCCCCAGGTGGTTGTCATGTAAGGGGTGATGAAGGTGCCCAGCGCCACCAGCAACGCACCGGCAAACAGCACCCGCCCGGCACCGATTTTGTCGGCCATGGCACCGGCAAACGGCTGGGTCAAACCCCACCAAAGCTGGCCAAACGCAAACGCCAGACTGATTTGCCCCAACCCCAAGCCGGTCGCCGTGTTGAGCGGGCTCAGAAACAGGCCCATGGTCTGGCGGGTGCCCATGGTCAGCGCAAAAGTGCCGGCCGCAGCCAGCAGTACCAGCCCGAAGGCCAGCGTTTTCTTGTCAGTTGTCATCGCGGTCTCCCTTGGGTAGTGGTGCAAGCCGCAGCATGCATTGGTCTAGCAGCGCATGCAGCGCTACCACCTGGGCCAGGCCCAGTGCTTCATTCAGCGACTGTTGGGCCACACGCCAACGCCGCTGCGTCTCCTGGCGCTTTTCATGCCCTTGGGGGGTGATGGCCACCATGCGGCTGCGGCCGTCGGCACCGGCCCCCAGCGTGAGCCAGCCGCTGGCTACCAGCGGCTTGAGGTTGCGGGTAAGGGTGGAGGCGTCGAGCTTGAGCACTTTAGCCAGTTCACCGGGCTTCATCGGGCCCAGCTTGACCAGGCACGACAGCAGCGAATACTGGGTTGTCTTCAGGCCGGTCTTGCCGACTTCGGCGTCATAGTGCTGCGCCACCCGGCGCATCAGCTGGCGCAGCTTCAGGTTGGTGCAGCCCTGTGGCTTGGCGGTGACTTCCATGCCTACTATTGTATATGCAACTATTGCAGATACAATTGTGAAAGCAATTTACCCGGAGATGATCTTGACGCAAAACAACACCCTTGAAACCTGGTTGGCTGAAGAGCGCGACAATCTGGCGCGCATGAATGCCGGCCACGGCGTCGGGGTAGCCCGGCCCGAACAGGTGGCCGGCAAAACCGGCCTGGAAATGATGCAGGCCATGCTGCGCGGCGAACTACCCTACCCGCCGATTTCCAAAACACTGGACTTCGTGCTGATGCAGGTCGGCGAAGGCCTGGCCATCTTTCAGGGCACACCGGGTGCGGCACACCTCAACCCCATGGGCACCATTCACGGCGGCTGGTACGCCACCGTGCTTGATTCCGCGCTGGGTTGCGCAGTACAAACCTTGATGCCCGCCGGGCGCGGCTACACCACCGCCGAGCTGGGCGTGAACCTGGTCAAAGCCATCAACACCAGCAAGGCACCCCGGGTGCGTGCTGAAGGCAAGGTAATACATTGCGGCCGCCAGCTCGCCACCGCAGAGGCCCGCCTGTACGGACCCGACGGCACGCTGTATGCGCATGCCACCACCACCTGCCTGGTGTTTGAGTTGCCCAAAGCCAGTTGATCCACAGGCCGCGATAATTCCCGCATGCGCCTACTTCACACCATGCTTCGCGTTGGCAACCTTCAGCGCGCCATCGATTTCTACACCCAGATTCTGGGCATGACGCTGCAACGCACTTCCGACAACCCCGAGTACAAATACTCGCTGGCGTTCGTTGGCTACGGTGGCAACCCGGAGCACGCGGAGATAGAGCTGACCTACAACTACGGCGTGGAAAGCTACGACATCGGCACCGCCTATGGCCATATCGCGCTGGGCGTCCCAGACGTGTACGCCGCCTGCGACAAGATCCGCGCGGCCGGCGGCAACATCACGCGCGAACCGGGCCCGGTGAAAGGTGGCACGTCGGTGATTGCTTTCGTAACCGATCCCGACGGCTACAAGATCGAACTGATCCAGCGCCCGCAGTACGCGCAAGGCCAGGGCCTGCGCTGACACAACCGCGGCAACACCGGTTAACAGCGCAGACTGACCGGCTGCCTCATGGCAAAACCCGGGCCTGCCGCGCAAGCTGCGTAATACGCGCCCAGTCGCCTTGCGCCAACGCGTCAGGCGGCGTGAGCCAGGAGCCACCGACGCAGGCCACATTGCCCAACGCCAGAAACTCGTGCGCATTGGCAATGCTGATGCCGCCGGTGGGGCAGAAGACGACATCACCAAACGGGCCTTGCCAGGCTTTGAGCATGGCAGGGCCCCCGGCCTGCACCGCGGGAAAGAACTTGAGCGCGCTGTAGCCATCTTCCTGGGCTGACATGATTTCGCTGCCGGTGGCAACGCCGGGCAGCAGCGCCAGGCCCATGTCCCGACAGGCCTGGCCCACAGCGTGGGTGTAGCCGGGGCTCACCGCAAAGCGGGCACCGGCCAGCACTGCGGCTTGCACGTCGGCCGCGCTGCGCACGGTGCCGGCTCCGACCACCGCCTCTGGCACCTCCCGTGCAATGGTTTCAATACAGGCCAGCGCTACAGGGGTACGCAGCGTTACCTCCAGCATGCGGATACCCCCGGCCACCAGCGCACGCGCCAATGGCACCGCATGGGCAAGCTCGTGTAACACGATCACCGGAATCACCGGTGCGTCCTGCATGACCTGCAGGGCGGTCAGGTTCACAGCCATGCCCGGGCGCCTTCTTCAGCGGTTGTGGCGTTGCGGCGGAAACCCGCAAACAGCTCGCGGCCCATGCCGATGTGGTTGGCCTGGGCCAAGGCCTCGGGCAGCGTCGCCAAGTCGCGCTGCGCCCATTCGTTGGCGGGCACCAGGGCTTGCAGCGTACCGGCCTGCGCATCAAGACAGATCAGGTCGCCATCGCGCAGCCGGGCCAACGGCCCGCCCGCCGCCGCCTCTGGCGACACATGAATGGCCGCCGGCACCTTGCCCGAGGCACCACTCATGCGGCCATCGGTTACCAAGGCCACCTTGAAGCCCTTGCCCTGCAACACCGCCAGCGGCGGCGTGAGCTTGTGCAACTCTGGCATGCCATTGGCCTGCGGGCCCTGCCAGCGCACCACACACACCACATCGCGGTCCAGCTCACCCGCCGCAAAAGCCGCATGCAGCGCTTCTTGCGAGTCAAACACCCGCGCCGGTGCCTCAATCACATGGCGGTCATCGGGCACCGACGACACCTTGATCACGCTTCGGCCCAGATTGCCCGCCAGCAGTTTGAGCCCGCCGGTCGTGCTGAACGGAGCGGCCACGGTACGCAGAATTGACTCGTCTTTTGACACGCCGGTGCCGCGCCACACCAGTGCGCCGCCGTCCAGGGTGGGCTCGCGAGTGTACTCGGCCAGGCCGCCTGAGCGTACCGTCAGCACATTAGGGTGCAACAGCCCGCCGTTCAACAACTCTTGCAGCACGTAGCCGGTGCCACCGGCCGCCTGGAACTGGTTCACATCGGCCGAGCCATTGGGGTACACCCGGGCCAGCAGCGGCACCACCGCCGACAGCTCGGCAAAGTCGTCCCAGTCAATCAGGATGCCGGCGGTGTTTGCCACCGCCACCCAATGAATCAAATGGTTGGTGGAGCCCCCGGTGGCAAGCAGCGCGACGATCGCGTTGACAATCGCCCGCTCGTCCACCACCTGCCCGATGGGGGCAAAGCGTTTTTCTCTGGTAATGCCAAGCACGGTGCGCACCGCCTCGCGCGTCAGTTGTTCACGCAAGGCCCCGCCAGGGTTGACAAAGGCCGTGCCCGGCACATGCAGGCCCATGGCCTCCAGCAGCATCTGGTTGCTGTTGGCCGTGCCGTAAAAGGTGCAGGTGCCCGGTGCGTGGTAGGCCGCCTGCTCGGCCTCCATCAAGGCAGCGCGCCCCACCAGGCCCTGGGCGGCCTGTTCGCGCACCTTGGCCTTGGCACTGTTGCTCAGGCCGCTGGTCATGGGGCCAGCCGGCACAAACACAGTGGGCAAATGGCCAAAGTGCAAGGCGCCAATCAACAAGCCGGGCACGATTTTGTCGCACACGCCCAGCATCAGCGCGGCGTCAAACATGTCATGGCTCAGCGACACTGCCGTGGCCATGGCGATCACGTCGCGGCTGAACAGGCTTAGCTCCATGCCTGGCGTGCCCTGCGTCACGCCGTCGCACATGGCAGGCACGCCGCCCGCTACCTGCGCTGTAGCACCGAGCCGGCGCGCTTCGTCCTTGATCAACTCGGGGTAGTGCTGCAGCGGCGCGTGCGCAGACAGCATGTCGTTGTAGGCATTGATGATGGCAATGTTGGGGGCTTTGTGCGCCACCACGCGCAGCTTGTCGTTGGCTGGCAATGCCGCAAATGCGTGGGCCACATTGGCGCAGCCCATCCGGTCGGCTCCACGGTCGCGGGCCGCCGCGGCGTCGAGCTGGCGCAGGTAGGCGCTACGCGACCTCTCGCTGCGCTGGCGGATGCGCTGGGTCACCGCATCCAGTGTGAGGTGGAGTTTCATGAAAGTTGGTAACAAAGTTACTATTCAGATAGTACCGTAAAACGACCCGCGCAGACCAACAAAACGGTTACGAAACGCCCTTCGCCCCTCACTTCTTGGCGCGGATGCGCATAAGTTCGTTCTGAGTCTCTATCCACAGGTCCATGCCCACATTGGTAGCGACCTGCGCGTAGACACGGGTAAGCTTGTTGCGCATGCGTGAGGCCTCGCCCACACCAAGATCGTTGATCTGCATGCCCTTGGCCTTGAGATCGCCCATCGCCTTGGCAGCTTCTTCGCGTGTGTCCTTGCGCTCGAAATCGCGGCTGGCGCGGGCGGCATCCATCAGCACCTTGTGCTCGGCTGGCGATAGCTGATCCCACCACTTCTTGCTCGCCAGCATGATCCAAGGGCTATAAACATGGTTGGTGACAGTGAGGTACTTTTGCACCTCATAAAACTTGCTCGACAGGATGGTGTTGTACGGATTTTCTTGCCCGTCAACAGACTTTGTCTCCAACGCACTGAAGAGTTCTGAAAACGCCATTGGCACGGCGTTGGCGCCCAGCATTTTGAAGCTCTCCAGGAATACAGTGTTCTGCATCACGCGCAGCTTCACGCCGTCCAGGTCTTCCATCTTGATCACCGGGCGCTTGCTATTTGTGAGATTGCGAAAACCGTTTTCCCAGTAGACCAGGCCGACCAGGCCTTTTTCCTGGAGCTTGTTACGGATGCGGTCGCCGATCGGGCCGTCTAGCAGCGCGTCGGCCTCCTTATAGTTGCTGAGCAGGAACGGGGTGTCCCACAGCGCCATCTCCTTGGTGATGCCAACCAAGGTGGCGGTAGAACCCACCATCATTTCCTGAGCGCCGCCCATCAGGGCTTGCTGCATCTGCACATCAGAACCCAACGCCGCGGCACCCACAGTACGGACTTTGATCTTGTCGCCCGAAGCCTTTTCAACCTGCTCGGCGAAGACCCGGGCGGCCCGTCCCTGATTGCTCTGGTCGTTCAGGCCATAGCCGAAGCGGATCAGGCGCGGCTTGATGTCTTGGGCCAGGCTGGCCAGGGGGGCGGCGAGCGTCAGTGCCGCAGTAGCGGCGACGAGGATAAGGCGAAGCGTGGTCATAAGGGGCTCCTGAAAAAAGGTGAGAAGGAAATCTTGAGCAAGGTCGCTCTACGCAGCCACGCCGCGGGCGCGGTCACGATCCGGGGAAACACGAAGAAGGCCAATGCGTCAGTGCTCATGGCTCACTCCACCTGCGCGGCAGGGCCCAGGGCCAGCAGCTTGCGCTGCGCCAGTTCGGCCAGCGCACGCGGGCGCGACAGTTCTTCACTCGCACCAATGCCACTGCCAGGGCTGTAACGCAGCACTACATTGGCGAACAGGGCCAAAGCCATTACAGGCAGGCATGCGGCCATGGCAATTTGCGCGGCGCGCTGGCTCAGCCCTGGTGAAGCCACGTTGTCGCTCATGCTTTTTCCTTGACACGCAACCAGGCACTGACCTGCTGCTGCAGTTGGTCAACAGGCGCAAGCGCGTCCACGTGCAACACACCAGGCTCGTCGGTGGGCACCTCCAGCGTGGCGAGCTGGCTGTCCACCAGGCTCAACGCAAAGAAGTGCGTCGAAGCGCGTGCCGCAACCCTGGCACGGGCGTTCTCCAGGCCAATATCAAGGAACACAAAGCGCAGGCCCGGCGCGTCCCCGCGCAACCGGTCGCGATAGGATCGCTTGAGCGCAGAGCAAGTCAGCACCAGGCCTTCGGGGTGAGCGCGCAACAGGCCGCCCAGCACTCGCAGCCAGTCCTGGCGGTCGCTATCGGTCAACGCAATACCTTGACTCATCTTGGCCAGGCTGGCCGGGCCGTGAAAATCATCACCTTCAACCAACCGCAAACCCTCGGCGCGCGCCACCGCCAGCCCAAGACTCGACTTGCCGCAACCGGCCACGCCCATCATTACCACCAATTCTGTCATATTGGATAGCGCTATCCGATTGGGATTAAAAAAAATGGCTACACTTCCATGGTGATTTCACCAAAGACAAGAGATGCCAACAGATGACGAGATATCCGCTTTCACATACATTCGGATAGCGCTATCCTAACAAATTCCAACATCCTCGACTCTCAGCAATTACCCTATGTCGTCGCGCCCACCCACTCCGAGGTCCCGCGCCACAGGCCGCGTCACGCTGGCTGACGTTGCCCGGGCTGCCGAGGTGAGCCCTATCACCGTATCCCGCGCACTGCGTGGCGAAAGAGCGGTTGACCAGGGGTTGGTGGCGCGCGTGCAGGCGGCAGCCAGCAGGCTTGGCTATGTGCCAGACCCAGCCGCTCGTGCGCTGGCCTCCAGCCACAGCAGCCATGTGGCGGTACTGATCCCGATGCTGTCAAACGCGCTCTTCGTAGACCTGCTGGAGGCTGTGCAACGCACGCTGCGCCCGGCCGGCTATCAGGCCCTGATAGGCGTTACCCACTACGACGCAACCGAAGAGGAGCAGCTACTGCGCGAACAGTTGCAGCACCGCCCGGCCGGCATGCTGGTCACCGGGCTGGAGCGCAGCGAGCCCACACGGGCGCTGATCGCGCAGAGCGGCGTGCCCTGCGTGCACCTGATGGAGAACAGCACGGCGCCGGGCGTCTACAGCGTGGGCTTGTCGCAGGCCGAGGCCGGGGCAGACATGACACGCCACCTGATCGCGCGCGGTCGTCGGCGCATCGCATTTGCCGCTGCACAGCTCGACCCGCGCACCCTGCAACGGCTAGAGGGCTGGCGTAGCGCGCTGACCCAGGCAGGCCTGTACGACCCGACTCTCGAATGGCTCAACCCGGCGGCCTCGTCTTTGGCGCTGGGTGGTCGCCTGTTCGAGCAGATCATCGGTCAGATGCCGGCCATAGACGCAGTATTCTTCTGCAACGACGACCTGGCCCAGGGCGCACTTTTGGCAGCGCTGCGACTGGGCGTGGCGGTGCCCGGACGCATTGCCGTGGCCGGCTTCAATGATCTCACCGGCAGCGACCAGATGCAGCCGACGCTGACAACGGTGCACACGCCGCGCGCAGAGATCGGCACCGCCGCCGCCACCATGCTGCTGGCGCTCATGAACGGCCAGGTACCGCCGGCGCACAGCGTGAACGTGGGGTACCGCCTGGTGGTGCGGGGCAGCACCTGACGAGCACCGGCGGATGGGCGAGCAAGCACCCGCGGCTTTCGCTAAAGTGGCTATTCATGAACCAAGTTCCGATCAAGCCCCTGCGTGATCCCGCCCCCATGCTGGCGCAGGTGCTGCGCGATTGGGGCGGCCACGGCGACCTGTGGCTGTTTGGCTATGGCTCGCTGATATGGCGGCCCGACTTTGACTACGCCGAGCGGCAACCCGCCAAGGTGCATGGCTGGCATCGCGCGCTGAAGATGTGGAGCCGCATCAACCGCGGCACACCTGAATGCCCGGGCCTGGTGTTTGGCATGCTGTCGGGCGGTGCCTGCCGTGGCATGGTGTTTCGCATTCCGCATGTTGCAGTGGAGCAGACGCTACAGCGCGTCTGGGCTCGCGAGATGATCACCGCCGTTTATGACCCCCGTTGGCTCAACTGCCACACCCCGCACGGTGCGATCAAAGCCCTGGGCTTTACGCTGTCACGCAAAAGCCCCAGCCACACCGGCGAGCTGACCGAAGCGCAGTACCGCCAGATATTCTCGGCAGCCAGCGGCATCTACGGCACCACATTGGACTACGCCCGCCGCACCCACGAAGAATTGCGTCGTCACAACATCCGCGACAAGGCGCTGGAACGGCTGCTCAAGCTCTCAGCGCACTGAACGGGCCTGCGTCGCCAGCAAGGCCTGGGCGTTTTGAAGGTCGGCCACGGTGTCGATGTCGGTCACCACGCCGATGTCACTTACTATTAATTCAATAGCGCCCCACGCATGCAGGACGCGGGCTGCGCCCTGATTTCCTTCAAGCTTCAGCAAATCTGCGCGGCACCCGGCAGAAAAACCAACCGGGTGCCCCCGCGCCCCCGCAAACACCGGCACCACCGCCGCATGGTGCGACAGCGCCTGCGCCACGGCAGCCAAGGTGGCGGGCTGAATCAGTGGCAAGTCGCCGGGCAGCACCAGCCAGCCCGGCGCATCGGCAGTGGCGCGCACCCCGGCCGCAATGCTGTCGCCCATGCCGGGTTGGGCCGGGCTGGGCTGCACCAGGTGGCAGGGCAGCCCGCTTGCCTGCACCGCGTCCAGCACATGTTGCAGCACCGGCTTGCCCGCCAGCAAGGCCTGTAGTTTGTGGGTGCTGCCACCGGAAGCGGCGAAGCGCTCGCCACGGCCAGCGGCAAGAACCAGAACCACGGGCAATGCAGGGTGC
Source organism: Ramlibacter sp. 2FC (assembly GCA_943369755.1). Classification (GTDB taxonomy): domain Bacteria; phylum Pseudomonadota; class Gammaproteobacteria; order Burkholderiales; family Burkholderiaceae_C; genus CALROG01. Next base: position 29,659 of record CALROG020000002.1, read on the forward strand.
GTCATCTCAAGTGAAGTCAGGTGCCTATACTGAACAGTATGTCAGAGCCCACCCACTCCATCGCCGACCTGCGCAAGAGCTACGAGCGCGCCGAACTCAGTGAAGACGCGTCGCAGGCCGACCCGTTGCGCCAGTTTGAGCAATGGCTCAACGAAGCCATTGCGGGCAAGTTGCCCGAGCCCAACGCCATGACACTGGCCACCGTGGGCAGCAACCTGCGTCCCAGCACCAGGGTGGTGCTGGTCAAGGGCTATGACGCGGGCGGCATCGTCTGGTACACCAACTACGACAGCCGAAAGGGCCAGGAACTGGCAGGCAACCCCTGGGCGGCATTGCAGTTCCATTGGGTTGAGCTGGAGCGCACGGTACGCATTGAAGGCCGGGTAGAAAAAGTCAGTTCCGAAGAAAGCGACACCTATTTCCACAGCCGTCCGCTGGATTCACGCATTGGTGCCTGGGCCAGCCCGCAAAGCCAGGTGATTCCAGGCCGCACCGTGCTGGTGACCAATGCCGCCAGGTACGGCGCGCAGTTCATGCTCAACCCGCCGCGCCCACCGCACTGGGGTGGCTACCGGTTGGTGCCCGACGCCTGGCAGTTTTGGCAGGGCCGCAGAAGCCGCCTGCATGACCGGTTGCGCTACACGCTGCAAGCTGATGGCGGCTGGCTGCGCGAGCGGCTGGCACCTTGAGCTCAGATTCAGCCTGCCCCCAGCAAAAACATCACCACCGACACCGTCAACAACCCCAGCGCCGTAGACACTGCCACGCTGGCGGATACCAGCTCTTGCGCCACTTCATAGCGTTGCGAGAAGAGGAACACGTTGGCCCCAATGGGCAAAGCTGCGGCCACGATCATCACGGCCAGCGGCACGCCACTGAGGCCCAGCGCCCAACCGGCCAAAGCCATCAGCGCAGGGTGCAGAAGGTTCTTGGCCGAGGCAATGGCCAGCGCGCCTTTGAGCTGCGCGCCCACCGGGTTGAATGCCAGCGTAACGCCCACCATCACCAGCGCCAGCGGGCCAAACGCGCTGCCCAGCAGTTGCAGGGGTTTGTCCAGCAGCGGCGGAATAGCCCAGCCGGTCTGTGCAAACAACAGCCCCGCCATGATTGGCAGTGGCACCGGGTGAACCACCGCGTTGCGCACCGCCAGCAGCACGGTGGCGGCAATCGGCCGCGCGGGTGTTTGGCCGGTGGCACGCAGCTCGCGGGCCACAGTCAGCTCCAACACCACGGTGGCCACGGTCAGCAGCACCAGCGCGTGCAGCGAAATGAGTGTGAACAGCGTCACCAGGCCGGCCTCGCCATAGGCCAGCGCCACCAGCGGCACACCAATCATCACAGTGTTGCTGAAGGTTGAAGCCAGCGCCAGCACCGCCGCGCGGCGGCTGAAGCCGCATAACGCCAGCACACAGAAATACACCACCAGCGCCACCGCAAAGTAAACCACCAGCGGCTTCAGATCGAGCTGCTCCAGCTTGACCCCGCTCATGGTACGAAACAGCAACGCCGGTGCCAGCACCATGAACACCAGGCCAGACAAGTCCTTCACGGAGCCTGCGCCGATCCACTTGCGCTTGCCCGCAAGAAAGCCGATGGCGATCAGCAAGACCACCGGAATCAGGGCAGAGGCGACGGGGTGGTTCACGGATTTGGTGCGAGTCAGGGCAGCGCTAGTTTAACTATCGTTACAACAATAGAGCTTCTTCGTGCACGTGCTCAACCTCACCCAGATCGGCAACTCTGACGGTGTCATCCTGCCAACGGAGGCGTTCATCCGTCTGCGCCTCGAAAAAGGTCAATCCGTGTTTCTTACGGACCAGGTTGCCCATAGCGAGCCAGACTTTGCCGATCTTGCTGCGGGCTACGGCACAGGAGTGGCAAAAAGCCTCGCCGCGCTGCGCCAGGGTTAAAACACCGCCTGCACCCCGAGCTTGAGACTTCGACCCGGCAGCGGCACCTTGCCTGGTGTCGTCTGCGTCAGGATGGAGCTGGCGCTGTAGGCCAGCTTGTTGCCGACGTTGTCCAGCTTCGCGTACCACAGCAGATTTGCACTGGGCGCCTTCATGCGCCAGGTTAGCGCGGCGTTCCATAGCGTGTAGCCGGGCGTTGCCAGTTCGCCCACCGGCACGCGGCCTTGGCCGGCCACGCGGTCCAGCCCCAGGCGGGCACCCCACGGCCCTTTTGCCCAGGCCAGCGTGGCACCGGTGCGCAGCGGCGCAATGCGCGACAGCGGCTGACCCGTGGCCTGGTTGGTGGCGCGCACACTGTCAGCGCGCAGCTCAAGGTCCAGCGTCTGAGCGACGTCAACCAGCCGCAGGTTCCCGCTGGCTTCGAGCCCCACAAAGCGCGCGCGCACAGCGCGGTAGGCGAATTCCGGTAATCCGTCTGTGATGTTGCCGGTGGATTCCAGCGCAATGTACTTGGCAAAGCGGTTGGCAAACGCGTTCAGACTGAAGCGGTGGGCACCCTGCTTCCATTGCAGGCCGACATCGGCCTGGGTGGACCGCTCCACGCCAAGCGCCGCGCTGCCCAGCTCATAAGCTGCCGTGGCCACATGCGAGCCGTCGGCAAACAACTCGTAGTCACGCGGCGCACGCTCGGTGCGCGCCAGGTTGGCGGTCAGTTGCCAGCGCGGTGCCACATTCCACAGTGCGCCCAGCGCGTAGCTGGAGGGGTTGAACTGGCGGCTGCCAGGCGTGAAGCGCGCAACGTCCGGATTGCCAAATGATTCGACGCGCACCCGCTCCGAGCGCGCGCCAAGGCTCACGCGGCCCCAAGCGGTGGTTAGCTCTTCATGAACAAAGACCGCACTTTGGCGCGTGCGGCTGAAGGGCGCGAAGGCCTCGTCGCCCACCGCCGAAAATCGGCTGCTGTCCAATTGCACGCCCACCACGCCGTCCAGCGGGCCGAGCTTGCCGTGCCGCGCTTCGATGCGTACGTCAGCACCTTTGTTGCTGAACACTGTGCCCGGCGCGCCGGCATCAAACTCGGTATGGCGGTAGTCGGTGTGGCCGGCCTGGAACTTCAGGCTTTGCAGCGGCCCGACGTTGCGCAACTGGCCTTCAACCGCCTTTCGTGTGGACTTCATGCCAATGGTCACCTCGTCCTCTGCCACGGTCCCGTAGTCACTGCGGTAGCGGCTGACAGACGCACCCAAAAAGCCCTGGTCAAAGAACACGGAGCCGCCCACTGCGCCGCCACGCACCTCGCTGTCGGAGTTGCAGACGCGCCGTGCCAAAGTGGTCACCCCACTCTTGGTGCAGGCCAGCGTGACCGGAGCCCGCACGTCGCCGGCACTGCGACTGAACGCGTCGGCATGCAGCGCCACACGGTCATTACCGCCCTCCACCATAAAGCCGCCACCGGCGCCGCTGTTGCCACGCGTAAGGCCATAGTCCAACTTGCCGGTAACGCCCTGCAGCGGCTCACGCGGAATGCGGTTGTCGATCAGGTTAACCACGCCACCCACGGCAGTCCCGCCATAGAGCAAGGCGCCGGGCCCGCGCAGCACCTCGATGCGCTCGAGGCTGATGGGGTCAGCCGTTACAGCATGGTCAAAGCTCAACCCCGAGGCGTCGGGCATGGCGCCGCCGTTACTCAGGATGCGGATACGGTCGCCGTCCAGCCCTCGGATCACCGGGCGGCTGGCATTGGGGCCGAAGTAGGTGCTGCTCACGCCGGGCGTGCCATCCAGGGTTTCGCCAATCGTGGTGCCGCGGCGCAATAGCAGCCCAGCCCCCGAATAGCTTGCCGCAGGCGCTATCAAATCAGTAGCGCCCAACGGGTTACCGGTCACGGTGATTTCTTTTAGTGTGGCTGCCGGGCCAGCGGGTTGCGCTGAGGCGTTGCCAAGCGCAAGCATGGCGAAGCTCACCGCAGTGAAGCGGAATATAGGGTTCATGATGGATTCGTTGAAAAAAGCAAAACACCCGCTGCGCGGTGCGCAGCGGGAGCGAGTGACGCGGACGGATCAACGAATCAAAGGTGGGCCGCGCGCTTCAAACAGCGCAATGCGGCGGGCGACAAAGTCACTTGCGCAACGAGCCTGCAAAAATGCCACGAAAGCCTGGGCCAGCACTGCCACCGGTAGCGACGGCAACACATCAGCGTGGCTTAGCTGGTCATAGAGCCTGCAGTCGTTCGTGTCTTCGTGGCCGGCAAACAGCTCAACCAAAGTGCCATGGTCGTGGGCCGGTGCCTGTTCGTGTGCGCTGTCGTGACTGTGCGCGTGACGGTCGGCATGCGCGTGGCGATGCGCAAGACCCAGTGTTTGCGCTGCCAACAGCGCAAATACGACCCCCAGCAGCCAGGCTCTGCGTGTTACCACTGCAACCGCTTGCTTACTTGACGCTCACCGCATCGGTCATGCGGTAGTAAAGGCCATAGGGGTCGTCGTTGAGCACCGCGAAGTTACCTTCAACGGTGACGGGCTCCAGCGTGTAGCGCACCGGGGTTTTGGTCTTGACTTCGACCATGCTTTCCGGGCCACCGGGCACGCAGAACGAACAGCTCAGTGGCACGGAACTCAACAAGAAATGCCGCTGACGCTCGCCGGGCTCCAGCGGCATCATGAATCCCTGAATACGCTGGGTCTTCTTGTTCAGCGTGAGTTGCTGGGCGTCAAACACCGGCAGGATGCGGTTTTTCTCGGTCTTGGTCTTTACCGCCGTCAGCACCGACCACGGCACCACATCGTTGCGCGCGGGCAGCGGCGCTATCGGGCTGTCGGGGCTGTGCACGCCGGCACCCGTGCCCTGGGGCACCACGCCGGGCATGGGCGAACTGAGCTGGGCGGCGGCGGGCAGCGCCAAACAAGAGGCAAGCAGCAAGGCCAGTAATCGCATGGGAGCTCCAAAAAAACAGGTGGCGCGCGGCATCAATGCTCGTGCTTCATCCCGCAGTATTTGCCAATTGCAAGACCCTTGCAAGCAGACTGGAGTTCCTTTTGGCAGGCATCGTGCTTCTTGCCCGATTCAAGGCATTTGGCGACTGCCTCGTGGGCTGCGGCCATGGCGCGGTGGCGCTGAATGTCTTGCTTGATTTCCTTGTCGCTCTGCGCCAGCGCACCGCCAGACAGCATTGCAGTTGCCAGCAAGGCCAGGGTCAGGGTCAGTTTTTTCATGGTTACCTCGAATTCAGGAGTTGCGCCACATCCATGCGGTAAGCATGAAGGGCCGGGATCAGCGCCGCCACCACGGCCACGCTGGCCGCCGCCAGCGGAACTGCGGCTTCAGACCCAAGCCACAGCCACCCGGTCAGGGGCAGCGAGCGTTCAGCCTGCAACATCCAGCCTACCAGCTCTGTCAAGAGGTGGCCACCGGCCAGGCCCAGCACCGAGGCCAGGGCCGCCAACCAAAGCGCTTCACACAGCAGCAAACCGGCCAGCCGGCGCGGTGGTGCGCCCAACAGGCGCAGCAAGGCCAGGTCGGCGCGGCGCTCGCGCACCGCGCTCCACAGCGCAATGAACACGCTCAAGCCGGCCGCCAGCAGCAGCACAGCGCCAAAGCCACGCAGCACATCGCTGCCCACCCCCAGCAGGCGCAGCAGGCGCGTCACTTCTACCGCCGGTGCGGCGGCCTGCAGGTCGGTGGTGGTGTTGATAAAACGCGGGAACGTCACGGCCGCCAGCGGGCTGCGGTAGCGAATCAGGGCCAGTGTGACCTCGCGCTCGGCCTGCAGCGCCTTGCGGTCGTCTTCGTCCACTGCGGTGGCTTTCTCATGCACCTGCCAGACCGATTCGGTCGCGGTCAGTACCAACCGGTCCAGCACGCAGCCGCAGGGCGCGAGCACACCAGCCACACGGTAAGGGGTGTCGCCATGGGCATGGCCGTTACCGCCCAGACCATGGGTGCCAATGAACTGCGCGCCGGGGACCAGCCCGGTGGCCTGCGCCACCTGCGCGCCCACTACCGCCTCCATCGGCTGGCCCCAGGCCTGGCCTTGTGCCAGCGTGGCCTGATAGTGCGCTATGTAGTCAGGCGTGGTACCGACGATGCGAAACCCCCGAAAACTGTCGCCCAGACTCAGCGGGATGAGTTGCGCCACTTGCGGGTTCTTTTGCAGGGCCTGCACCTCGGCGAGCGGGATGTTGCCCGGTGGCACATCGATATGGAACACGCCGGCCAGGATCAACTGCAATGGGCTGCCCTTGGCCCCCACCACAAGATCAATGCCGGCCAGGTCGCGCTCAAAGACGCGGTCAACCTGTGCGCTGACCAGCAGCACCAGCGTGATCGAGGCCAGCCCCAGTGACAGCAGCAGCAGGTTCAGCGCAGCCGCCAGAGGCCTGGACCACAGGTAGCGAAACGCCAGCGCCAACAGGCTTGCTATGTTTTTCATAGTGGCTCCCGCAATCTGCTTGCGGGCTGCGGGCCTATTTGGTGCATAACAGCAGCGCCAAAGGCGCGTACCGCACGGGCATCGTGGGTAGCGATCACCAGTGTGGCGCCGCAGCGCCGGGCGCTGGTTTCGAGTAGCTGCAAAGCGGCTGCGGCGGCATCGTCGTCCAGGCTGGCGGTGGGTTCGTCGACCAGAATCACTTTGGGGTTGAGCAGCACGGCACGCGCCAGCGCCACCCGCTGGGCCTGGCCGCCCGAAAGCTGGGCCGGTTTGCGAGCGGAAAGCTCTGCCAGGCCCAACCCCTCCAGCACGCGCGCCACAGCCACGCCGTCGTCGGGCAGGCCTGCTGCAAAAAACACCAGCGACAGGTTCTGCGCCACTGTCAACGCTTCACTCAAATGAAGCTTTTGCGGCAAAAAGCCAAGGGTGCGGGCCCGCCATGCATCGCGTGCAGCCGGGGTCAGGGGGCCCAGCGCCTGTTCGGCAACCGTTACCGTGCCCTGGGTGGCCGAAAGCAGCCCCCCCACCAGGGCCAGCCAGGTCGATTTACCCGCGCCCGAATTGCCGCGCAGCAGCAAGGTGGCACCTTGGGGCAGGTCCAGGTCGGCAAACGCCAGCTCCGCGCCGCCCGGGTACCGGTAGCGTAACCCGCGGGTCTGAATCACGCCGCTGGCCTCATGCCTTCACACGGTCCCTGAAGGTCTTGCGAAACTTCTCCACCTTGGGTGCGGCCACGGCCACGCAATAGCCCTGGTAGGGGTTTTTCTCGAAGAAGTCCTGGTGGTAATCCTCGGCCGGCCAATAGTTGGCCAGCGCCAGCACCTCGGTGACGATCGGTTGGCCAAACAGCTTGTCCTGGCTCATTTGCCGGATCATGGCGTCGGCCTCGTCCTTTTGCTGCGGCGTGGTGAAGTAAATGCCGCTGCGGTACTGGGTGCCCGCGTCGTTGCCCTGGCGGTTCAGGGTGGTCGGGTCGTGAATGACGAAGAAGATTTCCAGAATCTCGCGCAGGCTGATTTGCGCCGGATCGTATTCGAGCTTGACCACTTCGTTGTGGCCGGTGCTGCCGGTGCACACCTGTTCATAGCTGGGCCGCTGCACATGGCCGTTGCAGTAACCCGACTCGACGTCGGTTACGCCACGCACTTTCACAAACACGGCTTCAGTGCACCAGAAGCAGCCACCGCCGAGCACCAGGGTTTGGGGAGATGAGGTCAAGCGAGACTCCAGTCAAAACCATCAGTCGTGACAAAGGCCGCCATCTTACGCCGCGCGTGGCGCGGCTGTGGGCAGGGTCTAGTCCTTGCGGCGCGGGGCTTTGTGGGCACGCATCGGGCCCACCATGCGGCGCATCAACTTCAACATCAGCAGCATCACCACGGCACCGCCCACCGCCAGGCCGAGCGAGCCGATCCGGAAGTCTTTGTCATTGACCACACCGCCGTTGAGCTGCGCGGCAAGAAAATCGCCGCCAATGAAAGCGCCAAAAACGCCCACCAACACGTTCTCGACCATGACGGATTTGTCTGAGCTGCCCATCACCAGGGTGGCAAGCCAACCGACGACACCCCCCACTACACACCAGATATACGGGTTGATGCCGTTCTCCTGAAACAAAAAAGATTAGCTGATACTGACAGCTTTCAGCCGCTACGTCCGGTATTTCGTACAGCAGCCAGAAATGCGGCCAGCGCCTGATGGTCGCGTGCGGTCTTCCACAGGCAATAGGTGTCATAGGGCATGGTGGCGCTTGACAGTGGCACAAAGGCGGTGCCAGGCAGTGCCGACTGGGCCAAAGCCTGCGGCACCAGCGCCACCCCCAGCCCCTGCGACACCAAAGAGACCACACTCAGCCAATGGCGAAGTTCGTAACGCACTTCGGGCGTGAAGCCCGCGTCCTGGCACAAGGCCACGATTCGATCGTGATAGTCGGGCGAGACCGCCCGCGACACGCAGGCAAACGGCTCGCCCTGCAGCGCCGCCAGCGACAGACGGCGTTTGTGCGCCAGCGCATGGCTGGCCGGCAAGCACGCCACAAAGGGCTGGCTGGCCACCAGAATCTGCGACAGCCCGGGCGGCACCCGTGTGGTGTGCACAAAGCCCAGGTCCAGCCGCTCCTGTGCCAGCTCGATCAACTGGTCGTTTGAACTCAGTTCGCGCAGCGTCAGGCGCAGCAGCGGGTGCTGCAACTGAAAGCGCTTGAGCAGCCCCGGCAAACCCCGGTAAAGCATGGTGCCAACAAAGCCTACCTGCAAGCTGCCGGCCAGGCCGTCGGCCACGTCGCGCGCATGGCGTGCCGCCTGCTGAGCCTGCGCAAGCAAGGCACGGGCCTGCGGCTCAAAGGCGCGGCCAGCTTGCGTCAACTGCACCGCCTTGCTGTTGCGGGTGAACAGCTTGGCCCCGACCGACGCCTCAAGCTGCTGGATGTTGGTCGACAGCGGCGGCTGCGAAATGGACAGCCGCTGCGCTGCCCGGCCAAAGTGCAGCTCTTCGGCCAGCACCAGAAAATAGCGCAGGTGGCGGAATTCCATGAATCTGATTTTTATATTGTTGAATAGCTATTCAATATTAGACGGCTATTCATGCCGGCCTGACAATAGGACCAACTCCAGGAGCCCGCCCCATGAAAGCCAACTTCAACTGGCAAGACCCTTTTCTGCTCAGCGCGCAGCTCAGCGACGACGAGCGCGCCATCGTCGAGGCCGCGCACACCTTCTGCCAGGAAAAGCTGCAAACCCGCGTGCTGATGGCCGCGCGCCATGAAAAATTCGACCGCGAGATCATGAACGAGGCCGGTGCCATGGGCTTCCTGGGCTCCACCATAGAGGGCTATGGCTGCGCCGGCCTTAGCTATGTGGCCTACGGCCTGATTGCGCGTGAAGTAGAGCGCGTGGACAGTGGCTACCGCAGCGCCATCAGCGTGCAAAGCTCGCTGGTGATGCACCCCATCAATGAATACGGCAGCGAGGCCCAGAAGCAAAAATACCTGCCCAAGCTGGCCACCGGCGAATGGGTCGGCTGCTTCGGCCTGACCGAGCCCAACCACGGTTCGGACCCGGCCAGCATGCTCACCCGCGCCAAGCCGGCAAAGCAGGATGGCGTGGACGGCTACATCGTCAAGGGTGCCAAGATGTGGATCACCAACGCACCGATTGCCGACGTGTTTGTGGTCTGGGCCAAGCTGCAAGACCCGGACGGCAATGTGGGCGGCCAGGAAAGCATCCGTGGCTTCGTGCTCGAAAAAGGCATGAAGGGCCTGAGCGCCCCGAAGATCGAAGGCAAGATGAGCCTGCGCGCCAGCATCACCGGCGAGATCGTGATGGACGATGTGTTTGTACCCGAGGCCAACCTGCTGCCCAACGTGGCCGGCCTGAAAGGCCCGTTTGGCTGCCTCAACAAGGCCCGCTACGGCATTGCCTGGGGCGCACTGGGTGCCGCCGAAGACTGCTGGCACCGCGCCCGCCAGTACACCCTGGACCGGGTGCAGTTCGGCCGCCCCTTGGCACAGAACCAGCTCATCCAGAAGAAGCTGGCCGACATGCAGACCGAAATCGCCCTGGGCCTGCAGGGCTGCCTGCGGGTGGGCCGGCTGATGGACGAAGGCAAAGCCGTTCCCGAGATGGTCAGCCTGATCAAACGCAACAGCTGCGGCAAGGCGCTGGACATTGCCCGGATGGCACGCGACATGCACGGCGGCAACGGCATCCATGACGAATACCATGTCATTCGCCACATGATCAACCTTGAAACCGTGAACACCTACGAAGGCACGCACGACGTGCACGCCCTCATTCTGGGCCGGGCCCAAACCGGACTACAGGCCTTCTATTGACCGAACTCGGCGAACTCAAACCGCTGCTCAACGCTCTGGCCCTGCCCCCTGCGGGGCCACTGCTGCTGGCACTGCTTGGCCTGCTGTGGATGCGCCGGCACAAAGCCACGGGCGCATTCGTCGCCGGGGGCGCACTGGTGCTGGCCTGGTTTGTGAGCTGCAACGCGGTGGCCGTCTGGCTGGCGGGTAACCTGCTGCCTCAGGTGCCTGCACTTTCTGTGGCCACACTCAAGGCCAGCCCGGTGCAGGCCATCGTGGTGCTGGGCGGCGGTGTGCTGCCGCTGGCACCCGAATACGGCCAGGCCCAGCCTGCCCAGCACACCCTGACGCGGCTGCGCTACGGCATCTGGCTGGCGCGCCAGACCGGCTTGCCGCTGGGCTTTGCCGGGGGCGTGGGCTGGGGTGCCACCGGCACACAGGCACCGCCTGAAGGCCAGGTGGCGCGCCGCGTGGCGCAAGACGAGTTCGGTGTGGCATTGCGCTGGGTAGACGACCAGTCACGCGACACTGCCGAAGGTGCCCGCATGCTGGGCAACGTCTTGCGGCGCGACGGCGTTACCCATGTGGCGCTGGTCACCGACGCCTGGCACATGCCGCGCTCGGTGCAGGCGTTCGAGCGGGCCGGCCTCAAGGTCTTGCCCGCGCCAACCGGCTACGGCTTGCCCTCCTCGCGCGCCCTGCTGGAATGGCTGCCTTCCCCATGGGGTTTAAGTCTTTCGCGGCAGGTCTTGCGCGAGTGGCTGGGGTTGCAGGTTGCGCGACTGGCGCGCTGAGCCACCGCTTTACACAGCTTTACCGCCTTGACGCAGCCCGCCTTGGGGTGCGACCTTAGGCTGCGAGCTTGACGGTTGGGCAGCCCAAAGCTACATTACTAACCAGTCAGTCATTAACTTTCAATGTCTCTTTCCAAGTTCATCAGCACCCGTACCAGCGCGGCCTTGCCCAAGCGCGAGCGGCGCAAAGAGGCGCGCCCGGGCGAACTGCTGGACGCTGCGCTGGACCTGTTTGTGGAAAAAGGCTTTGCCGCCACCCGCGCCGAAGAAGTGGCCGCACGCGCCGGCGTCTCCAAGGGCACGCTGTTCCTGTACTTTGCCAGCAAGGAAGATCTGTTCCAGGCCGTGGTGCGGGAAAACATTTCGGGCCGTTTCAACGAATGGAATGCCGAATTCGCCGCCTTTGAAGGCAGCAGTGCCGAAATGCTGCGCTATTGCATGCAGGTCTGGTGGGAGCGCCTGGGTGCCACCAAGGCGTCAGGCATCACCAAGCTGATCATGAGCGAGGCGCGCAACTTCCCTGAAATTGCCGCCTTCTACCACCGCGAGGTGATTGATCCGGGCAAACAACTCATCCGGCGCATCTTGCAGCGCGGTGTGGACCGTGGCGAGTTCAAGGTCATCGACATCGAATACGCCGTCTACGGTGTTATTGCCCCGATGATCTTTCTGATCATGATGAAGCATTCGTTGGGTGCCTGCATCCCGGCCGACCAGGCCATTGACCCCCAGCGTTACCTGAATTCACAGGTTGAGGCGCTGATTAACGGCCTGTGTGTAAGACCCACAACATGACGACAAAAAAAACCTGGATCAAATGGGGCCTGATTGCTCTGGTGTTGGCGCTGCTCGCCATCGGCTTGAGCCGCGCCCTTTCCGCGCGCAAGGCGCAACAACAGGCCGTGGCGCAAGCCAGTGCCGACAAAACCCAGACCGTGGTGGAACTGGCCGCCGCAGATGTGGTCAAGGCCGAGCTGCGCGAACTGGCCCAGGGACTGCCCATATCCGGCTCGCTCAAAGCCGTGAATTCGGCCGCCGTCAAAGCCCGCGTAGCCGGTGAACTGCAAGGCCTGGCGGTGCGCGAGGGCGATGCGGTCAAGGCCGGCCAGGTGCTGGCGCGCATTGACGCCAGCGAATTCCAGTCGCGGGTGCGCCAGGCCCAGGAAACCGCAGACGCCGCCAAGTCTCAGATCGACATTGCCCAGCGCCAATGGGACAACAACAAGGCGCTGGTAGACCAGGGATTCATTTCAAAAACGGCGCTGGACACCTCGCTCAACAATTTCTCGATGGCGCAGGCCAACCACAAGGCCGCGCTGGCAAGTGTTGAGGTAGCACGCAAGTCGCTGGACGACACCGTACTGCGCGCGCCGATCTCGGGCATCGTGGCGCAGCGCTTTGCGCAAAACGGCGAGCGGGTGGGCATTGACGCCAGGTTGGTGGACATCGTGGACCTGAGCCGCCTGGAACTGGAGGCCACGCTCAGCGCGGCCGACTCGGTGGCGGTACGTGTAGGCCAAAGCGCCACCTTGACGATTGAAGGCGCGCCCCAGCCGCTGGCAGCGCGAGTGGTCCGCATCAATCCCAGCGCCCAGGCTGGTAGCCGCAGTGTGCTGGTGTACCTTGGCATCAGCCAGCCCGAGGGCTTGCGCCAGGGCCTGTTTGCCCAGGGAACCCTGGGCACCGCCAATAGCCAGGCGCTGGCGGTGCCGCTGTCGGCGGTGCGCACCGACAAGCCCTCTGCCTACGTGCAGGTGGTGCAAGACAACAAGGTGGCACACAAGCCAGTGCGCACGGGTCTGCGCGGGGCCGACGCGCGCGACGCGAGCCGCGAAACCCTGGTCGCCGTGGAAGGTGTGGCAGCCGGTGCACTGGTGATCCAGGGCAGCGTGGGCAGCCTGCGTGAAGGCACGGCCGTGCGCTTTACCGCTACCAAGCCCTGACCCGCCATGTGGTTCACACGCGTCAGCCTCCAGAACCCGGTGTTCGCCACCATGATGATGCTGGCCATCGTGGTACTCGGCCTGTTCTCTTACCAGCGGCTCAAGGTCGATCAGTTCCCCAACATCGACTTCCCGGTGGTGGTGGTCACCGCTGAGTACCCCGGTGCCTCGCCTGAAATCGTCGAGAGCGAGGTCACCAAGAAAATTGAAGAAGGCGTGAACGCCATTGCCGGCATCAACGCGCTGACCTCGCGCAGCTACGAGGGCCAGTCAGTGGTGATCATTGAGTTTCAGCTGCACATGGACGGGCGCAAGGCGGCCGAAGACGTGCGCGAGAAGATCGCCTCGATCCGCCCGAGCTTTCGCACCGAAGTGAAGGAGCCTCGGGTACTGCGCTTTGACCCGTCCAGCCGCGCGGTCTGGTCACTGGCGGTCTTGCCCGATGCCGCCAAGGGCTCGGCCATGAACCCGGTGGAGCTCACCAGCTGGGCCGACCAGGTGCTCAAGAAACGGCTGGAGAACGTGCGCGGGGTCGGCTCGGTGACGCTGGTGGGTGGTACCAAACGCGAAGTCAACATCTACCTCAACCCGCAGGCCATGGAGGCCTTGGGTATTACGGCGGACCAGGTGGTGGCTGCCGTGCGCACCGAAAACCAGGACCTGCCGGTGGGCGCGATCCGTTCGCTGCAACGCGAACGCGTGGTGCAGATTGACGCGCGCATGCTGCGTCCGGAAGATTTTGGCAAGATCATCGTGGCCCGAAAGAACGGCACGCCGGTGCGGGTAGACCAGGTGGCGCAGGTGCGCGACGGTGCGCAAGAAGTTGACAGCCTGGCGCTGTACAACGGCGCCCGCACCTTGCTGCTGACGGTACAGAAAGCACAAGACGAAAACACGATTCAGGTGATCGATGGCCTGCGCAAAACAATCGATGAAATGCAGGCCCAGCTGCCGCCCGGCCTGCGGCTGGAGCCGATCACCGACGGCTCGCGCCCGATCCGTGTAGCGGTAGACAACGTGCGGCGCACCCTGATTGAAGGTGCCCTGCTCACGGTGCTGATCGTATTTTTGTTCCTGAACTCGTGGCGCTCTACCGTGATTACCGGCCTGACCCTGCCGATTGCCCTGATCGGTACCTTTTTGTTCATGAACATGTTCGGCTTCACCATCAACATGATCACGCTGATGGCGCTAAGCCTGTGTGTGGGCCTGCTGATTGACGACGCCATTGTGGTGCGCGAAAACATCGTGCGCCATGTGCAAATGGGCAAGACACCCTGGCAGGCCTCGCTGGACGGAACACAGGAAATTGGCCTGGCCGTGCTGGCCACCACCTTCTCCATTGTTGCGGTGTTCCTGCCGATTGGTTTTATGGGCGGCATCATCGGCAAGTTCTTCCACGAGTTCGGCATCACCATCGTCGCCGCGGTGCTGATCTCGATGTTCGTGAGCTTCACGCTGGACCCCATGCTGTCCAGCATCTGGCACGACCCGGAGATCGAGGCCCATGGCAAACCACGCAGCCACAAGAGTCTGTACGACAAAACCATTGGCCGCGTGACCGGCTGGTTTGATACCGGCACTGAACGCCTGTCCGAGGCCTACCAGGGCATCTTGCGCTGGTCGCTGGTGCACAAACTGGCCACCGTGTTCATGGCGCTGGCGGTGTTTGTCACCAGCGTGGTGATGGTGCCGCTGCTGGGCACCGAGTTCGTGCCCAAAGCCGACTTCTCCGAAACTTCAATCGCCTTTTACACACCGGTGGGCTCGGCACTGGAGGTCACCGAAGCCAAGGCCCGCCAGGTGGAGGCCATCGTGCGCGAGTTCCCGGAAGTCAAATACACGCTGTCCACCATCAACACCGGCAACGCGCAGGGCAAGATCTACGCAAACATTTACGTGCGCCTGGTTGACCGCAAGGCCCGCAGCCGCAATGTGGACCAAATGTCTGGCGTGCTGCGCGAGCGGTTGAGCCAGGTGCCGGGCATCACGGTCACCCACATCGGCCTGCTGGACTCCGTGGGCGGCAACAAGCAGGTGGAGTTCTCGCTGCAAGGCCCCGACCTGAAGGAACTGGAGCGCCTGACCAAGCTGGTGCTGACCAAGGTGCGCCCGATCCCCGGGCTGGTCGATGTGGACTCCAGCATCAAGCCCGACAAGCCGGTGATTGACGTCGAGGTCAAGCGCGACGCGGCGTCTGATCTGGGCCTGTCGGTGGCCCAGATTGGCAGCCAGCTGCGCACGCTGGTGGCGGGGCAGACGGTCGGCAACTGGCGCGCCAGTGACGACCAGACCTACGACGTCAACGTGCGCCTGGCCCCAGACGCGCGCAACACCCTGCAAGACCTGGAACGGCTGCCGTTTGCGATGGGCAGCAACGCGGACGGCAGCACCCGCATCGTGCGGCTCAACCAGGTGGCCAGCGTGAAAGAAGGCACCGGGCCAAACCAGATCAACCGGCGCGACCTCACGCGCGAAGTGGCGATCAACGCCAACGTGTACAACCGTTCGGCCGGTGAAGTCTCCACCGACATCCGGGCCGCGCTGGACAGTGTCAGCTTCCCGCCGGGTTACCGCTACCAGTTTGGCGGCTCCACCAAGAACATGGCCGAGTCGTTTGGCTACGCCATATCGGCGCTGGTCATGGCCATCATCTTCATCTACATGATCCTGGCCAGCCAGTTCAAGAGCTTCCTGCAGCCGCTGGCACTGATGACCTCACTGCCGCTCACGCTGATTGGGGTGGTGCTGGCGCTGCTGATGTTCCGCTCCACGCTGTCGATGTTCTCCATCATTGGCGTAGTGATGCTGATGGGCCTGGTGACCAAGAACGCGATTTTGCTGGTGGACTTTGCGATCCGCGCACGTGAAGACGGAATGGCCCGGGCCGACGCGCTGCTGCTGGCCGCCAAGGTGCGTCTGCGCCCGATTCTGATGACCACGCTGGCCATGATTTTTGGCATGGTGCCGCTGGCCTTTGCCCTGACCGAAGGTTCGGAACAGCGCGCGCCCATGGGCCAGGCCGTGATTGGCGGCGTGATCACCTCGTCGCTGCTCACGCTGGTGGTGGTGCCGGTGGTCTATTGCTACATGGACGACCTGGCGAACTGGTTCAAGCGCAAGTTCGTGCCGGCGGCTGTGCCGCTTCCTGCCTCTAAAATTGAGGGTTTGTCCTGATCCCTGCCCCCCGGAGAACCCCATGACCCACGCCACCCCCCTCGAACAAGCCCGCTTCAACATGATCGAGCAGCAAATCCGCCCCTGGGAAGTGCTCGACCCTGCGGTGCTGGCCCTGTTGACCGTCGTCCGGCGCGAGGAGTTTGTGCCGCTGGCGCACAAGGCTCTGGCGTTTGTCGACATGGAGCTGCCCTTGCAAGGCAACCCTGAAGACGCCATGCGTCTTGGCCAGTGCATGCTGGCCCCCAAGGTCGAGGCCCGACTCTTGCAAGAACTGAACCTGCAGCCAACCGACAAGGTGCTGGAAATCGGCACCGGCTCGGGCTACATGGCGGCCCTGCTGGCGCACCGTGCGCAACGTGTGATCTCGCTCGAAATCAACCCCGAACTGGCACAGATGGCCCGCGCCAACCTGCAAAAAGCCGGCATCACCAACGTTGAGGTGCGCACCGCGGACGGCTCAAAAGATTTGTCGGTTGACGGCCCTTTTGACGCCATCCTGCTCAGCGGCTCGGTCGCCGAGGTGCCCCAGGCGCTGCTGAGCCAGCTCAAGACAGGGGGCCGGCTGGCGGCCATCGTGGGCCAGGAGCCGGTGATGCGCGCCACCATCGTCACCCGCGGTGGCGAGGCCGCCTTTCACGCCATCCAGCCCTGGGACACCGTGGCCCCGCGGTTGCAGAACTTCACCGAGCCGTCGCGCTTCAACTTCTAAACCCACCATGATCGACCAGGTTCACCCGCGCGACCTTTCCGCCTGGATTCAGGCCCAAGCCACTGGCAACGCCGTGCTGCTGGACGTGCGCGAACCCTGGGAGCTGCAAACCGCCAGCGTGAAAGCTGAAGGCTTCACGCTGGTGACGATCCCGATGGGCGCAATTACCGCTCGCCTGGGCGAGCTGGACCCCGCCACCCCGGTGGCCTGCCTGTGCCACCACGGCGCGCGCAGCCAGCGGGTGGCGCTGTTCCTGGCCGGCAACGGCTTTGCACAGGTCGCCAACATCGCTGGCGGCATTGAGGCCTGGTCGGCCACGCTCGACCCGTCGGTACCCCGTTATTGATCTAATGCAGTTTCAAAGAAGGACCATCATGACCCCGTTGCGGCTTCTCCCCCTCTCGCTGGCCCTTGGTGGCGCTTTTGCAGCCCCGGCGCAGGCCCAGAGCCTGCTGGAGCTCTATGAGTCTGCGCGCACCTACGACGCCAGCTACCAGTCGGCCAAAGCCCAGTACGACGCCAACTTGTTCCGCGCCGAACAGGCCAAGGCAGGCATCCTGCCGTCGGCCAACCTGTCGGCAAATGCCTCGCGCACCAACTCCGAGGTGAAAGACCCACCGTCCGAGCGGGACTTCAGCTCGCGCAACGCCACACTCAGCGCAGCACAGCCGCTGTACCGGCCCGCCAACTACGCAACCTACGAGCAGGGCAAGAAGCAGGTGGCGCTGGCCGAAGCCCAACTCACTGCGGCTGGGCAAGACCTGATCCTGCGCGTCAGCCAGGCTTACTTTGACGTGCTGGCCGCGCAAGACACGTTGACCTTTGTGCGGGCCCAGAAAACAGCAGTGGCCGAACAGCTGGCCTCCGCCAAGCGCAACTTTGAAGTGGGCACCTCCACCATTACCGACGCCCGTGAAGCCCAGGCCCGTTTCGACCTGGTGGTGGCACAGGAAATTGCGGCCGACAACGACCTGCGCGTCAAGAAACTGGCGCTGGACAACCTGGTCGGCAAGACCAACGCCGCCCCCAAGCCCCTGGCCACCCCGGTGGTGTTGCCCGCCATTGCCCCCGACGACGCCAACCAATGGGTGGCGCAGGCAGAAACAGCCAGCCCGGCCATTGCCCAGTCGCGCGCCAACCTGGAGCTGGCGCGGCTCGAAACCGAGAAGGCCAAAGCGGGCCACAAGCCCACGCTGGACCTGACCGGCAGCTACAGCCAGTCGCGGGCCCCGAACAATCTGAACGGCCAACCCAGCCGCACCACCAACACTGTGGTGGGCCTGCAATTCAACCTGCCTTTGTTCGCCGGTTTTGCAACCCAAAACCGCATCAAGGAAACCCTGTCACTGGAAGAAAAGGCCCAGGCCGACCTGGAGGCCGCGCGCCGCGGCGTGGGCCAGAGCACGCGCAGTGCCTTCTTTGGGGTGGTGTCGGGCCTGAGCCAGGTCAAGGCGCTGGAAGCGTCAGAGCAATCCAGCCAGCTCGCGCTGGACGCCAACAAGCTGGGTTACCAGGTGGGCGTGCGCATCAACATTGACGTACTGAACAGCCAGAGCCAGCTATTCCAGACCAAGCGCGACCTGGCCCAGGCCCGCTACAACGTGCTGCTGGGCAACCTGCGGCTGCGCCAGGCCAACGGCACCCTGAAGACCGAAGACTTGCAGGGCATTAACGCGGTGTTGGCGAAGTAAGCGCTTCAGGTCGCCTTGATTGCGACTTTTTGAAGTTGATTTAATGACCCAGGCGGCCGACTGGCTGGCCCGGCTCAACGCCTAACTGACACGCCGCGCCAGCGCAAAAATTGCCTCTGCCGTCTGGCGCGCCGCACCGCGGTGTGCCAGTGCGAAGGCGGTTGCGCTTTGCGATGCAGCATTGCGCTGCGGGCCCTGGGCCAGCGCCACGGCCTGGTGGACGGCCTGCGCCATGTCCGCCACGCGCAGCGCCGCACCGGCGGCTTCGGCCAGTGCGGCGGCTTGCGCAAAGTTGAAGGTGTGCGGGCCCATGAGCACCGGGCAACCGCAGGCGGCGGCCTCAATCAGGTTCTGCCCGCCCAGGGGCGCAAAGCTGCCGCCCAGCAAGGCCACATCGCTCAGGCCGTAGTAAAGCGCCATCTCGCCCAGGGTGTCGCCCAGCCAGATGTCTGCAGGCGCGGGCGTTGCGCCCCAGGCACTGCGGCGCGAAACGCTGAAACCTTGCGCCTGCACCAGCGCGGCCACCTCGTCAAAGCGCTGCGGATGGCGCGGCACGATCAGCCACTGCACCGCGCTCGCAGCGGTTGTGGTTGCTATATTTTTTATAGTGGCTGACGCAGTATCTACGAGGGCTACCGGCCAGTTTTGCTTGAGAACCTGCAATAAATCGGCTTCTTCGCCCGGGCGCGAGCTGGCAAACATCAGCACCGGGCGGCCGGTGGCGGCGCGCCAGGCCTGCCCCTGCGCCAGCTGCGCCGCATCGGGCGTGGCGTCGAACTTCAGGTTGCCAAACACCGCTTGCACCGGCGCGCCGAGCTGGCGCAGGCGCTGCGCGTCCGCCTGCGTCTGAGCCCACACCGCGGCAAGTGCGCGGTAGGCCGGGCGTGACAGTGGCCCCAGGCGCAGCGCCTTGCGCAGCGACTTTTCATTCAGCCGCGCGTTGGCCAGCACCAGTGGCACACCCTGCGCCTGGCATTGCGCCACCAGGTTGGGCCAGACCTCGGTTTCCATCAGCACCCCGATGCGCGGGCGAAAGTGCTGCACAAAGCGCTGCACCGCGCCCGCTGTGTCCCAGGGCAGCCAGGCCTGCACATCGCCCGCGCGCAGCAGGCGCTGGCCTTCGGCGCGGCCAGTGGCGGTGCCGTGCGTCAGCAGCAAGCGCACCCCGGGCTCTTGCTGCCGCAGTTGGGCAATCAGGACGGCGGCGGCCCGGGTCTCGCCCAGCGACACCGCATGGATCCACACCATGCCCTGCTGCGCCGACGTGCCGTAGTGGCCAAAGCGCTCTTGCAGCGCCTCCAGGTAGCCGGGTTCGGCGACGCCCCGACGCGCCAGCTTGCGGCGCAATAGGGGTTGGGCCAGCCACATCAACAGGGAATACAGGGCGCGGATCATGGCGCGCTGACCTGCTGCCAGGCTTGCCACACCGCAGCCACCGACGGCGTGGGCTGGGCGAACACGCTTTGCTGGCGTCCTTCGACTAGCTCTGGACGGACGGGTTGAGGCCCGGTGCGCCAGGCGGTGTCAAAGTTGTAGATCTGCACATGCGCCAGGCCCAGAGCCACCGCAACATGGCTCAAGCCGCTGTCCACACCCACCACACCGGCGCAGGCGGCCAGCTCGTCGGTCAGTGCGCCCAGGTCCAGCCGGGGCCAGACGCTGGCTTGCGGGCCCAGCGCGGCGGCCAGCCGCTGGCTGCGGGCAAGCTCAGCGTCGCTGCCGTGCGGCAGGCCGATGCTGTGGCCCGCCGCCATCAGGCGCTGCCCCAGTTCAACCCAGCTGGCCTCAGGCCAGCACTTGTCGGCGCGCGAGGTGCCGTGCACAAACGCTATGGTTTTTGTAGTGGCTCGCGCAGCATCCATGCGGGCTAGAAGCCCAAAACGTTCAAAATCAGGGGGTAAATAGCCTAGCGCCCGGGCGCACAGCACGCGTGAGCGTTGGACCGCATGAATATGGGGCTGCACCGCAATCGCCACGTCTGCGACCCAGCGGGTGGGGCGCTCGTAGCCGGAGCCGTCGGTCTGGTTGGCCAGCGCATAGCGCCTGCCGCCGGGGGCCAGCCGGGCCAACCAGGCCACCAGGGCTGACTTGGTCAAGCCCTGCAGGTC
The DNA here is from genome assembly GCA_943369755.1 of Ramlibacter sp. 2FC. Taxonomy (GTDB): domain Bacteria; phylum Pseudomonadota; class Gammaproteobacteria; order Burkholderiales; family Burkholderiaceae_C; genus CALROG01. The sequence continues at coordinate 50,234 of CALROG020000002.1, forward strand.
GATCACGGCGTCGTAGGCCTGGGCTTGCAGTTCGTGGCGAAAGGCCGTCCAGGCAGCGCGGGTCTCGGCCGCCAGCGGGGCCTTGCGCCAGCGCCGCAGTTCACAGGCAATCACGCGGTGCACGCCTTCGCAGCGCTGCACCAGTGGCGCAAAGCCACGCTCCACCACCCAGTCGATCTGCGCGCCAGGGTGGGCGGCGCGAATGTCCTGCACCGCCACCATGGCGTGCACCACGTCACCCAGCGACGACAGCTTGACGATCAAGATGCGTGGCTTGCTGCCCGGCGCCTGAGTCTGCGCACTGTGGGGTGGCGCGGCACTGTTCATTCAGTGGGCAGCGGTTTCAAACGCCGCACCGGGCCTGACGGTGTGCAGCAGCGCCAGCATCTGCGCCTGAATGCGCGCCAGCGCCTCGGGCGTGTGGCCTTCAAAGCGCAGCACCAGCACCGGCGTGGTGTTGGACGCGCGGATCAGGCCAAAGCCGTCGGGCCAGTCCACCCGCAAGCCGTCGATGGTGCAAAGCTCGGCGGGGGCGTCGAACTGCGCGCTGGCCACCAGTTGCGCCACCAGCACATGGGGCTCACCCTCGGCGCATTTCACGTTGAGTTCGGGCGTGGAAAAGCTGGTCGGCAGCGCATTCAGCACGGCACTCGGGTCGGGGTGGCGCGACAAGATTTCCAGCAGCCGCGCACCGGCGTAGGTGCCGTCGTCAAAACCAAACCAGCGCTCCTTGAAGAAGATATGGCCGCTCATCTCGCCACCCAGCGGGGAATGGATTTCCTTCATCTTCGCCTTGATCAGCGAATGGCCGGTCTTGTACATCAATGGCTCGCCACCCGCAGCGCGGATGGCGGGCGCAAGACGCTGCGAACACTTCACGTCAAACACAATAGTGCCGCCCGGGGCGCGGCTCAACACATCTTGTGCAAACAACATCATTTGCCGGTCGGGGTAGATGGTCTGGCCGTCTTTGGTGACGATCCCCAGTCGGTCGCCGTCGCCGTCAAAAGCCAGGCCGAGTTCGGCGTCGGTGGTTTGCAGCACCCGCACCAGGTCGCGCAGGTTCTCGGGCTTGCTGGGGTCGGGGTGGTGGTTGGGGAAGTTGCCGTCGACCGCGCTGAACAGCTCGGTCACCTCGCAACCCAGTGCGCGCAAGATGCCTGGGGCCGAGGCACCGGCAACGCCATTGCCGCAGTCCACCGCAATCTTCAGCGGGCGCGCAAGCTTGACGTCACCCACGATGCGGTCGCGGTAGGGCTTGAGCATGTTCACCAGGCGCACCGTGCCGTGGCGCGCAGCCGGTGCCCATTGCCCGGCCTCCATCAGGCGGCGCAGGCCCTGAATTTCATCGCCATAAATCGCCCGCCCGGCCAGCACCATCTTGAAGCCGTTGTAGTCGCGCGGGTTGTGGCTGCCGGTCACCTGGATGCCACTGGCGCACAGCGTGCTGGCGGCAAAGTACAAAAGCGGTGTGGTGACCATGCCGATGTCGATCACATCCACCCCGGCCGCCTGCAGGCCGCGAACCAGCGCCGCGCTCAGGGCCGGGCCGCTCAGGCGGCCGTCGCGGCCCACGGCCACAGTCGCCTGGCCCTCGCCCAGCGCCACCTGGCCAAAGGCCCGCCCCAGCGCATAGGCCACGTCTTCAGTGAGTGAAGACGGCACCACGCCGCGAATGTCGTAGGCCTTGAAGATCGTGGGGGACAACTGCATGGGAAGTAAGCCTGTCAGCACAGTGAGATAGGACGGGCGATTGTAGGCTTCGCCCCACGCCCGCCTCGGGCCATTGCCTGCCTCGGCCACATGTCCGAAAACGGCTAGCCGGCTCCCCGGCGCTGCGTATCATTGAGCGCATGAGCACCGACCCCGTGAGCCTGCAATCCGACGCCTGCTACCTGGCGCTGAAGGCCCGCGACGCCCGCTTTGACGGCAGCTTCTTCACCGGCGTCACCTCCACAGGCATTTACTGCCGCCCGGTGTGCAAGGTGCGCGCACCCCGACGCGAGAACTGCCGCTTTTTTGACCTGGCCGCCCAGGCCGAAAGCGCGGGCTTTCGCCCCTGCCTGCGCTGCCGCCCCGAGCTGGCACCCAGCGCGGTGGTGTGGTCGATCCAGGACGCCAGCGCAATTCTGGCCCGCCAGGCCGCGCGCCTGCTGGACGAGCCCGAGGCCTGGGGCAATGCCGCGCCGTCGGTAGAACAACTGGCAGCAAAACTGGGGGTCAGCGACCGCCACGTACGAAGAATCTTCGAGTCGCAGTTTGGTGTGTCGCCGCTTCAGTACCTGCAGACGCGGCGTTTGCTCACGGCCAAACAGCTACTGGCTGACACCGACCTGCCGGTCACGCAAATTGCGCTGATCAGCGGCTACGCCAGCGTGCGGCGCTTCAACGCTGCATTTCTTACCCACTACAGGCTCAGCCCGACGCAATTGCGCCGTACCGGCGACGCCCGTGTGGCCAGCGCGGGCCAGGGCACGCTGGTGCGGCTGGGCTACCGGCCACCTTACGACGCAGCAGCCATGCTCGGTTTTTTCCACAAGCGCACGCTAGACGCTATTGAATTTGTAGTGGCTGACGCAGGTTCCATGCGGGTTGGCAGAACATTTCGTATCGAATCGGGCGGTAAAACACACACCGGCTGGCTGGTGGGCGAGTTCGACGTCGCCCACAGCCAGGTGCTGCTGCGCATCAGCGACTCACTGCGCGAAGTGCTGCCCCTGGTGATCCGCCGACTGCGCGCGGCGCTTGACCTGGACGCCGACCCCCACGCCATCAATGCGGTGCTGCATGACGCCTTCCCGAATGGTGACGGCCTGCGCGTACCCGGCGCGATGGACGGCTACGAGCTGGCGGTGCGTGCCGTGCTTGGCCAGCAAATTACCGTGGCCGCCGCGCGCACCCTGGCGCAACGGCTGGTGAGCCGGTTTGGCGAGCCGATTGAAACGCCCTTCCCCGAACTCACGCGCCTGTTCCCCGCGCCCGCGGTGCTGGCCCTGGCAGAAGGCGACGCGCTGGGGCAACTGGGCATCGTGCGCCAGCGCCAGGCGGCAATTGTGGGCATTGCCCGCGCAGTGGTTGAAAAGCGCATTGCATTGCATGGCGGCGCGGACGTGGTGGCCACCGTGGCCGCGCTGAAAGAGCTGCCCGGCATTGGCGACTGGACCGCGCAATACATCGCGATGCGGGCGCTGCGCTGGCCGGACGCCTTCCCGGCCGGCGACGTGGCGCTGCACAAAGCGCTGGGCGTGCAACAAGACAAGAACCCGGCACGCGCGGCCGAGGCCGCCTCTCAAGCCTGGAAGCCCTGGCGCAGCTACGCCGTCACCCGGGCCTGGGCCAGCATCAACTAGGACCCCCATGAAATTCGACCCCACCATCGTTCAAACCCACTACGCCAGCCCGCTCGGGCCGATGATCGTGGCCGCGACCGCGCGCGGCCTGGCTGGCCTGTGGTTTGAAGACCAGAAACACCTGCCCGACACCAGCGCCTGGGCGCGCCAGCCAGCCCACCCGGTGCTGCGCAGCGCCGTGGCGCAACTGGCCGAATACTTTGCGGGCACCCGCACCAGCTTCGCGCTGGCGTTGGACTTGCAGGGCGGCACCGCGTTCCAGCAGTCGGTATGGGGCGCGCTGTTGAACATCCCGCCGGGCCAGACCACCAGCTATGGCCAGTTGAGCCAACGCATTGGCAAGCCCTCAGCGGTGCGTGCCGTCGGTGCAGCGGTGGGCCGAAACCCGGTGAGCGTGGTGGTGCCCTGCCACCGCGTGCTGGGCGGTGACGGCTCGCTCACTGGCTATGCGGGCGGCCTGGCCCGCAAGTCGGCATTGTTAAAACTCGAAGGTGCTGCGTTTTGAGCGCCGACGCCACGGCGCGGCTGCGTCGCCAGGTGCTGTCGGACTTTCTCACCCTGGCGGCACTGTGGGGCTCGTCGTTCCTGTTCATGCGCCTGGCCGCCAACGAGCTGGGCGCTTTGCCCACGGCGGGCTTGCGGGTAGGTTTGGCAACGCTGTTTCTACTGCCCATCCTGCTGTGGCGCGGCCAGTGGCCTGCGCTGCGCGCGCACTACAAACCAATTTTGTTTGTGGGCCTGCTCAATTCAGGCATTCCGTTTGCGCTGCTGGCCTGGGCGGTGCTGTCCATCACCACCGGGCTGGCGTCCATCCTCAACGCCACGGTGCCGCTGTTTGGCGCGCTGGTGGCCTGGGCCTGGCTCAAAGACAAACCCACCGGCTCGCGCGTGCTGGGGCTGGCCATCGGCTTCATCGGGGTGGCGCTGCTGGCTTGGGGCAAAGCCAGCTTCAAGCCCGGCGGCAGCGGTTGGGCCGTGCTGGCCTGCCTGGCCGCCACGCTGTGCTACGGCATTGCTGCCAGCTTCACCAAGCGCTATCTCACTGGCGTCAACCCACTGGCCACAGCCACCGGCAGCCAGCTCGGTGCCACGCTGGGCTTGGCAATTCCAACCATCTGGCTTTGGCCCGCCACCATGCCCGGCCCACGCGCCTGGGGTGCCATCGTGGCGCTCGCCGTGCTGTGCACAGGCATTGCGTACATCTTGTACTTTCGGCTGATTGAGGCCGCTGGCCCGGCCAAGGCATTGGCCGTGACCTTTCTTGTGCCGGTGTTCGCGCTGGCCTACGGCGCGGTGGTGCTCAATGAAGGCATCACACTGTGGATGCTGGGTTGCGGCCTGGTGATCGTGCTGGGCACCGCGCTGGCTACCGGGCTCCTCAGGCTACGAACTGGCGTCAGCCCAACGCGCTGATCATGCCCAGCGCCATGCCACCGGCACCGATGCCGGCCAACAACTTGGCATCGCGGCGGTTGTCGCGCCTGCGCTCAAAGTTGGCGCAGTAAAAAAGGATGCCGGCAAACACCAGCAGGGCGATGGCAATTTCAAGCATTCTGGTCTCCAAAGACGTTGTGCAGCGCGTGGCCACGGCCATTCTGCGGGCTGTTGGGGGGACAGGTTTTCACGACCGGTTCAGTCGAAAATTTCAGACAGCCAGGATTTGCGCCGACCTTTGTGGTGGTACTGGCCGGGGTAGTCTGAGTCGACAAAATCCGCCCGCCGCTGTACCGGCGCAGGGCCTGGCATGGAAGCGACGGGGGCCGCCGGGCGCTCGGAACGCTCGATCAGCTTGTCAAGCTCACCACGGTCCAGCCACACGCCGCGGCACTGCGGGCAGTAGTCGATTTCCACGCCCTGGCGGTCCGCCAGAACCAGCGTGCTTTCAGGGCAGGCCGGGCATTTCATGACGCATTGCCTTGTGGCAGCGCAAGTGTTGGTCGCTGTCGCTGAAAGCCATGGCTGCGACGCGAACGCCGTGCCAGCACCTGCGACGCGCGGGCAATCGCGCTGTCCAGTGCGGTGCGCCAGTCGCGCGCCAGGGCCGTGACCACCACGGTGCCCGAAGCATCGGTCTTCAGTTCAACCTGACAACGCTTGTCGACACCGCCGCGCGGGCCGTTTACGTCCGACAACTGCACCCGCGCACGCGGCACCAGCCACGACAGCCGACGCATCGCAAAAGTGACCCGGCGTACCGCCAGTTCACGCAGGGTTTCGCCCTGCGGGTCAAGAGACTCAAACACAACTTTCATCGACAGCTCCTTTGGTTGACGTCGAGGCTCGAACATAAGTCCCAGCACGATTCGCAAAAAGCAGCGGAAAGTGGATTGAATCTACGGAAATAGCTGACTGGGCAGGCTGGGTTTTGAGACCACAAACGAAGAAGCCACCTTGCGGTGGCTTCTTTGCTATGTAAATCGACAACCTACATATATTTGTTGGCGGAGTGGACGGGACTCGAACCCGCGACCCCCGGCGTGACAGGCTAAATATAGTATAGTCCGAAAATCTATATTTCATGCGGCTTTTGGCATGATTTTTTTATTTTCAATGTCCCATGGGGACAATCCGGGGACAGTGGATGGCCGCGATCACGCAACGCGCAAACAAGCGCTGGCAAGCAAAGGTACGCAGGGAAGGTTGGCCCGCGCAAAGCAAGACTTTCCAGACCAAGGCCGATGCAGAGGCGTGGGCGCGCGCAATCGAGCGAGAAATGGACGTTGGCGCGTTCATCCGTACCGACGACGCGGAGCGTACGACATTCGCCAAGGCTGCTGAACGGTACGCGCGCGAGCTGCTCCCCAAGCAGCGCGGCCGGGCACAGGCGGAGTACGTTCTGAAGCGCGTTGTCGAGCGCTTCGGCTCCTACTCCCTGATGGCAATCACACCACCCCTGTTGTCAGAATATCGCGACGAGCGACTGCAGGCCGTAAGCCCGCAGACCGTGATTCACGAGCTGGGCATGGTGTCACGCATTTTCCAGGCGGCCGCGATGGACTGGCGGATTCACTTGCCTCACGGCAATCCGGTCGCGCTGGTGCGCAAACCCAAACTGAGCAATGAACGCACTCGCCGATTGGAGGATGGTGAAGAACAACTGCTCCTGGCTGCTTTGCTGGATCGGGAGTCTCCTTGGCCTCACGCGGCAGCCGTACTGGCCCTAGAGACAGGTGCGCGCCAGGGCGAGCTTTTGGCCCTGCGCTGGTCAGAAGTCGATCTACAACGCGGGGTTGTCCGCATTCGCGGCAAGGATGGGGGCCCGACCAAGAACGGGGACCCCCATCGGGATGCCCCTGTCACCGGCGAGGCCGCTGTAAACCTCCTTGAGATGCTGCCACGTTCGACGAATGACGTCGTCCTCCCGCTTAGCCAAAACGCGTTACAAATCGCATGGGGACGCGCCTGCAGGGCCGCCCGCAAACAGCATGTGCTTAACGTGCTGCGCACACAATTGGAACAAGCTGGCCTTGAAGAGGATGAACGGGAGCGCGAGGTCCGCGCCGTCGTTTACAAGAAGCGAGAGCCGCTGTCGCTCACCCTCGATCTATTGGCTAAGATCGAGGCTGAAGACAAGGTCATGGTTGACCTGCATTTTCATGATCTGAGGCACGAAGCGACCTCGCGCATGGTCGAGGCCGAGGAATTATCTATGGCCGAAATCATGAAGGTCCTGGGCCACAAGTCCAGCAGGATGCTTATGCGCTACTACGAGGCCAAGGCCGAGGACATGACGCGGAAGATTCGAGCAAAGCGAGCTCTCCAGCTACTTCAGTCAACCGCCTGATTTCAGGATTTTTTTGCGATGGATTAGGGCTACATGCTCTTCAAAAATCGAATTCACGGTTTGGGCCTTGAGCTACGTCGCCCCATATGCGGTTGGGCAGATCGTGGCGGCTGAAAAACACCAAGTGGTAAAGCGGTCGATTTCCTTCGTCACGCACTAGGGGCATGCGCCGGCTGATAGAAAAACCCAGGCCACGCACTAGACCGCACCAGTAGTCAAAAAATGCTTCGTCGGCATCCCCTCGGACGAACGCAAGGGGATCAATGTGCTGACGCCAGCCAGGCGCCGCATCATCGAATCGCGCACGCTCTGGGTTGTACTCCATTAGCACGTTGCGTCGAAGGTCCATAGTGCTGAAGTGGACCGCAAAATCCACAAACTTCAACTGAGCCAATTTTTCGATCACCTTGAAAGACAGGTATTGGAGGTTGTAGGGATCAAGATACGCAAGGCAGAGCGCCCCCCTTGGAATCGCCTTAAGTACTTGATCAACAGTGGATTCGGCGGCGCCTGGAAAAGCCGTTGTCGGCGCCCCCATGGCTCGCAGTCGCTCCGCACAGGCTAATGTCCGAGTAGCGTCCAGATCACCGACGAGGCAAGAGGTAAAAGCAATATCGTCGCGCCGCGAGTGGTGCCAAGCGATCTGGGCCCCACCGGGGCGCGTCATCGTTTCGCCTTTGACTTGAATTCGCCCAGGGCCGCAAAAAAGATCGACATATACGCGCTGGTTGAACTTCTCTCTCGCACGCCGCGTCCCTTCCACGTACTTGGCAAGGAACGTATGCTTCATCTCAGGAACCCAGCGGCCAACGCCGTCACCTCCCCGTCCATACTCCACCGGAAGATTTGGCAAAGGATCGGCATCAAGTGCGAGACTAAAACTCATCGTCCAGATTCCATCTGAAAGTCGAACAAAGAAGTTTGCCGGTTGCGCTCGATCCAGTCGGAGTCGCGCATGTACCGGGCGCGCCTTCGAATAGAACCATCCTCGGATCGAATGACGATGTCTTTTTCACCAGCCAACTTCTCCAACACCTCCTTGTACATACCTGACGTGCCCGGTGAGGTGTTACATGTGGTGGCATATAGTTTCCCAATCTGCACAGGCTGGCTACGCTCGAAGATGTTCTCCGCCAGCTGCTGTACCAAAGCGTCGGACGACAAACGATGCGCCGTGTCGTCAAAGAGAAATCCGCCGGTGAACTCCTGCCGAAAACCCATCACGTGGGTAGCCAGCATATCGAGGCCAGGACCACCATAGTGTATGGAGTGATTCTGGTGCTTCCAGTGGACTTGCTTCATGACGTCTTGCGCTCGCGGATGTCGAGAAAGGTGCACCAGCCAGTATTCGCCCTGCCCGCTGCCCTCCCCACGGATGAAAAACGGGGTGAAGTATTCGGCACCACAGCCACGTACCAAGGCCTGATACAACGCTGCTTGAATAAAGCGTCGCCAATCCGCCGAATCTTCCTCCTTAATTTGCTCTACCGTCCGTCCCCCTAAAGCCATCCGGATATCGATTGCCAACTTGTCGGAGACTTGGTCCGTGAACTTGTCATTGGTGTAAGTTGCAAATGCTGAAACATGGAACGTGAGGACTACTTCGCTTCCAGGTAGCTCCGCAAAAATCTTCTGGATAAGCGGTGCCGGTACATCGCTGTACCCATACTGATCCAGAAAAAAAAGCGCAGTGTTTGCGCGTGGGGTGTGGGCTCTGACCAGGTCTAAAACAGTCGATGAGGCCGACACAAAATCATCATGGATGATGTAAATGGAGTTACCCACAGCTTGGCCGTAGCCTCGATCCTGTAGGACCTGTTGCAAGTGCGCCAATGCCCGCGCATCCTTGTCGATGAATACATATCGAACATCTAGATCGATAGGTTTGGTTCTTTTGGCGTTGACCAGCAAGCGTGCTTCCTCTACGGCCGCCAGCATGCGCAGCGGCGAACCCAGGACCTCTTGCCCACGACCTTTGAGCGTATAGAGGCCACCCCCACAAAATCCGTCAATCAAGGTTATGCGAAGCCGCTCCCGGCCACGGGCGTTGAGTGTTCGCTGCTCGAAATACCGAATCAGGTAACCCACAAGCACCTCATGCTTGGTCACGCTGTGCGCATCAATCTCCGCAGGTCCGGTAGTCCAATCGTAGTGACTCTGTGCCAAAACAAGCCTTTCTGCGGTTCGGAAGTGGATCAACGCGACACAGCGTTCCCCGTGATCGGAAATTGATCCCAGTGCCGGCCGCCCAATGAGCGCCCTGCCTTGCCTTTGCCGACAGCGGCGAGCTTGACCTCTGAACCGTCGCGTCTGATGACATGGATTGGAGTCCGGCCCGTCATGGCGTCTGCTGCTTGCTCCACGGGTGCCCAGTGTCCCCATTGCTTGAAATGGAACGCAACGTCGGCTGCATTGCACTGTTTGCGAAGATTTTCAGGCCATTGAGGTTCCATGGGACGCGCACCTGGTCCCGATTCGCCGCCAGCGATGACCCAATCCACACGTGTACCGTTCTCACCTACCGTGAGCCACGATCGCAAATCCAGGGGGCCAAGCAGGGGCTCGCAAGAAAGAAACCGAACTGCCGGCGTCTTGAATTCCAATAGGTACTTCAGCCGTTTGCCTGCTGCAGCCTGGTTTTCGACGGTCGCCCCCAGCCAGACGTTGGACGGAAATTCATAGCCCTTTGGCAGTTGCTTTCGCACGAGGTGAATTCGCTTGGTCAGAAGCAACCAATCCAGATGCGGCGTTGCCGCAATGAGTTCTAGAAGACGCAGCCTATGCGGAACTAGGTCCTTGCGGTTCTCGAAAACGTCAGCCATGGAGGCGCAAAACACTCGCCGTCTGACCTTGCTTTCTTTCGCCTCTTTATTCCATTTGAGAGGTTCTTTCCAATGGGTATCACTGAAAAAACGTCGCTCGGACTTTGCGCCCCAAACGTCTTCTCCAAGCCGCTTTGCCCAAGTCTCGGCATAGCAATGGTCACATGCATCGGACACGCGCACGCAACCCCACCATGGGTTGAAGGTGTGGTGTGTCCACTCAATGCGGGTATCTTTTCCCATGACTAGTTCCCAAGTGCATTGTAGCAACGCACTGATATTATTTACAGTATCCGAGTTGTGTACTTGGGCGCGAAGCCGGTAGCGCAGCGTTCTCTCCGATCTAATTCTCCGAGGGTAACTTACAGATTCAATTGGCAAGCATCGATTGGCCTTCCTACGCTGTCGCCACCGGCACGTCCTGCCATTGCGTCGTGTAATGCGGCGTCCGCATCTCTTGCCGCATCGACCAGGCGCGCTTGTCGCCCGCAGTACCCGCACTGGCCAGAATGAGCGCGCCCTTGCCATAGCGCTGATTCAGCTTGTCCATGGTCGCCATCAGCGGCCCGCGGTCTGCAGCCGTATCTCCCAACGGCAGCTCAGACTGGTGCACATCACCAGGCTGCAGGTCCAGTAGCATCACCCCCGCCTTGGCCATCTTGAAGCCAGGCCGGTACACCGCGCGGATGCCCCGGATGGCGGCATTGACCAGATCACCGCTGTCAGCCGTCGGCCTGCACAGCGGGATGGTCACGGCCTTGCTGTACTGCGGCCCCGCCTTGTGCGGGCTGGTGTGCACGAAGGTCAGCACGTTGCCGGCCACACTGCCCTGACGGCGCAGCTTCTCACCGGCGCGCATGGCGAACTCGGTCACCGCCTCAATCAACGGCGGCAACTCGGTGATCGCCCGGCCGAATGACCGGGTGCAGGCAATCTCTTTTTTTGGGGCGGGGGCATCCTCAAACGCAATGCAGGGCATGCCCTGCAGCTCGCGCACCGTGCGTTCCAGCATCACAGAGAACTTCATACGCGCCACCACCGGGTCCATGCGCACTAGATCGGCCACGGTGGTGATGCCCAGGGTGCGCAGCTTCTCGGCGTTCTTCGGACCCACGCCCCATACCTCTTTTATGTCCGTGGCTGCCAGCACGTCCGTCAGTTGGCTGGGCGCCAGCGCAGCCAGGTTGCACACCCGCGCCAACTCAATGGGGTAGCTGCCAGGCTTGCGGTCCGCGCTCTTGGCAATGTGGTTGGCCAGCTTGGCCAGGGTCTTGGTGGAGCCGATCCCAATGCCGCAAGGGATGCCGATCCATTGCAGGATGCGTTCACGCACGCGCTGGGCGCGGTCCACCAAGTCGCCCCGCATCCCCTGCAGCCCTACAAAGCACTCGTCAATGGAATATATCTCCTGCTCTGGCCCCAGGCCGGCAGCGATGCTCATGAGCCGGTTGCTCATGTCGCCGTACAGCGTGAAGTTGGCCGACAGCGCCACTATGTCCGCATCGGGCAGCTTCTGTTTGACCAGGTGCCAGGGCGCGCCCATGGCCACGCCCAGTGCCTTGGCCTCGTTGCTGCGCGAGATGGCGCAACCGTCGTTGTTGGATAGCACCACCACCGGGCGGTTCTTGAGGCTGGGGCGAAACGCGCGCTCGCAGCTCACATAGAAGTTGTTTCCGTCCACCAGGGCGTACATGGCTACCTGAACTGTTTGATGACGGCGGTGACCACGCCCACGGTGGTCAGCGTCTGGCCGTCCTTGGGGACGATGTCGGGGAATGTCGGGTCGGCCGCGCGAAGCTTGATGCGCCCGGCGCGCTGGTACAGGTATTTGACGGTGAAGTCGTTGTCCACCTCGGCAATGACGATGCAGCCGTGGCGCGGGGCCAGTGCCCGGTTCACCACCAGGATGTCGCCGTCGCCAATGCCGGCGGATTGCATGGACAGGCCGCGCGCCCGCCAGAAGAAGGTGGCGGCGGGGTGCGTGATGAGAAGGTCGTTCAGGTCCTGGCGCTTGACCAGGAAGTCATCGGCCGGGGACGGGAAGCCCGCACGCACGGTGCCCGACACCCACGGCAGGGGCAAGGCAGGGCTGGGCACGTATGCGCCCAGCAAGACGGCTGGCGGCTCGTACACGGTGCATCAATTCGGGGGGAGTTGGTCGAACAGGATGCCGAAGTGCGCACCCAGCGGGCGGTCCCGGCCCATCCAGGTGGTGTAGTCGGCGACGATGAAGGCGCGCCGGAAGGCGCCCTGGGGTTCGACATCGGCCATGGGATCACGGCCGGGGCCGTAGTGTTGGGCGTACTGCTCCATCAGGGTGGCCTGCATGGCTTCGCGCCCGCCCAGGATGATCTGCAGGTTGTCTCGAAAGGCTTGCATGAGTTCCTGACGCTCGGCGGCGCTCAGGTGGTCGGCCTGGTTCAAGGTGATCTGGACGGCAAAGGGGCGGGTGTCTTCGGCGGCGGTGGTCATGGTGGGCTCCGGTGGTGCTTTGAAGCTGTTTATTTATACAGTATCATCGCCGTCCCCGCGAGCGCTTTACTTGGCGAGCCTGCGGCGTAGCCACTATGGAATATTCAAAAACTGGGGCGTTGCTACAAGTGGCTGCGCGCCTGCTTGCGAGCAAGTAAGAACACCAGATACTCCAAGCGTCGGAGTTGGTCAGCTCCGTTGTGGCATGGGACGAATCATTTGCAGCAAAATGCTGTATATTTAATCAGCATGTGCAGCGCTCTTGGAGATATCGTGAGCCAACTCCCATCGAACAGCTTGTTTTCCCTCGCAAGTGCCCTGCCTACGCGGCCGAAGGTACAAGGAGTCGGCTTCACTACCAATCTGCTTGGTCAAGGTGTGCCACCGAAGCCCGCTACAGGCCTTGGGCTCTTCCCCGCGTCGAGTTCTCTCGCCCTAGGCGCGCCCAGCAACATCGGTGGTGGCCTGATGTCGCTTGCAGTCGCAGCGGCCGTAGAAGCGCCAAAGTGGATTTACGTCACCAAGCGCTTCTGGACGCTGTTGAATAACTTGGAGCTGACCGATGCACAGCGCAACGACGGCGAAACGAAGTTCAAAGGTGTGGTCAAAACGCTGAACCAAGCGTACTGGAACTCAAACTCGGAAACTGATCACGCGTTCTATATCGGCTCATGGGCGAAGCTGACTCGCATTCGGCCGCCGCGCGACGTCGATCTGTACTTCCAGCTGCCCCTGGAGGTCTACAAGCGGTTCGAGCAGTACAGCGGCAACAAGCAATCGGCACTACTTCAAGAAGTGAAAAGTAAGCTGCTGGCAACGAACCCGACCAGCGACATCAAGGGTGACGGGCCGGTTGTACTTGCGGCGTTCACAAGTTTCAGCGTCGAGGTCGTTCCCGCCTTCCTGTACGACGATGCCGAGCGCTCGTACTACGTCTGCGACACCAAGAACGGCGGCTCGTACAAAAAGACGATGCCGCTACACGAGGTCGATCTGATCACTGCCGCCGATGCGCGCAATTCGAACAACGTGCGCCGCCTGATCCGAATGCTGAAGGCATGGCAGGCGTGGTGCGCGGTTCCGATCAAGTCGTTCTACCTTGAATTACTCGCCATTGAGTTCCTTGATCAGTGCGCCTGGCGTAATTGCGACTACTTCTACTACGACTGGATCAGTCGAGATTTTTTTAGGTGGATGATCACGAAGGCGAACACATACCTGTTGGCACCTGGAACGTACGAACTGCTGTGGCTCGGTGAGGCGTGGAAGTCACGTGCCGAATCGGCGTATGCGCGGGCGGCGAAGGCCTGTGACTACGAGGTCGCCAACGACGAAGGCAAGGCTGGCGACGAATGGCAGAAAATCTATGGCCTCGACATTCCGAAGTGGACCCAATGGAACAGCGTGCGAAGGAAATTGTTGACGAGTGCAAGCGGCAGGAGGAGTCCTGCCTGTACACGTCCACGGCGCTTTTTAGTTGGCAGAAAGAGACGCGCAAGCTGCGCATTGTCTTCATCGTCGTGCCGATCGTCTGCGGCTCGTTCGCCAGCGCCCGAATCCTCGTGCGCGATCCGACATATGACTGGGCTATTGCGATCCTATCGCTGATTGCGGGCTTGTTCCCCGCCATTTTTAAGGCACTTGACCTCGACGTGAGCCTCGCGACCATCGCTGATAGCGCGAATCGGTTTAAAACTTTACAAGATGGCTTCCGTCAGGCCTCGCTCATTGGCGCAACGAGCAAGACCGAAGATTTGGAAGAGCAGTTCATGTCGTTGATGAAGCGCATGGATGATGCGCGGTCAGCGAACCCGACCATCCCTGATCGGCATTTCACGGCTGCTCAGAAGAAGATTAAAGGCGGTGACTACGATTTCGATAGCGTGAAGAAGGGATAGGAGTTGGTGCAGTACATCTTGCTCAGCTGCCACATTCCGCATATTGACTTCTTCGGAGCCACGCCCTAGTAAATAATCGTACGATTTAAGGATGTGCTCCAACTTCCTTGGCGTGACCGATCCCCAGCGGCTGCTGCAGTACTTCAATGCCGCGACCGAGGGCGCTCCAGGGCCGCCCAGCGACACCTATCCGGGGCAGTTCTCACCGATGCTGATCAAGGCCACGGGGCCGGACCCGACGGCGCCGCCATTGAAGGCGGTGGATGCGATCTTCCGGTTTGTGCCGGACTTTGTGGCCAAGCTGGAATGGGCACGGAACACCTTCAACGCGCGTGGAGAAGAGGTGCAGCGCAAGCGCACCTACAAGGGCGCTTGGGCGTCTGGGCGGCGCTGCATCATCCCGGTCGAGTACGTGTACGAGCCAAACTATGAAAGCGGCCACTATGAACGCTGGCGCATCTGGCAGCCGGGGTTTGTACCCATGGGTATTGCCGGCATCTACGACCAGGTCAAACACCCTGACGGTCGAGTTCTGTACACCATGGCGATGCTGACGGTGAATGCGGATAGCCATCCGTTCATGAAACGGTTTCACAAACCTAAAGACGAAAAGCGCATGGTGGCGGTGCTGGCGCCGCAGCACTATCAGCGGTGGCTGGACGGCACGGTGGAGGAAGCGGCGGCACTGCTGCGGCCTTGGCCTGGGCCGCTGCTGGGGGAGCATGCGCCGGCGCCGGCTCGGAAGAAGGCACCTAAGGCGGAGAGTGGAAAAGTTGTTGAGCCGAGGCCGCCTGAACAGGATGGGCTGTTCTGAAGGCGATCGACCGCTCCAGACTCACTGCAGTACTTGCCGAATACCCTGTCAAAATGTCCAGCGCCAACTGAACCGGTCCACACCGATCCAAATGACTGCTCTTTCCTCCCTACTCGATCACTACCGCCAATCGTCCCTTTCAGAGCGAGAAAAGGGCACGTATTTTGAAGAGCTCATGTTGTGCTATCTGCGTAACGAGGCCACATACCGTGATCTCTACAGCGAGGTTTGGACATACGGGGAATGGGCTGCGCTGCAAGGTCTGGACAAGCGCGATGCCGGCATCGACCTGGTGGCCAAGACCCAAGGCACTGGCGAAATCCATGCGATCCAGTGCAAGCTGTACGCAGGAGACTACCGGCTTCAGAAAAGCGACATCGACAGCTTCTTCACTGCCTCGGGCAAAAAGCCGTTCACCCACCGGGTTATTGTCAGTACGACGAACCACTGGAGCACCCACGCAGAGGATGCTCTGCGCGACCAGCAGCCGCCCGTCAGCAAGATCGATCTGAACGACCTAGAAAACAGCCAGATTGATTGGGCGAAGTACCAGCCGAAGGCCGATCCTGTACTGAAGGTCAAGAAGCAGCTGCGCACGCATCAGCAGCATGCTCTGGATGCGGCTATTTCCGGGTTCCAAACCGCCGACCGGGGCAAGCTCATCATGGCGTGTGGCACGGGCAAGACGTTCACCAGCCTGAAGATCGCCGAGGCCTTGGCAGGCAAAGGTAAGCGCGTCCTGTTCCTGGTGCCCAGTCTGTCGCTCTTGTCGCAAACGCTGACCGAATGGACTCAGGAAAGCACCACACCGCTGCACAGCTTTGCCGTCTGCTCGGACAGTGACGTTGGCAAGAAGCGCCATAAGGAAGACGACAGCGTCCAGACCTTCACCCACGAGCTGCGCTACCCCGCCACGACGGAGCCAGGTCGCCTGTCCACCGAGATGGCCAAACGGCATGACGCCACGCGCATGAGCGTTGTCTTCAGCACCTACCACTCCATCGACGTCATTCACCGTGCACAACAGGCACATGGCCTCGCCGACTTTGACCTCATCGTCTGCGACGAGGCGCACCGCACCACGGGTGCCACTTTCGGCGACGAGGATGAGAGTAACTTTGTCAAAGTGCATGACGCCGCCTACATCCGGTCTACCAAACGTCTGTACATGACGGCCACGCCTCGCATCTACGGCGACAGCGCCAAGGCCAAGGCTGAGCAAGGCAGCGTAGCCCTGTGCTCAATGGACGACGAAGCCCTCTACGGCCCCGAGCTTCACGTCATCACCTTTTCCGAGGCTGTCCGGCGCGGCCTGCTGGTGGACTACAAGGTCATCGTGCTGTCCGTGGAAGAGAGCCACGTCAGCCGCCGCATCCAGTCCCTTCTCAAGGACGAGAACAACCAGCTCAAGGTGGATGATGCCGCCAAGATCATTGGATGCTGGAAAGCGCTGGCCAAGCAGGGACTCAGCGAGGAATTGAACGGCGATCACGAGGCTATGAAGCGAGCCGTCGCCTTCTGCCAGGTCATCGAGGTAAGCAAAGGCGCTAAAACCCATAAGGTCAGCTCCAAGAACATCGCCGGTATGTTCCAGGCGGTGGTTGAGGCCTACCAGGAGTCAGAGGCCGACGAAGCGGCCTCCACACTGGCCTGCGAAGCCGACCATGTGGACGGCAGCATGAACGCCAGCGAAAAGGAGGCCAAGCTCGCATGGCTCAAGGCGGAAGCCGCCGACAACACTTGTCGAATTCTGAGCAATGTGCGTTGCCTGTCGGAAGGGGTCGATGTGCCGGCTCTGGACGCCGTGTTGTTCCTGACACCACGCAACTCGCAGGTGGACGTGGTGCAGTCTGTCGGCCGGGTCATGCGAAATGCACCGGGTAAGAAGCTCGGATACGTCGTTCTCCCAGTTGTCATCCCGGCCGGCGTAGAGCCGCACGACGCACTGAACGATAACAAGACCTATGCCGTGGTGTGGCAGGTGTTGCAGGCTCTGCGCTCGCACGACGACCGCTTTGATGCCATGGTCAACAAGCTGGACCTGATTGGCCGAGACACCAGCAAGATGGAAGTTGTAGCCATCACCGACAAAATCCAGAGGAAGTCGGAAAAGTCCAAGGGTCCCAAGAACAAGGACGCCGGCAAGGGCGGCTTCAACATCGGTCAGCCGGAAACCAAACGCCAAGATAAGGAGGACCAGGCCTCCCTGCCATTCGAAATCGGAGAGATTGAAAAGGCCATCTACGCCAAACTGGTGCAGAAGGTCGGCAATCGTCACCATTGGGAGGACTGGGCCAACGACATCGCCAAGATCGCCCGCACCCATATCGACCGCATCACAGGCATCGTCGAAGATCCTGCTAACGAGAAGGAGCGCGCGGCCTTCAACACGTTCGTCGGCGAGCTGCGCGACGATCTGAACGGCAGCATAAGCGATGGCGAGGTCATCGAGATGCTGGCCCAGCACCTCATCACCAAACCCGTATTCGACGCCCTGTTCGAGGACTACAGCTTCGCCCAGCACAACCCTATATCACAGGCCATGCAGGGTGTGCTCGACGTACTGCAGGAACACCGGTTAGACAAGGAGGCGGATACCCTTCAGCGCTTCTACGCCAGCGTGAAGATGCGCGCTCAGGGCATCGACAATGCAGCGGGCAAGCAGAAGATTGTGGTCGAGCTCTACGACAAATTCTTTCGCAACGCGTTCCCCAAAATGACCGAGCGTCTGGGCATCGTCTACACGCCGGTAGAGGTTGTAGACTTCATCATCCATAGCGTCGCCCATATCCTGAAGACCGAGTTTGGCCAGACCTTGGGCAGCAAGGGTGTCCACATCATCGACCCTTTCACCGGCACCGGCACCTTCATCACCCGGCTGTTGCAGAGCGGCCTGATTGAACCGGAGCACCTGCCTCACAAATACAAGCACGAAATCCACGCGAACGAGCTAGTGCTGCTGGCCTACTACATCGCCGCCATCAATATCGAGGCGGTTTATCACGGGATCGTCGGCGGCAACTACCAGCCCTTCGAGGGCATCTGCTTGACCGACACCTTCCAGATGTACGAGAAGGAAGACTTGGTTGACGCGCTGCTGGTGGATAACAGCGCGCGACGAAAGCGGCAGAAGAAGCTGGATATTCGAGTAATTCTCGGCAATCCACCGTATTCCGGCGTTCAAGAGAATGCCAACGATAACAATCAGAACACTAGCTATCCCAGTCTTGACGCGCGTATTCGGGAAACTTATGCGGAGCGATCAAATGCGACGTTAAAAAATGCGCTCTACGATAGCTATGTCAGGGCTATACGATGGGCGAGCGATAGGATTGGGACAAGTGGCGTCGTCGGATTTGTCACAAGTGCTCGTTTCGTCGAAGCCGCAAGTTTCGATGGATTGAGGCGCTGCCTAGTTGATGAATTTTCATCGATTTACATATTTCATCTCAGAGGCGATCAACGTGCCTCATCAGGCGAACTTTCGAGAAAAGAGGGCGGAAAAATATTTGGCAGCGGCAGTCGTGCGCCGATCGCCATCTCATTCCTCGTAAAAAATCCGGGTCGTTCAAACCAAAACTTGGTCCACTTTTTCGATATTGGTAACTACCTCAGCCGCGAGCAGAAGCTCGCCAAACTCGACGAGTTGGTGAGCATCTCAGGAATCTCCAGCTTAGAAGCTTGGCAGCGTATTGAATTGGATCAACACGGCGATCTACTGCGTCAACGCAATGAGAGTTTTTCCACGTTCATTTCAATTGGTGACAAGCAGGGGAATGAGACAAAGATTTTCGAGAACTACTCGAAAGGAATTGACACGAGCAAGGATGCTTGGTGTTATAACTTTTCGGCTCAAGGTCTATCGGAAAATATTGCTTTATGCGTCGACTTTTATAACGCTGAGCGGAAACGCTATCAAGAATCATATTCGAACGTCTCACGAGACCTAAGGCCCGATTTAGACGAGTTCCTTACCTTTGATTCAAAAAAGATAAGTTGGGGGCGAGCGCTCAAAAATGACATCCTGCGCAATAAGCCACTCGTTTTCGATTCGAACTCGATTGTTCGGGCGCTTTATCGGCCATTCACTAAGACGTGGATGTACTTCAATCGCCGAATGAACAACATGATTTATCAGATGCATCGAATTTTCCCCGATGCTTCTTCCGAAAATCTGGTCATTTGCATGAACGCTGTCGGAGCACAGAAAGAGTTTTCTGTGCTCGTAGCCAACAACGTACCAGACCTGCATCTTATGCAAACTGGCCAGTGCTTTCCGCTTTATCTCTATGGCGAGTCGGAGCCCGAAGCCGCAGAATCCAGCACGGATCAGCCCGCACTGTTCGGCGAAACAGGTAAGCCCGAGCCAGCCTCGGCAACCAGGCGCCGTGATGCGATCACAGCGGAGGGGTTGACTCACTTCCAGTCCGCCTATCCCAATGAGGACATCACACGCGAAGGCATCTTCTACTATGTCTATGGCCTGCTACATTCACCCGACTACCGCCAGCTCTTCGCCGACAACCTGGGCAAAGAATTGCCGCGTATCCCTCGTGTAAAGACGGCTGCCGACTTCTGGGCCTTCTCCCAAGCTGGTCGTAAACTTGCCGACCTGCACTTGAACTACGAAAGCGTCGAGCCGTACCCGCTAAACATCGAGAACGGCGGGAAGAAGCTCGCCGACGCCGATTTTCGCGTGGAGAAAATGCGCTATGGCAAGAAGGGCAAGGACAAGGACCTAACGACCTTGCACTACAACGACAAAATTACCCTGACGGGCATCCCGGTGGAAGCCTACGAGTATGTGGTCAACGGGAAGCCGGCCTTGGACTGGGTAGTCGAGCGCCAGGGCGTCAGGACCGAAAAAGACAGCGGCATCGTCAACGACGCCAACGATTGGGCTGTCGAAACTATGGGCAATGCACGCTACCCCTTGGAGCTATTCCAACGTGTAGTGACTGTGAGCTTGGAGACCATGAAGATCGTGGGCTCGCTCCCCCAACTGGACATTTAGCCTACTAAGCCAGTTTGATTTGTGTAGCTTCACGGGTAGCACCGACGGGCCATATGGCATCAACGAGTCATAACGAGTCGTCGTCGAGCCACTGCAGGTATACCCACGAGTCTTAAAGAGTCTTGGTTAGTTAAAAATAACTATCAACATTGATCACCACGAGTCATAACGAGTTGTGGTTTTCCCTCAAAACCATTTCCACGACTCTTTAAGAGTCGTCAGAAAACCTCGGCCTCGCCGACAGACTTTCCACAGTCGGTCTTGCCGACAACTCATAACGAGTCGCATGACAACTCGCGGGTCAACGGCTGAACATGGTCATGCTAAAAAACCCTCGATACGGCAGACCAAACGCCGCACAGGCCGCCCGCCATTCGTCATCTGACAGGGTGATATCGTTCCATTCAATGTCGATGTCGTCGAGCCCGCATCGTCCCCAGCCTTCCCGCGCCAACATGTCAGCCAAGGCCCACGCAGGGTCAAGGTAGTCGAAGAACTCGCATGCCTCGATCACGCCAGGTGCTGCTGCTGCAAACCACGCAGGTTCGCGACGCTCGGGCGTGAACTCACACCAGATATCTGGCATTTCAGGTTCGTCGGGGCCGCAATAAGCTAGCGCTGCTCGACGAGGTACCTGCGTGGTCCAGCCCTCGTTGCGCAGCGCTTCGATGCCGACAATGACTGGTTTCTGGAAGATCATGGTTTTGGAAAAAGTGTCGCCGCCGCTGGCGTCTCAAGCGAGCCTTCGACGAACTTATTCAGCAGCTGCACCCACCGTTCCCCAACCTGAAAACTGCAGTTCACAAACAGTGGCGCAACATCCAGTCTGTTGGTCATGATGGTAAGCCCGGTTACGTCACGCTGATTCTTTTTTTCTGCAGCATTGTGTCGTTCCATAGCGAGCATGTCAGAGGTCCGCATCCCTGCGAGCGACCCGGCCGGCTTTTGCAACTGGACCTCGGGCTCAAACGCACGCCACTCTTTCAGATCGCCGGCCGCCAAGCTGGTCAGACGAAAACAGTCATCAGTGGGGCTCGCGATACGCCCAGGATTGAGTGGCCCCGCCCAATTCATCACGGTCAGGGTCTTTGTGGCTGGATTTGCCGCAATTGCAGATGGACGGTTCATGCCGTCTACGAAGTAGTAGCAATTTTGGCCAGCGGTTACGCGTCGGATCATCTCCTGTTCCAGGGACAACACCGTTCGCTGTGCTTTTTCAGCAAGATGGGCGCTCCAGAGCCTGGCCACTGGCCAGGCAACAACGCCCCCAACGATAAAGGCCAGCGCCCCCAGGAACATGGTGCACAGAGCGACGACGCCGGCGACCAGGAAGAACTTTGACCAGAAAAACTGGTTCTGAAACGCTTTGCGTTCCGCGTTCGAGCCATTCAGCATGGAAACCTCCTTATTTTGCTGTCTTTGACAGGTGTGACTCAATTGATTCCATGGGCGCGCTCGAAGTACTCACGCGCAAGTGAACGCTCGTCGCTCCCGTGGCTGGAAAGACCGTCCTCTCGCGGCAGAACGAAGTAGTTCTGCAGCTCACAGAGATCGGCGATGAAGCCTCTCAGCACCTGTTCAGGGCTCAGTCCGCGTGTGGCAGCGAGTTGGACGAACTCCATTGGTACATTGAAAGTCAATGGCGTGGTGGTGTCTTTAATGACTTGACCCGCTTTGCCAGGCACCAGATCAGCCCTGACGTGCCGAACGACGTCCTCATCTTCACCCAATACCCGCCACGCCCATTGCCCAGCCGGCTCATTGTCCAGATCGGGCGCGCGACGCAAGCGAGGGTCGGGGTACCGGGCGAACGCGAACGCAGACAACCGGCGTGGCCGCAGCAAGGTAAGGCAACCGACGTCTCCCAGGTTTAGAAATCCGTGGTCGGATTCGAAGGTGTAGAGCTTGCCGGCAGTGTCTTGGAAGGTGACTGTCTGCTTCTGCTCACTCTTCTCGACGACGACAACGTCATAGATTTTCTGGTCAGGTAGTTCAAGTTTCATGGGTAGTTCCTTTTGCAATGGTGAGAGCTTTGGACATCTGCCCAAAATTTCATCCTCTCGCTCGGACTCCCGCGCTTCCCCCGGAGGGGGACGGGAGGGGGTGAAGTCCCCGCCGGCGGGGCGGGGGTTGGGGGTGGGGTTCTTGGGGAGCAGTAAGAATCGGCTCCCCGGCCGATCAGCATCCCCCCACAAGTCCCCCGCACCTTCGGTCGGGGGTTGTGGGGGGATGCAGGCCGGGAAGACGATTCGAAGTAGGCAGCGGCGCCCGCAGCGGGCGTGACAGAGCGCGTAGCGCGCCCCGCAGCGCGGGCTGGCGCGACGGTTGCCAGCCGATGCCGGGCCGGAGAGGAAAGCAGCCACGAGCGATCCGTCAGTGGCTGATGGATGAACGACCAGCTGGCGGCTGCAGACCTGCGCCGACATCGCCCACGGACGCCCTGAAGTTATTTGCTTCTCGGGGGCCGGGCTGCAGCAGATGAAGCATCTTCCCCCCGGCTGCTTCGGCGGCTGGGGCGGAGGCCTCCATGCTGTTCATCGCCTTGCCTTGGCCCAGGTCGCCGATTCCGGCGCTGATGATGCGCATCACATCATCGGGGAAGGACTGCGGCCAGAAGAAGACCATCATCAGCGCACCTTTCACGACGAGAAAATACAAGAGCATCGAAAAAATAGTGAGCAGCACAGAAGACATCACGTTCGTCGACACATTGGCCGCCAGAACCATCGGCAGAAGCGTGAGGTTGATCAACTTCATGACCGGGCCTGCGATGACGTAGGAAATCGCTAACGCGGCCGTTGCGATCACGGGCCGGAAGAACAACGCCACGATCAACAGGTATCCCTGAGCCTCGGACCCGATGAAGGAGTCGTTTCGCGCGGGCGTAAGGTGCATGACGCCCCAGATGTTGACCGCGAACAGCGTCATCAGCAGCCCTGCCAGCCAGCCCAGCTGGGCCAGCAGAAATGCGATGAAGGGGATCGCTGGAAGCCATGTGGAAAACAGGAACGAAATACCGGCGAACGCGAGTGATATGGTCTTTGCTAAAGCAAAAACTTGTTCAAGGATGTACTTCACACCATCTGTAAGTCCATCCAACGCTCCAAGCACACCGGTTGACATGTTCAACGCCTTCCCCCAGACGGCCCCTTGGGCAGCTCCGTTGGCAGTTTGTGTAACTGCCACGGCTCCACGCACAAGAAATTCGCCGGCAATCAGCATCTCCGCCGTCGATGCCGCTGTGTCTCCGATGGCTTTGATCTGGAACAGTGGGTCGTAGTCTGGGGAAATCGTCAGTGAAGAGATGAAAGAATTGCGTACGCCGTTAAGCCACGTGTTGCCATAGATCAGCTCCATGGCACTCTTCATGTCCAGCTTGGAGGTGGCCAGACGCTCAAGCGAGGCCTGGTTGACATTGGGCGACGAGAGCGATGTGGCGCCGGCGGCGCCGGTGGCCGTGGACATGATCGTGCGCGCGGCATCCGAGATGAGCATGCGGTCCACCAGCAGCGACAGCGAGCTGAGCTGGTTGGCCAGCCCGCCGGGCGTGCCGGCGCTGCTGTAGGCGTTCACCTCGTCGCGAGCCTCGATTTTGTAAGGCGCCTGCTTTTCGCCCTGGAAGGAGATGGAGACCATGTCGAGCATGGTCCGGTAGGTGGCGGCCGCGCCCATCCAGCCGCCTTTCTCAAGCATGTCCTTTGTCTGGGCAAAGAACGAGCCGCCTTGTGCCGTGGCCTGCTGCATGACGCTGCGCCGGTGGTCGGCCAGCATCGCGTTCAGCGACGCATTGGAGTTGGCCACGATGGACGCGTAGGTGTTGAGGATGTTGATGGCGAAGGCGGCCGTCAGTCGCGTGGATGGCGAGGTTGTCCCTCCTGTGGAACCCGACTGTGGCTCGGTGGCGATCACATTGCCATCCGCATCGAACTTGACGCTGCCGGCGTCGTAGGCATCCACGATCCGGTCCGCCAGCAGGCGCAGGGAGCCGTTTTCAATCACCATCCCCTGGATGGCGACCGTCTTTGCCCTGCGGGCGTTTTCCCCGACCTCGGCGAGCGATTCCATCATGAGGCGGCGGGCATCGGACGTCAGTGGTTGCGAGCCGAAGCCGCCGGGTCCCCAGGCCGAGCTGGGCACGGCCGAAGAGGTCCGGACATCGTTGTACCACTCGGCCGCCGGCTGTATCACCACACGGCCGCAGGGAGCCGTGTCGCGCATCAGGTACGAGCCTCGCTCTACATAGGCGTACTCAGTGCGCTCGCCTGGGGCAAGTGCTGCCGATGGCTGCGGGTTGCCTAGCGCGTCTTGGGAAATAGGCGCCGAGGGCCCTGTGAGGGACTTCGTGCTGACCATCTGCAGGTTCGCACCCTGCGCCCCGTATTTCTTGTTGGTGTAGCTCGCACAGATGTGCATCTTCAGGATTTCCGGCGCGTCGGATTCCATCGACACTGCGCCCCTCTCGGCGCTTGCCATGTTGCGGTACAGGCGGTGCAGATAGGCATCAGACATTGCCGAATTTGCTTGGTTGGCGAAACCAGAACCCCAGAGGCCGACGTACATGACGAAGTTCTGGATGGAGGAGTAGTTATTGGGCATCGGCAAGATGAAAGCGATGCCGGCGACCAGGCGCAGGGCGGTGAAGGTAGTGTTCCAGCTGCGGCCGAAGAATTCGCCGTCCTGGGCGGTTTTGACGAACCCGATGAGGCCAATGAAGATGAGGAGGATCGTGGCTGAAACGAGCGTTCCGGCGTTGAAGATCATGAACAGGGCCTCGGTGAGCCGGCTGACATTCTCCAGATTTGGGTCCGGGCAGGCGGCGCCTGGCACCTTGCAGGACATGGCGTTGCCGAAGATCGGGATGAGCAGCTCGCGAACGGCGATGTCGTGCTGACCTGTGGGTATTAACCAATTCAGTTGATTGGGCTCATTCATGATCTGCATCCCCCACGGCTTCCAGGTTCGGCGATGATTTCCAGCGCATCAGTTCAAGGGTGAACGTGGTGACCCAGCCGGGAAATTCGGTCAATAGCCAGTCGTTCATTTCAATGCGCAGGCTGGCGGGTCCACAATGAACATCCGGATCAGACAACGCACGGATTGCGTTGTTTACCGCGCTCGGGAATGCTTCACCGTGGGTCTTCTGCCGCGCCTCCACAATCGACGTCAATGGGCATTCGCTCGCTGTCAGACACCCCTCAATCAATAGCAACGTTCGCAACGCGGCGATCGACTTGGGCTCAACTAGGAACAGCAGCGCAGAATCCGCGACGCGCAACGGCTGGCGGCGAGCCGGATAGGCTGCATTGGCCAATGTTGTTGCGATACCCTCCAACAGCAGTACGCCTGCGCGTAGTTGTGGCTCACCCAACTGCTCCGGCTCATGATGAAACCCATCGGGAGCTTCCCACCATTTCTCATCTCGACAAACCTCAAAGGGTGTGGGCTCTGAGTACCAGTAGCGTTCAGTGGCCACTAGAAGTGAGTCGTCGCCGCACTTTATGGTTCGCATTGCCGGCGTAAGTTCTAAAAAATTTGACCTCAGCATTTCGTCACCTCCGGCCTTGCATCCCTTGTCACAGCACCGATACGCATGGCTGCGGATACCTCGACTAGCACGCGCAGATCATCACTGTCAGGCGCCCCTGTCATCGCCGCTTTTGCGGCTTCCAGGCTCTTGAAAACGTGAGTCGTGCGCCAGGTCGCGGCACGTCCTTTGCTCCAGATCAGGCGCTGCAAAGCTGCCGTAGAAGACGGCTGAACAATGGAACGGTTCTTGGTCATGGTTTGAACTCCCTCATCGATTTACTTGGACTTGGCGGAATCGGGTTTATGTCCGTTCTGCGCTTGGGTCGCCTGCTGTTAATGGCCGCTGCCATCTGCAAGCTGTGCTCCACCTCGCTACGACCTTTTTGATCGTCCATCGGCGGGAGCTTCTCCCGGCCTACTGATCGACCGTGAATGGCTCTGTGCTGAGCAGCTTCCCGACGGCGACTAGGCATGCCAGTTCGCCGTTCAAATGCAGCAGCGTGCGGGCCTAGATGCATGCCAGGCTCACGCTCGATTCCTTGGTCGGCGAGACTTCGGTGATCAACAGTGGACTCCACGCCAACGGCCTTAAGTGCTGCGTTCATGATTTGCGCCCAACGCTCCCGCCACCACAAGATAGTGGTCGGCCCGGTTTTCCGGTCGTCCCATTCGCGCGTTTTCTTTCCCAAGCGTTCTGCGGTGATCTGCCGTGTTGTGAGAAGAAGATGGGCGTGAAAATTCCGTTGATCACCTCGGCCCGGTGCGTGAACAGCTACGTCAACCGCAACGCAATGACGATCGGCCAGTTCACGAGCCAAATGCATTGCCAGCTCCACCTGAGCTTCGGTGGTGAGTTCGGCCGGCAGCGCCACCTCAATCTCCCGTGCAGTTCGAGCGTCTGAACGAACTTCTGCCAGCTCGGCTGCCGACCACAGCTGGCTACGATCAGACGCCCAAGTGCCCGAGCCACTGGGCGTCACGATTGCACTGTGGAGCACACCGCGACGTCTTCTGAAGTCATAGACGATGCCAGTCCGCGCATCACTAAGGCGAGCAGCGGCTCGATAAGCCGCCGCTGCTACAGCGCTGCGGCCATTGCGGCGTCCAAGCGGCTTCGCAGAAAGGTGAAAGATGGCCATCTTTCACCTTTCGGAGGGACGCGGGACGCGGGGTCGCAGGGGGCAGGAAGCCCCCCGCGCACTGCAAAGTCCGAAGGGACTTTGCGTAAGTGCGCCCTTGGTGCCCTCCGGGCACCCACGGGTGGCGGCGCGCACGGCTACACCGCCGTTGAGCGGGGAGGCTGCGCGTGCAGCGAAGCGGGAGCCGCGCCTGCGGCTCCTTCGGCCAGCAAAGCTAGGCCGAACAGCTCGCGATCGCCATCACGACTGAGCCAGGAGCTGAAGTGCAGGCCTCCAACTTGAAGCGCACGTACGCCATCAAGTTGGAGGCGATCCAGCAAGAATGCTCCCAAGAGAATCTTCCGGCGTAGATCATCAGCACGGTGTCGTTTGGCCGCTGCACTCCGGGCACGTGCCTCTGCCGCCTTGGCTTTGGCTTCAAGGCTTGCGAGCCTCACTCGCAATGCCTCAATTTTCTGGGCGTGTGTACTCACCGCGCTCCCAGAAAGAGCTTTTGTCTGATTCAAAATGAAATCCCCGATGAAATGCAACACGACAAGCGCGTTGCACTAGCACCAAGGCGTCAAGAAGGCTTCATTTGCCCGTCCCGCAGAGCTCGACGGCTGTGCAGACATCCGGGTGATCGCTCCTCGTTTTGGCTCACAAGGTCACACCCGGCTACATGAGATGGATTGAGTAAAAGACAGTGAGGCCCTGTCCGTTCCGCATCTCACGCTTCATCATCGACGCCACCCTGCAGAAGCAAATTTCCCAGAGGTCCGGTATCTGGCCACACCGGCGATGATCAACACGTTTGCTCCCTTTTGCCAATGCTGAGGGCTCGGCGACCATTCAGCTCAGGAGACGGAACCTCAAAACTCATGAAGTTGGCACCAGCATAAACAACAAAGTGGAACGACGTCAAGCTCAACAATCGTGAGATCGAGTCAAGTGTGCGGCGACTGAATGCCTGATACGAGCAACATTTAGATGCCGGTGTGGCCGCAACCAGACTGAGCAAAGAGCCTAAAACCAGGCAGTGCCCGGATGACGACATTGGTAGACGCAGCAGACTTAAAATCTGCGGCCCATGGGAGTACCGTTTCGATCCTGGTTCCGGGCACCAGAGCTAGCCAGTTGACTGATTCTTTGAAACAGTTTTCCCTGCGAGTTTTTTGCCAGGTCTCTCGATGTCGATATCAGCTGCGGCAGTCTTCAATCTGACATTAGCCGCACTTCCCAAGATTGCCGATGCAAGTTCATCGGCGGGATGAATTACCTGTTCGGGTTGTGACTGCCGATCAGTGAACAGATTGCGGGTAATGCTCGTTAGAAGTTCGCTGGGGATGGGGGAGCCGGTTGTTTCCTTGCGCCACTCCAAGCAGCTCTCAATCACCCAACTCGCACGATTCACATCCAGGTGGAATTGCTGGAGCTGAAATTCAGCGTTCGCGTGTCGCTCCGCCCATGCGTTTTCCCAACGAATGTAGTAGAGCAATGTCGCCACAAGACCAAGCGAGATAGCGGCCAGGCGCGCCCAAAGCCAATAGCGATCTGAAGGGGCGTGGGCGAGATTGAATAAGGCGGTGGACTCCGAGAGCCTCCGATCCCATGACTTGGCCCTTTCCTCTTCGCTCGTGCCAGGGGTGTATGTGCTTGTACTAGTCGTATAGCTCACAATCTCACTGCGATCTACTTGATAGCGCCACAATTCAGTTGCTGTCAACAGAAGCACGAACAAGAAAATCAGGGCCATAAAACCGATTCCATAGCGTACGTTCCTCCGCTTTGCTACGGTCGCTGCTGAAACACCAAAATTTTCAGTTCTCTGCTTGGCCTCACTCAACATCCCGTCGCGAATTTCGCGCCGAACAATGGTGTTGTCGCGTGCGTCAATTTCTTTGAGCTTTGCCGCGAGCTGCTCTTCCTTTTGACTCAGCTTTTTCTGGCGACTTTCATCAGCCACTTCGAGCTTCTGTTTGAAGGCCTGAAACTCATCTTCTAAGCTTTTTCGCTTTTCTTCGAGTTGGTTGTCAAGGGTTGTTCGGTAATCAGCAGTCTTCTTGATCAAATCTTGGGCTGTGTTGCTCAAGCTGTTCAAAACTGATTGGTGGATTGCTTGAACCTGCAGCTGCTCAGGCTGAAGTCCTATTCCCGTTGCCCGTGTTGTCTCTACCGGTCCGAGTTCATGCTGAAAATGCCGGACTATGGCAATTCTGTCCGCATCACTTGGTGTTGACGGTCGAGCATGCCATGTGAAACGAATTTCGTCGAGGAATGCCGACTTTTCAGCGTTGGAGCCAAAGCCGCCGCGCTCATACTGAATTGTGAATCCGCCGATATTCAGTTCTACAGATGCGGCAATTGCATCGTCGGCCTCGAGGACGGTCGCCCAGTTTTCATCTGGATTGCTTCGGAAACCGCAGTTAGCCGTAATACCGGAGACAAGTCTCGCAGAACCGTCATTAGCAGCCCACCGAACAGCAGCAGCCTTAAAAACCTCGTCTATTCGGCGATCGCTTGTGCGGGGAAACTTGAATGCATGTTCTGCGGCCATGTCCTACCTCCATGCTGGCATTTTGCACTCATTCACTCGTTGGCGAAAAGTGCGTTGGCTCTACATGCTGCAAGACATTCGCACCAACGAGTATCTTCCTCCGTATATCGTCTTGACGATCGCGTTTAGTGGCGGATGCATGTGCTCGATCAGCCGCAGCTTTTTCAGCGGCTTCCAGCTAAGGAGCTACGTGCGGAATAAGTCGATTTTTTGCTATCTCGAGTTCATGCTCGAAACCCCTCTCTAATTTGTCGAGATAACTGCCGTATTGATTCGGGGACTGGCGAAGCCAGTCTGGAAACCCTCGACTGGCTCGGGTTGCTCCTGGCTGCAACGGCGGATCGAGCGAGCCTCAGATCGGCCTCCGCCATCGCATATGAAAAATCGGGGGTACCCGCTTCGATAACCGCGCGTGTGAAGAGAACGACATTCCGGATTCCACGTTCGCCTGTTCGGCCGCGCGAGCGTACAGCACCACAAACCTCGTCCGCGATCTGTTGCCCCGCGGCCAAATGACCAACCAACTTTTGAATCGCTTCCGCCTCACGATGCTCGAGCAGTCCACGTTCAAAGAAGTCAGCAGAGATAACAACAACATCGTTGTTGTTTTCTTTGGTATTGAATTCTTGAGTAAGGGTGCAAGCTGATCGGCTGTCGGTGAGCCGGGTACACGGTTCGCTGACTGCCGGTTCACCGACTATCGGCGCACCGGCAGCCGGTTTACCGGGTGTCGGTCCACCGGGTGTCGGTCCACCAGGTGTCGGTTTACCGGGTGTCGGTTCACCGGGTGTCGGTTCACCGGGTGTCGGTTCACCGACTGCCGGTAAACCAGCACCCGGTGCATTTGCCGCCGCAGGAACAGGGGAAATCACGATCTCAGTTCGAAAGTGACCTTGCGAATTTCTCTTTGTGACGCGGGAGTAGTAGCCTGCGTCTACAAGCTGCTGCGTAACCCGGCTCCAGGCGCTTCGTCCCAGCCTTAGTTGGCGTTGAACGACCTCAGGCCTGACTTCCCAGTTGTGTGGTTTAACAAGCAGGTATGCGAGGACACCAATCGACTCTGCGTCTAAAAGTGGGTCCTCCATGGCGGCGCGTGGAATCGCAACCCATCCTCCAAGCGAATGATCGACACGTAATACTGTCATTGCGACCTCCCCACAGAGGAGGGTTGCTCCGATGCATACGACAAAGGGACATGCGCCTGCTTGCGCGGTCTTCCTCGTCCACGCTTGTCCAGGCTTACAGAGGCGACAGGTGGAGGCGCCACAGTTCTGTCTGCTAGTAGCCAGTCATGGACTTCTTCAGCGAGCCAAAGCGGTTCGCGTCCGACCCTTCGTAAAGGTGGTGGATAACGATCAGGATGCTCACGCAACCCGCGCAGGATGGCAGTTCTTGATCGGTGAAGGATGGCCGCAAGCTGGGCGGCCGATAGCGTATTGAGGTTGTTTTCCATCGTCATCGCATTCCAAAAAAAGCAGGGGAGCCCAACCCCTGAACGCAGCGACTGCTGGCGCCGCTGCGTTGCAGCGACTTGGCCAACTGGCCTGGGCAGCTCAAAAAATCGCGACGATGAAATGCGCAAAACGGCACTGGTGTGCTGCAAAACGCGTCTGAAGTCTAGTACGGAAGCCCGAGGGTTATCAAGTGTTATGGGATGCGCGAGTGCGTTCGACTCCAATGTGAGAGCCCTGCATCTCACATTGCAGCTGACGCGTGTTTTAAACACGCAACGGGGACTTTATGGGGACGCTTCGAAAGTGCTCGAACAGCTGCGACATGTCTTGAAGGGACACTATGGGGACAATGAGCTGTAACCCCCAAGCAAAAAGCCCGACCACCGGGGTCGGGCTTTTCTCTATAAGTGCTTGTCGCACTTAGCTTTTTTGGCGGAGTGGACGGGACTCGAACCCGCGACCCCCGGCGTGACAGGCCGGTATTCTAACCAACTGAACTACCACTCCTGGTGGCGACCCTACGGGGATTCGAACCCCGGTACTTACCGTGAAAGGGTAATGTCCTAGGCCTCTAGACGATAGGGTCAGACCTTAAAAACTTTCGGTGGTGGAGGTAAACGGGATCGAACCGATGACCTCTTGCATGCCATGCAAGCGCTCTCCCAGCTGAGCTATACCCCCCAAACTGCCGCTGCTGCTTTGACACAGCCCCGCCAATTTCCGAGCCTTGAATTATAGCCCGAAATTCAAACAGCTTCCAGGCGTTGCAGCACAGTTTGGCGTGATGCCAGTTCCAGCACCGCGTCCAGCGACGGCGTCTGGGCCGTGCCCATCACCAATACCCGCACCGGCATGGCCAGTTGTGGCATCTTCAGGCCCTGGGCGGCCAGCACGTGCTTGATGGCCGCGCTGATGGATGGTTTGTCCCAGGCAGCGCAGGCAGCCAGCTTTTCCCGCAGCAGGGCCAGGGCGGGCTTCACCGCGTCGGTCACATGCTGGGCCTTGTCGTCAGGCGCGGGCGTCACCGCGCCATAGAATTTTTCCGCCCAGTCGGCCAGCACCAGGATGGTGTCGCACCGGTCCTTGAACAGCGCACAGATGGCCGCGAGGTGGCCTTCGACAGGCTCAGGCCTAGCGGTGAGGTCAATGCCGCGCTTTTGCAACTGCGCGGCCACCAGTGCTGCCAGCGCGTCGTCAGCCATGGCCTTGAGGTGTTGGGCGTTGACCCAGCGCAGCTTGGCTTCGTCAAACTGCGCGGCACTACGACCCAGGTGGTCCAGGTTGAACCATTGCAGAAACTGGGCGCGGCTGAAGATCTCGTCGTCGCCGTGGCTCCAGCCCAGGCGGGCCAGGTAGTTGACCATGGCGTCAGGCAGGTAGCCTTCGTCACGGTACTGGGTCACCGGCTTGGCACCGGCGCGCTTGCTCATCTTTTCGCCCTGCTCATTCAGCACCGTGGGCAGGTGGGCATAGACCGGTGGCGCTTTGCCCAGCGCCCGGAAAATGTTGATCTGGCGCGGCGTGTTGTTCACATGGTCGTCGCCACGAATGACATGGGTGATGGCCATGTCAATGTCGTCCACCACCACGCAGAAGTTGTAGGTCGGGGTGCCATCGGGCCGGGCAATCACCAGGTCGTCCAGCTCGTCGTTGCTGATCTCGATGCGGCCCTTGACCTTGTCGTCCCAGGCCACCACGCCGCCCTGCGGGTTGTTGAAGCGCAGCACAGGCTGCACACCTTCGGGCACGGGCGGAAGGGTTTTACCGGGCGCGGGCCGCCAGGTGCCGTCGTAGCGCGGCTTCTCTTTTGCCGCCATCTGCCGTTCACGCAGCGCGTCCAGTTCGGCCATGCTCATGTAGCAGGGGTACACATGGCCAGCGGCCTTCAGCTCATGCAGCACGGCCTTGTAGCGGTCCATGCGTTGCATTTGATAGAACGGGCCTTCGTCGTGGTTCAGCCCGAGCCAGGCCATGCCTTCAAGGATCACGTCCACAGCGGCCTGGGAGCTGCGCTCAACGTCGGTGTCTTCAATGCGCAGAATGAAGTCGCCACCGGTAGAACGGGCAAAGGCCCAGGGGTACAGCGCCGAGCGGATATTGCCCAGGTGAATGAAGCCGGTGGGAGACGGTGCGAAGCGGGTTCTGACGTGGGTCATGGCAGGGTGTCCAGGCCACGCGAGAGGTCGGCCGTGATGTCGTCAAAGTGTTCCAGCCCCACGGCCAGGCGGATCAGGCCCTGACCAATGCCGGCTGCCTGACGCTGGTCTTCGCTCAGACGGCCATGCGAGGTGGTGGCCGGGTGGGTGATGATGGATTTGGTGTCGCCCAGATTGGTGGCAATGCTGATCACCTCTGCGTTGTCGATCACGTGAAAGGCATTGGCACGGCTGGCTTCGAGGCCCTGACCGCGCACATCGAACGAGAGCACGGCACCGCCCAAGCCTGATTGCTGGCGCATCGCCAGCTCGTGCTGCGGGTGCGAGGCAAGGCCGGGGTAGTAAACCCGCGCAACGCCTGGGTGCGCTTCAAGCCAACGGGCCACGGCCAACGCATTGGCGCTTTGGGCCTGCATGCGGATGCGCAGGGTCTCCATGCCCTTGAGCACCACCCAGGCGTTGAACGGCGACAACACCATGCCGGCAGTACGCACCACCGGGCCAAACACATCGACGATGAACTTTGCCGGCCCGCAGATGGCCCCCGCCATCACACGGCCCTGCCCGTCCAGGTACTTGGTGCCCGAATGGATGATGAGATCGGCCCCCAGTTCCACCGGCCGCTGCAATGCGGGCGAACAAAAGCAGTTGTCCACTGCCAGCAGTGCGCCGGCGTTGTGCGCGATGTCGGCCAGCGCCTTGATGTCGCACACGTCAGTGAGCGGGTTGGTCGGGGTTTCGGCAAACAGCAGCTTCGTGGCGGGCTTGACGGCAGCGCGCCACTCGGCCACGTCGGTCTGCGACACAAAGCTGGTTTGCACGCCAAATTTGGCGAACTCCTTGGCGAACAGGTTGATGGTCGAGCCAAACATCGAGCGCGAGCAAACAACATGGTCGCCGGTCTTGAGCAAGCCCATGCCCATCATGAGAATCGCACCCATGCCGCTGGATGCACCGATGGCGGCCTCGGTGCCTTCCAGCGCCGCCAGCCGGTTCTCGAACGCGGTCACCGTGGGGTTGGAGGTGCGGCCGTAAGTAAAGCCCTTTTCGGCGCCGGCAAAGCGGCGCGCCGCCGTCGCAGCGTCGGGTTGCAGAAAGCCGCTGGTGAGGTACAGCGCTTCACTGTTCTCGCCATACTGGCTGGGGTCAATGCCGGCCCGCACGGCCAGCGTGTCGATATGCAGGCCCGGGGGGAGTTGCTTCTTGATCATGCTTCCTGGGCGTTGGGCAAGGCAAGGCGAGAGGTGTCTTCTTGCTGTTCGTCCTGGCCGCCACGCAATTCGTTGAGGCGGGCGATACCGGCGGCGTCAATGTCTCCGGTGACGTAAACACCGTCAAAACAAGAGGCGTCAAAACCGTCAAGCGGCAGTGCGCCCGGCGCGTTCGACGCGCCCTTCATGACGGCGCGCTTCATGCCCTCCACGTCCTGGTAGATCAATGCATCGCAGCCAATGACTTGCCGGATTTCCTCAACGGTGCGGCCATGCGCCACCAGCTCGCTGGACGTAGGCATGTCAATGCCATAAACATTGGGGTAACGCACTGGCGGCGCGGCGCTGGCCAGGTACACCTTCTTGGCACCGGCGTCACGCGCCATCTGCACGATCTCGCGGCTGGTGGTGCCGCGCACGATGGAGTCGTCCACCAGCATCACGTTGCGGCCCTTGAACTCGCTGGCAATCACGTTGAGCTTCTGGCGCACCGACTTTTTGCGCACGCCCTGCCCCGGCATGATGAAGGTACGGCCCACATAGCGGTTCTTCACAAAACCTTCGCGGTACGGAATGCCCAGCAGATGCGCGAGCTGGGTGGCGCTGGGGCGGCTGGATTCCGGGATCGGAATGATCACGTCAATCTCGTTGGGCGGCACAGTGGAGACCACCCGCTTGGCCAGCGTTTCGCCCAGGTTCAGGCGGGCCTGGTAAACCGAGATGCCGTCCAGCACTGAGTCTGGCCGCGCCAGGTACACGTATTCAAAAATGCAGGGGAAGAGTTTGGGGTTGTCGGCGCACTGCTTCGAATGCAGCTGGCTTTGCAGGTCAATGAACACTGCTTCACCGGGCGCAACATGGCGCTCAAACTGGTGGCCCGTGCCTTCCAGCGTGACCGATTCGCTGGCCACCATCCAGGTGCCGTCTTTGGAGCGGCCCACCGACAGCGGGCGGATACCGAACGGGTCACGAAACGCCAGCACACCGTGGCCTGCAATCATGGCAATCACGGCATACGAGCCGCGCACCCGGCGATGGACGTTGTGAACGGCGGCGAACACGTCTTGCGGCTGCAGTGGCACGCCACGGGTGGACTTTTCCAGCTCGTGGGCAAACACGTTGAGCAAGACCTCCGAGTCGCTCTCGGTGTTGATGTGGCGGTGGTCGGATGAAAACAGCTCGGCGTTCAGCGCCTGGGCGTTGGTGAGGTTGCCGTTGTGCACCAGCACAATGCCAAAGGGCGCATTCACGTAGAAAGGTTGAGCCTCTTCTTCGCTATAGGCATTGCCCGCTGTCGGATAACGCACCTGCCCCAGCCCGGCATTGCCGGGCAGGCTGCGCATGTTGCGGGTGCGAAACACGTCGCGCACCATGCCCTTGGCCTTATGCATGAAAAACTTGCGCTCTTGCTGCGTCACGATGCCGGCTGCGTCCTGACCACGGTGCTGCAACAGCAGCAAAGCGTCATAGATCAGTTGATTGACCGGGGCGTTGCTGACAACACCAACAATTCCACACATAGAGTTCCCAAAAAAAAGCTAACCGGGCAGGTACTGCCCAAACTCGCCCGGCAAAACCGGCTTCATGCCCTTCAGTGCCACGGTCAATACGCCAGCGCCCGCTGATTCCTGCCATATGGCAGCACTCTTGAGCGGCGTCATGTTCACCACTACTGCACCTGCCAGCAACAACACAATGCCCCGTGCCAGCCCGAACGCCGCGCCCAGCGTACGGTCTACCGGGCGCAGCCCAATCGCCTCCACCAGCTTCTTCACAAGCCAGGCCAGCAAGCCGCCGACAAACGCTACCGCCACCAGCACCGCTACAAACCCCGCCGCGTAACGCATCGGTTCAGAAGCCTTGCCCATGGGCAACCACGCTGCCGCGTCGGGGGCCAGCCATTGCGCCAACACAAAGGCTGCTATCCAGTTGGCCACTGACAACACCTCATAAACCAGGCCACGCCAGGCACCCAACGCCAGCGACGCCAGCAGCACGGCCACAAACACCCAGTCGAGCACCGCCATTGCGCAGCTGCTAGAGGGTGAGAATGGCTGCAGGCAGATCAAGCCCCTTGATCTTGTCGGCAGCGCGGTCGGCTTCGGCCTTGCTCGCAAACGGCCCAACGCGAACCCGGGTGCGCTTGCCTTCCTTGGTATCGACCACCTGGGTGTAGGTTTTGAGCCCGGCGCGCTCTACTTTCAAGCGGGTTTCACGGGCTTTGTCAGCATCGGAGAACGCACCTACCTGAACCACAAAACGGCCATCCGTCGGCGGCGCAGAGGCCGCTGCCTGAGCTGGCTGCAATGCCTGGCCCTCAAGCAAGGCCTTGGCACGCGCGCCGTCATCAGTTTTTGCCATTGGCTTGGGCTCTGGTTTTGCTTCTGTTTTTATAGCGCCTTGCGCAGGATTGGCAGGGGCTACAGCCACTTTTGCTTCAGTCCTGGTGACGGATTTAGGTTCCGTTTTGGCGGGCACCGACGCAACAATTTCCTCCTTGGGCCCCAGGCCCTCGGTCACAGCCACCTTGGATCCAGGCGCGGGTAGCGGCACCGGCGCAATGGCCGGGGCACTGACCACGCCAGATGCCGAGGGCGCAACCACCGGGGCACCGGGCACTACCAGGGGCTTGGCCTTGTTGCGGTCCGGGATCTCGATGGGGATGTCTACCGCCACCGGGCGCGGCTGGGTATCGAACAGAACCGGAAAGCCGATCACGCCGACCAGCACCAACACCGCCGCACCAATCAGACGGTGCTTTGCGCGCTTGCGCAAAACCTCCACGCTTTCGGGTAAGGCAGCCGTTATGGCGGCGTCTTCGCCAGCCTTGCGGAACTTGAAAAAGGCCATTAAAAGGAGTGCCTTGGTTGGGCTCAATCCGCCAGGTGCGCGGCCTGAAGACGGGGTATCCCGTCCTTCAAAACGCCACCCACGGTGTAGAACGATCCAAAGACAACAATTCTATCAGCGGGGTCTGCTGCGCGAATGGCTGCGCGCAGGGCCGCCATGGGGTCAGGCCAGGTGCTTGCCCGTACATCCTTGCGGGTCTCGCGGGCCTGCCACTTGGCCTGCAAACCGGCCGCGGATTCGGCGCGTGCAGTCGGCAGGTCGGTGAAATACCAGCAGTCAATCAGCGGCCCAACCCTGGCCAGCATCGGCTCAAGGTCCTTGTCGGCCATGGCACCAAACACCGCGTGCGTTGTGGGAAAAAATCCCATCGCGTCCAGATTGGCGGCAAGCGCGGCCACCGCGTGGGGGTTGTGCGCCACGTCCAGAACCAAACTGGGTTGGCCCGGCACAATCTGGAAGCGCCCTGGCAGCTCAACCATGGCCAGGCCGTTGCGGATCGCCTGCGCCGTCACCGGCACCCGCTGGCGCAGCGATTCAAGCGCCGCCAGCACGCCCGCCGCGTTCATGAGCTGATTGGCACCACGCAGCGCCGGGTAGGCCAGCCCGGCATAACGCCGGCCACGCCCCGCCCAACCCCATTGCTGCTTGTCACCCGAAAAGTTGAAGTCGTGTCCCAGGCGCCAAAGGTCAGCACCGATCTCACGGGCGCGGTCGATCACGCTTTGCGGCGGCATCGGGTCGCTGACAATGGCCGGGCGGCCGGTGCGCAAGATGCCAGCCTTTTCAAAGCCGATGCTTTCGCGGTCGGGGCCTAAAAGCTCCATGTGGTCCAGGTCCACGCTGGTGATCACCGCGCAGTCGGGGTCGATGATGTTGACTGCATCCAGCCGGCCGCCCAGCCCAACCTCCAAAATCGCCAGGTCAAGCCGCGACGCCGCCATCAAGCTCAAAATCGCCAGTGTGGTGAATTCAAAGTAAGTCAGCGACACGGTTTCGCGCGCCCGCTCGACCCGCTCAAAATGTGGCACCAGGTCCGCGGGCTTGACGATCTCGCCGTGCACCCGGCAGCGCTCCTCAAAATGCACCAGATGCGGCGACGTGTAAACCCCGGTACGCCAGCCCGCCTGCAATGCAATCGCCTCCAGCATTGCGCAGGTCGAGCCTTTTCCATTGGTACCCGCCACCGTGACGACCGGGCAATCAAAGCGCAGGCCCAGGCGATCCGCAACCGCCCGCACACGGTCCAGCCCCAGCGCAATGGTTTTCGGGTGCAGCCGCGCACAGTGGGCCAGCCAGTCGTCTAGTGTTTGCATAAGGCCGGAATTGTCACCTACACGGGTTTGGTGGGAAGATTGCACCCATGAGCCACCCTGCAGTCACCGTGTACGGCATTCCCAACTGCGACAGCGTCAAGAAAGCCCGCGCATGGTTGGTCGCACAGGGTGTGGCGCATCAGTTTCACGACTTCAAGAAGCAGGGCGTGCCGCAGGCCCGGCTGGACGCCTGGATCAGTGCCGTGGGGTGGGAAAAACTGGTCAACCGCCAGGGCACGACCTGGCGCAAACTCGCCACTCCAGTGCAAGCCAGCGTCAACAACGCACAGTCGGCCCGCAACCTTCTGCTTTTGCAGTCGAGCCTGATCAAGCGCCCGGTGGTCGATTGGGGCGACGTCACCACGGTGGGTTTCGACGCCAGCGCCTGGGCGGCATTGGTCGCCAGATAGCCCACAGGCGGGCACAAGGTTTACCCGGGCTTTACTGAGCTGTGACGCGCAAATTCGCTCAAATTGCCTAAAATTTGGGCATGCCAAAAGCATGTATGAGGCACATCATGAAAAAATTCTTTTTCCCAATCGCAACCTTGGCTGGTTTTGCGGCTTTCGGTGCTTCCGCTCAGGCCCAGGAACTGGGCCGGGTGATTTCCAGCACCCCAGTCATTCAGCAAGTGGCGGTGCCGCGCCAGGTTTGCAGCAACCAGCCACAGCTGGTGCCGCAGCAGAAGTCCGGCGCGGGTGCCGTGATAGGCGCGTTGGCGGGTGGAGCCATGGGCAATGCCATCGGTGACGGTGGCGGGCGGGCGGCAGCCACCATCCTGGGTCTGGTCGGCGGCGCATTGCTGGGGGACCGCATTGAAGGCTCGTCCGGCAACCAGGTGCAGAACGTTCAACAATGCACTACGCAGACGTTCTATGAAAACCGCACGGTTGCCTACAACGTCACCTACGAATACGCTGGCAAACAATACAACGTGCAAATGGCCAACGACCCGGGGCAATTTGTACGTCTTCAGATTACGCCCGTCAGTTCGTTGTCGGTCGTCCCGGAACAGCTGCCGGCACAGGTGTTGGTGCCAGCGCAACCGGTCTACGCGCAGTCGTATGTCCAGCAAGCCTTTGTGCAACCCATCGCTGCCATACAGCCCAGCGTGGTCGCAGTGCCTTACTACCGGCCGTACTACCCGCCGGTCGGTGTGGCGTTGAATTTCGGGTACTCGCGCGGCAACCACTACCGCCACCGACATGGCCACCCCTGGCGCTAAGCCTTTCGTCAACCAACTATCCGTCAGCGCCCACCGCTAGTCGGGCTGATGCGGTCGTTTCCGGGTTTTTGCGTGTCCGCAGGTAGACCGGGCAGCACACTTGATGTTGAATGCCGCAAGTCCAACGCAATAGCCGGATATGAGCAATCACGTTGATGAATCCAAGCTGCCGGGTGTGGCTCCCGTTCTGGCGAGTGCAGCCGCGCTACTTTCTGCCTGTGGTGGCGGTGCGCCTCCCGAGTTGCTGGACACCGCCGGTGCCCCGTCCAACCCAGGCCTGCTACGCGCACCAAACTCCAGCTCAGCAGTCAGCGCCGCTACGCCCGACGCGACAGCCCTCATGAACTGGGCGGAAGCCGCGTATCCGACCTACTTTCCCGGACGTGCAACAAACCAGCTGAGTGGGTCGTTGATCTACCGGTACTACGCAGCAACAGGAAACTATCTGGCAGTAGATCAAACAGATGTTCTGGTGTTGGGGCCGCTGTCGGGCAATGTGGTTGTACGCGTTGGTTCTCTGTCGGACTTTGCTTGCCAGGTGTCGCCTTCCAGTTGCACCACCATGCCCCAGAGTGCACAGGACGCGGCCCGGTTTCTTGCCCAGGCAACGCCCGGCGCAAGTCGCACTGAAATCACTTTGATGCAATCAACCAGCTATGACGCATGGTTGAATGCACAGCTGACAACACCGCGCAGCCAAAGCCACGTCGAATGGCTGGCCGCAAAAGGCTTCAACGCAGAAGCCTATCGAAACAATATGCAGGGACTGGATCCCACCCTGTGGCGCAAGTTCATCAGCAGCCCCGACCCCCTTCGGCAACGCATGGTGCTGGCATTGAGCGAAATTCTCGTGGTATCGGTTCTTGGGGTAAACACTGCATTCCGCCAGTTTGCAATTGCCAACTACGTGGACATTCTTGAAGCCAATGCGTTCGGAAACTTCCGCACGCTGCTGGAGCAGGTCACCCTAAGCACGGCGATGGGCCATTACCTCACGTTTCGGGGCAATGCCAAGGCCAACGCCACGACAGGCAGCCAGCCCGACGAAAACTATGCGCGTGAGCTGATGCAGCTCTTCACCATCGGCTTGGTCCAGCTCAATGCCGACGGCACTGTTCGCCTGACCAACGGCGTGCCCACGGAAACCTATGGACCGGATGACGTCAGTGGTCTGGCTCGGGTATTCACCGGCTGGGATCTCGACACGAGCGGCATGTCTGCGCCCTTTGCTGCCGATGTTCATCGTCGTCCGATGGCTCAGGTCGCAAGCCGCTACGAGACTGGCAGCAAGAGCTTTCTGGGCGTCACAATTCCGGCCGGTACCAGCGCGCTGGCGAGTTTGCAAACGGCTCTTGACACGCTGTTCAACCACGCCAACCACGCACCCTTCATTTGCCGCCAGCTAATCCAGCGTCTGGTCACCAGCAATCCCAGCCCGGGCTACGTCGGTCGTGTGGCAGCGGTGTATGCCAACAACGGAGCGGGCGTGCGGGGCGACCTGGCCGCAGTGACGCGGGCAATCCTGCTTGACACTGAGGCACGCGACCCGGCCGCTCTGAATCAACCCACATTCGGCAAGCTTCGGGAACCGGTGCTGCGGTTCCTGAACTGGGCCCGCGCGTTCAGCGCCAGCTCACCCACCGACGCGTGGGCAATTGGCGACCTGACCGACCCGGCCAGCAAACTGGGGCAAAGCCCGCTGCGCGCAACGTCGGTCTTCAATTTCTTTCGGCCGGGCTATGTTCCCCCGAACAGCGCCATTGCCCAACTCGGACTGACCGCGCCTGAATTCCAGATCACCACAGAGTCATCGGTCGCCGGCTACGTCAACTTCATGCAGAGAACGATTGCCGGCAACGGCATTGGGGATGTGCGCGCCACGTACACCAGCCTCATCGCCATCGCGACCGACTCCACCGCGCTGCTGGCCGAAGTCAACACCGTGCTGGCTGCGGGGCAGGTTTCGGCGACCACCATCGCCACCCTGAAGACGGCGCTGGACACCATCACTGTGACCACTGACGCGGGCAAGCTCAACCGCGTACACGCAGCCCTGCTTCTGATCCTGGCGTCACCCGAATACATCACGCAGAAGTAAGGCAGGCCATGAATCACTTCGTAAAAGTTCCTCCCGATTCGGCTTCGCGTCGCGAATTTCTTCAACGCAGTGCTGCACTGTCGCTGGCCGCGGGCGCGACTCCCTGGGCCTTGAGCCTCGCGGCGATGGGGGAGGCCGCCGCTGCGTCGGCAACCGATTACAAGGCGTTGGTCTGCGTTTTCCTGTACGGCGGCAACGACCATGCCAATACGCTGGTGCCATACGACCAACCCAGCTACGACAGCTATCGAAGCTTCAGAAGCAATATCGCACTGGAGCGCAACGCACTTGCGGCCACCGTGCTGAGCCCCACCACGCCACTGCCGGGGGGGCAGCAATTTGCGCTGGCACCGGGGCTGGCACCGCTGATACCTATTTTTTCCGCCGGAAAGATGGCTGCGCTGCTCAACATGGGCACCCTGGTGCAACCCACCACCAAGGCGCAGTACAGCGCCAAATCCGTCGCATTGCCGCCCAAG
This sequence comes from Ramlibacter sp. 2FC, assembly GCA_943369755.1. GTDB lineage: Bacteria > Pseudomonadota > Gammaproteobacteria > Burkholderiales > Burkholderiaceae_C > CALROG01. The sequence continues at coordinate 92,375 of CALROG020000002.1, forward strand.
CTGTTCTCGCACAACGACCAGCAGTCGTTCTGGCAGGCGTCCTCTCCCGAAGGCGCAAACTCCGGCTGGGGTGGCCGCATGGGCGACCTGTTTGCCAGCGGCAATGGCAACGCCACGTTCACCTGCGTGAGTGTTACAGGCAATGCGGTCTTCCTGTCGGGGGCCAGCGCTGCGCAGTACCAGGTTACGTCCTCTGGCTCTGTACCTGTCAACGGAATCAAAAGTGCGCTGTTTGGCTCAACAGCCTGTTCTTCCGCCTTGCAGGGCCTGATGACAGGCAGCCGCACCCATGTGCTGGAGAACGAATACACCAAGGTGTCGCGCCGCTCCATCGACGCGAATGACCAACTCAGCGCCGCTTTGAGCACCGCAAACGTCGCCACTTCGTTTCCAGCCGGCAATACACTCGCGAGCCAGCTCAACATGGTCGCCCGCATCATTGCGGCGCGCAGCGCCCTGGGTGCCAAGCGACAGGTCTTCATGGTGTCGATAGGCGGCTTCGACACACATGACAGCCTGGCAACCGTCCACCCCGGCCTGATGACTTCAGTTGGCGACGCACTCGCGGCGTTCTATCAATCAACTGTCGAACTTGGCGTGGCATCGCAGGTGACAACCTTCACCGCATCAGACTTCGGGCGAACGCTGTTGAGCAACACCGACGGCTCGGACCACGGCTGGGGCGGCATGCAGTTCGTACTTGGCGGCAGTGTGCTGGGACGCTCCTACGTGGGTACCCCACCGGTGCTGGCAAACAACGGCCCCGACGATGTGGGACAAGGCCGACTGCTTCCAGCCATCAGCGTGGACCAGTTTGGTGCCACCCTGGCAACCTGGTTTGGCGTGTCGGCCACCGAGCAGGCGCTGGTGTTACCCAATCTGGCCAACTTCAGTGCCCGCAACCTCGGCTTCATGGCCTGATGCTTACCTGGCGGTCTGCAGCAGCGCCCCCTTGAACAGAACCGGCCCGGTTGGCCCCCCCGCCCCCGGCACACCCCCGCGCGGCTCCAGACTGATGGCCAGCGTCGGTACTTCGCGTACCTGGTCTTCTACAGCCGCCAAGCGCAGCACTTTGCCCTGCCCCAGTACGCCCAACGACTTGGGGCCACCCGATTGCGGCAGCGCCCAGAGCTGCAGCGACTTGTCGGCCGCTTCCTGGTAACCACCCAGCCGCTTGAGCACCAGGCGCTGGTTCGCCGGATCAAAAGTCACCAATATCGACGCATCAGACTTGCCGTCTGCCAGCACGGCGACGTATTCGATCTGCGGGGCCGTCCTTAGCTGGGCTGCAAGGCGGTCTTTCTGCTGGCTGACCTGCACCAATTGGCCACTCTGGGTCTGAACTTCCCGATTGAGGCCCACACCTACCAGAACCGCAGCAATGCTGGCCAGCCCGCTTGCCAGCGCGGCACCGCGCCAAAGGCCCAGCGAGCGGCGCAGCTTGTCAAGTAGCGCGGGTTGCGCAGCTACCGCGGCAGGCCGCCGGTGGCGTTCTGACTCCAGCTGGTTTTCGATGCGTTTCCAAACATTCGGGCCCGGCACCTCGGTCGGCTGCAGCTCGGTCATGGAGGCGAAACGCTCCTGCCAGATCAAGGCACTGGCGCGCACCGTCGGACTCTGGCGTGCCAAGGTCTCGAACCGGCGACGGGCAGCGCCGCGCAGCGTACCCAGGGCATAGGCCGCCGCCAGCTGGTCCAGCAATTTAGGATTTGCAAGCAGGTTCATGCAAACCTTCCCATACAGCCGCGGAGCTGTTCCAGCCCACGGCGAATCCAGGTCTTTACCGTCCCAAGCGGCAACTTGAGCTGGGCCGCCAGTTCGCTGTGGCTCAGATCGCGCAAATAGGCCAGGCTGACCACTTCACGCTGGCGGGTCTCCAGTTTGCGCAGGCATTCATGCAGCGCCCAGGCCTGTTCGCTGGCCTGCGTCGTGTCCATTGGGTTGGGCGTGTCGCCCGCCAAAGTATCGGAAAGCATTTCGTCCAGCTCCAGCGCGGAATCTGCTCGCTCGCTGGTACGCCGGCGCAGAAAATCCAGCGCCCGGCTGCGCACAATCACGCCCATCCAGGCCATGGGCGGGCTCAGCGCCGCCCGGTAATCCGCCGCTATGCGCCAGATGTTGAGATAGGCCTCCTGGAGCACGTCTTCAGCCCAGTCCCGGTTACCTACCACCCGCAGCGCGACGCCGTAAAGCCTGGAACTGGTCAGGTCGTAGAGCGCGCGCAAGGCGGCCTCGCTGCCCGCATTCTGGGCTGCAATACGGTCAAGCAGGGTGATCATTTGGTGATCCGGAGTTTCCAATGTCATGGCTCAGATTGTCGTGCTTGCCCTGTAGTACGCAAGACAAAGCTGCCCGGATTCAACCTGCAGCAGCCGGCCAACCTTGCCCGACCGCTAAAATTAGCAGCTTGATTCAACAAACCCGCGCCTCTTTGGCAGCCGAGTCCATGACTACCCAGCGCATTGACGGAGTATCCGTCACCACCCAGGCCAATGTGTATTTCGACGGCAAATGTGTCAGCCACAGCATTGTCTTCCCCGATGGCACCACCAAATCAGTCGGCGTGGTGCTGCCCGCCAGCTTGACCTTCAACACCAGTGCACCGGAAATCATGGAATGCGTGGCCGGGGCATGCGACTACAAGCTCGACGGCAGCACCGCCTGGGTACGGTCGGCCGCGGGCGACAAGTTCAGCGTTCCGGGCAATTCCAAGTTCGAGATCCGCGTGACCGAGGCGTACCACTACATCTGCCACTTTGGCTGAACCAGAACCGGATTTTCATGGCAACCATTCTGCAAAACCTTCCCACCGGCCAGAAGGTCGGTATCGCCTTTTCGGGTGGCCTGGACACCAGCGCCGCACTGCACTGGATGAAGCTCAAAGGCGCGATACCTTACGCCTACACCGCCAATCTTGGCCAGCCCGACGAACCTGACTACGACGAAATTCCCCGCAAGGCGATGGAGTACGGCGCAGAGAAGGCGCGCCTGATCGACTGCCGCCTGCAACTGGCCCACGAGGGCATTGCCGCGCTGCAAGCGGGTGCCTTTCACATCAGCACGGCCGGCATCACCTATTTCAACACCACGCCGCTGGGTCGCGCCGTCACCGGCACCATGCTGGTATCGGCCATGAAAGAAGATGACGTCAACATCTGGGGCGACGGCAGCACCTTCAAGGGCAACGACATCGAGCGGTTCTACCGTTACGGCCTGCTGACCAACCCCAGCCTGCGCATTTACAAACCCTGGCTGGACCAGCTCTTCATCGACGAGCTGGGCGGGCGCGCCGAGATGAGCGCCTTCATGACCGCCCACGGCTTTGGCTACAAGATGAGCGCCGAAAAAGCCTACAGCACCGACAGCAACATGCTGGGTGCCACCCATGAGGCCAAAGACCTGGAGCACCTGAGCACCGGCATCAAAATCGTCAACCCGATCATGGGTGTGGCCTTCTGGAAAGACGATGTGGCGGTCAAGGCCGAAGAGGTCAGTGTGCGCTTTGAAGAAGGCCAGCCCGTCGCCCTGAACGGACAGACCTTTAACGACCCCGTGGCGCTGATCCTGGAAGCCAACCGCATCGGTGGGCGCCACGGCCTGGGCATGAGCGACCAGATCGAAAACCGGATCATCGAAGCCAAAAGCCGCGGCATCTACGAAGCCCCGGGGCTGGCGCTGCTGCACATAGCCTACGAGCGCCTGGTCACCGGCATTCACAACGAAGACACCATCGAGCAGTACCGCATGAACGGCCTCAAGCTGGGCCGCCTGCTCTACCAGGGCCGCTGGTTCGACCCACAGGCCATCATGCTGCGCGAGACCGCCCAGCGCTGGGTGGCCCGCGCCATCACTGGTGAGGTGACGATAGAGCTGCGCCGCGGCAATGACTATTCGTTGCTCAACACCGAAAGCCCCAACCTCACCTACAAGCCCGAGCGGCTGAGTATGGAAAAGGTGGAAGACGCGCCGTTCTCACCAGCCGACCGGATCGGCCAGTTGACCATGCGCAACCTGGACATCGTGGACACCCGCGAAAAGCTGGGTATCTACAGCCGAAGCGGCCTGCTCAGCCTGGGCTCTGGCTCGGTGCTGCCCCAGCTGGGCAACGACGAACGGTGACGCATTCCAGACTAACTACACCACCACTGGCTCCGGCTCCAGCAGGATGCCAAAACGTTCGTAGACACTGGTCTGGATGGCTTTGGCCAGCGTCATAACCTCGCCCCCGGTGGCGGGGTTCTCGGCTCCGCCGCGGTTAACCAGTACCAGTGCCTGCTTTTCATAGACACCGGCGTTGCCCACGCACTTTCCCTTCCAGCCGCAGGCGTCGATCAACCAGCCCGCCGCCAGCTTCACCCCGCCGTTGGGCATGGGGTAGTGAACGATGCCTGGCTCGCGGGCAATGATGTCGCTGCACTGCTCTGGCGACACCGTCGGGTTCTTGAAAAAACTCCCCGCATTGCCCAGAACCCGCCAGTCAGGCAGTTTGGCCCGGCGGATCGCGCACACCCATTCATGAATCTGCGTTGCCGACGGCTGGGTGACGCCGGTGTCGTGCATCTTGCGTTCCAGATCAAGGTAGCCAAGCACCGGCTTCCAGGGCTTGGGCAGGCGAAACCGCACGTGGGTGATCAGCGCCCTGCCCCCCAGGCCCAGGCCGCCTTGATGCTTGAACACTGAGTCCCGATAGCCGAACGCGCATTGCGCCGCATTCAGGGTAAACAGCCGCCCGGTGCTCAGGTCTACCGCGTCCAGCGAGTCAAACCGGTCTTGCAATTCGATCCCGTAAGCGCCAATGTTTTGCACCGGTGCCGCGCCGACGGTACCGGGGATCAGCGACAGGTTTTCCAGCCCAGGGTAGCCCTGTGCCAGTGTCCAAACCACCAGGTCATGCCAGTTTTCCCCGGCACCGGCCTCTACCAGCCAGGCTTTGGCAGTTTCGTCCAGCAGTCGGCAGCCCTTGATTTCGACCTTTAGCACCAGCGGTTTAACATCGCCGGTCAACACAATATTACTGCCGCCCCCCAGCACAAATTTGGGTTGCGGCCCCAGCAAGGCGTCGGCCACCACGGCCTGTGCATCCGCCACCGACGCGATGCGCACCAGCTCGCGCGCCTTGGCAACGATGCCAAAGGTGTTGTGGGTCTGAAGATGGACGTTGCGCTGCGCGAACATGGGAGAATTGTCGCACCTGCCCCATCACCCCCAAGGCACACACAAGGGAAAACACATGCCGTCTTTTGACACTGTCTGCGAACCCAATCTGGTCGAAGTCAAGAACGCGGTGGACAACACGGCCAAGGAAATCGGCACCCGCTTCGATTTCAAGGGCACATCGGCCGCCATTGAACTCAAGGACAAGGAAATCACGCTGTTCGGCGACGCCGACTTCCAGCTCACGCAGGTAGACGACATCTTGCGCAACAAGCTCACCAAGCGCAGCGTGGATGTGCGCTATCTCGACATGGGCGATATACAAAAAATCGGCGGCGACAAGGTCAAGCAGGTCATCAAGGTGCGCAACGGCATCGAGACCGAACAAGCCAAGAAAATCACCCGCCTGATCAAGGACAGCAAACTCAAGGTACAGGCCGCGATCCAGGGCGACGCGGTGCGTGTCACAGGTGCCAAGCGCGACGATCTGCAAGCGGCGATGGCCTTGATTAAAAAAGACATCACCGATCTGCCCTTGAGCTTCAACAATTTTCGGGACTGACCCGAAATGAAAGCATTTATCGCTCTGCTGCTGGCGTGCACGCTGCCCACAGCAGCGCTGGCGCAGTCGGTGGCGCTGCAGGGCATGCTGGGCGGCAAGGCGTTGTTGATCGTCGATGGCAGCCCGCCCAAGAGCGTCGCTGCCGGCGAGTCGCACCAGGGTGTCAAGGTCTTGTCTACCGAGGGCGACCAGGCGCTGGTCGAGATCAGCGGCAAGCGCCACACCTTGCGCGTTGGCGACGCCCCGGCGAGCGTGGGCAGCGCCATCGGCCCGACGCGCGGCAACAAGATCGTGCTGACCGCTGGCAGTGGCGGCCACTTCATGGCCCAGGGTGCCATCAACGGCAAGGCGGTTCAGTTCATGGTGGATACCGGTGCCACGATGGTGGCATTGGGTGCGGCGGACGCCGAGCGCATGGGCCTGAAGTACCGCCAGGGCCAGCAAGGCCAGGCAAGCACCGCCAATGGTGTGGTGACGGCATGGAAGATAAAGCTGGATTCGGTACGCATCGGCGACGTTGAAGTCTTTTCTGTCGACGCCATGGTCAGCCAAGGCAGTATGCCGTTCGTTCTGCTGGGCAACAGCTTTCTGACCCGCTTCCAGATGCGGCGCGACAACGACCAGATGGTGCTGGAACGCCGCTACTGAGGCCGCAGCTCGTCAGGCCTGGGCCGGTCGCTCACGCGGCGGCGGTAACCACCACTTCAATCAACCACTCGGGCCGCGCCAGGCTGGCTTGCACCGTGGCCCGGGGCGGGGTGTGGCCCGGCACCACCCAGGCGTCCCAGACCGCATTCATGGCCGAAAAATCGTCGAGATCGGCCAGGAAAATTTGCGCCATGAGAATGCGCGACTTGTCACTGCCAGCTTGCGCTAGCAGGCGGTCGATATTGGCCAGCACCTCGGCGGTCTGGCCCGCAATGTCTTTGGTCGGGTCGTCGGGCACCTGGCCCGCAAGGTAAACCGTGGCGTTGTAGATTGCCATTTCGCTGAGGCGAACGCCCACATGAAACCGCTGAATTTCGCTCATTTTTGGGCCCCCAGTTTTGATTCCTTGCCTTCAAGCAGGCGGTTGATGTTCTCGCGGTGGCGCACCGCCAGCAACAAAACCATCACGAACAGCGTTAGCAGTACCGCACGTTCGCTGTACCAGGCAATCCGGCCGCCCAGCAGGTAGAACACCGGCGCCAACGCGGCCGCCAACAGCGACGCTACCGACGAATAGCGAAAGAAAAAGGCAATGATGAGCCAGCTAGCACCGATGGCCAGGCCCAGAAGCAGGTCGATGCCAAACACCACCCCGAGAAAGGTGGCAACACCCTTGCCACCCTGAAAGCGAAAAAACACGGGCCACAAGTGCCCGAGAAATGCCGCCAGGCCCACCAGCGCCATGGTGCCGTCTTCCATGCCGTAGGCCTTGCCGTACCAGCGCACCAGCACCACCGGCAGCCAGCCCTTCAGGCCATCCAGAAGCAAGGTCACCACTGCGGCGGCCTTGCTGCCGGAGCGCAGCACGTTGGTGGCACCGGGGTTCTTGCTGCCGAAGGTGCGCGGGTCTTTCAGGCCCATCAATCGACTGACGATCACCGCAAATGAGAGCGAGCCCAGCAAGTAGGCCGCAAGAATGGCAAGAATTGGGTAGAACGGTTGCAACGATGTCTCCAGCAGGGTCAGGCGCTATTTTGCCAGTGCGCCTATTCGTCCAGCGCGCAACGCACCGGCTGGGCGTTTAGCAGGTGCACACAAACCTGCGGATCAATCCCCACCAGGTAGCCGCGCCGCCCGCCATTGATCGCAATGCGCGGCAAAGCCAGGATGGTTTCCTCGATGTAAACCGGCATCTCGCGCCGCGTGCCGAAGGGCGAGGTGCCGCCTACCAGGTAGCCGCTGTGGCGGTTGGCCACCTCGGGCTTGCAGGGCTCCACCGACTTCACGCCTATCTGGCGTGCCAGGTTCTTGGTGGACACCTTGCGGTTGCCGTGCATCAGCACCAGCAACGGGCGGGCCTTCTCGTCCTCCATCACCAGCGTCTTGACCACGGTAAACGGGTCCAGCCCCAGCACCTCGGCGCTGTGCTGGGCGCCGCCATGCTCCAGGTAGTCGTAGGGGTGCTCGGTAAAGTCGATCTTGCTGGCCCTGAGCAGCGCCGTTGCCGGGGTTTCGCTGACATGTGCTTTCTTCGTCATGGCTCACAGGGCCGGGTCTCGCATTTCCCAGCGAATCTGGTCAATTCTGGCCAGCACATCCGGGCTGAGCGTGGTACCCCAGGCGTCGATGTTGTCGTCCAGTTGCGCCAGCGATGTGACGCCGATGATGGTGCTGGCCACGCGCCAGTTGGTGTAACAAAACGCCAAGGCCATTTGCACCGGTGTGAGACCCTGGGCCCGCGCAAGCTCGTTGTATTGGCGTGCGGCCAGCAAGGCTTCCGGGCGGCCCCAGCGCTGTTTGCGCACTGATTCAAATTTGGCAATGCGGGCCTGCGCAGGCGCATCTGGCCCCTCGGTGCCACTGCGGTCGTACTTGCCGCTGAGCAGGCCAAAACCCAGGGGTGAATAGGCCAGCAGTGACACACCCAGGCGATGCAGGGATTCGTCCAGCCCGTTGTCCAGCGTACGGCTGATCAGGCAATAAACGTTTTGTACCGTCGCCACGCGTGGCAGGCCATGCTGCTGCGCCAGACGCACGAACTCATGCACCCCGAAAGGGGTTTCATTTGACAGCCCGATGTGGCGTACCTTGCCGGCCTTGACCAACTGCGCCAGAGCTTCAAGCTGCGCATGGATCGAGGTTTCCGAGCGCTCTTTGGTCGGGTCGTAATAGACCATGCCGAAGGCCGGCACATGGCGTTCTGGCCAGTGAATCTGGTACAGGTCAATCACGTCAGTTTGCAGCCGCTTCAACGAGGCATTGCACGAGGCCACGATGTCTTGCGCCGTCATGCCTGCGCCTGCGCGAACCCAGGGCATGCCGCGCGACGGGCCCGCCACTTTGGTGGCCAGCACCAGTTTGCGCCGCGCGCCGGGGTTTTTTGCAAACCAGTTGCCGATGATGGTTTCGGTCGCGCCAAAGGTTTCGGCGCGCGTTGGCACCGCGTAAATCTCGGCGGTGTCGATGAAGTTGACGCCACGCGCCAGCGAGTGGTCAAGAATGCGGTGCGCATCGGCTTCGCAGACTTGCTCCCCAAAGGTCATGGTGCCCAGGCAGATAGGGGTGACGTGAAGGTCGCTCTGACCGAGCTGAACAGTTTTCATGGGGTGGGCTGGGGTGTTGGCGGGGCTGGCTAAGGGTTCAGCCAGCAAGTTTACGTGCGCGTTCTTCTTCCTGCAGCCGCAACAGCCGCCGCTGGACTTTGCCGGTGGTGGTCATGGGCAAGGCGTCAATGAATTCAATCTCCTTGGGGTATTCATAGGGCGCGAGCTTGCCGCGCACATGGGCTTGCAGTTCTGCAATGAGTTCAAGGTCAAATTTGCCTGTAGCCCGCATGGATAAAGAGCGAGCCGCTATGAAATCAGGAGCAAGTACGACATAGGCCTTGACCACCGCGCCGCGCTCACGGTCAGGCTTGGGCACCACCGCCGCATTGGCCACCGCCGGGTGTTTGACCAGGCAGTTCTCAATCTCGCCAGGGCCGATGCGGTAGCCCGCAGCCTTGAATACATCGTCGGCCCGGCCCTGGTACCACAGGTAGCCGTCAGCGTCGCGCACCGCCACGTCCCCGGTGCGGCACCAGTCATCAGGCCCGTTGTGCCCGGTGTACTTGGCCTGGGTGGCCGCCTGGTTTTTCCAGTAGCCCAGAAAAAACACCGGGTCGGGTTCGCCATGCACGTCAAAGCGGTTGACAGCGACGTCGCCCGGCTCGCCCACAGCGCATTCGTTGCCGGCGTCGTCCAGCACCACCACCCGATGGCCAGGGTAGGCCTTGCCCATGCTGCCCGGCTTGGGCGGCCACAAGCGCGCGCAGTTGCCCACGATGTAGTTGATCTCGGTCTGGCCAAACATCTCGTTGACCGTCACGCCAAGCTGGTCACGGCAATAGGCAAACACCGCGTCGCCCACCGCCTCGCCCGCGCTCATCATGGCTTGCAGCTTCAGCTGGTATTGCTGACGCGGCTGGGGGTAGGCCTTCATCATGGCCTTGAGCGCAGTCGGGAACAGGAAGGTATGCGTGACGCCATGCTGCTGCATCAGCGAGAAAGCCAGCTCCGGGCTGAAGCGGCCGTTCCAGCCAATGATGGGCCGGCCAAAATACAGCGTGGGCAGCAAGGCGTCCATCAGCCCGCCTGTCCAGGCCCAGTCCGCCGGGCTCCAGAAAACCGCGTCGGACCCGGTGTTGCGCACGCCGTCAAAGCCAAACCAGTTCTGGCTACAGACAAAGCCGCTGAGGTTGCCGATCAGTGCGCGGTGTGGAATCAGCGCCCCCTTGGGCTGGCCGGTGGTGCCACTGGTGTAGATCAGCACGGCAGCTTCATCGGCCAGCGTTTCCAGCGGTTTGTAAATGCCCGGCTCCTGGGACAAGGCCAGATCAAAGTCGATGTCTGCGCTCTGGCAGGCCTCTCCCACGCCTATCACCGCCTCAAGCAAGGGGCAGTCGTCGCGTACGGAATTGATGGCCTCTACACAGGCCATATCGCAAATTGCCACCTTGGCCTCGCTGTCCTGCAGGCGGTACTCCAGCGCCTCGGGGCCAAAAAGGGTGGACAGCGGCATACCCACCGCACCCATTTGCAGCACCGCCATGTAGGCCACGGCTGTCTCAAAGCGCTGCGGCAACACAATCGCCACCCGGTCGCCGCGGCGCACGCCCAGCACGGTGAGCACGTTTGAAAGCCGGTTGGCCGCGTCCTGAAGCTGCGCAAAACTGTAGCGCGGGCCAGTACCATCGGGCTGGTGGGCGTAGATCGCGATGCGCTCGTCGCCATCGGGGCGCTCGGCCCAGCGCCGACAGCAAGCCTGCGCCATATTGAATTTTTCGGGCACGGCCCAGCGAAATTCGCGGTGCAGCGCGGCGTAGTTGTCCTGGACTTGACTGACGGGCATGCCTTGCCTCCTGAATAATCCAGCCAATGTACCAAGCCCGCAGAACCTCGCGCAGCGAGTTTGTCCCGATCCGCAACCTTTCATACCATGTTCGTATCTGGGGCACCCCGACCTCAGGCCAGGCCCCGCTGGTCCTGGTGCACGGCTGGATGGACGTGGCCGCGTCCTACCAGTTTGTGGTGGATGCGCTGGCGCACGAGCGCTACGTCATTGCACCTGACTGGCGCGGCTACGGCCTGACCGGCAGCGGTGGCACCGACAACTACTGGTTCCCCGATTACCTGGGCGACCTGGACTTTCTGCTGGAGCACTACAGCCCCGGCGCGCCGGTGGACCTGGTGGGCCACAGCATGGGCGGCAATGTCGTCATGCTCTACGCCGGGGCCCGGCCCCAACGCATTCGCCGGCTGGTTAACCTGGAAGGTTTTGGCATGCCCACCACCCGGGCAGCCCAGGCGCCAGGCCGCTACGCCAAATGGATGGACGAGCTCAAGAGCCTGCACCGCGGCGAAATGGCACTCAAGCCCTACCCCGACGTGGCAGGCGTGGCCAGCCGCCTGATGAAGACCAACCCCCGCCTGTCGCAAGACAAGGCCGACTGGCTGGCACCCCACTGGGCCAGGCCCAATGCGCAGGGGCAGTGGGAAATCATGGGCGACCCGGCCCACAAGATCATCAACGCGCAGCTCTACCGGGTCGACGAGGTTTTGGCGCTGTACAGCTGCATCACTGCGCCGGTGCTGGCGGTGCAAGCCACCGACAACAGCCTGGACCAATGGTGGCAGGGCAAATACACCCTGGCCGAGTACCACGAGCGCCTGAAATCTGTGCCCCAGTTGCAGTGCGCCGTGGTCACCGAGGCCGGGCACATGCTGCACCATGACCAGCCAGCGCAACTGGCCACGCTGCTCGAGGGTTTCTGCGCGTGAGAAAATAGCGGGTTACCCAAAGCCCGAAGAACACAGCAGGACCCGATCATGGACGCAGAACGCACCAACCTCATTGGCACCACACTCACCGACCTGAGCGCCCGGACTGAAGCCTTACGGGGGTATCTTTGACTACGATGCAAAGTCAGAACGGCTGAGAACCGTCAACGCATCCCTCGAAGACCCGGCGGTCTGGAACGACCCCAAAAAAGCCCAGGAACTGGGCAAAGAGCAAAAAGCGCTCAGCAGCGTGGTACTGATGCTGGGCAACCTCACGCGCGAGCTGGCCGACAACCTTGAGCTTTACGACATGAGCAAGGCCGAGGGCGATGAAGCCGGCCTTGAAACCATCGAAGCCGAAGCTGCCACGCTGGGCAAAGACGTCGAGGCGCTTGAGTTTCGCCGCATGTTCAACAACCCGGCCGACCCCCTGCCCGCCTTCCTGGACATCCAGGCCGGCGCGGGCGGTACCGAAGCCTGCGACTGGGCCAGCATGCTGCTGCGCCAGTACCTCAAGTACGCCGAACGCAAGGGCTTCAAGGCCACCGTGGAAGACGAGACCGCGGGCGACGTGGCCGGCATCAAGAGCGCCACGATCCGGGTGGAAGGCGACTACGCCTTTGGCCTGCTGCGCACTGAAACCGGCGTGCACCGCCTGGTGCGCAAGAGCCCGTTTGACAGCTCCGGCGGACGCCACACCAGCTTTGCCAGCGTGTTTGTCTACCCCGAGATTGATGACTCGATTGAGATCAACATCAACCCGGCCGACGTGCGCACCGACACCTTCCGCGCCAGCGGTGCGGGCGGCCAGCACATCAACAAGACCGACTCGGCCGTGCGCCTGACCCACATCCCCACCGGCATCGTGGTGCAGTGCCAGGACGGGCGCAGCCAGCACGGCAACCGCGACATCGCCTGGCAGCGCCTGCGCTCGCGGCTGTACGACTTTGAAATGCGCAAACGCCAGGAAGAGCAACAAAAGCTGGAAGACACCAAGACCGACGTCGGCTGGGGCCACCAGATCCGCAGCTATGTGCTGGACAACAGCCGCATCAAAGACCTGCGCACCGGGGTGGAAATATCGGCCACGCAGAAAGTGCTGGACGGCGACCTTGACGCGTTCATTGAAGCCAGCCTCAAGCAGGGCGTATGAACAACACCCCCGCGCTGATTTTTGACATGGACGGCACCATGGTCGACTCGATGCCCTGGCACCTCAAGAGCTGGGCAGTCTTCGCCCAGCGCCACGGCTTGAGCATTGACCTGCCCGACCTGATGCGCCGCACCACCGGGCGCAACGGCCTGGAATGCATGCGCGAGCTGTTGCAGCGCGACCTGCCCGAAGATGAAGCCTGGGCGCTGATCCAGCAAAAAGAAGCCGCCTACCGCGAGCTGTTTGCACCGGAGTTCACCGAGGTGGCAGGTTTTCGCGCCTTTGCAGCCCAGGCCATGGCACGCGGGCTCAAGGTGGGCGTGGGCACGGCGGGCGACCGCCACAACATCGAGTTCGTGTTCCGCCACCTTGCCATGACGCCAATGCCTCATGCCGTGGTCGGCGGTGACGAGGGCCTGGCCGGCAAACCGGAACCGGCAATCTTTCTCGAAACCGCACGCCGCCTGGGCAGCGAGCCGACGCAATGCATAGTGTTTGAGGATGCGCCGTTCGGTATCGAGGCCGCGCGGCGCGCCGGCATGCGGGCGGTAGCGGTGTGCACCGGCCACACCGCCGCAGAACTCGACGGCCCCCATGTGATGGCACGCATCCGCGACTACCACGAACTGCTGGACACTGATTTTCTGGAGACACTCCATGCTGCTACTGCGTGACGGACAAAGCCAGTCCACGGCCGTCAACCGTGCTGACTACCAGGCCCCGGCCTACTGGATCGACACGGTTGAACTGACCTTTGACCTCGACCCGGTCAAAACCCGTGTGCTCAACAAAATGCGGCTGCGCCGCAACACCGACGTGCCAGCCCAGGCGCTCAAGCTTGATGGCGAGGAGCTCAACCTGGCGCGGGTGCAGGTCAACGGCCAGGGCACCAGCTTCAAGATGGAAGGCAACCAGCTGGTGCTGGAGAACCTGCCCGAAGGGCACGAACCGTTTGAGATCGAGATCTTCACCACCTGCGCGCCGGCCAAAAACACCAAGCTGATGGGTTTGTACGTGAGCAACGACTCGTTCTTCACGCAATGCGAGGCCGAGGGCTTTCGCCGCATCACCTACTTCCTGGACCGCCCCGACGTGATGGCCAGCTACAGCGTGACACTGCGCGCCGACAAGGCCCAGTACCCGGTGCTGCTGAGCAACGGCAATCTGGTGGCGCAGGGCGACCTGAGCGGGCCAGACAATGCCGGGCGCCACTTTGCCACCTGGATCGACCCGCACAAAAAGCCCAGCTACCTGTTTGCGCTGGTAGCAGGCCAGCTGGTGTGCCGCGAGCAACGCATCACCTCCCGGGCCGGCAAAGAGCACTTGCTGCAGGTTTACGTGCGCCCCGGTGATCTGGAAAAAACCGAACATGCCATGAACTCGCTCATCGCCAGCGTGGTGTGGGACGAGGCCCGCTTCAACCTGCCGCTGGATCTTGAACGTTTCATGATCGTCGCCACCAGCGACTTCAACATGGGCGCGATGGAGAACAAGGGCCTGAACATCTTCAACACCAAGTACGTGCTGGCCAGCCAGGCCACCGCCACCGACGTTGATTTCGGCAACATTGAAAGCGTGGTCGGTCACGAATATTTCCACAACTGGACCGGCAACCGTGTGACCTGCCGCGACTGGTTCCAGCTCAGCCTGAAAGAAGGCCTGACAGTGTTCCGCGACCAGGAATTCAGCCAGGACCTGTGTGCAGAGCCCTCAGCCCGCGCCGTCAAGCGCATTGAAGATGTGCGGGTGCTGCGCACCGCCCAGTTCCCCGAAGACGCCGGCCCGATGGCGCACCCGGTGCGGCCCGACAGTTACCTGGAAATCAACAATTTCTATACCGTCACCATCTATGAAAAAGGTGCCGAGGTGGTGCGCATGATGCAAACCCTGGCGACTGAAGGGGCCGCCGACCCATTGGGCCGCGCAGGTTTTGCCAAGGGCATGGCCTTGTACTTTGCCCGCCACGACGGCCAGGCCGTGACCTGCGACGACTTTGCCCAGGCGATTGCCGACGCCAACCCGGGCTCCAGGCTGGCCGCCTTGCTGCCGCAATTCAAGCGCTGGTACAGCCAGGCCGGCACGCCACGGGTCAAGGCCAGCGGCCACTACGACGCGGCTGCGCGCAGCTACACGCTGACGCTGTCGCAAAGCTGCGCGCCCACGCCCGGCCAGGCGGCAAAAGAAGCCTATGTGATCCCGCTGGCCTACGGCCTGATCAGCCGCGACGGCCGCGAAATGGCGGCCGGACTGCATGTGCTGACCCAAGACAGCGAAACGCTGAGCTTCCCCGACATCGACAGCGAACCCGTGCCCTCGGTGCTGCGTGGCTTCAGCGCCCCGGTCATTCTGGACTGCGACTACAGCGACGCCCACTTGCTGACGCTGCTGGCGCATGACACCGACGCGTTCAACCGCTGGGAGGCGGCGCAGCGCTTAAGCCTGCGTCGTGCTATCAATTTCATAGTGGATAGCGCAGATTCCACGCGGGCTACAGCCGAAATTGAGCTTGACACAGGGTATGTGGAGGCCCTGCGCGGCATCTTGCGCCACCCGACGCTGGACGCAGCGTTCAAAGAGCTGGTGCTGACGCTGCCTTCAGAAGGCTACATCGCCGAGCAACTGCAGGCGGTAGACCCGCAACGCATTCACGCCGTGCGTGAAGCCATGCGCGAGCAGCTTGCCACCGCCCTGCACACCGACTGGGAATGGGCTTTCGACGCGCACCGCGACAACGGGGCCTACCGGCCCGACCCGGTTTCCAGCGGCCGTCGTGCGCTGGCCGGTTTGGCGCTGTCCCAGCTCTGCCTGGCGGCCCGTTTGAGCGGCGACACCGTGTGGCCCGGCAAGGCCTACCAGCGCTTCAAGGACGCCAGCAACATGACCGACCGCTTCAACGCGCTGGCCGCGTTGGTGGCCAGCGCCCATGAACTGGCTGCGCCTGCGCTAACCCGCTTTCACGCCTTGTTCAAAGACGACGCACTGGTGCTGGACAAATGGTTTGCATTGCAAGCCGGTGCGCCCGACCGCGCCGGCAACGTGCTGCCGGTTGTGCGTCAGCTCATGAAGCATGCAGACTTCAACATCCGCAACCCCAACCGGGCGCGCAGCGTGATCTTCAGTTACTGCAGTGCCAACCCTGGCGCTTTCCACCGCACCGACGCCGCGGGCTATGTGTTCTGGAGCGAGCGTGTGATTGAGCTTGACGCCATCAACCCCCAGGTGGCGGCCCGGCTGGCGCGCGCACTGGACCGCTGGAACAAACTGGTAGAGCCCTGTCGCAGCGCCGCGCGCGAAGCCATCACCCGCGTTGCCGCCAAAGCCGACCTGAGCAATGATGTGCGCGAAGTGGTCACCCGCGCCCTGGCAGACTGAGAGGCACCGACATGACATGCAAAATCTCGCTCACCCGCTACCTTGTTGAACAACAACGGGTGGACGGCCACATCCCGTCGCAGTTGCGCCTGCTGATAGAGGTGGTAGCACGCGCCTGCAAGAGCATCAGCCAGGCGGTGAACAAGGGCGCGCTGGGTGGCGTGCTGGGCACGGCTGGCAGCGAAAACGTGCAGGGCGAGGTGCAAAAGAAGCTGGACATCATCGCCAACGAGGTGCTGATCGAGGCCAACGAATGGGGTGGCCACCTGGCGGGCATGGCTAGCGAAGAGATGGACGGCATCTACGTGGTGCCCAATCGCTACCCCCAGGGCGAATACCTGCTGCTGTTTGACCCGCTGGACGGCTCCAGCAACATCGACGTAAATGTGAGCATTGGCACCATCTTCAGTGTGCTGAAAATGCCCGAAGACGACCGTGGGGTGGACGAATCCGACTTCTTGCAGCCCGGCAACAAACAGGTCGCCGCCGGCTACTGCGTTTATGGCCCGCAAACCACGCTGGTGCTGACGGTGGGCGACGGTGTGGCCATGTTCACCCTGGACCGGGAACAAGGCTCGTTTGTTCTCACCCAGGAAAACGTGCGGATTCCGCCCGACACGCAGGAATTTGCAATCAACATGAGCAACATGCGCCACTGGGACGCCCCGGTAAAGCGCTATGTCGACGAATGCCTGCAGGGCAAAGAAGGCCCGCGCGGCAAAGACTTCAACATGCGCTGGATCGCCAGCATGGTGGCTGATGTGCACCGCATCCTGACCCGCGGCGGCATCTTCATGTACCCCTGGGACAAGCGCGAGCCCGACAAGCCCGGCAAGCTGCGCCTGATGTATGAGGCCAACCCGATGGGCTGGCTGGTCGAGCAGGCGGGCGGAGCCGCCACCGACGGCCGCCAGCGCATTCTGGACATCCAGCCAGGCAAACTGCACCAGCGCGTGAGCGTGATCCTGGGTTCGCGCAACGAGGTCGAGCGCGTCACCGGCTACCACGGCACGTTATAATCTTGGGCTTACGCCGGTGTAGCTCAGTCGGTAGAGCAGCTCATTCGTAATGAGAAGGTCGGGTGTTCGATTCATCTCTCCGGCACCAATCAAGAAGGCCCTGATTCGCAAGACTCAGGGCCTTTTTTTGTCGGCTAGGTAACGCTGTGGCCATCGGTTGCAGGCCAGCCCAAAGTGCCCCCCTCTCAGGCTGGTGGCCGCGGTGCCGGCTCCATCAGTGCCTTGCGTTCTGCCAGCTTGTCCACCAGGCGCTGCATGTTCGACAGCGACGCCAGGTGCATTGAAATCCAGTGCAATTCACCGGCGCGAAATAGCTGCAAGGCCCAGGCATCGGGCAAGGCCAAAAGCTTTTTCTCGTCAACGATCATCAGGCCATTGACAGTGAAGCTGCGCCCGTCGGTCAGGTTGGCCTGGGCGTTCATTTCCATCAGCAGCCCCATGTCCACCAGGCGCTGGCAAAAGCTGTCGGTGCGCACATATTCCTGCTGGTAGCGGTTCAGGAAGTCCAGCGCGTTTTGCAAGAAAGGCGTGTTGTTGCCCGCCGCATCAAACAACGCCTCGCCGTCCTTGTCGTTCAGGCCTGGGTAGGCCTCGTCGATGCACACCCCCATTTGCTGCCCTGGCAATTCGGACAGCACGAACGGGTAGCGCCGCACAAAGGCCGGGATGTAATTGGCCAGCCAGTGGGCGTTGTCATCCACGTACAGGTTTTCACGCGCGCGCAGGCCCAGCATGGCCACCGGAACCACCTTGCCGCTGGCCCGGGTGAACAGAATCGGGTATTCGCGCGACGCCTCGCCAAACTCCGCACCCGCCAGGTACAGCGAGTTGGCTTTGCGGGCAAAGGCAAAGCTGTTGCTTGGCGCGACCTTGCGCTTGCGATGGGTGTCGCGGTGCAGCAGCACCGGCTTTTCGTAGTAAACCGCGTCAGACATGGCACCCCCGTTGGTCATTCATTATTTCATTGGTCCGGGTGCCCGCGCGGCCAACACCTTGTCGATGCGCTTGCCGTCCAGGTCCACCACCTCAAAAATCCAGCCCGCGCACTCAATGCGTTCCGCCGTGGCGGGCAAGCGGCCCGACACCGCCATCAACAACCCGGCCACCGTGTTGTAGCGGCCCCGGTCTTCGTCGGGCAACTCCCGAATAGCCAGGCGGGCCCGCAGCTCTGCAACCGGCATCAGGCCGTCCAGTAGCCAGGAGCCGTCTTCACGCTGGGTTGCCCAGGCGTCGGCCTGGGTGCCCGGCTGCAGTTCACCGGTAATGGCTTCGAGCAGGTCGTGCGGCGTCATCAGGCCCTGCACCACCCCATATTCGTCAACCACAAACACCATGCGGCCGGCGCGGGCCCGGAACTGCTCCAGCAGCTCCATGCCGGTCAGCGTCTCGGGCACGAACAAGGCCGCCTGGGCATGCGGCTCCACTGCGCCGGGGTGTTGGGGCCCCAGCTCCAGCAACCTGGCCACACTCACGACGCCCACCACATCGTCCAGCGAGCCACGGCACACCGGGTACCAGGAATGCGCTCCAAAGCGCCCGGCCTGCTGCAGGCACTGGGCAATGCTCAGGCTGGCGTCCAGCCACTGCACATCCGAGCGCGGCAGCATCAAGGACGTCAGCGGCCGGTCATCCAGGTGGAACAGGTTTTGCACCATCTGGCGCTCGTGTTGTTCGATCACACCGGCGTCCACGCCCTCTTCGAGGCTGGCCACAATTTCTTCTTCCGTCACCAGGCGCCCGGCTGAATTGTCGATTCGCAGCAGGCGCAGCACCCCCTGCGTGCTCAAGGACAGCAGCCGCACAAAAGGCTTGGCGCCAATGGCCACCCAGGTCATGGGGCGCGCCACCACCCGTGCCACCGTTTCGGGGTAAAGCTGGCCAATGCGCTTGGGCACCAGTTCGCCAAACACAATGGTGATGAAGGTAATGATGGTCACCACCAGCGCGGTGGCGGTGATCTCGGCTGCGCGCACCGGCATGCTCAGTTCGATGAGCCACAGCGAGAGCTTGCCGCTGAAAGCGGCCTCACCGATGATGCCGTTGAGCATGCCAATGGAGGTGATGCCCACCTGCACCGACGAGAGAAACTGGGTCGGGTTGTCCAGCAAAACCAATGCCGCGCCGGCCCCTTTGTCGCCCGCTTCAGTCATGGCAGCCAGCCGGGCCTTGCGGCTGGAGGCAAGCGCCAGCTCGGACATTGCGAACACGCCGTTGAGCAGCGTCAGCAACGCGATCAGCAAGTAGTCCATGAATCAGGGGTGAGAATCAACACCATGGCACTTTACTTGATTGGCGACGTGCAGGGCTGCGATGCAGCGCTGGGCCGCTTGCTTGACGAAATCGGCTTTTCCGCGAGC
The DNA here is from genome assembly GCA_943369755.1 of Ramlibacter sp. 2FC. GTDB lineage: Bacteria > Pseudomonadota > Gammaproteobacteria > Burkholderiales > Burkholderiaceae_C > CALROG01. Next base: position 111,958 of record CALROG020000002.1, read on the forward strand.
CGCGACACCGCCTACCTGCTGGGCGACCTGGTCAACCGCGGGCCTGAGTCGGCCGCAGTACTGCGCCGCCTGATGGCGCTGGGAGACGCCGCGCAGTGCCTGCTGGGCAACCACGACCTGAGCCTGCTGGCGGTGGCGCACGGCAGCCGCCAGCCGCAGCGCAAGGACACCATGGACAGCGTGCTGCTGGCACCCGACCGCGAAGCCCTGCTGGACTGGTTGCGCCACCAACGCATGGCCCTGCACGCCCACGGTGTGCTGATGGTGCATGCCGGCGTGCTGCCAGGCTGGACACTGGCCCAGACGCTGGCCCTGGCCGCCGAGGTAGAAGCGGTACTGCGCGGCCCCGAGCTGGCCGGGTTCCTGGCGACGATGTACGGCAACCAGCCAGACCAATGGGACGACAGCCTGAGCGGTGCCGACAGGCTTCGCGTGGTGGTCAACACCCTGACGCGGCTGCGCTTTTGCACCCCCAGCGGAGTGATGGACTTGAAAACCAGCGGCGGACTGGCCAGCCAGCCGCCCGGCTATCTGCCCTGGTTTGACGTTCCGGGCCGCCGCACCGCAGACCAAACCGTGGCATTCGGGCATTGGTCAACCCTGGGCCTGTTGATGCGGCCAAGCATCATTTCCCTGGATACCGGGTGTGTCTGGGGCGGGTGCCTCAGCGCGCTGCGGCTAGAAGCCGCCGGGCAGCATGCGCTGATACAGGTGAAGTGCGACCAAGCGCAGCAGCCGGGCGAATGATCCGGGCGCGCCAAGTTGCGTCGATTTGCTACTATTTTTGTAGCGGCTCACGCATATCTGATGCGGGCTAGCGCATGAATTGGCGCTAAGTTGCGGTCAACTCGGCCTTGAACAGGGCAGCCACCTTGCGCTTGGGCTTGATGTTGGCAGAAATGCGATTACCCGCAGGCCTGGCGGTGGCCTCCCATGCAGGGGGTGCCTCGGCGGAACTAACCTCATAGGGCTTGTCAAAGAACGGGTCGCGCGGCGCTGCAACCGGGCGGTTGTACGCGCGCTCGGGGCGTGCCGGGCGCGGGGCTTGCGGTGCATCGAGCGCGTCGCGCGGGTCACCCAGCTCGCCCTCTTCGCGCCAATGCCGGCGCCCATCATTAATGCGGCCCTGGTTGCGAATATTCGGTCGGTCTTCCTCAAACTCCACTGCTTCCAGCTCGATCTTTTTCTTCAACAGCTTTTCAAGGTCGGCGACCAGCCGGCCATCGGTGGCTGACACAAAAGTGACGGCCAGACCGGAAGCCCCGGCACGCCCGGTCCGCCCGATGCGGTGCACATAGTCTTCGGCATTGAACGGCACGTCAAAGTTAAAAACCGCCGGCACGTCCTTGATGTCCAGGCCACGGGCGGCTACATCGGTCGCCACCAGCAAGTCCACTTCACCGGCCTTGAACGCGGCCAGGGCCTTCAGGCGTTCGTCCTGGCTTTTGTCGCCGTGCAGCGCGGTGGTCTTCAGGCCTTCACGCTCCAGTGAGCGGGCCAGGCGGGCGCAACCGAGCTTGCTGTTGACGAACACAAAGGCCTGGTTCAGGCCGCGCTGCTTGACGATCTGCTTGAGCGCGCGGCGCTTGTCGTCGTCCATCACGCTGTAGAAATGCTGCTCTACGGTAGAGGCTGTCTCATTGGGCCGCGCCACTTCAATGGTGACGGGGTCTTTGAGGTAGCTGTTGGCAAGGCGCTTGATTTCGGGCGAGAAAGTCGCGCTGAACAATAGCGTGGTGCGCTCCTTGGGCAGGTAGCTCAGGATGCGCTGCAGGTCGGGCAGGAAGCCGATGTCAAGCATGCGATCGGCCTCGTCCAGCACCACATACTCAACCTGGTTCAGCACCGCGTTCTTGGCTTCAATATGGTCCAGCAGGCGGCCTGGTGTGGCCACCAGCACTTCAACGCCTTTTTTCAGCTCCAGCGTCTGCGGCTTCATGTCAATGCCACCGAACACCACGGTGCTGCGCAGGTTGGTGTATTTCGCATACAGCTTGACCTGCTGGGCCACCTGGTCGGCCAGCTCGCGCGTGGGCAGCAGCACCAGCGCGCGCACCGGGTGGCGCGCCGGTGAGGTGGAGGCGTTTTCGTGCTTGAGCAGGCGCTGCAACAGGGGCAGCGAGAACGCCGCCGTCTTGCCAGTGCCGGTCTGGGCCGCGCCCATCACGTCCTTGCCGGTCAGTACCACCGGAATGGCCTCGGCCTGGATCGGGGTCATGGATTCGTAGCCCATTTCGGCTACGGCGCGTGCCAGCGGTTCAGCCAGCGATAGATTGGAAAAAGCAGAGGTCATTTAGCCCTCCATTGTCGCATTCAGCCCCTCGGCGCGGTTTTTCCAGGAAATTTCACTATATGGCACGAGCGGAGAAGGTGTCGCAGGCCTTGATCGCTCCGGTTTTGAGGCCGGTGGCGAACCAGCGCTGGCGCTGTGCACTGGTGCCATGGGTAAAGCTCTCCGGCACCACCGCCCCGCCGCTGCCGCGCTGCAGTGCGTCGTCGCCGATCCTGGCCGCAGCGTTCATTGCCTCTTCCACGTCGCCCTGTTCAAGAATTTGCCGCGCGTTCTGCGCGTGATGCGCCCAGACTCCGGCGAAGCAATCCGCCTGCAACTCCAGCCGCACGCTCAAGGCGTTGTACTGCGCCTGGCTCACCCGGCCACGCATCTCGTCCATCTTGGCGCTGATACCCAGAAGGTTTTGTACGTGATGGCCGACCTCATGCGCAATCACATAGGCTTGGGCAAAGTCACCCGGTGCACCCAGCCGGTTCTTCAGCGTTTCGTAAAAACCCAGGTCGATGTAAACCTTTTGGTCGCCCGGGCAGTAGAACGGCCCCATGGCCGCCTGCCCCTGGCCGCAGGCGGTGCGGGTGGCACCGCGAAACAGCACCAGCTTGGGCTCGCGGTAGGTGCTGCCGGCCTGACTGAACTGCTGCTTCCAGACGTCTTCGGTATCGGCCAGCACCGTGCCCACGAATTTGGCCATGCGGTCGTCTGCCGGCGGGCGCTGGGCCGGGCCCTGTTGTACCTGAGCCGTGGGCGCGTCCGAGCCGCCGAGCAAGCCCAGAATCGTCAGCGGATTGATGCCAAAGATCCAGCCGCCCAGCAAGGCAATCACGATGGTGCCAATGCCGATGCTGCGCCCACCCACCAGGCCACCGCCCGCGCCCCCGCTGCGGCGGTCCTCCACGTTGCTGGACTCACGGTTACCTTCCCATTTCATGGCCACCCTCCTGCCCACAGGCTGCGCTAAAGTGCCCCTATGGTAGCCCGCCCTCGCCCTGGAAAACTCTCACAACCGGTCGCCCTGGTCACCGGCTTCGACGCCTTTGGCGGCGATACGCTGAACCCAAGCTGGTTGATTGCCCAGGCCCTGCACGGCCAGCAGATTGCCGGGCACCGGGTGCTGGCCGCCCAGCTACCCACCGTGTTTGCCACTTCACTCCAGGTGTTGCAAAGCCATTTGCTGCAGTACCAGCCCGCCCTGGTGGTCTGCCTTGGGCAGGCCGGTGGGCGCGGCGCGATATCGCTGGAGCGTGTGGCCATCAACATCAGCGATGCCCGCATCGCTGACAACGCCCGGAATCAGCCAATCGACACGCCGGTAGTGCCGCACGGGCCTGCCGCGTACTTCACCGGCCTGCCGCTCAAGGCCATGCTGGCGGCCATGCAGGAAGCGGGCATTGCCTGCGAGGTGTCCCAAACCGCCGGCACGTTTGTCTGCAATCAGGTGTTCTATGGCTTGATGCACGCGCTAGCCACGCAGCACCGGTTCAAGGCGGTTCGCGGGGGCTTCATTCACGTGCCCTGGCTGCCCCAGCAGGGCATGCCAGCGATGTCGCTGGAAGAAATGGTGCGCGGCATCACGGTGGCACTGCGCTGCGCACTGGGCACCAGCCAAGACATCAACCTTGGTGCCGGCAGTCTTCACTGAGGCGGCGTCGGGCCCTGCGGCGGGTCACGCACCAGTTGCCACGCCAGCCACATGCCCGCAACGGCGTTGCCCAGGGCGAACACCAGCACAATCACCAGCCCCAGGGTGTTGAGTGGCCGGTTTTGCACCAGCCAAGCCAATGCCATCGAGAGCCCATTCAGGATGAGCGCCATCCAGAACAGCGGGTTGCGTGGCTGATAAAGGCGGGAAAGTTTCATGTGCATCAACCCGCAACGCTAAAAGGCCCGCCCTTTTCCAGGGCACGCTGATAGGCGGGCCGCTCATGAATGCGCCGCAAAAAGTCCATCAGATTCGGCCGACTCTCGTTGAGCCCGCCACGCGCGGCAGCCGCCTCCAGCGGAAAGCTCATCTGGACATCTGCGCCGGTGAACTCGTCACCGGCAAACCACTGCGACTTGCCCAGTTCAGCCTCCATGTAGTCCAGATGCTGGCGAATATTGGGAAGAATGAAGGCGGACTTGGTTTTGGCCGAAATGGCTTTCGCAACCGGCCGCACGATCCAGGGCATTTTTGCCCTTTCGATCTGGTCAAACACCAGCTTGAGCAACAAGGGCGGCATCGCCGAACCCTCGGCATAGTGCATCCAGTAGCGGTAGCGCTGGCGCTCTGGAGTACCCGCCGCAGGCACCAGACGGCCCGCGCCATGCTGCTCAATCAGGTATTCGACAATGGCACCCGACTCAGCCAGAGTGAAGCCGCCATCAGAAATCACAGGCGACTTGCCCAGCGGGTGCACCGCGCGCAGCGCGGGCGGCGCCAGCATGGTCTGGCGGTCACGCTCATAGCGCTTTATTTCATAAGGCAAACGCAGCTCTTCCAACAGCCACAGCACGCGCTGGGAACGCGAGTTGTTCAGGTGGTGCACAACGATCATCTGACGCCTTTCGATTGCAAGGCTCAAATGGTAAGGGCTTTGGTCTGCTGACAGGGTTGGCCGGGGACAACGCCTAAAATACGCCGGTGTCCATACTCAACGCAGACCTGCATTGCCATTCCGTCGTCTCTGACGGCACCATGATCCCCGAAGACCTGGCTGCGCGCGCCGCTGCCAACGGTGTTGAACTTTGGGCGCTGACCGACCACGACGAAATCGGTGGCCAGCAACGTGCGGCGGCGGCGGCCCGGGCCCAGGGCATGAAGTACCTTACCGGCACTGAAATTTCAGTAACTTTCGCTGGCCAGACCGTCCATATCGTGGGGCTGGGCTTTGACCCCAACCACGCCGGCATGCTGGAGGGTCTGACCGCCACCCGGGGTGGGCGTGGCCAGCGGGCCATGGAGATGTCTGACCAGCTGGCACGGGTCGGCATCAAGGACGCCTACCAGGGCGCGCTCAAATACGTGGGCAACCCCGAGCTGATCTCGCGCACCCACTTTGCGCGGTTTCTGGTGGAAACCGGCGTCTGCAAGGAAACATCCGAGGTGTTTCGCAAATACCTTACTGAAGGCAAGCCGGGTTATGTTGCGCATCGCTGGGCCTCGCTCGCCGGTGCTGTTCAATGGATCACGCAGGCCGGCGGTGCTGCGGTAATTGCCCACCCGGCCCGCTACAAGTTCAGTGCCAACGAAGAATACGCACTGTTCACGGAATTCAAGGCCCATGGCGGCCGGGCGGTGGAAGTCGTGACCGGCAGCCACACTGCGGCTGAGGCCGTTCAATACGCTGAAACTGCACGCGAGTTTGGCCTGGCGGCCTCCCGCGGCAGCGACTTTCACAGCCCTGATGAAAGCCACACCGACCTGGGCAAGCTGCCTTACCTGCCCGGTGATCTCACGCCGGTCTGGGAGCTGCTCGCGGACCGTATTCAGTGAGCGCGCGGCGAAGGTCCGGTGCGCTGGCCGGCATCGCGCTGGCAATTGCGGCTGTGGCCTGTTTCGCCACGCTGGACACTACCACCAAGTACATCAGTTTTGGCGTGCCAGTGCTGATGGCGCTGTGGTTCCGTTACCTGTTCCAGGCAGTTGCCACCGCGTTGGCCGTGCTGCCCACGCGCGGCCTTGCAGTGCTGCGCACGGCGCACCCAAAATTTCAGTGTCTGCGCGGCGTTCTGCTGCTGCTGACCAGCCTGTTCGCCTTCTTCAGCCTCAAGTACATGCCAGTCGGTGAGTTCACCGCCATCGTCATGATCACGCCGCTGGTCATCACTGTTCTGGCCGCTACCCATTTGAAGGAACGGGTCTCGCCATTGCGCTGGACGCTGGTGGCAGGCGGCTTTGCCGGCACCATGATCATCGTGCGCCCTGGCGGCGACGATTTCACCTGGGCGCTGCTGCTCCCGCTGGGCCTGGTGGCCACCAATGCCTGGTTCCAGGTGCTGACCAGCAAACTCGCCCGCACAGAAGACCCAATGACCATGCACCTGTACACCGGCTGGGTCGGCGCACTGCTGTCCTCGCTGGCGTTGCCCTTTGTCTGGACGTCGCTGGACTCCTGGACGCTATGGGCGGGCCTGTGCCTGATGGGGCTCATGGGTACGGTTGGCCACTTCATGTTGATCCTGGCCTACCAACGCGCACCGGCGGCCACGCTCACGCCTTACCTTTACGCCCAGATCGGGTTTGCCATGCTCGGCGGCTGGCTGGTTTTTGCCCACGTGCCCGACCAGTGGTCGCTGCTCGGCATCGCATTGGTGGCAATCTGCGGTGCGGTCGGTGCCTGGCTCACCGTACGCGAAAGCCGCGTGCTCGTAAAACCGGTTGAGGCCTGAGCCATGGCGCAGCACTTTGAAGTTCACCCCGACAACCCCCAATTGCGCCTGCTCAAACAGGCCGTGAGTCTGCTTGAACGGGGCGGCATTGTGGCCGTGCCCACCGATTCCAGCTACGCGCTGGCCTGCCACCTTGACGACAAAGCCGCTGCCGACCGGCTGCGCCAGATTCGCGGCGTGGACGACAAGCACCACCTCACGCTGCTATGCCGAGACCTGAGCGAGCTTGCCAACTACGCCAGGGTAGACAACAAGCAGTACCGCTTGCTCAAGTCGGCAACGCCTGGTGCCTATACCTTCATTCTGGAGGCCACCAAGGAAGTTCCGCGCCGTCTGAGCCACCCCCAGCGCAAAACCATCGGCCTGCGGGTGCCTGACCACAAAGGCTTGCAGCAGTTGCTGGCCTTGCATGGTGCCCCCCTGCTGGCCACCACGCTGATCCCCCCCGGCGAGACCGAGCCCCTGAATGACGCAAACGAAATCCGCGCGCGCTTTGAGCATCTGATTGCTGGGGTGATCGACGCCGGGGCCTGCCCCTCGCAACCCACGACCGTGATTGACATGCACGAGGGCGAGCCCATGGTGGTGCGCCAGGGGCGCGGCGAGCTGGGGCGCCTCGGTCTGTGAGCGCCGTCTGAGACAATCCCCCAGTGGACATAGCCAACCTGATTCAAACCGTCGCGATCTACGCACTGCCCGTGCTGTTCGCCATCACCATCCATGAGGCCGCCCACGGCTATGCGGCGCGCCATTTTGGTGACAACACCGCCTACATGCTGGGGCGCATCACGCTCAACCCCATCAAGCATATTGACCCGGTGGGCACCATCCTTATGCCGTTGCTGCTGTACTTCAGCACAAACGGGCTCTTCCTATTCGGTTACGCAAAGCCAGTACCCGTGAATTTTGGAAATCTGCGCAATCCAAAACGCGACATGATTTGGGTCGCTTTGGCTGGGCCTGCTTCAAATCTGGTCCAAGCGCTGGTATGGGCGATCGGGTTCGCCGTGCTGCGCGAGGCAGGCGCACAGGAGCCGTTTTTCCTGATTATGTGTCTGGCTGGCGTCCTCACCAACATGGTGATGTGGGCATTCAATCTGTTTCCGTTGCCACCACTTGATGGAGGCAGGATCCTTGTCGGATTGCTCCCTTGGCGTTGGGCTAGCCTATTGAGCCGGGTTGAACCATGGGGATTTTTTGTTGTTCTTGGCTTGGTTTTGTTGGGTGCAATGGGATCCATTTGGCTCATGCCATTGCTAAAGGTGGGCTATTCAGCTCTTGATTTCATTAATTTGCCAACACCTCTTCCCCCCCGCATGCGATGAGCACCACCCGCTTCCTCACCGGCATCACCACCACCGGCACGCCCCACCTGGGCAACTACGTGGGTGCCATCCGCCCGGCGGTAGCCGCCAGCCGTCAGGCCGACATTGAAAGTTTTTACTTCCTGGCCGACTATCACGCGCTGATCAAATGCGACGAGCCCGCAAGAATCCAGCGCTCCACGCTGGAGATCGCTGCCACCTGGCTGGCCGCCGGGCTGGACACTGAGCGGGTGTACTTCTACCGCCAGTCCGATATTCCTGAAATCCCCGAACTTACCTGGCTGTTGACCTGCGTCACCGGCAAAGGCGTGCTGAACCGCGCCCATGCCTACAAAGCCTCGGTGGACAAGAACACCGCAGCCGGCACCGACGCGGATGCGGACGTCACTGCCGGCCTGTTCATGTACCCGGTACTGATGGCGGCCGACATTTTGATGTTCAAGTCCCACAAAATTCCGGTGGGCCGCGACCAGATTCAGCACATCGAGATGGCGCGCGACATGGCGTCAAGTTTCAATCACCTCTATGGCGAGCACCTGGTGCTGCCCGAGGCCGTGATCGACGACGCGGTAGCCACGCTGCCTGGGCTGGATGGCCGCAAGATGAGCAAGAGCTACGACAACACCATCCCGCTGTTTGTGCCGCGCGAACAAATGCGCAAGCTCATCATGGGCATCCTGACCGACTCCCGCGCACCCGGCGAACCCAAAGACACCGAGGGCTCGGCCCTGTTTCAGCTCTATCAGGCCTTTGCCTCGACCGACGAAACACTGGCGTTGCGCAAAGCCTACGCCGAAGGCATTGCATGGGGCGACGCCAAGCAACTGGTGTTTGAGCGGATTGACCGCGACATTGCCCCGATGCGCGAGCATTACCAGGCCATGGTCAGCAACCCGGCGGCCGTCGAAGCAATTCTGAAGGCCGGGGCTGAAAAAGCCCGCGCGCTGTCGCACCCCTTCATGGCGCAGTTGCGTCAGGCGGTGGGCCTGCGCAACCTGTCGGCGCACGCTGAGGCAGGCGCAAAAGACAAGCCCGCCAGGGCGGCCATGCCGGGCTTCAAGCAGTACCGCGAAGCGGATGGCAAGTTTTACTTCAAGCTGGTCGATGCGGGTGGCGCGTTGCTGCTGCAAAGCCCCGCCTTTGAGTCCCCCAGGGAACCCGGCCAACTGATCGCCCGGCTCAAAGCACGGGAAAACGACGCCGTGGCCCAGGTCAGCGGCTGGTGGGTGGCCGGGGTTGACGCCCCCATGGTGCTGGCCCGGTTGGTCGACACTTGACCAAAGGCTGGCCAGCGCTCATGAATTCTGTATGCAAAATTTGCTGATCAGCGGTATCCTTGACCGCTGTAACCCGATTGGATGAAAGAACTTTTCGCTTATGACCCTCTATGTCATTGACGACCACCCCCTGATGCGGGAAGCCGTGGTAATGCTGCTGCGCCGTATGCGTGGCGGTGCCAACGTTGTGGAACTCGACCGCCTGGGCGGCATCAAGTCGGCAGTCAAAACCCACGGCGAACCAGAGCTTTTTTGCCTGGACCTGAAGTTGCCCGACACCCTGGGCACCTCGGGCATTCTGGAGCTCAAGGGCATGTATCCCAACACGCCACTGGCGGTGCTGTCGGCCTCCCCGGCCGCTGACGCCGAAGAGCAGTGCATTGAAGCGGGCGCAGACATCTACATCGAGAAGTCTTCAGGCGCAAGCGAGATCGGGGCCGCCTTGCGGGCCCTGCTGAATGCCGATGGGGGTTTTGAAGAGCTGACCCCGGCCGACAACAAACTGTCCAAACGCCAGAAGCAACTGATCATCATGCTCGACCGCGGGCTTTCCAACCGGGAAATTGCCGAAGAGCTGGGCATCAGCGAGCACACCGTCAAAGTGCACCTGTGGCGCCTGTTCCGCCGCCTGGGTGTGAAAAGCCGCACCCAAACCATTCACTACGCCCGTGTTCACGGCATGTTGATCAACTGAACTGTGGCAGCCCGCTCGGCCGCCTGTTGCGGGTTGGTTGGATTGAGCATCAACCTGAACAAGGTGCCGCGGCCTGGGCGTGACAGCAAGCCCAAGGGGTGGCCCAAAATGTGGGACAACCTGGCCACGATGTGCAGGCCCAGGCCAAAGCCGTCTTCAGTGCCCCCGTGCGACGGCACCTTGTAGAACTCCCGGAAAATTTCACGCTGATGTTCCGGCGCAATTCCCATCCCGGTATCCCAAATCTCGATGCGCCGACCACTGGCTGTAACGCGTGAGGCCACCAGAATGCCGCCGCGTGCGGTGTACTTGACGGCGTTGGAGATCAGGTTGCCAACAATGCGCTGCAACAAAATTGGGTCAGACATCACTGTCCCCGGCACCACATGCACCCGGAATTCCAGGCCCTTGGCTTGAGCCAAAGGCCGGTACTGGAGTTCCAGGTCATGCAGCAACTTGTCCAGGTGCACCGGTTCGATGTTGAGCCGGATCTTGCCGGAGTCCAGCCGCACCAGATCAAACAGCGAGTCAAACAGCGCATTGACCGCCTTGGTGGATTCAACGATTTTGGGCGCAATTTCGCCCGCCAGCTCGGGCTCACTTCCTAGCCAGTCGGCATACAGGCCAAGGGCGTGTACAGGCTGGCGCAGATCGTGCGCAGCACTGGCCAGAAACCGGTTCTTGATCTCTACAGCATCCAGCGCCGCCTGGGTCTGGCGGGTAAGCGACTCGATCAGCTGCATGTTGCGGTACTGCAGCTCAAAGTTTCTGCGGTGCGTCACATGCAACCGGAGTCCGGCCTGCAACAGCAATTGCCAGTAAATGAGCAACAAGGTCAGCAACCAGTAGTGATAGGTCGGGCCCTGGAACCTCAGTTCAAAGCCGATACGCCAGAACATCACCGCCGCAGGGATCAACGCCAGCACATGCAGGTAAATCCGCATGGTGCGCAGATGCGACGAAAAGCTGTTGATCGCGAACATGCCCAAACCGGCCAGGATCAGCCAGCAGATGAACTGATCGGCCAGCGTCGCACGGTCAAAGTGCAGCAGCGGCGTCAAACCCCAGGCCAGCGCACTCAGCGGCCAGACCCAGCCATAGCGGGCAAAGTAGTTGGCCTGCGCCGCAGCGTCTTCGCTCTCGACCGAATTGATGTACTTGCGCAGCACGCCCAACCGGAGAAAAGCAACGCCCAACGCCAGCGCCGCCCAAACGCCCAGCGCCAGCGCACTCACGTTGGTCCAAAGCACCATCAGCAACAACGCAATCAACCCGAAGCCGATGTATTGCGTGCTGCGCGCGGTGCGCATCAGGTTGCGGATCAGCTCGCCGTTGACCCATTGCGCTTCAGCGGCGGTTGCGCCAAACGGTTGAATGTCAGGTTTCATTGGCAGCCAGTCTAGCGCTGTCGCGCCACGGCCCTGGCCCGGCGTGCATAGAATGGGTTTTGCCCGATTCAGAACGGAAGCCCCATGAAGCATGCACTGCCCCTGATTGCCATCGCCGCCCTCGTCGGCTGCGCCTCCAACGCCCCCCCGCAAGGCCCATCGCAATGGGGCTACCAGCAGGGGCAGGCAGCGCCCACCGTCATCTCTGAAGTTGAAGCCGAGACCCTGACCGGCCAGTACCGGGAGTTGAAGCTCAAACGCGAAGAAATCGCCAGCGCCATGGCCGCTGCCCGCGACCCCAACGTGCGCGCCAACTACGCCCGGATCATTGACGACCTGTCACGCAACATGGCCCCGCTGGAGTACCGGCTGCGTTCAGCAGGCCGCCCGATCCCCTGAAAGCAAAAAACCCCGCGCGAGGTGGGGTTTGTGCTTGGCGGGAGGGTGTCTTCCAGAAGATCGGCTGCAGCCCGCATGAATGCTAGGCTTTTCGAATCTTCAAAATCGAAGTACCCCCAAAAATACCCCCGTTAGGTTCTCAGTAGTCACTAGCCCGCCAAAGCATGCGAGACGTTACCGTCGCTTAGTGAACGAAAAAGAAATAAATTGCGATGTTGCGCCAATACCGCAGAAGACTAGACGTCTCCGCCCGCTTTGGGTGTGACCACACAGCTGCCGCATCGTTGGGCACCGTCTAGCTGATCGCCGACCCCCAAGGCTCCCCGTCCGTCATGACGGGTTCGCCGGGAATTTACGGAGCGCGGTCAACAAGTACCATCAACTATTGCCTACCGCTTACGAACTTGAATAGCCGACCAATGAACTCGTTAACGGTTTTGCCTACGTTGACCTCTTTGTTCGTCTGTTTGTGGCCTTCCAGCCGAGTAGGGGCAACGCCCCATACGCGGCGCATTTGGCTGTCGAGCTGCTGTAGCCGAACCCTCAGTGGCTCTGTCCGCGGATCTTGAGCCACGGTCATTGCCTGCGGATGGACAGCCGGAAGCTACGCGCAGCATCGCGCGCCTCGACATATCTGGTCTTCTCATAAAACTCTAGCAAGTACAAACAGTCAGGACGTTTTTCCCGGAGTGAACTGAATGCCCTACTGAACTCGTTGAGCGTCTGATATTTGACTGCGGCATACGTCCCGCCCACCAAAGCCAGCATCTGCTCAAATTCTGGTGTGGTGCGTATGAATTCGATATGAGTATCTGTCGCGACTACAGTCGCCACAGCGCGATCGATACGTTTCCCATCCTTTTGATCAAACAGGCAAGGCGGCTTCCCAAAACCTTCTTCCAGCTTGCGTAGCTTCTCCAGCCGGTTCTTCAACTTATCAACGCCACCCTCATTGCTAACCACCTCTGCCGCTGCCATTGCGCTTTCAATCTTTCCGCCTTTGTTGTAGTACTCACTAAAGCCCTTGAGCTCTTTCATCGGCGCCAATCGGGACAACTCGTCTGTCAGCTCGGTAAGACTCGATACGCCAGCGGCCTTTAGCGCGGCTCGCTCCTGCTCTAACTTCGCTTTACTCGCATCTGCAGCCACCGACTGAATCGCCTGGTAACCGACAAAGGCAACAAGGCCAAAAAAACAAATCTGCACCAATAAGTCGACCAAAGTGAAAAGAAAGACATCGTCCGTCCCACGACGACTCATTTCTGCACCTTTTGTCGGGTTTTGTCGATGATGATCTGCGCAATATCGACCAGTTTTCCGGTAAGCATGTCTACCGCCTGTCCAGACGCCGCGACATCTCGTGCTAGGTCTTCGCTAGTTGTCCGAATACGGAGTTGAACCGTTTCAGCTGACGCGGCTAGGACTCTATCGAGTTTTTGCACAGCCTCACCTACTGACGCCGCAGCTTGGCTTATCACCTGAAGATTGGTGGAGAGCTGAGCAACTATGAGTCCTGTATCCGGCACTGAACTCAAAGTCTTGGCTGTTTTACTCCCCTCTGCGGCTAGTCCTGCCCCGAGCGTGGCGAGCTCATCCATATGGCGCGTCAAACTGGCGATTGATTTCGCAACCTCGGCAACCGCGCCAGTCGTATCGGTCGCGTTCTTCCTGATGTGGTTCAAGGAATCGCTCGCACCAGCCGTGCTCGCTGCCAATCGTGTGAAATGGTCAGCAACAGGCAAAATTGCTGATGCAACGTTTGCGATTGACGTATCAAGCGTCCGTGCTGAATCGGCCAACTTAGCCATCGAGGCGATCGTCTCATGCAGACGAGATGCGTTTTGTTCAATTTCGTCGCCGGCTTGCACGAAGATGGTCATCTTCTCGCCGGCTCGCTGCGATTGCGTGGCCACCGTCTTTAATGCTGCGGTTACATGGCCAAGATTCACTGTCAGATTCGATACCTCATCCGACATACCTGCCAAGCCCGCCATGCGACTTTCAAGTTCGACAGCCGTCGCCGACACGCTCGAAGACAGATGGGCAAGTGAGCCCTCTTTGCCACTGAGGCTGTCGATTCCTCCTCGAACCTCTGAGATTTCAGCTTTGAGCAGACCACTCCAATCTGCCAGTTCGCCGGTTGCATTGGCCGCTAACTCCATTCGGTCGTTAAATTTTTCCGTCGCAGGAACAATCCGATTCAAGGCTTCCGTCAGTTTGAGCGTGGCCTCACCGAGTTGCACGTGTCGATGAAGTACGCTTTCATCGGCAACCAATTCTCGTAGGCTTTCTGCAATCCGATGCGTGGACGCGGTAGCCGCCTGCATCTCCGAAGAAAATGCGTGTACCGTATCACGCATACTTTTCTCCGTCTGCACCCGCATGCGCTCTGTGGTTTGAACTGTCCGCTCCATCAGTCCGCTTGCGAATGTTTCAAAGCGCGCAGCAGCCATTTCCATATTCGATACCAGCGCCTGTGAACGAATAACTGTTCTGTCAACGGCTTCTTCAGCGTTCGCGCCATCAAACGCCGGCATGATCGAGAGCAAATGAATTCGAGCGGCAACCGCATAGCCAGTTGCAGCAAGCCCAAGCCCGAACTGCAAAGTCACTTCTTTCCAGACATCAATGCCGGCCTGCGCACCGCTTGCAATAACAAATGCGCTTACGCCGAGAGCACCAATAGTCAACAGAAAGCCAAAATAGTAGACGCTATCGATCGCCGAAGAAAGTAACCCTTGCTTCGCCCGTCTGGCCAAGTACCAAACGTGGTAATAAACAAGCGGAAGCATTGCCGCCACCATCGGAATCCAAAGCGTTTGAAGGCGCAGAACTGAAAGTGAAATCAGAAGGCCGAATGAAGTAGCCATGCACCAAAGAAGAACGCGCCCATAGCCCTGCATTACTTCCCCCCGTACCCAGGCAGGTACTCCATCTTCAATCCAGACGTCTTACCGCTACTGTCACCAAAGAACCAATTCCAGAAGCCAGCCCGGCACTCCAACACTGTGCGCTGTATTTGTTCGGTCGGAATAACATTCAGATGAACGGTCACATTGCTGAATGCCGGCCGCTCTTGAGATCCGATCTTGCTCTCTCTGTAAAGTCGAATGGCTTCCTTGGAGTTGCTGCACTTGTATAAGGAAAACTTCGATGTGTTTTCCATCATGTCAGACACCACAATAAGTGTCGCGGTTTCGCTTCTCAGGTAGTCACTCAGCGAGAGGTCAACGAGAGCTTGGGCGATGGGAGATTCTTTTGACTCAGTATCCGGGATTTGCAGAGCAGATTTTAGTGGCTTCAAAAACCGCTCCGAGAATCGTTTTCGAACTTCTCTATCCAGATCCGTAACACCGTTGCCCTGCGACTTCGGGCGACATGCGGAGTAAAGCGGAACCAAGTCTTTCTTTGACGTCTTGGTAATCCCGAAGATACTCACCTTTTCATTGGTCTGGACCTGGTCATGTACGTACTTCAGGACCCGGCTCACCACCTCGGCCTGCGTTTGCGCGGCAACCGGATCGGTCTGGTCTATGACAATCGCCGTTTTACGTCTTACTTCACCGGCGCAATTGAACTCATCGGGCTTAGGCGCGCGGGAGATATGGACTTGATATCCAAATATAACGCCGAGCGCAATCAAGACGACCGCCCCGATGATCAAGCCCATGCGATCTTTGTGCGCCTTGCGCTCCCTACGGTTCACGAACCGTTCCTTTCGCCCGTTCGGCGAGCGCCGTCAGGCGCTCAATCTCGGCTTGAGCTTCGAGCAGGATTGAAATTTTGTACTCATCGAACCGTTTCGTTAGCAGTTGCGTCCTATGGGCACGCATTTCTTCCAATTTCTGCGAGAGACTATTCTGGAAACGATCGCGCAACTCGGCCATTTTCATCTGCAACTGCATCAGTTTCGACGCGGTTTCATCAGCAAATGTCACGGAGCAATGTTGATGCATCTCAGGCGTGAACTGAAAATACGCTGGCGGCTGCAGTGATCCTCTCACTTGCAGATTCGTTTGGCGGTAAATGCTCAATACTGCGCTGAAGTCCCGCTGCACGGCGGTGACGGCTGCAAGCATATCTGCTTTTGCCTTAACCACGTCAGACATCCGCGTTCCAGCAAGGTTGGACAGCGCAGTAGGCTCCTGCATGGCACCCTGCACTTCCGCTTCAGATCGCTGAATTTGCGCGCCAAGCCGTTCGCGGAGGTCTTTATAGCGCTGCTCTTCATCTTCTTGCGCATCTAGCAATTCGCGGTGCAGACGCTCGTGCCCGGGGTAACGATCACTGAACCGATACCCATTGCTGAAAGCAAAGATACTCAGGATCACGCCCAGTGCGAATAGAACCGCACTCCAAAAATCTTTGAATACTTGAGCCTGCGTAAACAGGAGAAATGTGTTCCGCATCGCGTCCTGGAATGCATTCGACATTTCCTTGAAGCTGGAAGGGTCTTCGACCAACTGATACTCCGATCGAAATGCGGAAAAAATCGCATTGCCGTAGACAGAAATGACGATGAATGCGGCAATAGCGACCCAACCGAGTGCAACGACGTACTTGGGGCTGGCAAGGTTTTTAAAGCGAGCGAGAAAACCTAGTCCGAACGCTCCGCCAAGATTGATCAGTGAGACGATGAACGCGACAACAAATCCGCCGAGGAGCCCGTTCTGATTCTCGAAGAAAAATGTATTGGCTATGGTTTCGCCAAAGCCACACAAAATCACAGCGGCGGAAGCATAGATCTTGCTGTCGGGATAGTGCGCGTCTAGTTTAATGTTGTGCTCGCTCCGAAACCCGTTCCATTGAACTTCTTTCCGAAGGCGAGTGACCACCGTTTGAATGCATTCGGCTTTTGCAGCGGCCAGCTCGACTTCAGCTTGGCCCCGGTATCCATCTCCACGAATCAAATCGGCGCTTCGACCGGAAAGCTCATCAGATTTTTGCTGAATTTCGATCGCTGCATTGAGCGACTCCCCCACTTTGGCATCACACGCACTTTGTCCTTCGCTTACCCAGCCTCGCGCTTGGTTCTCCAGCGTCGTCTCGTTGTTATCCGGTTGAGTCGCATCGCTGGGCGGTCGAAACAGCAAAGCTTCATTGCGGCCCAGCACTGTGTATTCATCCCGCAGCTTGAGCAATTCGCCGTTGTACGACATGCTGAGACTCCCAAAAATCACATTGATTTGCTTTCGAAGAAAATGTAACACTGATGTACATTCACCGCCAGTGGTGCTACCCGATTAATCCGGGAAATCACTGGTTGCCACACGCTGTTGCTGCGGAGATTTGCGCATATGCATTCATTCGTCGGAGGTCTTCGCGCCACTATCGTCTTGGTTTGTGCGTTTTACTTGCACCCCGCCATCGCTGAGACGATTGGTCGGGTAGTGGGGGTAAGCGATGGCGATACGATCACTGTTCTTACCGCTGAGAAAAGCCAAATCAAAGTTCGCTTGGCCGGCATAGATGCCCCAGAGAAGGGTCAGGCGTTTGGCCAAAAATCCAAGGCTGCGCTATCCGACTGTGCCTATGGAAAGCACACAGTGCTCGTCGGAGCCAAATTGGACCGTTACGGCCGCCTAATAGCCAAGGTCAAAGTCGGAAATACAGACTGCAATCTTCGTCAATTGAGGCTTGGTCTTGCCTGGCACTACAAAAAATACCAGAGTGAGCAGGAGCCTACTGATCGCGCGCTGTATGCCGACGAAGAGGTTCGCGCTCGTTCTGTCAAAGCGGGTCTTTGGGCAGAATCAGGCGCGGTGCCGCCTTGGGATTACAGAAAAAGGAAGTAGCCGCTTCAATGTTTGAGGCCGCCACTCGGCAGCAACCCAGTTAGGTACTTTTAATTTTCTCGATGGTCTAGCGCTCATCGCACATTCGCCTGCCTCGGTGACGCCAATCGTGTGCCGACTGAATCCGATTGTGAAGGCGATCCCGGGGCAAACACAGTGACATAAGTCACTGTGTTTTGGTGATTAGTAATGGAAGTAACATGGATCTGGCAAGCTATTGATATGAAAATCACTGCATGTCGGCATTTGTACCCGCAGTCGTACCCCCGCTTTGCAGTCGATACCCATTCAAATCACCGGCAATAGATCACTGTCCCATCGCTGCTGACATTTATCGTCTTGTCGCCAGCCGAAAACTGTTCGTATCCTGTTTCGCGCACCGTGCCGTGCTGTGCAAGCCGCTCAAGTCTTTCAGCCCTTGTCAATCGGGGTGCGCAGTGATCGAGGTACTTTGTCTCAGCCACGGGCGCTGGGCCGGGGGCGACTTGCACAACGGTGTCCAGCGTCCACTCAACGTCCAACCGCGCGAATCGTTTGTAGCTGTCAATGCTGATGAAGCCATCGAATTGATGGTTCAACCCCGTTTCCCTACCTTGAGCATCAACAATTTTGCTCAGCTCAGATACCTTCAAACTCTTTTCGTAAAGCTTGAAGCCGTCTTGATCCAAGAACGAAAGCAGGAATCTCGCATCGGAATTTTTCTTAGAAAGCCGAGGATCTGAAAGATAGGCGGGGTAGCCATCAAAACGCACCGACATTAACAGGCGACTGTCGATGACCTTCGTCCGTGCAGACAACTGCATTCCGAGATTAGATTTCAAATCGACTTGCCAGTCTTTGACGACCTCATACAGCTTGGCCTCGTCTTTTTCTCGAATGTCGACTACTTTCCAGATGGCAGCGCCAACAACGGTAAGCGCAATCGCAGCCACAAAAATTGCTACTGCGATTTTTATGGCCATCTTGAAAAAGTCTTTCACGTCAATGCCCCCCAAATAGTCTGGCAATCATCCTAGCGCGTCCATTCCAGTAAGCAAAGCTACAAATACAGCAAGAGCCTCCTCCCGCCGCGCTTCGCAGTCCATCAGGCCGCTCCACAACCGCGCATAGGTGCGCTGCCTCATGCCCTTGGGTCGCTGCCAGTTCGGGGCCAGCCGGTTTTCGATCTTGTGCTGCCTGCGCCATAGCCTGTCCAGGGCGTCATCCGACTGGGAGCTATAGGCCACCCGCTTGCACTGCCTGCACGCGAACCGGCCGCCGCGCAGGTAGAGCATGGCCACCCGCCGCGCGCAGCATGGGCATTTGAACCACGGCCGCGCCCCACCAAAGGCGCAGGGGGTGTTAACAATTGTTAACCTTTCGGCAACGTCGCGCCGCACGTCGCCCACCGTCGCGGTGTAGTTCAGCGTCAGGGCGTCAGACCCATGCACGCGCACGCCGATGGACCCCGCAGGCTCCCCACCCCTTTGCCAGCTCCAGGAAAACGCGCACGCGCCGCGCAGGTAGCCCCGCCGCGCCCATTCGCGCACGTCAACCCGGCACAGGTGTTCGGCCTTGACCTTGTAGGCAGGTCGGCCAGCGCCGCATCTCATGCCGCCTTTGCCCATGATCAGCCCTCCACAGAATACGAAATCATTTGGCTAGCTGGCCCTTTTGACCCGAGTAACCAGAGCAAAGCGAAGGCGATGCCTCCAGCTTGAACTTGGCTGTTCTCTCGCATTTGTTCGGGGCATTTGTCGTGAATGAAGCAGCACAGACAGACCCCAAAGAAATGAACAGAGAATGGCTTCTCTATAAAGGTGTCCAGCTCTGAAACCTTGAAACCAGCCCAAAGCAGGCCCACAAGTCCATTGGGGGAACGGTAAACGCGAATCCCGCCCGTGAATCGTTTCATAGATGGACTTGTAGGGTCGGCAATAGTTTCAGGCGTGGACAAAGGATTGCGTTTTTTCAACGCGCGCCACACCTGCAACAACTGCACTGACTCCGCGCGCTGCTCTCACCATCGGCATGGGCAAGGGCAAGGGCGTGTTATCGCGGTACGCCTTGGGCTTGAAGCAATGCAGGGCGTCAAAATCGAATTTGGGCGACACGTCCAACGGAAACCAGGTCAACGCCAACAACTCGCAGGTTGACGGCATGTGCCCCTTGCGGGTGACGTACACAAACCCCGCCTCGATCAACTCCGCCTTGCACCGCCAAAGCGTCGTCCGTGATCGCCAGCCCCGTTTGCTGACCACTGACCATGCAACCGTCAAGTTACCGTTGTTGTCGCCCCGATATTGCCCAACCAATTCAAGCAGCAGTTTGCAGGCATGGGGGCTTAGCTTGAAAAATGCGGGCGATTCAAAAACGCTTCGGACAATTCCCACAAATGATTCGGTGTACTTGCTGCCCTTGAAGGGCTTGCTACTCTTTGCCATGATCAGACCCCAACCGACGCGCCAGGTATTCCCCGGCCACGTCCAAGTCAGGTAGCGGCCGGATCATTCCATTGAACGCCGTGTAGTACGGGGCTTGGCCTGCAATTGCAGGATCACCCTTGATCAACTGATAGCCGCGCATGGCGTACTGTGCTGCCAGCGTCGCATAGGCTTTGCACTCGCGCTGCCCGGTGGGGGTGTCCAGGTCGTTCACCGCGTTCATTGCCTGCCCTCCAGGGCATACAGCCCCACCCGGTGTTTCTCCCCGGCTTCGGTCACCACAGTTTGCCAGTGGGTCGCAATGCGCCAGCCCTCTTTGCGCAGTTGCAGCACGCGTGCGGGGCAGTGGTAAACGTCCAGGTAACGCATGGCTTCGAACGTAGTTACCGGAAAGCGCGATAGCGCCTCCAATAGTCGCGCCGCTTGTGAACGGCTGGCGGTGCCCTTAAACTGGGAACGGATCATTTCCAGGGCTGCTTTCTTCTCGGGGGGAGTGGCCTTTTCTTCTTTCATGGCTTCTCCCCTACTTCTTGGCCTTTGCCTTGAGATAGAAGTCGATAGCATTGATATCGAACAACGTCACTTTTTCCCCAGCCCTTAGCGGCCGCGGGAATCCCTCACGTGTTTTTGTCCAGTGCCAAAGCGTGGAGCGAGCAATTCCGAAGTACGCGCAAGTGACTCTTGCGCGAGCATATCGAGGTAGATTTTCAGATTCCATGTTAGGCCTTATTGGTTGAAGATGGTCAATGTTGACCTATCCAACTGCAAAGACGAGGGAACATTCAACAACAAATCGAGAGAAATGTTCCGATAAGGCTTCACACAACTTTTTCATCGTGCTTGGCACGTTCTTTTTTCCATTGAATCAATGCCTTTCTCACGTCATCAGCGGAGCAGTCCGTTTCAGCGATCCTTGCAACGATTTCAGCGAGAAGCGTCTGTTCTAGTGGATACGGAATCGTTTCTGAGATTCGTCTTATGAAGAAGGTCTTTGCTGCCTCCTTAGACTTCACTTTTCGCGGTAGCCAGATATCGGAAGACTCATTTTCGGCGACGGCGCGTAGATGCGTAAGAATGTAGACAGGAGTAATGCCAGCGGCAACGAGCATGTGCTGAAAAAAGGAATCGTACTGATATACCTTTTTCTGAGTACTTCGAGTTTTTTCGGTCTCGCTCTCCTTCCAGAATCTGGTGTGCTTCGTAGACACCCTTTCAGTTTCTTTATTCATACTGTCGATGAAGGATAGAAGCCAGCCTTTTTGATCGTGGGTCAATTCGAAGCGCGCAAACGGATCACCATAGGACTGACTGGAACTCACTTGGCCAAGTAACAACAGAAGTTCATCGCAAGCCTTAGCGATTTTCTTCATGTGTATTTCAAATTCTGAGCGGGTAAGTTTCGGCACCTTGTACCAGTGTTCGATATCCCGCAACAGGCTCGCTGGCACAGATCCGTTCCCAGGGCCAAAAGAGGCCATAACCCAACTGCGAGGGCCTGAGTCTTCAAGGCGAAGGAACTCCCAAAGCCGAATGAACGCATCGTCATGAACGTATAAGTGAAGCACCCTTCCTTGATGCGCAATGAAATTGGCGAATGCACGCCAAGTTCGAAAGCCTTCTCGGTTTGCAAAATCCTCCCGCTCGTTCTCCGAGAGGAGCGACGCAAGAAGGTTTTCCCATTCCGACTGAAAACTGCTTAGCCAGAATTGGAGGAATGGCTCTTCGCATGAGTGCGAAGGATCCATGTCCGTTTCTTCAGCGGTATTCCCACGTCGATTGCCAACACGCTTGTTTCCCATAGCGTCCCTTGCGCCCCTGCGAAGTTGCCAGCCCAGCCCGTCAGGGAAACGGGTTTTCGGGGATCAGCCTAGAGCTGGCGGTTGAAATGCAGTTAACTCCTAAATGAGCCTCCGCCAACTGCAAGAACACCGATCACAAATCCGGCCCAGTACCCAAAACCAGTATTTGGCCGTCCAATGATCTGTACGGACTCCATGAACGAAATACCCACAAGACTTAGTAGCCACGAAACAACGTTGATTCCAACTGAAAAAGTCAGGATGAGCCCGTGCCACAGGCCAGAAAAAAATCCATATGGATCGTTCACTGCTTCGGGGGTGTAGTGCCGCGCACAGCCGGACAGCGCCAGCGCCAGGCCCAGCAAAACGACGCGGTAAACGGGGCGCATGATCACGCGGCCTTTCGCTGAAATGGAACGACTTTCCCCGTCATGCATGTGTCCAAGTAGTTAGCCCAGTGTTGCATCATCTTGGCCCGCTGCTTGAGGTAGGTCGCGTGGTTGTAGGCCGCGCTCACTTCATTGCGCTCCTGATGCGCCAATTGCAGTTCTATGTGGGCATGGTCAAACCCCATTTCATGCAGCAATGTGGACGCCAAGCCCCTGAAGCCGTGGCCTGTCATTCGCCCCTTGTAGCCCATGCGCTCCAACGCCTTGAGGATCGTGTTGTTACTCATGGGCTTTTCGTGGTCGCGTTCGCCAGGAAACAGCAATTGGCCATGGCCTGTAATCAGGTGCAGGGTTTTGAGGATCGAAACCGCTTGCGATGACAGCGGCACGATGTGGGGGGTTTTCATCTTCATGCGTTCAGCTGGAATGTCCCACCGCCCCGCCTCCAGGTCAATTTCAGACCATCGCGCGCCTATCAGTTCCTTGGTGCGAACGAAGGTCAAAGCCATCAGTTTGATGGCCATGCGCGTGACGGGTGCCCCCGGATACCCCTCGATATGGCGCAACAGGTCAGGCAGTTCCTTGCCGTCAATTCGGGCCAGGTTCTGCTTCTGGCGTGACGCCAGCACGTCGCTAGGTTTGATGTCGGCCACCGGGTTGCGCTTGGCCAGTCCGTGGGCAATGGCGAACCGGAAAACTTGGCCCGATGTCTGCAAGGCACGTTTTGCTAGGTCGTTCACTCCGCGCCCCTCTATGGCCTTGAGCATGGCCACCAGTTCCGGGGCTTGAATTTCCGCTACCGGGCGCGCGCCGATGTGCGGGAACACATTGGCTTCAAAGCGCCGCCAGACTTGGCCCGCGTGTTGCTCCGTGCGCGCTTTTTTCCAACCGTCCCACCAGATTTTGGCCACCGCCTTGAAGGAATGCTCTGATGCCATGCGCTTGGCCTGCTTGGCGGTCTTGCGTTCCGTCATGGGATCAAGGTCTTGCGCCAGCTTCTGGCGCGCTGCATCGCGGTCTTTGCGCGCTTGGGTAAGCTCTACGGCCGGGTAGCTGCCCAGCGCCATCAGCTTTTCCTTGCCGCTGACCCGGTATTTCCAGCGCCAGAGCTTCGATCCGGTCGGGTTGACCATGAGGTACAGCCCGTTGCCATCCGTGAGCTTGTAGGCCCGGTCTTGGGGCTTGGCCAGGCTTACCGCCTTGTCCGACAGCACGCCGCGCGGCTTGGCCTTACGGGTCGTTGCCTTGGCAGTGTCCAGGGGTTCGGTCATGGCCGTTTTCCTTTGCAGTCGAGGCCATCGGGGGCAAATACCCCCACAAGAAAAACCCCGTACCCCCAAACATACCCCCTCAAGGAGCTGGCTTGCAATACCCCGCATTGGACGACTTCAAACAAAAAAGCCCCGGTTTCACTGGGAAAACGGGGCTTTTGGGGGACGGTGTTGGACGGTAGAAAACACATCCTTGGCGGAGAGGGTGGGATTCGAACCCACGGTACCTTGCGGTACGCCTGATTTCGAGTCAGGTACATTCGACCACTCTGCCACCTCTCCTGTATCCGGTTTCGCGTGGTGCGAAGCCGCGTATTCTAGCTCAAGGCGCTATCTTCTCGGCGCCGCCCATGTAAGGGCGCAGCACCGGCGGCACGGTGACAGAGCCGTCGGCGTTCTGATAGTTCTCCAGCACCGCCACCAGCGTGCGGCCTACCGCCAGGCCGGAGCCGTTGAGTGTGTGCACCAGCTCGTTCTTGCCCGCCGCGTTCTTGAAGCGGGCCTGCAACCGCCGGGCCTGGAAGGCCTCGCAGTTGCTCACCGAGCTGATCTCGCGGTAAGCGTTCTGCGCAGGCAGCCAGACCTCCAGGTCGTAGGTCTTGGCGGCGCCAAAGCCCATGTCGCCGGTGCACAGCAGCATGACCCGGTAGGGCAGGCCGAGCTTTTGCAGGATGGCCTCGGCATGGCCCGTCATTTCCTCCAGCGCCGCGTCGCTGTGGTCGGGGTGGGTGATCTGCACCATCTCGACCTTGTCGAACTGGTGCTGGCGGATCATGCCGCGGGTGTCGCGGCCCGCACTGCCCGCCTCTGACCGAAAGCACGGCGTGTGAGCGGTGAACTTCATCGGCAGGGCTGATTCGGCCAGCACCTCGTCGCGGACAAAATTGGTCAGCGGTACTTCGCTGGTGGGGATCAGGTACAGCGCGGCGTTGTCGGGTGCCGCCTCGCCCTCCTGGCCGCCTTTTTTGGCGGCGAACAGGTCGCCCTCAAACTTGGGCAACTGGCCGGTGCCGCGCAGGCTGTCGGCGTTGACGATGTAGGGCACATAGCATTCGGTGTAGCCGTGTTCCTGCGTCTGCACGTCCAGCATGAACTGCGACAGCGCGCGGTGCAGCCGGGCCAGTGGCCCTTTCATCACGGTGAAGCGCGAGCCGCTGAGCTTGACGCCGGTTGCAAAGTCCAGCCCCAGCGCCTCGCCAATGTCCACATGGTCGCGCACCGCAAAGTCAAACGCGCGCGGCGCACCCCATTCGCGCACCTTGAGGTTGCCGTGCTCGTCGGCTCCCACCGGCACGCTGCTGTGCGGCAGGTTGGGCACGGCCAGCAACAGCGCCTGCAACGCCGGCTGAAGCTGCTCCAGCCGCGCCGCCGCGCTGTCGAGTTCACCCTTGAGCGCACCGACCTGCGCCATCACCGCGTCAGCCGATTCGCCTTTGGCTTTGAGTTGGCCTATTTGCTTGGACAAGCTGTTGCGCTGGGCCTGCAATTCTTCTGCGCGGGTCTGAATGGCTTTGCGCTCGGCCTCCAGCGCCTTGAACGCGGCCACATCCAGAAAGCCCTGCGGTGACTTGCGTTTTTCCAGCGCGGCAACCACGCCGTCGAGGTCTTTTCGTAACAGATTGATATCAAGCATGGCTGAATTTTAGTGGGCGGGCTGGGCCGCCCTGTGAGTCAAGGGCCGCCGCTGGCTAATTCAGCGAGGCCGGGTCCAGGTTGGCACCGCAAAGAATCAGGCAAACCTTTTCATTCGCACCTGGCTGGTAGACGCCAGTGTGCAGCGCCGCCAGCCCCAGGGCCGCAGCCGGCTCCACAGCCAGCTTCATTTCTTTCCAAAGCCACAGCTGCGCCGCCCGGATTGCTGCGTCGGGCAGCAGCAGCCCGTCTTTGACGTGGCGCTGGGTGATGTCCCAGGAGATCGCGCCAATGCGTTTGGCACCCAGCGAATCGGCGGCCACGCCGCTGACCGACACATCCACCGGCTGGCCCGCTTCCCGGGCCCGGTACAACGTGGGTGCCAGCTCGGGCTCCAGTGCCACCACCCTGGCGCGCTGCTCAAACCAGCTGGCAATGCCGGCAATCAGCCCGCCACCGCCCACACTCACCAGCACACTGTCGGGCAGCCCCGCTTGCGATTCGATCTCCGCTGCCAGTGTGCCTGCGCCAGCCACCACCTCAGGCTGGTCGTAGGCGTGGGTCAGCAGTGCGCCGGTTTGCTGCTGGCGCGCCAGGCAGGCCTGCAACGCCTCGGCATAGGTGGCCCCGGTCACCACCACCTGGGCACCCAGTTCGCGCAGCCGGGCCTGCTTGGCCTGACTGGAGACCAGTGGCACAAACACCTCGCAGGGGACGCCCAGCGCCCTGGCCGCCGCCGCCGTGGCAATGCCGGCGTTGCCGCCGGAGGCGACGATCACCCCGCTTGCAGGGATC
Source organism: Ramlibacter sp. 2FC (assembly GCA_943369755.1). GTDB lineage: Bacteria > Pseudomonadota > Gammaproteobacteria > Burkholderiales > Burkholderiaceae_C > CALROG01. The sequence continues at coordinate 137,806 of CALROG020000002.1, forward strand.
GGGTTGGCCAGCAGCCGGTTGAGCATGCCGCGCGCCTTGAAGCTGCCGCCCACCTGCAAGTGCTCAAGCTTGAGCCAGACTTCGGCGCAGTTCACGCCCAAGGCAGCGCCGGGCAGCTTGAACAGCGGGGTTAAATGCAAAAAACTGCTGTAGCCCGCATGGAATCTGCGGGAGGCACTATCAATTTCATAGCGATTCAAGTTTCAGCCCCTTCGGTAGCGGGAACTTCACCGTCTCTTCAATGCCGCTCATCTTGCGCACCGAGACAGCGCCCAGCGCCTTGATGCGGTCAATCACCTGCGTCACCAATATCTCGGGGGCCGAGGCACCGGCCGTCAAGCCCACGCGCGAGCGGCCTTCAAGCCACGCCTCCTGCAGCTCGTCTGGTGAATCAACCATGTAGCTTTGCACCCCGAGCTTGCGTGCCAGCTCGGCCAGCCGGTTGCTGTTGGAGCTGGTCGGGCTGCCCACCACGATCAGCACATCGACCTGGGGCGACATCACCTTCACCGCGTCTTGCCGGTTCTGGGTGGCATAGCAAATGTCCTGTTGCTTGGGCTCACGCACCTGCGGAAACCGCACCTTGATGGCGGCGGCAATCTCGGCCGCGTCGTCCACGCTCAGCGTGGTCTGGGTTACCACGGCCAGCTTCTGGGTTTGCAAGGGCTGCACCCGCGCCACGTCGGCCACGTCTTCCACCAGGTGAATGCCGCGGTCCAGCTGACCCATGGTGCCCTCCACCTCGGGGTGGCCCTTGTGGCCGATCATGATGAATTCGTAGCCCTCTTTGGCCAGCTTGGCCACCTCTACATGAACCTTGCTGACCAGCGGACAGGTGGCGTCAAACACCTCAAAACCGCGCGCCGCAGCTTCCAGCTGAATCGCCTTGCTCACGCCGTGGGCGCTGAACACCAGGGTGGCACCCGGGGGCACGTCGGCCAGGTCTTCGATGAAAATCGCGCCCTTGGCCTTGAGGTCGTTCACCACATAGGTGTTGTGCACGATTTCGTGGCGCACATAAATCGGCGCACCGAACTTGGCGATGGCGCGCTCGACGATCTCGATGGCGCGGTCCACGCCAGCGCAAAAGCCGCGCGGCTCGGCCAGCAAAATTTCCATGGGGTCGCTCATAGCACTCCAATCACATGCACTTCAAATGTCACTGGCTGGCCGGCCAGCGGGTGATTGAAGTCGAACAGAACTGCATCAGCCAAGGCATCGCCGTCGCCATCTTTGCCCACCTGCTGCACTGCACCGGCGTAGGTTCCCAGGCCATCAGGCGTGGGGAACTGAACGACATCACCCACCTGGTACTGCTCATTGGGGTCGCCGATCTGGTTGAGCAGCTTGCGCGCCACCCATTGCTGCATGTCAGGGTTGCGCTCGCCAAAGGCTTCACCTGGCGGGATGTCAAACGTGGCACGGGTGCCCTCTTGCAGGCCAACCAGGCGCCGCTCCACGGCGGGCGAAAGCTCGCCGGTACCCAGCGACAGCGTGGCTGGCTTGTCGTTGAAGGTGTTGATGATGTCGCCGCCGGGCCCGGCCAGCCGGTAGTGCAGCGTGAGGAACGATCCCGCAAGTACGCGGGGCAGGTTGGGTGGCATTGGACTCTCGATAAACTGGCCTCCATTGTAGAAACCCGCGCAGCGCCGCCGCCCATGCCCATGAAAGACCTTCCTGCCGATGCCCGGCCGCGCGAAAAGCTGCTGGCCCGCGGTGCCGCCGCACTGGGCGACGCCGAGCTGCTGGCGCTGATCCTGCGCACCGGCATTGCCGGCAAAAGCGTGCTGCACATGGCCCAGGAGCTGCTTGACGCGCCCCCGAAAGGCTTTGGCGGCCTGGCCGGCCTGCTCAATACCAGCGCCGACGACCTGAAACGCATCAAGGGCCTGGGCGGGCCGGCCAAGCGCGCTGAACTGGTGGCCGTGCTGGAGCTGGCCCGGCGTGCCATTGCGCAGCGCCTGAAAGAACGCGAAGTATTCAGCACGCCCGACGCGGTAAAGCACTACCTGCAGCTACACCTTGCGGCCAAGCACCATGAGGTGTTTGCGGTGCTGTTCCTGGACGCACAGAACCGGCTGCTGGCGCTGGAAGAGCTGTTTCGCGGCACCCTGACGCAAACCAGCGTGTACCCCCGTGAGGTGGTGCTGCGGGCGTTGCACTACCAGGCCGCCAGCGTGGTGCTGGCCCACAACCACCCCAGTGGCAGCGTACAGCCCAGCCGCGCCGACGAGGCATTGACCCAAACCCTCAAGGCCGCGCTGGCGCTGGTGGACGTGCGGGTGCTGGACCACGTGATCGTGGGCACCGGTGAGGCGCTGTCAATGGCCGAGAAAGGCCTGGTGTGAAGCTGGTTTCATTGCAAGACCTGAAACTGGTCCAGAAAAAAATGGCGGCGCAACAAAAGCTGGCGGCGGCGCAGGCCGCCGCTCGCCAGGAGGCCGAGCGCCTGCGCCTGGCCGAGCAAAACCTGTTCAAGCGCGCCGCCGGTGCCGTCAGGCCCATCCGCCAGCCGGCGCGGGTGCCACTGGCCGCCGAACCACCGGCACCCATACCGGTACAGCAGCAGCTGGACGACCAGCGCGTGCTGATCGAAAGCCTGAGCGACGAGTTTGACGCCAGCACCCTGCTGGACGTAGACGACGCCATGAGCTTTCGCCGCCCCGGCATTGGCACCGACGTCACACGCAAGCTGCGCAAGGGCGAATGGAGCATCCAGCGCGAGCTTGACCTGCACGGTCAGCGCCGCGAGCAAGCCCGCGAGACCCTGGCCGCCTTCATCCGCGAAGCGCAACAGCAAGGCCTGCGCTGCGTGCGGGTGGTGCATGGCAAAGGCCTGGGCTCGCCGGGCAAGGTGCCGGTGCTCAAGGGCCGGGTACATAGCTGGCTGATCCAGAAAGACGAAGTGCTGGCCTTCGTGCAGGCCCGGGCCGACGAAGGTGGCGCCGGGGCGCTGGTGGTGCTGCTCAAGCCGGGCTGACCGGCTCCAGCGGCAGCGGCTGCATTGGGCGGCCATAGATGCGGCGCACCCGCTGCGCCAACGGGGGGTGGGCGGCCAGCCAGTCCTGCGCGTGCCCGCCAGCGCCCACCAGCAGCATGTGGCGCACCGCCGGGTGCCACGCGGCGGCCCGCGGCGCGCTGAGTTGCTGCGTCATGACCTTGCGCAGCACGCCGCCCAGGCCTTCGCGGTTGCGGGTCCATTGCACGGCGCGCGCGTCGGCCAGGTACTCGCGCTGGCGCGACACCGCAGCTTGCAGCGCCCGCCCGGCCAGCCAGCCAAACAGGCCCATCAGGCGGATCGGCCAGCCCAGCAGCAGCCCGGCACCGCCGCGCTCGATGATTGACTGGCCAAAGTTGTGCACCAGCTCCAGCCCCAGCACCATGCCGGCCAGTTGCATGTTCAGGTGGGTGTCGCCTTCATGGATGTGGCTGCATTCATGCGCCACCATGCCCTGCAGTTCCTCGCGCGTCAGATGGTCCAGCGCGCCCTGGGTCACGGCCACCACCGCGTCGTCCTCGCTCCAGCCGACGGCAAAGGCATTGATCGCTTCTTCGCGCGGCAGCACCATGGGCTGGGGCCGGGGCATGCCGGCTGCGATGCAAACCTCGTCGATGATGTTGCAGAGCTGCTGCTCGCTGTGCGAGCTGGCGGGGCGGGCCTCGCGGGCACCGATGCGCTGCGCCAGTCGCTGCGCGGCCCCGGCCATTTGCAGGTTGGAGGTTTCAATCCACCAGCCGCCCAGCACCAGCAACAGCGTCACCCCCAAATTGACAGAGAAAAAATACGCCGGGAACGCCAGCCAGCCACCCACTACCAACCGCAGGCCAAGCCACAGCAACGCCAACGCCAGGTGCACCCCCACCACCGTGGCCAACACGGCCAGCGAAAAGCCCAGCAAAAGGCGCAGCGTTTGGCCGCGTGCGGCGTCCTGGTGCTCAAAAAAGCGCACGGCGCTGGCGCTTCAAAGCTGCACTTGCGGCGCGCTGCGTTCTTCGTCGCTGGTGGTGGCCTGCAGCATGGCCGCAGGCGTGAACCCCAGCAAACGTGCCACCACCAGCGCCGGGAAGCGGGTTGCGGCGTCGTTGAACTCCAGCACCTGGTCGTTGTAGGCCTGGCGCGCAAAGCCCACGCGGTTTTCAGTGCTGGTGAGTTCTTCGCTCAGCGAGCGCATGGTTTCGTCGGCCTTGAGCTCGGGGTAGGCCTCTGCCACCCCCATCAGCCGCCCCAGGCTGGTGCCCAGCGCCTGCTCGGCCAGGCCCAGCGCGCCGATGGCCGCCACGCTGCCTGGCTGGGCCCGCGCGGCATCTGCCGCACCCACCGCCGCGCCGCGGGCACGGGTTACCGCCTCCAGCGTGGCAGCTTCATGGGCGAGGTAGCGCTGCGCCACCTTGACCAGGTTGGGGATCAGGTCGTAGCGGCGCTTGAGCTGCACGTCGATCTGGCCGAACGCATTGGCAATGCGGTTGCGCAACTGCGCCAGGCGGTTGTAAACCCCCACCGCCCAGACCAGCAGCACAACGACAACGCCGAACAACACCCACACGGTAACGGACATGATGAAACCCTCCAGCTTGGAATGATCGAGACGCGGCCATTATGCGAGGCCGCGTGCAAGCGCCGGCCGCCGATCATGCCCAGCTCGTGGACGCTATTATTTTTATAGTGGCTCCCGCAGCATCCGCGCGGGCTACAGCCAGAAATAGCCCTCAACCATGGCTATTGCGCATCCAGTCCGCGGTTTGGAAGAAGCTGGCCTTCAGGCGGGTACGCAGGTCTTCGGGCACACCGGTTTCCTGCATCGCCTGGTCCATGCAGGCCAGCCACTGGTCGCGCTCCTTGATGCCGATGGCAAACGGCATGTGGCGCGCACGCAGCATGGGGTGGCCAAAGCGCTCGGTGTAGTGTTGCGGCCCGCCCAGCCAGCCGCACAAAAACCAGAACAGGCGCTGGCGGGCGTTGGCCAGGTCGCTGCCATGCACCGCGCGCAGAGCGGCGTAGCCGGGCTCCAGGTCCATCAGGTCATAGAAACGCTCGGTCAGGGCCTTGACGCGGTCTTCGCCGCCGATCCAGTCAAACGGCGTGGCAAACGCCGACTTTTCTTCAATGTTCATGTACAGACTGTTGTTCGTTATCGGTCACTCCGACGCACGGCGCAGCGTCACCATCACCGGGCGGGCCAGCACCTCGCGCAGGCCCCACCAACCCGCCGCCAGCGCCAGACAGGCACCGGCCAGTGCCCCCACCAGCGGCACCCATAGCGGAGCAGTCCAGGCAAATTCAAACGCATAGCGTGCCAGGCCCCAACCCACGGCGGTGGCCACCAGGCTGGCCAGAAAACCCGCCAGCAGGCCCACACCGGCCAGCTCGGCGCGCTGCACCTGGCGCAGCAGGCTGGCACGCGCGCCCACCGCCCGCATGATGGCGTATTCACGTGCGCGCTCTTCGCGGGTGGCCGTAACGGCCGCAAACAGCACCACCACACCCGCCGCCAGCGTGAAGCCAAACAGGAATTCAATGGCGCGGATCACCTTGTCCAGCACGCCCTGCACTTGCGTGAGCGTGGCGGTCATGTCCACGTTGGTGATGTTGGGGAAGGCTTTGACGAGGGCGTTGTCAAAGCCCCGCGCCTCGGGCGCGCGAAAGGCGCTCATGTAGGTGATGGGCACGCCCGGCATCTTGCTCACCGGGTACATCACAAAGAAGTTGGCCCGCATCGAGCCCCAGTCCACCTTGCGCAGCGAGGTGATCCTGGCGTCCACTGCAATGCCGGCAATGTCAAAGCGCAACCGGTCACCCATCTGCAGGTTCAAGGTTTTGGCAATGCCCTCTTCCACACTGATGCTGCCCACCTCCTCGGCCTTCCATTCACCCTCAATCACCTGGTTGTGCGGTGGCTGCGCAGCGGCGTGCGACAGGTTGAATTCACGGTCCACCAGACGCTTGGCACGGTCGTCGGTGAAGTCGTCGGGGGACACGATGCGCTCGTTCACCGCAATCAGGCGGCCGCGGATCATCGGGTACCAGTCGAACTTGCGCACCCCGGCGTCGTTCAGCGTTTTCAGGAAGGCGTCGCCCTGCTCGGGCATGACGTTGATGACGAAGCGGTTCGGGGCGTCGGGCGGGGTGGCTTTACGCCAGCTACTGATCAAGTCGGTGCGCAGCAGCACCAGCAGCATCAGCGCCAGCAGGCCAACCGCCAGTGCGCTGACCTGCACCACCGCATAGGCCGGGCGGGCCGAAATCTGGCGGGTGGCCAGCACCATCCAGCGCGGGGCGGTGGCCTCGTTCACGCTGGCGCGCAGCAGCTTCACCGCCACCCAGCTCAAGCCGGCGAACAGCAGCACCGCCACTGCAAAACCGCCCACCGCAATCGCGCCCAGCAGCAAGTCGGAGCTGGCGGCCAACAGCAACGCCGCAAAGCCCGCCACGCCCAGGCCCAGCACCGCCATGGACGCGGGCTTGAGCCCGCCCACGTCACGCCGGATTACCCGCAACGGCGGAACTTGCGCCAGCTGCAACACCGGCGGCAGGCCAAACGCAAACAACAGCGTCAACCCCATGCCCAGGCCAAAGGCCACCGGCCACAGGCTTGCGGCGGGCAACGCGGCTTCTACCAATCCCGCCAGCAACAGCACAAACACATAGTGCACGCCGTAGCCAATGGCCACGCCCAAAGCACTGGCAAACAGGCCGATCAACGCAAACTCAAACGCGTAACTGAGCGCAATGGTGCGCTGGCTTTGGCCCAGCACCCGCAACATGGCGCAGTCGTCCAGGTGATTGGCGGCAAAGCCACGCGCCGCCAGCGCCACCGCCACGGCACTCAACAGCGCCGACAGCAGCGCCACCAGGTTGAGAAACTTCTCGGCCCGGTCCAGGGTCTGGCGCATCTCGGGGCGACCGCTCTCCATTGACTCCACGCGCACCCCGCGCACCTCGGGCTTTTTGACCTGGGCGTCGGCCCATTGGGCAAACTCACGTACGGGCCGGTCGGCCCCGGCCACGGCAAAGCGGTAAGTCAGCCGGCTGGCGGGTTGCACCAGTTTGGTGGCGGCAATATCGGCCTGGTTGAGCATCACCCGCGGCGCAAAGCTCATGAAGCCGGCCCCGCGGTCAGGCTCGGTCACGATGACCCGGGCAATACGCAGGGCGGTGTCGCCCAGCATCAGCGAGTCGCCCATTTTCAGCGCCAGCGCATCAAGCAGCGGCGCATCCACCCAGACCTCGCCAGGCGCCGGGATGTCGCGCGTCTGCTGGCCCGGCGTCTCTGGCGCCGGGGCCACCCGCAGGCTGCCGCGCAACGGGTAGCCGGTGTCCACCACCTTCAATGCCACCAGCTTGCTGGCACCGCCCTGGGCCTCACCGGCACGGCCCATGGTTGGAAAGCCGAGCGTGGTAACGCTTTGCAGGCCCAGTGCGCGGGCCCGGTCAATGAATGCCTGCGGGGTCGGGTTGTCGCTGGAGACCACGGCGTCGCCGCCGAGCAATTGGCGCGCGTCGCGGGCCAGCCCGCCCTTGAGCCGGTCGGCAAAAAAACCCACAGCCGTCAGCGCGGCCACGGCCAGCGTGACAGCCACGATCAGCAGGCGCAGTTCGCCAGCACGCAGGTCACGCCACAGCGTGCGCCAGCCCAGAGAAAGAAAAGAGGTGTTCATTCGGCAAAGCCTTTGTTCCAGCGCAGTGTCACGCATTTGGCTTACCCCTGAATGAGCACGGCCAGAAAACCCGATATCGCAGGGTGGCATGCTAACGATAAACAATCCATGTAAACCCTAGTAGGAGACGGCGTGTACCCGCTATCTCTTTGGCGCGATTGCTTTCAGAATGTGTCTGGCAGTAGTAAAACATCCCAAAAAACTGGAGACACGTCATGGACATGAACCGACGGCAGTTCTTCCGGGTGAGCAGTGCAGGGCTGGTTGGTTCCAGCCTCGTCGCACTGGGTTTCTCACCTACGGAAGCGTTGGCGCAAACGCGCAATTACAGGCTTTCCAAAACCACGGAGACACGCAGTACCTGCCCGTATTGCTCGGTTAGCTGTGGCGTGATCATGTACACGCTGGGCGACACTGCCAAGAACAACAAGCCGGCGCTGGTCCATGTAGAGGGCGACCCCGACCACCCGGTCAACCGCGGCACGCTGTGCCCCAAGGGTGCGGGCCTGGCTGACATGATCAACAGCCCCAACCGCCTGAAGTACCCCGAGGTGCGCGAACCCGGCGCCAAGGAATGGAAGCGGATTTCGTGGGACGACGCGCTGACGCGGATCGCCAAGCACATGAAGGCCGACCGCGACAAGAACTTCATTGCCAAAAACGACAAGGGTGTCACCGTGAACCGGTGGAACACCACAGGCATGCTGGTATCCAGCGCCTCCAGCAACGAAGCTGGCTACCTGAGTGTCAAGATGCTGCGTGCCATGGGAATGGTGACCCTGGACACACAGGCACGAATATGACACGCGCCGACGGTGTCCAGTCTGGGCCCGACTTTCGGCAGAGGCGCGATGACCAACTCTTGGAACGACATCGCAAACACTGATCTGGTTCTCATCATGGGCGGCAATGCCGCCGAAGCCCACCCCTGTGGCTTCAAGTGGGTGACCGAGGCCATGCAAAAGCGCAAGGCCAAGCTGATCGTGGTAGACCCGCGCTTCACCCGGTCTGCTGCGGTGGCGGATGTCTACGCCCCGATCCGGGTGGGCACCGACATCGCCTTCCTGGCGGGCGTTATCAACTACATGATGATCAACAACAAGGTGCACATGGAGTACGTGAAGGCGTACACCAATGCGTCTTACCTGATCAACCCCGAGTTCAAGTACGACAACGGTTTCTTCAGTGGCTACGACGAGGCCAAGCGAACCTACGCCGACAGGTCCACCTGGCAATACGTGAAGGACGCCAAAGGGGAGTTCGTCGAGGTTGACGAAACCCTGGAAGCGCCCAACTGCGTATGGCAGTTGATGAAGAAGCACTACTCGCGTTACACACCGGAGATGGTCAACAAGATCTGCGGCACGCCCAAGGAGGCGTTCCTCAAGATCGCCGAAATGATGGCCGGAACCAGCACGCCAGACCGGGTGATGACCATCCTGTACGCGCTGGGCTGGACGCAACACTCGGTGGGTTCGCAAAACATCCGGGCCATGGCCATGATCCAGCTGCTGCTGGGCAACATGGGCCGGGCCGGGGGTGGGGTGAACGCGCTGCGCGGCCACTCCAACGTGCAGGGCATTACCGACATGTGCGCCTACTCCGAGGTGCTGCCAGGCTACCTGGGCGCACCGACCGATGGCGATGACACCCACGACAAGTACCTGACCGCCCGAACGCCCAAACCGCTGCGCCCGGGTTCAATGAACTTCCCCGCCAACTTCCCGAAATGGTCGGTCAGCCAGCGCAAGGCCTGGTTCGGTGACGCCGCCAGCAAGGACAACGACTTCGCCTACGACTGGCTGCCCAAGCGCGACACGGCCTATGACGTGCTGTCAATGTTTGACCGCATGTTCCAGGGCAAGGTCAATGGCTTCATCTGTCAGGGTTTCAACCCGATAGCTGCCGTGCCCAACAAGAAGAAGCTGGGCACAGCGCTGGCGAAGCTGAAGTACCTGGTCATCATGGACCCGTTGCAAACCGAAACTGCCGAGTTCTGGAAGAACTACGGTGAGTTCAACAATGTGGACCCGACCCAGATCCAGACCGAAGTGTTCCGCCTGCCGGCTTCCTGCTTTGCCGAAGACCCGGGCTCGTTCACCAACTCCAGCCGCCAGGTGCAGTGGCACGGCAAGGCCGTAGACCCACCCGGTGAGGGCAAGACTGACCGTGAAATCATGGCCAGCCTGTTCCTCAAGCTGCGCGCCATGTACGCCAAAGACGGCGGGGCCTTCCCCGACGCCATCAAGGCCCTGACCTGGAACTACAGCAACCCGACCAACCCGGCCCCCGAGGAAGTGCTGCGTGAAATCAACGGCCGCGCCATTGCCGACGTGATGTCGCCGCCCAACCCCAAAGACCCGAAGGCGGTACCCACGGTTCTGGTGAAAGCCGGAGACCAACTGCCAGGCTTTGGCATGCTGCGCGACGACGGTTCCACCGCTTGCGGCAACTGGATTTACTCGGGTGTCTGGAGCCAGGCGGGCAACAACTCGGCGCGCCGTGATACGGCTGATCCGTCGGGCCTGGGCATCTACCAGAACTGGGGATTCTCATGGCCAGCCAACCGCCGCATCCTGTACAACCGGGCTGGGGCGTCACCGGTAGGCAAGCCCTGGGACGTAACGCGCCGTGGCATTGCCTGGAATGGCACCGCCTGGGCCGGTGTGGACGTACCGGACATCGCCCCGGCCCTCGGGCCGGACAGCGGGGCCGGGCCGTTCATCATGACGCCCGAGGGCACAGCGCGGCTGTTTGCGGTGGGCCTGATGGCCGAAGGCCCGTTCCCCGAGCACTACGAACCGTTCGAAACCCCGGTGGGCACCAACCTGATGTGCCCCACCAACCCCAAAGCCATCAGCAACCCGGCGGCGCGGGTCTACAAGGGCGACATGGAGCAGTTCGGCACGGCCAAGGACTTCCCGTATGCCGCCACCACCTACCGCCTGACCGAGCACCTGCACTTCTGGACCAAGAATTCGCGTGCGAACGCGATCACACAGCCGTCACAGTTTGTAGAAATCGGCGAAGACCTGGCGAAAGAGAAAGGCATCAAGAGTGGTGACATGGTCAAGGTCAAGTCCAACCGCGGCGAGATCAAGACCCTGGTGGTTGTGACCAAGCGCATGAAGGGGCTGGACTGCAACGGCAAGAAGGTCCACACAGTCGGCATCCCGATTCACTGGGGCTTTATTGGCGTGGCGCACAACGGCTACCTGACCAACACCCTGACCCCGTATGTCGGCGACGCCAACTCGCAGACGCCGGAGTACAAGGCGTTCCTGGTGAACATCGAGAAAGCATGAGGAACACATCATGACCATGCAATCCTCCCTCGACATCACGGCCCGCTCGGCCACCACCACCCCGTCGGCCTCGGTGCGGATGGGCGTCGAAGTCGCCAAACTGATTGACGAGTCCAAATGCATTGGCTGCAAGGCCTGCCAGGTGGCCTGCAGCCAGTGGAACGAACTGTCAGACGACATCGGCTCCAACGTCGGCGTCTATGACAACCCCTCGGACCTGACCGACAAGTCCTGGACGCTGATGCGCTTTGCCGAGGTGGAAACCTCGGGCAGCCTGGAGTGGCTGATCCGCAAGGACGGCTGCATGCATTGCGCCGACCCGGGCTGCCTGAAGGCCTGCCCCGCGCCCGGCGCCATCGTGCAGTACAGCAACGGCATTGTCGACTTCAAGCAGGAAAACTGCATTGGCTGCGGCAACTGCGTCACCGGCTGCCCGTTCGACATTCCGCGCATTTCGGAAACCGACAAAAAGGCCTACAAGTGCACGCTGTGCTCGGACCGCGTGTCGGTTGGCCTGGAGCCGGCCTGCGTCAAGACCTGCCCCACCGGTGCCATCATCTTCGGCAAAAAGGAAGACATGGTGGCCTACGGCGACAAGCGTGCGGGCGAGCTCAAGGAGCGCGGCTTCAAGAACGCGGGGCTGTACAACCCCAGCGGCGTGGGTGGCACACACGTGATGTATGTGCTCAAGCATGCCGACAACCCGGGGCAATACTCCGGGCTACCCGCCAATCCGTCGATCAGCCCGATGGTCTCATTGTGGAAAGGGGTTGCCAAGCCGCTGGCCGTGTTCGCCATGATGGGCGCGGTGGTGGCGGGCTTCTTCCACTACATGAAGGTGGGGCCGATCGAGGAAAAAGACGAGAAGCAAGACCGCGAAACCGCCTGAGGAGACCCACATGAAGACACATTCAAACGATCTCCAGCGCTACGACGACGGCACGCGCATGAACCACTGGGCCATCGCGCTGCTGTTTATTGCAGCAGCGCTGTCGGGCCTGGCGTTTTTCCATCCGTCGCTGTATTTCTTCACAACGCTTTTTGGTGGCGGCACCTGGACGCGCATCTTGCACCCCTACCTTGGGGTTCTGATGTTCCTGTGTTTTGTGCTGATGTTCATGAAGCTGTGGAAAGAAAACACGCTTAACGCCGCTGACCGGGCCTGGCTTGACAAGGCGGGCGACATGTTCCGCGGCAACAAGGACAACATGCCCCCGGCGGGCAAGTACAACGGCGGGCAAAAGCTCGTGTTCTGGCTCATGGCAGGCAGCCTGCTGGTGCTTTTGCTGACCGGCATCGTGTTTTGGCATGCCTGGTTTCCGGCGCTGCCGATCGTGGTGCGCCGCATCGGCGTGGTGCTGCATGCGCTGTCGGCCGTGGTGCTGGTGCTGACCGTGATCGTGCATGTGTACGCCGCGATCTGGGTCAAGGGGACCACGCGCGCCATGACGCGCGGCACCGTCACCCGCAGCTGGGCCAAGGCCAATCATCCGCTGTGGCACCAGGACATGACTCAGGGCAAGTAGGGGCTTGTCCCCTGCCCCCACAGCGGCACAATGGCTGTGCCGCTTTTTTTTGCCTGCTCCCTACCCAATACGATGACTGAAGCCACCACTGTCAAGATCATGTCGCCCGAGGAGATCACGGCGCGCCAAATGGGCGACGTGCCGCCAATCCGCTTTGCCGACACTGCAAGCGTGTTCCGCGAGCGCGAGATGCGCTTGCGCCAGCTGGCCGCTGGCCACGCAATGCGTGACTACCTGATTTTCATGGCGGACATCGCGGCCGCCCAGCAGCGCGCACTTTCAGCCCCGCGCGTCAGCCCGTTGCCGTCTGAGCAAGCCCTGGGAGAAGCAGCGCGCGCGGGCGTGGCACCGTTGTCACCCACACTGTTTCGCCGCAGCAGCGAATGGCGCGAAGACCTGGCCCAGATGCTGGCCGACCTGCTGCCCGCACTGCTGGCCGGCCCAGCCCGTGACACCGTGGTCGCGTTGCAGGAAAGCCCCACCGAAGAGCTCGAGCGTCAGGCCGACCGGCTGCTGGCGGGTGTGATGCTGGGTTTGAACCTTGGCCAGGCACCGCTGATCGGTGCCGCCTTGCAGGTGTACTGGGCACGCCTGGTGGCGCGGACCCAGGCGCGCTACCCCGAACTTGCCTTTGGCCGTGTGGATGACGCCACCCTGTGCCCCTGCTGCGGTAGCAAGCCGGTGGCCAGCGTGGTTCGCCTTGGCAGTGACGACACTGGTACGCGCTACCTGCACTGCGCCCTGTGCCAAAGCCAATGGCATATGGTTCGGGTGAAATGCAGCCGTTGTGAAAGCACGCGCAGCATCTTCTACCAGGAGCTGGAGCAAGCCGCCGATGCGACGCCCCAGGCCACCGTCACCCCGCCCCGAGGCGCGGTGCGTGCTGAGGTCTGCGACGACTGCGACCACTATCTGAAGATCGTTTCGATGGAAAAAGACGCTTACGTCGATCCGGCTGCCGACGACCTGGCTTCGGTCACGCTGGACTTGCTGGTGTCTGACGGCCACAAGCAGCGCCATGGGGTCAACTTCATGCTGCTGTTTGGCGCGCCAGATGAAGAACTGGACGCGGCCCACACCACTGAAGACCGGAGCCCCTAGTGACCACGCCTGCCGGATCCATCGTTGATGGTCCGAAGGCACTGCTGTCAAAGCTGCCCTCGGTCGACCGCCTTGTCAGCGCCAGCAGCGCGCAGGCACTGGTGGCACGCCACGGCGCGACGCTGGTGACGAATCAGGCCCGAGCACTGCTGGGCGAACTGCGCCAGGCCGTGCTGGACGGCAATCCGCCTGCCGCTTTGGCGGATGAAGAGTCGCTGAATGCCGAGCTGCAACGGCGTTGCGCCGAGCGCACCCGGTCGCGGCTCAGGCCCATGCTCAATCTCAGCGGCACGGTGATCCATACCAACATGGGCCGCGCGGTGCTGCCACAGGTCGCCATCGACCATGTCAGCGCCATGATGCGCGGGCCGTTGAATCTGGAGTACGACCTCGCCACCGGCAGCCGCGGTGACCGCGACAGCATTGTCGAGGGCCTGCTGTGCGAGATCACCGGCGCGCAAGCGGCCACAGTGGTGAACAACAACGCTGCGGCCGTGCTGCTGACCATTGCCGCCCTGGCAGGCGGCAAGCAAGTGGTGGTCTCGCGCGGTGAACTGGTGGAGATTGGTGGCGCTTTCCGCATGCCCGACGTCATGGCCAGCGCCGGGGCCCATATGGTCGAAGTCGGCACCACCAATCGCACCCACCTTGCCGACTACGAACGGGCCATCACACCCGACACCGCACTGCTCATGAAGGTACACACCAGCAACTACGCGGTGCAGGGCTTCACCCGCAGTGTGAGCGAGGCTGAACTGGCCCCGCTGGCGGCCGCGCGCGGCGTGGCATTGGCCACTGATTTGGGTAGCGGCTCGCTGATCGACATGAGCCGCTACGGCCTGCCCAAGGAGCCAACGCCGCAAGAAATGCTGGCTGCGGGTTGCGGGGTAGTCACTTTTTCGGGCGACAAACTGCTGGGCGGGCCGCAGGCCGGCCTGATTGTCGGCAACAAGGAACTGATTGGCCGGATCCGCAGGTTTCCCATGAAACGCGCGCTTCGCTTGTCCAAGCTGCCACTGGCCGCGCTTGAAGCAACCCTGCTGCTTTACCTGCAGCCCGAACGCCTGGCGCTGGAACTGCCCACGCTGCGCTGGCTGTCGCGGCCCCAGGCCGACATTGCCGCCATGGCACTGCGCATTCTTGCCCCCCTGTCTGAAGCGTTGGCACCCCGGTTCAGCGTCACCCAAATTGCGCTGATGAGCCAGATTGGCTCTGGTTCGCTGCCAATAGACCTGCTGCCGTCGGCGGGTGTCGCCATCGCCCCGGTTCTGCCCGGCAAGCGCGGCATCGGCACGGCGCTGGACGCACTGGCTCTGGCCTTGCGCGGCCTGCCCATGCCTGTGGTCGGGCGCATTGCAGACGACCGGATGATTCTTGATTGCCGCTGCCTTGACGACGCGTCTGACTTCACGGCTCAACTGGGCGCACTGCGCCAGGCAATGGCCTGACATGATCATTGGCACGGCCGGTCACATCGACCATGGCAAAACCGCGCTGGTGCAGGCACTGACCGGCGTCAATGCGGACCGCCTGCCCGAGGAAAAACGCCGCGGCATCACCATTGAGCTGGGCTATGCGTCGGTGGCCTTGCCAGACGGCACCACACTCAGCTTTGTCGATGTACCTGGCCACGAAAAGCTGGTGCGCACCATGGTCGCCGGTGCAAGTGGCATCGACTATGCCTTGCTGCTGGTGGCGGCCGATGACGGCGTGATGCCCCAGACGGTAGAGCACCTGACCATACTTTCCCTGTTGGGCATCACCCGCGGCGCCGCCATCATCACCAAAGCCGACCGCGTCGATGCCACCCTGCTGGCCCTGCGTGAGGCGCAAACCCGCGAACTGCTGGCGCGCTACAAGCTCGACCAGTTCGTGGTGCTACCGGTGTCGGCGCAGCGCGGCGACGGCATGGATGCGCTGCGCGACCTGCTGGCGGCCCAAGCGCAGGCCGGCGCTCGAACCGCGGACCGGGCGGCGGGATTTCGCATGAGCCTGGACCGGGTGTTCACCCTGGACGGCATTGGCACTGTGGTCGCCGGCAGTGCGGTAGCGGGCTGCGTGAAGCTGGGCGACATGCTGTGCCTGGCTGACGCGCCCGGCGAAAGCTACCGCGTGCGCAGCCTGCACAGCCACAACCGCAGCATGAGCGAAGTGCAGGCTGGCCAGCGTTGCGCGGTGGGCTTGGCCGGGCTGGAACGCAGCCAGGTGGAACGTGGCCAGACACTGTGCGACCCGGCGATTGCGCTGAGCACCGAGCGCATTGACGTCTGGCTCAGCGTGGCACCCACCGAAGAGCGTCCGCTGCGCTCGGGTACACCGGTGCACCTGCACCTGGGCACGCAGGAGGCAATGGCTTCGGTTGCCCTGCTGGGGTGCAACAGCCTTGCGCCGGGCGAGAGTGCGCTGGCGCAGATCGTTTGCAGGAACCCGATTCAAGCCTGGCAGGGTGACCGGCTGGTGCTGCGCGATGCATCGGCCACACGCACCGTGGCAGGCGGCCGGGTGCTCGACGCGCAAGGCCCGACGCGCTACCGCCAGACACCCGAACGCCTGGCCCTGCTGCAAAGCCAGCGCGCGCCAGAACCCGCCCTGCGCCTGACCGGTGCGCTGGCCAGCGCGCCATTTGGTGTGCACGCTTCGCAATGGCTGCGCCAGAGCGGGATGCGCCAATGGCCGTTTGACCCGTCTGAACTGCCCGGTGCGGTGTTTGGCAAAGGTAATGAATGGGCGATTGCCAGCGAGCGCCTGGCGCAAAACGAAACCGCCGTGCTGGCCATGCTGCAACAATTTCACACTCGCCTGCCAGAAGACATTGGCCCCGACGTCAAGCGCGCACGACGGCTCGCGCTGCCGCGCATGCCCGAGGCCCTTTGGGGCGCGCTGCTGGACCAGCTGGTTCAGGCCGGCAAGATTGCCCGGCGTAGCGGCTTCGTCCACCTCGCCGAGCACGGCGCCGAACTACGCGAGGCCGAGCGCGTGGTAGCCCAGCGCGCATTGCCCCTGTTGCTGCAGGGCCGCTTTGATCCGCCCTGGGTGCGCGACATTGCCGGTACCGCACGCCTGCCCGAAGCGCAGGTGCGCAGTGTGCTGGCACGGCTGGCCAAAGGCGGCGAGGTGTTCCAGATCGTCAAGGACCTGTACTACCACCCGCAGGCGATGCAACAGTTGGCCGGTTTGGTGCGCGCCATCGAGGCGCGTGAAGGTCTGGTTCTGGCGGCGAGCTTTCGCGACGCAACCGGCCTGGGTCGCAAGCGTGCCATACAGATACTTGAGTTCTTTGACAGAATCGGCTTCCTGCGCCGTGTCGGTGACAGCCACCTGCTACGCCCTGGAACGCCGCTATTCCCCGAAAAGGACAGTGCATGAACATGGAAGGAAAACGCTCCTGGTGGGGCGGCTGGGCTTCAAACCCAGTGGGTGGCGCCATGCGTCGCCGGGTGGGTTCGACTCCCGCTTCCTTCCGCCATTTCCCCACCGCGCCATGAACCTGCTGGGTTTTGAGTTTCCCGACGAGCGTTTTTATTTTCTGGAACGCGATATGTGGGCCGCGCCACTGCCTGACGGGCGGGTGCGGGTGGGCATCACCACCTTTGGCGTGCACCTCAGCGGCAACTTCTTCATGTGTCGGCCCAAGGAACCGGGCACGTCGGTCGAGCAAGGTGCGACCCTTGCCGTGGCTGAACTGAACAAGTCGGTGGTAACCATCAAGACACCCGTGAGCGGCACGGTGGACTCAGTGAATCCGCTGCTGGTGGACACGCCCGAAATCATTGAACGCGACCCCTACGGTCAGGGCTGGCTGGTGACCCTGAACCCCACGCGCTGGGAACAAGACTTGACGCAACTGGCCTACGGCACAACGCTGCGCCAGGCAATGCAGGACCGCATGCAGCTTGAAAACCTGGACGACCCGTCCGCATGACGACGCTGGCCCCACGCGTTGAGGGCACGGCCATTCTGGTGTGGTCTGCCGGGCTACAGGCACCAGAACGCGTGGCCACGCTCTTCCTGACAGCCCAGGCCTGCGCCGCGATGGACATGGCGGTTGAGCTTTACTTTACCGCCACCAGTATTCGACTGCTACAAAAAAGTGAGCGGCTGACGCAGGTTGGATACGGGCTGCAGCCTAAATTGCTTGAAATGTACTGGCAGGAAACGGCTGCCAGCGGGGTTCGCCTGATGGCCTGCGCCCAGGCCTTGCACCATCAAGGGCTAGCCCGCGCCGACCTGGCAGATGAATGCCAAGCCACCGGTGGCGTAGTGCAGTTTGCAGCGCGCTGTGCAGAGCCCGCCTGGCGAACCCTGGTGTTCTGACATGCCTGCTACCCCCAGCGCCATCGACACCCTGCTCTCACGCTATTCGCTGGGCATCAAGCACCTGGCCGAGCCGGGGCCCAACCCCGAGCAGTTGCAAACGCTGGCGCAAGCCGCGCTGCGGGCACCCGACCATGCCGAGCTGGTGCCTTTTCGCTTTGCGGTGGTACAAGGCGATGCGCGTGAACGCTTGGCGCAACTGTTTGCCCGGCATGCGCAGGCCCGTGGCAAAAGCGCTGAGGCGATCGCCATTGAACGGGAACGGGCACTGAAGGCACCCGTCACGCTGGCGGTGCTGGCCCGCATTGACCTGGGCCACCCGCTGGTACCGGCGCACGAGCAATGGATGTGCGTGGGCGGTGCGGTTGCCAACCTGCTGAATGCGGCGCACGCCATGGGCTATGCAGGCAAAATTCTCAGTGGCGACAAAGCCCGCGCGCCGCTAGTTGCGCAAGCTTTTTGCGAGCCTGGTGAAACCCTGGTGGGCTGGATCGCCCTGGGCACCGCGGTACGCCCGTTGCGTAGCGGCCACTCCAAAGCCGCCCCAGACACCCTGCGCCAATGGAACGGGCCATAAAAACGGCATTTTTGCCTTGGCTCAGCCGCGTTGATCGGCTATAAGTTATGTAGCAATACGTAAGTTCAACCTCACCAAACTGCCGGCCGTGGTCACTATCCCCCTTCTTCGCCCCACGCGGCGCGAGCTGAACCGGCTTTCTCAGGTTGCAGCTGGCCCCGCCGTCGCGGGCCATCGCCCCGTTACTTTGGCACTGTCGCTGGCAGCCTGTTTCACGGCACCGGTGGCGCTGGCGCAACCGGCAGGCGGCGTCGCCATTCATGGCGCTGCGAGCGTCACGACCCAGGGCAACCATACGCTGGTCACCACCCAGAACGGCGCGGGCAGCGGCCACTCGGCCATCAACTGGCAAAGCTTCAACGTGCCGTCGGGCAGCGTGACCCACTTTGCCCAGCCCGCGGCCAACAGCACCTCGATCAACCGTGTGCTGGGTAGCAACCCCAGCGCAATCTTCGGCACGCTTAGCTCCAATGGCCGGCTGGTGCTGGTGAACCCGGCGGGCATTGCAGTGGGCGCGGGCGCTGTGGTGGACACCGCAGGCTTCACCGCCTCCACCCTGCGCATGACCGACGCCGACGCGCTGGCCGGGCGGCTTGTTTTTGGCGGCGACAGCTTTGCCAGCAACCTGCTCAGTGCCAATGGCCGGATTCTTGCGCGCGGCGGCGACATCGTGCTGATTGGCACGGACGTGCAGATTGGCGCACAGGCGCTGGTTGAAGCCCCCAACGGTGCCACCGTCGTTGCTGCAGGCCAGAAGGTTGAACTCACCGGGCGGGGCCTGGAGGGCATCCGCCTGCACTTGCAGGCACCCACCGACCAAGCCGTCAACCTGGGCCAGCTCAGGGGCGACGCCGTCGGTGTGTTTGCGGGCACGCTCAGGCATTCCGGCCTGATCAACGCCACTGCCGTCACCGCCCAGGGCGGCAAAGTGGTGCTCAAGGCTCAAGCGGAGGCAGAAATCGGCGGCACCGTTAGCGCGCAAAAAGCCACGCTGGGTGGCCAGATTCATGCCACGGCCAACAAGGTTCGGCTCAAAAGCGGTGCCCTGATTGACGCCAGCGGCGCGGCGGGCGGCGGCGAGGTTCTGATTGGCGGAGGCTGGCAAGGCAAAGACACCCGCATCAGCAACGCCCAGCAAACAACAGCCGAGACCGGCAGCACCATCAAGGCCAATGCCACCGACAACGGCGATGGCGGCACCGTGGTGCTGTGGGCCGATGACACTACCCGCGTCGGCAGCCGGATTGAGGCCCGGGGCGGTGCCCTTGGTGGCAATGGCGGCGCGGTAGAAACGTCAGGCAAGGGCACGCTGGCGTTTCGCGCCTCGGTAGACACCTCTGCGCCCAAGGGCCAAGCCGGCCACTTGCTGCTCGACCCGCAAGACATCACCATCGTGACGGGCAGTGGCGGCGCCAACGACGCTTTGCTTTCAGACAACCTGATCGGGGCGGCAGAACCCGACACCACCACCAACGTCACCATTTCCGAGCAGACGCTCGAAGGCCTTTCGGGCAACGTCACGCTCAACGCCTCGCGCGACGTGATCCTGAACAACCTCTCAGACGACCTGTTGAACCTGAGCAGCGTGACGGGTGGCAGCACCTTCACCATCACGGCGGGGCGCGACATCATCGCAACTGCCGATGTAAACGACCGCTTCCAGACCAATGGCGGGGCAGTGAGCTTCAGCACAACCGCCGGGCAGATCAATATTGGCGGGGTGCGAAGCAACGGCGGGGCGGTCACGCTCAATGCAGGCGGCGCAGGCGGCAACCTGGTGGTGCGAGAAGTCAAAACCACGCCGCCCGGCGGCAACGGCGGTGACGTCAGCCTGATCTCGGGTGGCTTCATGACACTGGGTGGCGCGCATGTGGATGCGCGCGCCTCGGGCGGAATCGCCGGCAATGTCACCCTGTCTGCGGCAGGCGCGATTTCCCAGCAAAGTGGTACCACGCTGTGGGGCAACGACGTGAAAATGATCGCCGTAGGCGGCATCAACGACGGTGCCAGCGGCAACATGACGATCAACGCTGCAAAAGTCAGCGCGGGTAATTCAGGCAGCGGCTCCATCTTGCTGGCGCATTCCGGCTCCAGCGCCATCAGCGTTGAAAACCTGGGCCTTGGCTACGGCATTCAGAACACGGCCAGCGGTGGCGCTATCACCCTGACCTCATCAGGCCCGCTGACCGTGGGCTCCACCACGGTGCAATCGAGCAACGGAGCGATAGCGCTCTCCGGTATCGGCACGACACTGGGCGACGGCGTCAAAATTTCAGCGGCGACCGTGAATGCCGGTACAGGTGGCGTGACCCTCACCGGGTCTACCACCACCTCAGACTTTGGCGTCAACATCGAAGATTCTCTGGGCGGGTCACAGGTTTCCGGTGGCAACGTCAATGTGAGCGGCACCACTTCCGCGGGCAATTTTGGGGTGCGGGTAGACCGCTCCACGATTACCGCCAGCAGCGGTTTGACCCTTGGCAGCACCAACTCACGTGTATACATCCAGGGCGCTACGCTGACCGCCTCGGGCGGCAACCTGCTGGTTCAGGCCAAGGGCGCGTCGAGTTTGACTTTTCCAAATTCTCTGTTCATTGAAAACGTCACCGGCACCGCATCAAGGATCCAGAACACAGGGTCGGGCAACGTCACCGTGCAGGGTGAGCTCACCAGCCATACGTCCAGTGCAGGCTCACCCAGCGGGCTATTGGTCAAGAATTCGACCATCACCTCTACCAGCGGCAGCCTAACGCTTTCAGGCATCACGGGCGCATCGGGCTATGTCGAGAACACAACCGGCATTCGCCTCGATTCGGGTGCAAGCGTGGGCTCGGGCTCAGGTGCAATTTCTGTCACCGGCACTGCGGGCAGCAATTCACACGGCGTGAGCCATGGCGTGCAAATCAACAATGGCGCCACCATTGCCAGCACCGGTGGAAACATCAATCTATCGGGCACATTCAACAACCCGTCCGCGGCCGATGGCCGCGGCCTGACCATCAACGGCAAGGTGGCTGCCGGCAATCAACTTTCCTTGACCGGCTCAGCCAGCGTTGGGGGCGGTGCCGGCATCGGCCTGGATATCGGCCTGACCGCCGTTGTTTCGGCCGGCGGGGGTGCCCTGACCGCCACCGGCAGCGTCTTGTCATCGACCACCGCCACGAACGTGGTGGCCACGTCGATACAGGGCAGCATTTCGTCGACGGCGGCCATTTCCATCAGTGGCACGGTGTCGGCGACCAGCGCAGTCGGTGCAACGGGTGTTTCTTTGTCCGGCGGAAGCGTTAATGGCTCAGGCAGCGCCACCCTTACCATCACCGGTTCAGGCGTGCCAGCACCAGCGCCGGCATCGTCGTACCAGGTGAGTTTGACCGGCACAACGCTGACGACCGGCGGGGGCGAGATCAAGCTCATTGGTGACCGCATCAACATCGCCAGCGGTGTCAATTCGGGCAGCGGACGCACCATGGTCGTACCCAGTACCGCCAGCCGCGCCATTACTCTGAGCGGAACCTCAGAAACAGCGGCACTGAACCTGAGCAGCTCCGAAATTAACAACATTGTGGCGTCTGTGCTGGTGATTGGCGGGAGTACCTACACCGGTGGCATCACGATCAGCAATACAGGCGGCACGGTCAACCCCACTGGCACCAGCGCACTCAGCCTCATCAACAATTCGGCCTCGGGGCCGGGCATCTCGCAAATCGCCGCCTTTACCGTCGCCAACCTGAACGCCGACGCCAATACGGTCACGCTGAACAACGCAGGCAATTCGATCAGCCAGCTCAGTGGTCGCTTCGCCGCCGGCGGTTTGGCGGTCAAAAGCTCCACCGCCATGCAAGTGGGCACGGTCGACGCAGTGGTGGGCATTCTCGGAGTCAGTGGTGGAACTTTGAACGTTGAGTCCGGTGGCCTTCTGACGGTCAATCAGGACGTGACGGGCACCTCGGGCACCGCCACCCTGAAGGGCAATGGCATCACCTTGGCCGCGGGCAAAACGGTGTCAGCGGCATCCGCACTCGGGCTGGACGGGTTCACCACGGGTGCGCTTTCGCTTGGCGCTGGCACGGTGTCGGCGTCCGGTGTTTCGCTGAGCAATGCAAGCTCAATCACACTGGGCAACACCACGGCCACCGGAGGCATGAGCATTAACGCCGTCTCGGGTGCCGTCAGCCAGCAGGCATCCACCAGCGTTGACGTGGGCCTGCTCACAGGTGCCACCAATGCGTCCAGCATCAACCTGGGCGCGAGCGGCAACAAGTTCACAGAAATAGGCACGCTTTCCACTTCTGCCGGCGGGATCACGGTATTGGACAGCACCGCCAACCTGCTCGTCAGCGGTGCGGTGTCGGGCGGCAGCGGTGCCGTGTCGCTGCGCTCGCAAGGCAATCTGACACAAGGCGCAGTCATCAGCACCACTGCCAGCGACGATGCCATCGTGCTGGCGGCAGGCGGCAACTACATCAACACCGCGGGTGCCAGTGCCATGTCGGCGGCCAGCGGGCGCTGGCTGGTGTACTCAACCCAGCCGTCGGCCAACACATTTGGCGCGCTGTTGTCCGGCAATGCCGCGGTGTACAACGCCACCATCACGGGCAACATCCCCAGCACCATCGCTGCGGGCAACCGCTATGTGTTCTCGCAGCAACCAACCGCAACCATTACTGCCAACGCCCAAACACGCGTCTACGATGGCACGACCATCTTTGCGTCACCAACGCATGGGGTTTCTGGCCTGATCAATGCAGCAAGCTATGGCGGGGTGTTCACCCAGGACAACTTGACCGGCTCGCTCGCAGTAACCGCGCCCGGCAAGAATGTCGGAACCTACGCCATAGGCATCGGCACACTGACCGCACCGTCCGGCTACGCAGTCACCTACAACGCGGCCAACGCCAGCGTGACCCAACGGACTCTGACGCTGAACGCGGTGACCGACAGCCGCGTTTACAACGGCACCACCAGTTCTGGCGGGACCGTCACTTTCGCCGGTCTGCAGGCCGGCGACTCGTTGACCGGGCTGACTCAGTCGTTTGCCACAAAACATGTGCTGGGTTCGAACAGCAGCACGCTACAGGTAAACGGTGGCTACACCCTGACTGACGGCAACGGCGGCGGCAACTACGCCGTCACCAACAACTCCGTCACCGGCACCATCACGCCAGCGGCCCTGACCGTCAGCACTAGCGCCATCAACCGTGTTTACGACGCGACCACCAACGCCGTGGGTACGCCCATTGCCACGGCTGGGACGCTGTACGCGGGTGACACGCTGTCTGGTGGCACCTTTGCCTTCGTCAGCAAGAACGTGGGCAGCAACGTCACGGTTAACGTCAGCGGCATTTCGGTCAACGACGGCAATGCCGGTGGCAACTACACACTGACACAGGCGGCCAATAACACCAGCAATATCACTCAGGCCAACCTGGCGGTGACGGGTGTCACGGCCAACAACCGCAACTACAACGGCACCACGGGTGCAACGCTGGGCGGCACCGCTACTGTCACCGGCTTTGGTGGCGACACGGTCAGCGTGACCGGCACCGGTGTCGGTGCATTTGCCGACAAGCATGTGGGAACAGGCAAGGCCGTCACCGTCACAGGCTTTGGCCTGACCGGCGGAGATGCGGGCAACTATGTCGTGGTGCAACCCACGGGTGTAACTGCCAACATCATGCAGGCACCGCTGACCGTTAGCACGACCAGCGTGAACCGGGTCTATGACGGCACCACCAACGCGGCGGGCACTGCGACCGTTACCTCGGGTTCGCTGTTCGGCGGCGACACACTCACCGGTGGCACCTACGCTTTTGTGAG
>CALROG020000003.1:0-160434 GCA_943369755.1 Ramlibacter sp. 2FC
GATCTGCATCTGCATACGAAATCGAATATCGCCGGGATCATCCACTTCTGGAGCGAGGATTCGGAAATCGCGAATGCGTTTATCAAGTGGGCTCCCGGTGGTCAGGCGAGGTGGGACAAGGTTCGGGCTGACGTCCTTGATGCCTATACAACCGCTGCAAAGAAATGGCCTTGACGGACGGTGTGCGAGAACCGTAGCCCGCTATCAATTCGCAAGCAAAACCCGCAGCACCTCGGGCCCGTAAGCCTCCAACTTCCTGGCCCCAATCCCGCTCACGCCCTGCAAATCCTCCAGCGTCTGCGGCGCGAGCGCGGCGCTGGCCGCCAGCGTAACGTGGTGGAAGGCCGCATACGCGGGCAATTTGTGTTCGTGCGCCACTTCGGCGCGCCAGGCCAGCCGCATGCTGGGTCATCGCCAGCCGGTCGAGGCCAGACACCCCATCAAGCCAGAAGTGCCGAGTGCACAGAATATGAGCCTTGTTTGGCAGGCGAATTCGGCTGTATCCCGCGTGGATACTGTGTAAAGCGCTATAAATTCAGTAACGAATCTATCGCGCCGAATCTGATATTGATCGCACTGCAGTTGGTGCTTCGGATACCGAGCTGGAGTTCTTTGTAGACTTCCGCTCCTTGTAAGGAGCAGACATCTTGGTATTGCGGATGCTTCGACTAGGTGTTCATCGGACAGTCGCTTTTTCCTATGAGACGCCAAGCGGGGCGAAGAAAACGATGGTGCAACGCCGCGGGGATCAAGAAGCATGATGGGCACCCCGCAAGTGCCTTTCCGCTCACCGCCGCAGCAGTTGACGCGATCCGGGTGCGCGGGTCGAGCGGCCGTCGAAGGCGTGGCCGGATCAAGTGGCGTAGAAATGCCTAGTTAGTACACTGCCGCATGCAGTTCTACTTCTTGGACACCAACCTTTTCTTGCAGTGTCGGCCACTTGCCGACCTAGATTGGAGGCGATTTTCTGGATCGGAGGAAGTCACTCTGCTCATATCAAGCGTTGTTCTTGCAGAGTTGGATAAACACAAGGCCGATGGGAACAATCGGCGGGCGCAAAGGGCTAGAGCCGCCCTCAAGTTTCTGGATGCGTTACTTGCATCCGACGCCGAGACTTTTGTAGTTCAGGAAAAGCCGGTGCGAGTACTCGCCCGCTTTGCCCCGGAGCTTCCCAATGATGAAGGCCAGTCGAACGATGACTCGATCTTGCTCGAAGTCGCTGCGATGGCACTTGCTAAGGGCCAAGGAGTTTGCGCCCTCATCACGCACGATACCAACTTGAAGGTAAAGGCTCGGCGGAGGGGGTTGACGTTTTTCGCTGTGCCGGACGAATGGCTGCTACAGCCCGAGCCCGATGAAAGGGATAAGCGCGTTAGGCAGTTGGAGGAGCAAGTCGCGCGACTATCTAGACAGTATCCAGCGATTGAAATTGGCGTGGTAGGTGATGTTGCCTCGATTGAGATGACGGTGCCCGACTACGCACCTCTTGCGCCTTCCGTTGTCGCCAGATTGAGGGATGCGATACGAGCTCGATATCCCATGAAGACTGACTTCTCGCTCACACCGTACGAGGCGTTGCCAGCGTTCAGCGGCTTCGGCCGGAAGCGCCCGCCACCTGACTGGGAGATCGAAAAATATCATGAAAAGTATTTGAAATGGGAAGAACGCATCGGCGGCCTCCTTGAGGGATTCCATAGCGCACTCCGATTTCGTGAATCGACAATCGATGTTGGCGTTCTAGTTTCCAATACGGGTGGCACCCCAGCCGAATATGTCGAGGTCGAGATCGAAGCCAGTGCGGGGCTCGTCCTGGCGCGACCAACGGCGTTTCCGAAGCTTATTCAGGCGTTGCTTAGTTCGCCAAAACCGCCCAGCCCGCCCGAACCGCGCACCGAGCTGGATGACTTAGTAAGGCACACCCGGCTGGGTGAACTGGGGTTTTTTTCACCGCCCCATCCGAAAGGCGTGGAGTTTCGGCGCGACCGAGATGAGTTTTATGTGAAAGAGGGCGATGACGTTGGCACCAAATGGGTTTGGGAGGCCGAACACATGCGCCATGGGAAGCCGCCACGGCCTTTCGACGCGAAGCTGGGGCTCCACGCTCAAGCTCGCCCGTCGGGGGGACAGATCTCGGTAGTCGTGTCTGCAGTAAATATGTCTGAAGAGCAGCGCCGGCAGTTCCCAGTTCGCATCCGCTACACACCAGCGGATACCGAAACTGCGGCCAACAAGTGGTTGGGCGTGATATGAGGCGGCTGTACGCAGGAGTAGTTCGTGTCAGCTGCGAAGCGATGCGATGCCCTGCGCATCAGACGCCATCATGCGGAAGCGGGAGGCAGGAACACGTTTGCTGTGGATCAATAGGTGCCGGTGCGTACCGAAAGCTAACTGAAACTAGTCGCGCGTGTTGGCCGTTAGCGATAGTTATCGCTTCGGATACTGCCGCAAGAACTTTATGTACCGGTCGTTATCCTCAGTGTTCACGTCGGCGGCATCGGCCAGTGGCAGGAGATTTTCTTGCGTCAGGAAGCGCCGCCCGCTTTGAATGGCATCAGTCGCGCGGTCGAGTATTGCATCAAGGGCACCAAGCCACCGCGACCACTTACTCAACTGTTCATATGTCAGCGAGTCGATTTGTATTTCGTTTAGCTCCTTTAGCTTCTCCGAAACATCCTCGATCAGAGTAGAGCGTAGGTTGTTCTCTGCGTAGAGAACTTCTAGTCCCCGCAATTCACCCAATGGTTCGGAAATGAACTGAGATCCCGGCAACCTCCGGCCCTGCATTTGCTCCATGCGAGCGATTTCCTCCTGTGTAGCCTCGCGCTCACGCGTGATGCGCGAGTCTCGTGCCTTCGCCATTGAAAGAACCTTGCGCACGATCTTCGAGGGCACATTGCGGATGTCCTGCATAGCGACGCATTGCTTGTAGACCCAATCTGCCCCGAATTCGCCTGAACGCAACTCGGCGACTTTAGCGGCCACGTCCTCGCTGCGGAAGAAGAAAGCCCAAAGCTTTTCGCGGTTCTCCTTCTCTGTAATGTCTCTATCAAACTTGTTGGAAAGCGTTTGGAAATCAACACCGAAGTACGTCTTTCCACAGTCCTTACCGATGTTGGTCTCGCGACCCTCCTTAGTCGCCACGATGTAGCCCCGGTTATGTGGTGTGTGGCAATTGGAGAGGCCGCAAGGTACTTTCTCCGCGAACGCGTAGCGCCCCAGAATCGAGTCCAGAGTGTGTTTTGCTGGGTCGAGATCCCCCGAGAACCCAGGCCGCTCTGTAATGTCGCTCCAGTTTTCGACTCGGACGATTTCCTTTTGACTGTTCAAGACGATCATGGGTAGCGCTCCTCGGAGTTAGTTCTGGTCGGTTGATGCTCCGTAGCAAACTGATACGGCGTAGAAAAGCTCCAAGCTGCGTACCGCTCCATTGTGAGGAGCACCTCGTGAGCAACCGTTCGGATACTTGGGTATTGCGGGCTCGTAAGTAGCCCCTCATTAGTCTCCGCGTCCTTGACGGCCTTCTCTGACGATACAAAAATTGGCAAGGTCATCCGAATTTGCCCATCTCCAATGCTGACGGCGCGCAAACCTAGAAGTTCCCCTGAACGAAACCGAGCGTAGAGCGGTGCTAGGGTTGGATCAACGTGAGCTCCACCGTCCATATCTGCCACAGCCGTCACGATGTCCATACGAGACATCGTTTCCCCAGTGGGAGCGCGGAGCACCGCACCCGTCCACCACTCAGGGAACGGCAGTTTGTCGCGCTCACTTGGTCGGTCAAGTTGTGGTACGTAATGGCCGCTGCCATCTCTGAAGGACATGGGAGTTAGCGAACATCCGATAGGCACAGTGTTGTGCTTCAAACGCCCAGACACAGAAAAAAACCGACCGCCGCGCAAACCGAGTTGATGAAGTAGTGAGGCTGACCGACCTCGGTGGTGTAAACACACGCGCAAAGCAGTCGCCATCGGCTTTGCGAGGGCAATCATGCCAGCGTCATACCCAGCACAGAAATTCACCAGTAGAGAGACTTGCTCTTTAAGCGCCGCTCGAAGATCACTCTGTGACTGCTTTATCCGGTCCACCTGTGCAACTCCGTTAACTTAGGAAGAAGTCTAGTCGGTCGCATCTGCCCTATTCCACCGCTTAGCTTGAACGAATCGCCACTTTAAGGACCGCAATCAGCAGCACCGCCGTGGTCCCTTCGACAACTCCTGAGACGCGCTTTCGTTTGGTCAGTAGACCAGTCATCAGTGCCTGCTTCCAGCCAGGGGCGGGTGTTGTGACACCGCAGTCTGGCAATCGGGAATCATGGCACCTGGTAGGTCGCATCTGCTGAAGCGCCGGCTACGAATGTTCTGGACAGGCTTGATTCGACGTTTTATGTGACTCCATTAGCTTGCAACGCCTCAACCCCTTTGGCGCATCTTTTCAGTACCAAATCGGGCTCCAGCCCCTACCAATACTGTGTATCACGCTATCAATTCAATAGCGAAACCCGCAACATCTCGGGCCCGTAAGCCTCCAGCGTCTGCGGCGCCAGCGCAGCGATGGTCGCCAGCGTGGCGTCGTGGAAGGTCACATACGCAGGCCGGTTGTGTTCGCGCGCCACTTCCGCGCGCCAGGCCAGCCGCACGCCGGGCCTTCGCCTGCCGGTCGAGGCCAAGCACCTTGTCAAACCAGAAGTGCCGAATGCACAGAGCATGAGATTTGTTAAGCAGGTGAATCTGGCTGCAGCCCGTATGAATGTTGCGTGAGCCACTACAAATTTAATAGCAAAACATGCGAACACTGACCCTCATCCTTTGCGTCGTCGGCACCACACGCCCCCGTCCCCCCTGCTTTACACACCAGATACCGCCGCTCAACGCCCCGTTGAAGCGCCCCACATGACAATGCGGGGCATGAGCCCCGCCGCAATTGCCCTGAATCGCTTTGGCCTCGGAGCCCGGCCTGACGAGCCGGTACCGGCTGACGCCCAGCGCTGGGTGCTGCAGCAGCTAGACCAGTTCGAGCCGTTACCCGCGCCCTGGCGGCCCGTGTCGCGCACGCCGGTGCTGCTGGACGCCTGGCTCGCGCAGCAGCGTGCGGTACGCCAGGCGCCGGAAGGCCAGCGCGCCGGCATCCGCGAGGCCTACTTGCGCAAAGGCCGTGAAGAATATGTGGCCGCGGCCGGCGCGCGCACCGCCAGCGCCCTGCAAACCGCCACGCCGTTTGTTGAAAGGCTGGTGCATTTCTGGGCCAACCATTTCGCGGTGTCGGTCGACAAGCTGCTGGTGGTGGGCCTGGCCGGCGGCTTTGAGGCAGACGCCATCCGCCCCCACGTGCTGGGCCGGTTTGAAGACCTGTTGCTCGCTGTGGTGCGGCACCCGGCCATGCTGCTGTACCTGGACCAGGCGCAGTCCATCGGCCCCGCCAGCCCCGTGGCCCTGCGCGCACAAGAGCGCCAGCCGCAGCGCGGGCGCGGCCTGAATGAAAACCTGGCCCGTGAAATTCTGGAGCTGCACACGCTCGGCGTGCGCGGCGGCTACACGCAAGAAGACGTGACCGAATTTGCCCGCGCCCTGACGGGCTGGACGCTGCCGGCCGATGACGGCACCAGCGCGGCCACCGCTACCTTCCGCTTCGCGCCAGCACTGCACGAGCCCGGGCCCCGCACGGTGCTGGGCCGCAGCCATGCCGCCGGCGGCGAGCAGCAGGCGCGCGACATCCTGCACCACCTGGCCACGGCACCCGCCACCGCGCAGCACATCGCGCGCAAGCTGGCGCGCCATTTCGTGGCCGACGATCCGCCGCCCGCGCTGGTGGCGCGCCTGGCCGCCACCTTTCTGCGAACGGGTGGCGACCTGCCCAGCCTGTACCGTGAGCTGGTGGCCCTGCCGCAGGCCTGGCAGCCGGCGGGCGGCAAGTTCAAGTCGCCGTGGGACTGGGCCGTCTCAACCTACCGCGCACTCGGGCGCAGCGAGGTGCCTGCCATGCAGGCTACCAACCTGCTGAACCAGCTGGGCCAGCCGGTCTGGCGGCCCGGCTCCCCGGCGGGCTACGACGATATGGCCGCCACCTGGGCGGCGCCAGACGCATTGCTGCGCCGCGTTGAGGCCGCGCAACGCATTGCCACGCAGGCCGGCAATGCGGTGGATGCCCGCGCGCTGGCGCCCCGCCTGCTGCCGGGCGGCGCGTTGAGCGAAGCCACTGCCGGTGCCATCGCCCGGGCCGAAAGCGGCAGCACGGCGCTGGCGCTGTTGCTGGTGTCCCCCGAGTTTTTGAGGCGATAACAATGAAGCTTGATCGACGCCATTTCCTCGGCACGGCGGCGCTGCTGGCCACGCCGCGCATGCTGTTTGCGCAGGCCGACACCGAGCGGCGCTTCGTCTTCGTCATTCAGCGCGGTGCGGCCGACGGGTTGAACACGCTCATCCCCTACGCCGAGCCGGCCTACGCCAGCACCCGCGGCGCGCTAGCCATTGACAGCGCCAGCGCGCTCAAGCTGGACGGCACCTTCGCCCTGCACCCGTCGCTGGGCAGGCTGCATGCCCTGTATGGCGCGGGCCAGGCCACGTTCTTCCACGCGGTGGCGTCTGCCTACCGCGAGCGTTCGCATTTCGACGGGCAGAACGTGCTGGAAACAGGTGGCAGCGCGCCCTACCAGCTCAAGGACGGCTGGCTGAACCGGCTGCTGGGCTTGTTGCCGCGCGGCGGCAAGCCCCCGGTGGCGTTTTCGCCCGGCGTGCCGCTGGCGCTGCGCGGCGCCAGCGAAGTCACTTCCTACGCCCCCTCGGCGCTGCCGCAGGCCAATGACGACCTGATGCTGCGGGTGGAACAGCTCTACGCCGGTGACGCGCAGCTTCACGCGCTGTGGTCCTCCGCGCTGGAGGCGCGCAGCATGGCCGGGGGCATGGGCGGTGGGGCCAACCGGCGGGATGCGGCCGCGCTCGGCCAGACGGCGGCGGGCTTTCTGGCGCGCCGCGACGGCCCGCGCATCGCCATGATCGAGACCGACGGCTGGGACACCCACAGCGGGCAAGCCGCGCGGCTGGCCAACCAGCTCAGGGGCCTGGACGGCCTGGTGGCAGGGCTGCAAGACGGGCTGGGGCCGGTGTGGGCGCAAACGGTGGTGCTGGTGGCCACCGAGTTTGGCCGCACGGTAGCCGCCAACGGCACCGGCGGCACAGACCACGGCACCGGCGCGGCGGCCATGCTGGTGGGCGGGGCCGTGCAGGGCGGCCGCGTCATCACCGACTGGCCCGGGCTGGCCCCCGCGAACCTGCTGGACGGCCGCGACCTCAAGCCGACGCTGGCGCTGGACGCGCTGGTCACCGCGGTTTGTGCTGAAAGCTTTGGGGTCGACCCAGCGCGGCTGAGGCCGGTGCTGTTCCCAAATGGCGCGGCTGGCAAGGTCATGCCGAAACTGCTGCGGGGCTGATGGGGGTCGCCTCGGGTCGCCTCGGAATAGCGGGCTTTGGCCCCGCCTGCCGTCGTCAGGACACCAGAGCGAGATACTCCTGCCGCGTCTGCGGCAACACGCCCCCTACAAGTTGCTCGTAGGCCGTTTGATGGCTGGCCAGCATGCGGGCCGATGCCACGGCCTTCGACCGGCAATACCAGTGGCAGGTGTGCTGCATCAGGAGCATCTCGGCCAGGATGGCAAAGGCGCGGTCCTTCGGGGCGGCAACGTGTTCTTCAACGGCACGGCAGATGCCGCGGGCGTGCAGGCGCAGCGCCTCGCGCATGTCGAACGACTTGTCGAACGCGGGCGAGCGGGGCAGCCAGACCGGGAACTTGCTCACGCGCGTGGCGGTAGGCTCGACGCCCGCGAAGTCTTCCGCGAGCTTTTGGACCTGCTGGCACAAGGCGTCCTCGGTCCCGCGCAGCGCGGCCCAGGCTTGCCCGCTGCGGGCTGAGTCCGGTTCGTCCAGCGCGCGCGAGTAGCCTTGCGAGAGCGTCTCGACGTTCCCTTCGATGTTGTGGCCAGACAGGTAGCGCGCCAGGATGGCGATGCGCCGTTGCTGCTGCCGGGCCCTGGCCACCCACAAGACGACCAACGCAAGGGGCAAAAGAAGAAGGAAATCCACGGGGCCGATGGTACAGGCCATCACGGGTTCAGCGGGCCGCCCGTGGCCAGTTTGCCGCCGACGCCTGTCGATGGCGACGATGGCAGCTTTCGGCCAAATGCAGACCTCAGATTTAAGGCGTCGTTGGCCGCTTGTCATCACAGCTAAATGCCGGCTGCAATGGGGTCACGCCGCCGGTTTTTGCGCACTTCAAGCAGCGATGATCTTTTAAATTACCTGTTGACACATACTTCAAATCGAAATATTCTTCGCTCCCTGACTGACGCAAACCACATGGTTGCGACAGTCCCTCAGCAAAATTGCTGACCACATAACGGCTATGAAAGCCCCTGATTTGCGCGAAAGCGCGGTCAGGGGCTTTTTTGTTTTTGGAGTTTGGAAATGTCGATTGAAAAGCCAGCGCCCGGCGCGGACGGTTTCCCGGACATCACGGTCGCGGCCATCCAGATAGCGCCCGAGGTGGGCGAGAAGGCGCGCAACCTCGCCCGCTCGCTGCAATGCATCGCGCAGGCGGCGCAGCAGGGCGCGCAAATCATCGTGCTGCCCGAGCTGTGCAACACGGGCTACGTGTTCCGCAGCCGGCAGGAAGCGTTCTCGCTGGCCGAGGCAATCCCCGGTGGCGAAAGCACCCAGGCCTGGGCCGATGCGGCCCGTAAGCACAGCGTCCACATCGTGGCCGGCCTGGCCGAGCGTGCAGGCAACCGCCTGTACAACGCCGCCGTTACCATCGGCCCGCAAGGCCACCTCGGCACCTACCGCAAATTGCACCTGTGGGGCGACGAGCACCTGTTTTTCGAGTCAGGCGACCTCGGCCTGCCGGTGGTGCATACCGAACTGGGCCGCCTCGCATCGGTCATCTGCTACGACGGCTGGTTCCCCGAGGTTTATCGTCTGCTCGCGGTGCAGGGCGCGGACATTGTCTGCATGCCCACCAACTGGGTGCCCATGCCGGGCCAGCTGCCCGGCAAGCCCGCGATGGCCAACACGCTGGCGATGGCCAATGCCCATAGCAACGGCTTGAACATCGTCTGCGCCAACCGCATTGGTACCGAGCGCGGCCAGCCCTTTATCGGTCAGAGCCTGATCGTGGGCGCTGACGGATGGCCGCTGGCCGGGCCCGCAAGCATTGACAGCGAGGAAATCCTCTGCGCGCGGATCAACATTCGCCGCTCGCGCCTCACAAGACACCACAACGCTTTCAACGACGTCATTCGCGACCGGCGCGACGATGTCTACGACACCATGCTGGGCACCGGGTGGCCTCTGCCCAGGCATTGAAACTTCCGCCACCTCCAACCTTCCTCCCCACTTAACCCAGGAGCTTTCACCATGAGAAGTCTTTGCAAAACAGCCGTCCGGTCCTGCGTAGCCCTTGCCGCGCTGATGGCCTTCACCGCGCACGCCGCTGACCCCATCAAGATCGGCGTGGCGGTGGGTCTGTCCGGTGCCAACAGCGTGATTGCACCTGCGGTGGTGCAATCCTCGCAACTTGCGGTGGATGAAATCAACCAGGCCGGGGGCATCCTGGGCCGCAAGGTGGAGCTCGAGATCGTCGATGACGCCTCCGGCGCCGTCGGCGCGCAGAAAGCCTTCGACACGCTGATCTTCCAGAAGAAGGTGAGCGCCATCATTGCCATGGAAACCAGCGCGGCGCGCAATGCCGCGCTGCCCATCGTCTCGCGTGGCAAAGTGCCCTACATCTACACCTCGTTCTACGAAGGGCGCTCCTGCAACAACTACATGTACGTCAACGGCTGGGTGCCCGAGCAGCAGGTCGCGCCTGTCGTTGATTTCTTCGTCAAGACCAAGGCGGCCAAAACCTTTTTCCTGGTGGGCAGCGACTATTCCTTCGGGCGCGGCATGCTGGAGTTCACCTCGAAGTACATCCAGCAGTCGGGCGGGAAGGTGGTGGGCGAGGAATACCTGCCGATTGACGGCAGCGACTGGACGGCGGTGGTCTCCAAGATCCGCGCGATCAAGCCCGATGCGCTCATCAGCGCCACTGCAGGTGGGGCACCCAATGTTTCGCTGGCAAAGCAGCTCAAGGCAGCCGGTCTGACGGTGCCTTACGGCAATCTGGCCATCGACGAAGGGACGGCCAAGTCCATGGGTGATGCTGCGACGGGCCAGTACCTGACGGCGTCGTACCTCACCGGCATCGATACCCCGGAAAACCAGGGCTTCCTCAAGCGGATGATGGCCAGGTTCGGCGCAGACCTGAAAGCCCCGAATGAACTTTCGGTACCGCAGTACGAAGCATTCTTCCTTTACAAGGCGGCCGTTGAGAAGGCAAAGTCCACGGATTCGGACAAGGTCGTCAAGGCTCTGGGCGAAGCCAGCTTTACAGGCCCGCGCGGCACAGTGCAGATGAACAAGAGCCGCCACACGCCCCTATCGATGCGACTGGGTCAAGTGCGCTCGGACGGATCGATCCGCATCCTGGAGACGTATGCCAAGGTGGACCCGGGCGCGCAGTGCCCGAACATCAAGTAAAGAAGCATGAACAGCATGGTCAACTGGAGAAATGAATGGCGCTGCTACTGGACTTGCTGACGACGGCGGCCATGCTGTTTATCGTGACGGCCGGGCTGATGATCGTTTTTGGGGTGATGAAAATTGTCAACTTCGCGCACGGCGCATTGCTGACCCTGGGTGGCTATGTGTCGTTCGCCATCACGCAGTTGGGCCTGGACCCCTGGTGGGGCTGGCCGCTGTCGATCGCGTGTGGCGCGGTCGTCGGCATGGTGGTGGAGTTGCTGATCGTGCGCCCGCTGTACAAACGGCCGCTCGATGCCATCCTGGCAACCTGGGGCCTGGGCATCGTGATTGGGCAGCTGATCGTGATGGGCTTCGGGCGCGATATCAAGTTCGCGGCCACGCCGTTGCAGGGAACCTGGGCCATCGGCGGCATTGAGTATTCGGCCTATCGCCTGCTGCTGGTGCCGCTGGCCCTGGTGATCTGCGCCGCGCTGTACGCCACGCTCAATGGCACTCGCTTCGGCGTGAAAACGCGGGCGGTGATCATGAACGAGGAGCTCGCCAGCAGCCTGGGCATCAACTCCAGCCTGGTGCGTTTCGTCACCTTCAGCCTGGGTTCCGCGCTGGGTACGCTGGCCGGCACCGTGATCACGCCGTTGTCCAGCCTCGACCCGATGATGGGTGTGCCCTGGCTGGTGAGCGCGTTCATGCTCGTCATGGTATCGGGCCACTCGGTAGCCAGCCTGCTGCTCACCTGCGTCGTCTTCGGTGCCTGCCAGGTCCTTGTCAGCACCTATGCCAGCCCGGTGCTCGGCGGCCTCACCATCGCGCTGCTCGCCGCCGTGACATTGCGCATCCGCCCCAAAGGTTTTTCCCGTGACTGAACAGACTACATCCTCTACTGCTGCCGCGGGCGCAAGGCCCCAACCTGCGATGCCACGCGCCTCGGGGCGCAGCCTTATTGGCTTGGCGCTGGCGGGCGCCCTGCTGGTCGCCGCCGGCCCGCTGGTGTTCGACACGTATCTGTTGAACATTCTCATCAAGGCCTTCTTCTTTGCGATCGTCGCCGTCACAGTGGATGTGCTGTGGGGCTACAGCGGCCACCTGACCTTCGGGCAGTCGGCCTTCTTCGGCGCAGGCGCCTATGCAGTGGGGCTGGTATTTACACACCAGGGCTTTTCCGCAGGGTCTGCCCTTATCGCGTTGCTTCTGGCCATCGTCGTACCCGCCGCGCTGGCAGCCTTTGTGGGCTGGCTGTCGTTTTACCGGGGAGCCTCGCCGTTCTTCGCCACGGTTATCTCGCTGGTGCTTCCCATCGTAGTCTCCCAACTTCTTCTATCGGGCGGGCAATGGACCGGATCAAGCTCGGGCCTCACCGGCTACGAAACCTTTTCATGGTCGCTGGAAACCTGGTACTGGGTCGCGGGCGCGGCACTGCTGCTGGTTGGCACACTGGCTTGGCTGGTGGTAAGCAGCGACGCGGGCCGGGTGCTGGCTTCGATCCGTGACAACGAATCGCGCTGTGCCTATCTCGGCATCAACGTGTCCCGCATCAAGATCATGGCGCTGGTGGCCACCGCGGCCGTTGCAGGCTTGGCAGGCTTTGGCTACGGTGCCTTCAGTGGCGTGGTCGCGCCGGAACTGGCGGGCTTTGTACTGGGCACCGAGCTCATCATCTGGGTGGCACTGGGTGGGCGCGGCACGCTGTGGGGCCCTCTCTTTGGCGCGATCCTCATCAACGTCGCCACTGCCTACCTGGGCAGCAGCATGCCGTTCGCCTGGCAGCTGATTCTGGGCAGTGCATTTGTGTTGGTGATCGTGCTGCTCCCCAGAGGCCTGGTGCCGGTTCTGCTGGCGCCCTTGCGGCTGGACGCAACTGCCCACAGCGAGCCACGTCTTGTGGAGCACAAGACACAGCCATTGCAGGCCGGGGCCATTGAACCAGCACTGGTGATGCAGGAGGTGTCGAAGAACTACGGCAGCCTCAAGGTGTTGCAAGGCATCAACCTCCAGGCGCGGGCCGGCGAGCTGGTTGGGTTGATCGGCCCCAACGGCGCCGGCAAGACCACGCTGATGCGCTGCATGAGTGACGGCGATGAGCGCTCGGCAGGTGTCGTGCGGCTTTGCGGCATCGACATCGAGCGCAAGCCCCCCGAGGCTTGCGTACGCATGGGGCTGGGCCGCAAGTTCCAGAACGCCAATATTTTCGAATCGCTCACGGTGGCGCAGTGCCTGAGGATGGCGACGACGGCGACCCAGCTGCCATTTTTCTTTCGCCGCTCCGACATCCTGGTGCTGCCGGCCTATGCACTCGAAGTTGTGCGCACCACCGGGCTGGACAAAAAACTGGGTGCTGTCGCACGCGACCTGTCGCACGGCGAGCAGCAGGCGCTGGAGCTGTCCATGGTGCTTGCGCTGGAGCCGCGCATCGTGCTGCTGGACGAGCCGACCGCGGGCCTGACAAAGGCCGAGCGCACCCAGATCGGCCAGGTGCTTGCATCGCTGGCGCTGCGCCACAAACTGTGTTGCCTATTGGTGGAGCACGATCTCGATTTTGTCCAGGAGGTCGCCACCCGCATTGTTGTGCTGCACCAGGGCACCATCGTTATGGAGGGTAGCTTTGATGATGTAGCACGCTCCGAACTGGTCAAGAGCATTTACGCCGGCTCGGCCGGACAAGGCAAGGAGGTCGCATGAAGCCGGCATTGCAGGTCAGCGGGCTGACAAGCGGCTACAAGTCGTCGGTGGTGTTGCGCGATCTTTCGCTTATCGTAGGTGCGGGTGAGGCGCTGGCCCTGCTCGGCAAGAACGGCATGGGCAAGTCCACGCTGCTCAAATCCATCATGGGATTTTTGCCCAAACGCCAGGGCACGGTGCGGCTGCACGCGCATGACATCTCACGCATGGCGCCGCACCGCATCTGCCGCGCGGGCGTGGGCTATGCGGCGCAGGAGCAGGCTCTGTTCGCCGACCTCAGCGTGCGCGATAACCTGTCACTGGGGCTTGAATCCGACAAAGTGTTCGACGAGCGCTTCCAGCCGCTTCAGGCCCTGTTCCCGGTGTTCACGAGCCGGCTTACTCAGTACGCGGGGACCCTGTCCGGTGGCGAGCAGAAAATGCTGCTGGTGGCGCGCACGCTGATGTCGCACGCTGACGTCATGCTGTTCGACGAGATCACCGAGGGCTTGCAGCCCAGCGTGATCGAGGCGATAGCCGAGGCACTGAAATGGGAAAGAAAGCAGCGCGGCACCGCGATGCTCATCGTCGAACAGAACGTGGCTTTTGCGCTGGATGTGGCGGACCGCTACCTGGTTCTCAAGCAGGGCGAGGTGATCGACGAGGGCAGTTCGCGTAGCGATCTGGCCAGCCGCAGGGTTCTTGAACACCTGAGGGTCTAGCAATGCATGAAGACGCCTTGGGCGTGCTGCCGCTGTGTCAGCTGATTGCCACCGGTGGCACCATCGCCATGAAGCTGGACCCGGCCACGGGCGCTGCAGTCCCGGCCCTGACGGGCGCCGATCTGCTGGCCGCCGTACCCGGCCTGGACAGCCTGGCGGCGGTGAACCTGTTGAACCTGTCGAACGTGCCGTCGGGCTATATGGATGCGGCCCGCTGGATGAGCCTCAGGCGCGCGGTTGACCATGCGCTGGTCCGTCCCGCTGTCGAGGGGGTGGTGATATCGCATGGCACCGACACGCTGGAAGAAACGGCCTGGTTTTTGGACCAGACGGTGCAAAGCGGAAAGCCCGTGGTGCTGGTGGGGGCGCAGCGCAATGCGTCCGAGCCGGATTTTGACGGGCCGCGCAACCTCTTGGCGGGTATCCGAACCTGCATCTCACCGGCTGCGCGCGGCCATGGGGTGCTCGTGGTGATGAACGACCAGATCAGCGCAGCCCGCCACG
Organism: Ramlibacter sp. 2FC; assembly: GCA_943369755.1. GTDB lineage: Bacteria > Pseudomonadota > Gammaproteobacteria > Burkholderiales > Burkholderiaceae_C > CALROG01. Next base: position 14,453 of record CALROG020000003.1, read on the forward strand.
CACGCAAGGCGCACACCACGGCGATCGAAGCCTTCGAACCAGGAGAGGCGGGCTTCCTGGGCGTGGTCGATGCAGGGCAGGTGATTTTTTTCCGGCAGTCCGGGCCGCGCTCCTGCATCCCGCTGCGCTCAGAGTTGCTGCCGCGGGTGGACATCGTGCCCATGTACGCAGGCGCCGACGGGCTGCAGGTGGACGCCGCTGTACAGAATGGTGCCGAAGGCATCATCATTGAGGCACTGGGACTCGGGAACGTGAATATTGAGATGTACAACGCCATCGTTCGCGCCATCGCAGCCAAAGTGACGGTGGTTATCACGTCGCGTACCGGTCATGGGCGGGTGCGGCCGCTGTATGGCTTTACGGGCGGGGGCCACAGCCTGCGACAGGCCGGCGCCTTGTTCGCCGGGTCGCTTAGCGCGCAAAAAGCACGCATTTCCACCATGCTGGCGCTGCAGGCGGCGATGTCGCCGCAGGAGATCCAATTGCTGTTCGACCACTAGGGCTGCCGCTTCATGGAACCGTTGTCGTCATTTCCCCCTGTCGAAACCGGCTGGCGCGTGGGCGTGCTGTTCTCGCGCTCGGGGGCCACAAGCGTGACCGAGTCGGAACATTTTTTCGGTACTGCCCTGGCCATCGAGGAAATCAATGCCGCAGGCGGCGTGCTCGACCGGCCGCTGGTGCCCACGGCCTACGACCCCAAGGGCGACTCTGACGAATACCGGCGCCTGGCCACCCGGCTGCTGATCGACGACGAAATCAACGTCATCTTCGGCTGCTCGCGGTCGTCCAGTCGAAAAGCCGTGTTGCCGGTGGTCGAGCGCAACAACGCGCTGCTCTGGTATTGCTCTTTCTACGAGGGATTCGAGTACTCGCCCAACGTAATCTATACCGGTGCCGTGCCCAACCAGAACAGTGTGCAGCTGGCGGCTTACTTGCTGCAAAGCCGCGGCAAGCGGCTTTTTCTTTTGGGGGCGGACTATATCTACCCGCGCGAATCGAACCGCATCATGCGCGACGTGGTCGAGCAGTACGGCGGTGAAATCCTGGACGAGCTCTACCTGCCGTTGGAAGCCGGCAGGGACGAACTGCTGGAGGTCATCCGCGCGATCCTTGAAGCCCAGCCCGACGTAGTGTTTTCCACGCTCGTGGGCCAGTCGGCTCGCCTGTTCTACCAGTTGTACTGCGACAACGGGATCGATCCGCGCAAGACGCCGATCGCCAGCCTGTCGATGACCGAGGAGGAAATCCGCCTGATTGGCGCGCCGCTGTGCGAAGGCCACATCACCGCAGCCACCTACTTCTCGTCGCTCAAGAACGAGAGCAACGCGCGCTTTAGGGCGCTTTGGGCCCAGCGATTCGGCGACAAGCCCACCAGCACCTGGTCGGAGGTCGCGTATTCGCAGGTTCACCTGTTCGCCCGGGCGCTGCAGCGAACCGGCAGCATGGACAGACGCAAGCTGGTAGAAGCCGTGCGTGGCGTGCAGTTCGACTCGCCCGAGGGCGTGATCACGGTGGACCCCGAGAACAACCACTGCGCATTGACGCCGCGTATCGGCGTGTGCCGCAGCGACGGCGAATTTGATGTGGTCTGGGAGGCAGCCGGCCCGGTCAAGCCCGATCCCTACCTGACAACCTTCGGCTTTACGGAGTTCTGGCTGCGGTAGACCGCTCTGGCAAAGTCATGAGCTCCAGCCTTCGCCGCCTCTACGAAGACCTGCGCAGCATCTGCGTGGCGGTGATCTACCCGCCGGGCGAAGACCGCGACGTGGTGGTGCAACACTTGCAGCGCATCGGCTGCCGGCTCAAGGTGATATGGCCGTTCCCGGCTGAGCCGCCCAAGGACGCGCAGGTAATCTTTTTTCGCGTGGCGCAAGAACTCGAAGGCAACTCCAGCTGGTCAGCCACGGCTGTGAACGCGGCGCTGGTGGCCCTGTCGGACTACGAGAGCCCCACCACGCTCAAACTGTTGCTGGACACGCATGCTCACGGCGTCATCACCAAGCCGTTCCGCTCGGCCGGCATCTTCAGCACCCTGGTGCTGGCGCGTTCCTCGCACAGCTTCCAGGAGCGCCAGCAGGGCAAGATCGAGAAGCTCGAAGCCACGATGAAGTCGCGCCGCCAGATCGAGAAGGCCGTGCGCGTGCTCAGCGAAAGCCAAAACATGACCGAGACCCAGGCCTACGAGCACATGCGCACCAAGGCCACCAGCCTGCGTGTGACGGTGGGCGAGGTGGCCGTGATGGTGAGCGAGGCGCATGAGGCGATGGAGCGTTTAGGCATGGCCGGCATGAGGCCGTCATCCAAATCACCAAAATGAAGGCGTTCCCTCGTTATGCTCTGGCTGAGTTTCTTCCCACACTCCCGCTTTTGGTCGAAAGCAGTCAAGCATCCGCGCGCCCGGCAGGCCGTTTTCGGACCGCAGGCGGCGCGGAATGTGTTTCAGTAGAAACTGAAATGCATGCAGTGGGGGCGGCTTCCGGCCACGAGCGGCCGTCGTGGTGCCGGGCGGCCAATCGCCATTGAGCAAGGCCCGGCACGCACACCTGCCAGAATCCTGGAATGCTGTCGGATACGAATGTGACCAGGATGATCCCGTCCACCCTGCATGAGCTGCCGCCGATTCAGCGCCCACTGCTGTTCACCTACCGCCGGTGCCCTTACGCGATGCGCGCCCGCATGGCGCTGCTGCAGGCGGGGATCGACTTCGACGCACATGAGATCTCGCTGCGTGACAAGCCTTCGGAGATGCTGCGCATGTCCCCCAAAGGAACCGTGCCGGTTTTGGTCCTGCCAGACCAGAGCGTTGTCGACCAGAGTCTGGACATCATGCGGTGGGCATTCCAGGGAGCGGACCCCGGCGGCTGGTGGGGACGCGCGCAATCCGACCATTGCCTTGAACTGGTGGGCCTTAACGATGGGCCCTTCAAGCAGCACCTTGATGGATACAAGTACGCCGAGCGCGACCCCCTGCACCCTCAGCCACAAGTCCATCGCGATCAAGCTGTGGCCTGCCTGTTGCAGCCACTCGACAAGCTACTGTGCGGTCAGCGATTTCTGGGGGGCAGCGAGCCCTGTGTGGCCGATCTCGCCATCTTTCCCTTCATTCGGCAATACCGCGCCGTGGACGCGCGATGGTTTGACAGCCAGGACCTGCAGGCGACCAGGACGTGGCTGGGAGCTTGGCTGGAGAGCCAGCTGTTTCAGCGCTGCATGAGAAAGCTGACCACCGGGTCGACGCAGCGATTCTGATCTGGATGTCTGCTTTGGGCTCGAAAGCTGCCATTGCTTGCACGGGTGCCCGTGTGAAGTCTGGTTGCCCTAGCCTGCGGGCCTGTCCAGCTCCGGATACCGCCGGAATATTCCTTCTTCGTTGAATGCAATGCGGCGCTCGCTTCGCAGGTACGCAGCCACGCGCGGCTGCGCGGCCACGCGGCCGTGCATGCCGACCACCCGCGGTGCGCGCGAGAGCACACGCTCGGCCGCCAGGGGAAATGCATAGCGGAGGCCCTCGACCAGCTGGAACAGCGACAAGTCCGCATAGCTCATGCGATTGCCCACCAGCCAACGGTCGCCGGCCGGGTTCTGCGAAAGAATGCGCTCGAACCACTGCAGGAATTTCGGCATGCGCTCGTTGCAGAAGTTGGCGGCACGCCGTAGCGCCTCGGCTTTCTGGTCTTCGTAGTACAGGCCGGGCGCGATGGGGTGATGCGTGTCGTGCGCCTCGGTCACCATGTCGGCGATGGTGAGCTGGATCTGCATCGTCCAGGCGCGCGCCTGCTCGCTGCGCGCCACCAGCTTCAGCACCGGTGCAAGGTACTGCAGGATGGCGGCGGTCTGGCCGATGACGAACTCGCCGTCTTTGAGAAAGGGCGGCGCGAAGGGCGGCTGGCGCAGGCTGCGGTCGCCCAGCGTGCGCAGCAGGGCAGGCACTCCGCGGCCCGCATCCTCCGGGCCCCGCGCGACGTCCACATAAGGCGCGCCGGCCGCTTCAAGCGCCAGGCGGACAAATTCGCCGCGACCCGGGATCGTCGGCCAGTAGTGCAGTTCATAGGTCATTGCGCGACTGTAGTCACTTTGATGCCAGCCGGGCGAGGGCTCAAGAGGCTGACACGCCAGCGCCGATCGGTCGCGGCACAATGAGCACATGAAGCTCAACCGAGTCGTTTGCATTGCCATCGGGTCGGCGGCCCTGCTGACGGGTTTCAGCGCGCGAGGAGCCGACATGCAGGCAGTTGGCGACTTCGAGATTGACAAGACCGAGACCACGACCGGCGAGTTCCGCCGCTTCGTCGAAGCGACCGGGACGGTCACCGCAGCCGAGCGGGCGGGCGGTGGCAGCACCTATGAAAACGGTTGGCAGCAGCGGCCAGGCTGGACCTGGCGCGCCCCATTCGGCACGCCAGCGGGGCCGCGCGAGCCGGCGGTGCACGTGACCTACGCGGAAGCCGAAGCATTCTGCCGCTGGGCGGGCAAGCGCCTGCCCACGGATGCCGAGTGGGGTGAGGCGGCCTACATGGAACGGCGCGCGCAGCCATCGGGCGGGTTCGTCACTGGCCGCCGCTATCCGTATCCAACCGGGGCCAGCCCCGTGGGCGCGAACTGCCTCGGTGATTGCGGCCCGGCCAAGACCGTCGCGCACGCGGTCACAACCCGTGGCCGTGGGCATGCTGAAGTTGGCACCACCAGGGCGGGCGTGAACGGTCTCTACGACATGGGCGGCAATGCCTGGGAGTGGGTCGACAGCGGTGCCGGCGCAGACAAGCGCACGCGCGGCGGCTCCTGGTGGTACGGCGCGGCGCAGATGCGCGACGAACACCGGCAGGACAAGCCCGCCGACACGAGCGTCGTGTACATCGGCTTCCGCTGTGCCCGCAGCCGTTGAAGTGCCGACCTTTCGTCATGGATAAATTCTTGCTGCAACAGCAGGTGCTGGCGCGGCTAGCCCAAGATCTGCTGCAAGCCGAACAGGCAGCGCAGGCGGCCCATGAAACGGCGACCCATGAAGAAAACGTCGCCGAAAACAAATACGACACCTTGGGGCTCGAGGCCGCCTACCTGGCCACCGGCCAGGCTCGGCGTGCCGAAGCCATCCACCAAGCGCTGGCAATGTGGCGCCAATTCCGCCCGCCGCCCTACGACGCCAGCCAAGGTATCCAGCTCGGTGCGCTGGTCTGCCTGGTCGATTCCGGCGACAGGCAGCAGCACTTCTTTCTCGGCCCGGACGGGGGCAGCATGAAGTTGGTCAACGGCTCAGAGTTCGTTCAGGTCATCAGCAGCGAAGCCCCTTTGGGCAGGGCCATGCTGGGCAAATGCGAGGGTGATGAGGTGTCGATACAGGTCGCTCCAATCCGGCAGCAGTTTGAGGTGCTGCGGGTCTATTGAGAAGCGACTTCTGGCACTTTGCATCGCTCCCACCCCTCTGGCGCGAGCCTTTTAGTGCCAAATCAGGCTGTAGCCCGCACGAATACTGCGTGAGCCACTATCAATTTAGTAGCATATGGGGCGCCGGCTTTGGGCCTGTGAGCTCCCAGATGTGCACTGTCGGTGCCGCATTTGCCGGGTTCATGGGGGCTATCAAAAGGCGGTGTCCGCCATCGGCCGTAGGCCACCCCCAGAAGGAACCGGCGAGTGCGCTCTTGTTGATGGCCGACAATGCCACGCATGAAAAGCCGAGCTGATTCCATGAAGGTGCCTCATCGGCGGCTCGTGATCTTCGAGGGGATCATGGGCTCGGGCAAGTCCACTTCAACGCGCTGGCTGGGGCAGCGACTTGCGGCACGCGGCATCGATGCCGCGATCCAGACCGAGCGCCAGTACCCGCACCCGCTGCGGGCAACGGACTTTGCCGGCGAATGGTTTCAGCCCTGGCTGGACATGACGGCCGAAGACATCGCACGCCGTCGCCTGGACCTTTGGGCGACGTTTGTGCAACAGGCCCTGGCATCGCAGACCGTCTATGTGGTGGACGGCCAGTTGTTTCATGGTGACCTTACAAACATGTTCCTGATGAACATGCCGCCAGAGGCCATAGCGCAGAACGTGCAGGCGCTGGCAGAGATCATCCGGCCGCTTCAGCCACTGCTTGTCTACTATCACCAGACTGATGTTGACCGGGCGATCCGCCTGACGGCCGCCGAGCGTGGCGAAGAGCTGGGCGTGCGCTACCAGGTGGACTGGAAACTCAAGTACGCCTACGCGGTGGACCAAAACCTGGCAGGCCTGGACGGGCTGTCAAGCCTGTACGTTGACTACCGGGCGTTGACAGACAGCTTGTTTGCCCAACTGACGATCGACAAGATCGCGATCGAGAATTCGGCCCGCGATTGGCCAGCTTATTACGCGCGAGTTGAAGACGCGCTGGATTTCTAAGGCCGCGATGGCTGCTTTGGGTCGAAAGCGGACACCTGGCGCGCATCGCTTGTCAATGACTGCTTTGCAGCGGAAGCGGCCGTTCAGCATGTTCAGAAGAACGAAAGCTACAAGCAGAGCGTCAGTTCGCAGATGTTCTTGGCATTACCTCAGTGATGTAGGGCTCGTGCGAGTGGGAATACCCTAAACGTCGACAGCCCGGATCGAATACCTCAGGTTCAGCAAGATCGCGGCAGCGGCCATCAAAAGTACCGACTGGTCGGCGATGTTAATCGCGACATCAGAAAGGCGGGTGACAGCACGATAGCGGACGACTTCGGCCACGCCGCAACGACCCCGCAAGGCGATGCGATCGATTCCGGCAGATCACCGCGGTCAGACTCGCCTCGAACCAAGTCCAGAGAGCCGCCTGCACGCTCGTAGCGCGCACCTCGGGTCAAGTGGGAGGTCCAATAAGGTCGCCACTGACGACGGCTTTATCACCCTGATCAATCCAGGTCAGAAATGCCAAATATCGACAGGCTTCACGGCGGTAGGAGGGTGGGTGTGTTCCGAATCCGGTGCACAGGACTGCAGCCGTGCCGCAATCCACCGGGCATCTGACCCCTCAGATTTACTTGGCTCCGACCCGAACGTGTTCAACGCCAGAGCCGTGTAGGGCGCCAAGGCGGTGGAGGTGGGCTTTGAGGCGGCAGGTGCGGAAGTTACCAAGGCATTGCTGATTGGAAAACAGCGCACTTTTCCGGCCCCGAACGACGGACGAACGCGACTCGCGTCAGTTCCGGGGTTCGGGGGTCACCACTTTCCGCAACAGCACACTGTCAAAGAAGATCGTGGTGAACTGATCGATGGGCTGCAAACTGCGCATCAATTTCGCCCGAAGTATGGCCCCTTCCCAACCTACCCAGAAAAAGCGGGACAAAGCATCTGGGTCCTGCCCCTGGGTAAGTTCACCCACATCGATCGCTTGTTTCAAGCAACCCGAAACACGCCGCTCCCAAGACAGTAGAACATTCTCCAGCCGCTCACGAAATTGGGTGTCCAATGCAGCGAGCTCTTGTCCGAGGTTACCAATCAAGCAGCCCCTCTTGAAGTCGAACTTCACCATGCCATTCTTGGCGTTTTGAACAAAGTCCCTCAAGCGCTCCACAGGTGACCGATCGACATTGCCAAAAATTCGATCCATCTTTCTGGCGTAGTACTGCTCGTAATTGTCGATCACGGCATGCCCGAACTCGTCCTTGCTCTTGAAGTAGTGATAGAACGATCCTTTGGGCACGCCCACTCGTTTGAGCACTTCTTCGATGCCAGTGATCTGAAAGCCACGCTCCGTGAGCAACTCGGTGCCACACCAGACCAGTTCCTTGCGCGTATCCACCCGCGCTGCAGAACGTTTGGCGCTTTTTCCCTTTTCGACAACGACTGGCACTGGTTGGGTGGTGTTCACGAGATGTTCTCTGTCGTTCACAAAGTGGTCGCAATCTTGAATTCTATTGGGACCAGTACCGCTGCTTGACCAGCTTTTTGTACAGCTTCCCGGTGGGCAAGCGAGGCAATGCCGGATCGAAGTCAATTGTGCGAGGGCATTTGAAGTCAGCCAGCCGTTCGCGGCAGAAGGCCAGCAATTCACTGGCCAGGGTGGGGCCAGCATCCTGCGCGTCAACCAGTTGCACGACCGCCTTGACCTCTTCCCCCCAATCGGGGTTGGGCACTCCTATCACTGCAGCATCCAAGACTTTGGGGTGCTGCAGCAGTGTGTTCTCGGCTTCTTGAGGGTAAATGTTGACACCCCCGCTGATGATCATGAATGCCTTGCGATCCACCAGGTACAAATAGCCCTGCTCATCTAGATAGCCAATATCTCCCAGTGTGGTCCAGCCTTGCGCATTGCGTGCCTGGGCTGTTTTTTCGGGGTCATTGTGGTACGCGAACTGTGGGCCGTCTGAAAAATAGACAACGCCCGACTCTCCTTGAGGCAGCGGCATGCCGTCGTCATCGCAGATGTGCAAAACACCTTGCGACGCCCGGCCAACCGAGCCTTTGTGTTCCAGCCATTCGGGTGTCGTGATGCTGCAAAAGCCGTTGTTCTCCGTACCCGCGTAGTACTCGTGAATGATGGGGCCCCACCACCCGATCATCTGTTCCTTCACCTCCACCGGGCAAGGCGCTGCCGCATGGACTGCCATCTTCATCGTCGACAAGTCATGCTGCGCTCGCACAGCAGCATCCAGCTTGAGCATCCGCACAAACATGGTGGGCACCCATTGGCTATGGGTGATGCTGCAGCGCTCGATGGTTTGCAGTGCCAGCAAGGCATCAAAGTGTTCCATGACAGTCACCGTGCCGCCCCTCTTGATCACCGTCATGCTGTGACGCAGCGGCGCAGCGTGGTAAAGCGGAGCGGTCGAAAGGTAGTGGGTGTTCGCGTCATACCCAAACAACGGAGACAGCAGGTCCACCAGCATGGTTCGTTGACCTGCGGGGACTCTGGGCAAGGGCCAGAGCACGCCCTTGGGCCGCCCGGTGGTGCCTGAGGAATACAACATGTCTGCACCCTGCAGCATCAAGGTGGGCGCGCTGATTGGCTGAGTCGAGCATTGCACTCGCCAATCGCCGTGCCCGTGCCGTCGAACGCTGTCGCCCAGGCAAAAGCAGCGCACGGCCCCGGGCAGCTTGTCGATCAGACCCTGGTCCAGCACCTCCAGATCCGCCGCATACACGAACAAGCGAGCGCCACAGTCGGACACGATGTAGGAGACCTCCTCGGCGGTCAACCGGGTGCTGATGAGCGTGTAGTACACGCCACTGCGGTCCAGGCCAAAGCACAGCTCCAACAGCTCTCGGCAATTGCCCATCAGAACGGCCACATGGTCACCGGGCTGCACCCCGGTGCTGGCCACCAGATGAGCCACCTGATTTGCGCGTTCATCGAGCTGGGCGAACGTCACACGCTCACCGCTTTCACACATCTGAAAGGCGATCTTTTGCGGATCTGCGTCTGACGCTTGAATAGGAAACAGCATTGGCGTCGCTGGCGAGTCAGTGTTGAATGCAGACTTTTCCAAACTGCGCCCCGCTCTTCAAGTAAGCCATGGCCTCCTTGAGATCCTCAAAAGCAAACACCTTGTCAACCACCGGTACGATGCGATGCTGAGCCATGCCACGCAGCATGGCCTCCATGCCGTCCCGGTGGCCGACGGTGACTCCTTGCAATCGCACCTGGCGGGTGATGATGTGCCCCAGCGATGCATTCACGCTGCTGCCGGACAGGATGCCGATCATGGCCAGCGTGCCCCCTGGGCGAACGCAGCGAAGCGACTGGGGCAAGGTCTTTTCTCCACCCAACTCCAAAATCAGGTCGTAACCGCGCCCTTGCGTGAAGCCACGAGTGGCTTTGGCCCATTCGGGATGTTCGCGATAGTTGAGCACGGCATCGGCCCCAAGCTCTCTGGCGCGGGCCATGCGATCTGGCGTCGAGCTGATGACGGTGACATGAGCGCCCAGGCTCTTCGCGAACTGCAGCGCAAACAGGGCCACTCCACCGCAGCCTTGGACCAGGACACAATCACCCGCCTTGACATGGCCGTAGGTCACGACGGCGCTCCAGGCGGTCAGTGCGGCGCAAGGCAAGGTGGCGGCTTGCAGGTCGCTCAGGTATTCCGGAACCACCACCACGCCCTGCTCCGACAAGCACATGGTCTCGGTCATGGTTCCATCGATAGGGCCGCCTAGCGACTGGGTCAAGCGCTGCAGATCTGGCTCACCGCCTTGCCACGCCTGGAAGTAGGTCGGGCAAACCCGGTCGCCCACTTTCACTCGGGTCACGCCGGGGCCTACTGCGCTGACGACGCCCACTCCGTCCGAGATGGGAATGAGAGGTAACTCACCGGTGTAATTGCCATAGCCGCGCTCAGGCACAACCAGATCTCGGAAGTTGAGCGACGACGCACGCATGCTCACCAATACCTGACCCGGACCCGCTTCGGGCTGTGATCGTTGCGACAGCCTCAGGTTGTCCAAACCCCATCCACCTTCGATCTGAAAAACACGCATTCAGCTTACCCCTGGTTTGAGTCGAAAATCCTGGGCCACGCGCTCAAGCAGCATGGCCGTTGAACCATCAGCCAAAGCGGCCGCATGGGCAGCGGCCAGGTGCCGCAGGAAAGGGTATCGGTTCAGGAAGCCTTCGGCGCCCATCGCGTTCAGCAGTGAACCCAGCTGGGTCTGCGCCATGGATGTCGCATAGAGTTTGGCCTGCGCCGCCTCGGCTTGAACATCTTGACCCCGGTCGATCCTGGCGCAGGCATCGGCCACCAGGAGCTCGCCGGCCTTCAGGGCCGTCGCGACCTGGGCCAGTTGCCAGCGCCAGCCCTGGTGTTGCGCCAGCGGCTTTCCAAAAGCCTGACGCGTGTCCCCATACGTACTTGCTACCGCCAGCGCTTGCTCGACCATGCCGCAACACATCGCGGCAACGTAGGTGCGGGCGCGGTTGATGCCGTCCATGATGTCTGCAAAAGCGACACCTGCAGGGCAAACCATCTGTTCGGGCTTGCAAAACACCTGGTTCAGGACGAACCCGCCAAGACCCATGCTGTTGAACGCGCCGCTGGACAGAACGGGGCGCCGCTCGAACCCCTTCGCCTTGGCGTCGACCCAAAATGCCGCTATGCCTTTGACTCCAGCGCCGGGCATGGTCTGGGCATACACCATGACGCCGTCGGCATGGGCGGCATTGATGATCCAGGTCTTATGGCCGCTGAGCAGCCAACCATCGCCGGTGCGGATAGCCACGGTCTTCATTTGCGCAAGGTCCGAGCCTGTGTCTGGCTCGGTCAGAGCGGTGCAGGCCACCACATGCCCACCCAGGATGCCCGGTAGGCAAACCGGTACGAGACTGTCGGCGGAAAACCGCAGCAGCAGCGTACCCACATTGTGGGAGTTGACCAAGGCCATTGCCGCACCAAAGTCGGCCCCGGCCAGGCGCTGCAAGACCTGAACCGTCTCGGTGAATGACAAGGCCAGACCACCCCTCTCGTACGGGACCTGCAGACCCAGCAGTCCCGCTGCTCCAGCGGGCTCAAACAAGGCTCGGCGGTCCCAATCCCCATCTGCCCAACGATCCGCGAGAGGCACCAAGTGCAACTTGGCAAATTGGTCGGCGACTGAACGCGCGGCTCCACCTGGTGCCACAACATCCGTGCAAGAGGCAGCTTGCATCGTGGTCGCGTTCACGCTCTGGGCGAAGGCGCCTGCGAACGGAATCTGCGCCAGAGCCCCGTCACCAACGGAACCAACCCTTTGGGCAGGAATATGGTGGCAACGACCAGAATCAAGCCATAAGTAATGAGTCGAAAGCTGTCGGCAATTCTCAGAATCTCGGGCAAAAAAGTCACGCTGACTGCACCCACTATCGGCCCCATCAAGGTGCCGCTGCCGCCCAGAATGACCGCCAGAATGACGTTCAAGGATGAGTCCACCCCAAATGGCTCTGGATTCAGGAATCCTATGTAGTGGGCGTAGAGGGTGCCGGCCAATCCGGCCAGCATGGAACTCAGCACAAAAGCAAACAGTTTGTAGCGCGAGGTAATGACACCCATGGCTTCGGCCAGGTCCTCGTTCTGGCGGATGGCCAACATGACTCGGCCGACCCGCGAATGCAGGACCAAGGCGCAGATCCCCGTAGCCAGGGCTGCACACAAGAGCGCCAATGCGTAGTAGTTGAGGTTGCTACGGCCTTCGAAATTGAAGACATTGCCAAACAGGTTCAGCGCGCTGGGTCTCGGCACATCGGGTATGCCCGCCTCACCGCCGGTGAGTGCACTGAAAGTCATCAACACAATGAATATCACCATGTTGTAGGCCAGCGTGACGATAGAAAAGTAATGGCCCTTCACCCGCAAGCTCGGGTAGCCGGCCAGCAGCGCGGCGAACCCGGTGAACAGGGGGGCCACCAGAAGAGTGGTCCAGACCGAGTAGCCCCATTTGACTGTGAGCAACGTCGAGGCATAGGCCCCTATGCCCATGAACCCCGCCTGCGCAATGGACACGTATCCAACAAAGCCCTGCGTCAGATTCTGGCCTTGGGACAGCACGATCCAGATCAGGGCAAGGGTCAACAAGTGAATGTAGTAGGGCGTTGACAAGGCGTGGGGCAGCGCCAGGGCGCCCAGCACCATGGCCACGGCCATCAGCAGGGGTAACTTGAAGTCCCTTTTCATTTTTTCCCTAGCAAGCCTTGCGGCATCACCAGCAAGACGAGAATCATGACCAGAAATGAGATGACATCCTTGTAGGCGGACGACAGGAAACCTGCAGCGAGGGACTCACTCACACCGAGCACAAGGCCTCCCACGATGGCACCTGGCAGAGAGCCTAGCCCGCCAAGAATCAAGACGGCAAATCCTTTGACTGCAAAGCTCTCGCCAACCCCAGGGGCCAATGCCAACAGCGCTCCGATCAAGGCGCCTGCAGCCACGCCCATCGCAGACGAGATGCCAAACACGACTGAGGAAACGAGGTTCACATTCACGCCCATCAGCACTGCCGCATGGCGGTTCTGTGCGACTGCGCGCACAGACTTGCCGGTCTTGGTCTTCAGCAGGAGTAATGTCACCAGAGCCACCAGACTGACCGACGTGATGAACACCACCACTCGAAGCTGAGAGACAAACATGCCACCGAACTCGAACACTTGCTGATACGGCGTTTTGATGATCACCTGATCGGCTCCAAACAGGAGTAGATTGCCACCCTCGAGCATCATGGTCAGGCCTAACGCGATGATGAACGCATTGATGTGCGGGGCATCGCGTACAGGCCGGTACGCCAGGCGCTCGATCAACATGCCCATGATCGCTCCGACGGGCATCGCCAAAGCGATGGCGGCGAAAAACGGCAGCCCTACGGTGGTCGACAACACAAAGGTCAAATAGCCCCCGAACATGGCCAATGAGCCATGTGCAAAGTGAGCTATGCCCAAGATGCCAAACACCACGGTCAGCCCCAGGGCCACCAGGGTATAGACCGACCCAATGGCCAAGCCATTGAGTACTTGTTGCAGCAGTTCGATCATGACGATGAGCCTTTGTTGTGCGCTGGCATTGCAAATTCCATTGGCAGGCACCTGGGTCGGCCCGGGTGCCTTGCTCCTCCTTCCGCTCTGGTCTGCTGCGCTACTTGCGCAGGCCTCGCAGGAAGGCCGCGTAGGCCTTGTTGTCAGATGGCAGTTCTGCCACGAAGGTCCACTTTCCCTTTTGCCATTGGAAGGCACCGTTGGATGTGTAAGCCTGGCCGTTCTGGTCGAACATGGCACTTCCATCGTTGGCCATGTACTTCATGACGACCTCCTTCGGGATGGGCAAGGTACGCACTGCCTCTGCGACCTTCTTGGCATCCTTGGCACTGCCTGCTCGTTCGATCGCATTTTTCAGCACATAAACCTGGTCATAGGCGTAGGGCGAACTTGGTGTAGGCGATTGGCCGAATTGCTTGCGGTAGTTCGCATCGTAGGCTTTGGCCTGTGCGCCCAAAGCTTCCAGCGTCAGCTCGGTCGGGCGAAGATCCCAGACGCCCTCCATTTGTGCGCTCGTTGCCACCCGCAAAAACTGCTCTTCGCTGCCGCTGGTAAAACCGTAGCGCGGCACATTCAGGCCCAGCTCTACGGCTTGACGGTAGACGAATGCTGCAGGCTCAACATAGCCCACGACCAGGATGGCATCAGGCTTGAGGCTGCGGATTTTGGTCAGTTGCGGAGTCATGTCGCGATCGCGCAGGCCAAATGCTTCTTTTGCAATGATCTTGCCGCCAGCCTTGTTCAGCTCTTTTTCGAATGCATCCACGTACTGGGTGTAGAAGCCGACCTCCAGTGCGCCAATCACGGCAACATTGCGTGCTCCTTTTTGTGCGACAAACGTACCGGCCGCAGCACCTGTGAAGTCTGCCGGTGGACGTGTGCGAAATACATTGGCAATACCCTGGGCCGTTATGGCCCGTTCTGCTGCATTGCCCACCAGCATGACTGCGTCTTCTTTGGCAATGAATGAGGCGACCGCACTGGTTGAGCCTGAGCAGCAGAAGCCCAGAAGGTATTTCACGTTGTCACGGTCGATCAGCTTTCGCACGCTGTTGGTAGCTTCTGTCGGGTTGGCTTTGTCGTCCGAAGTAATGACCTTGAGCTTGTAGGTGGTTGCCCCAGCCTTGATGCCGCCAGCTGCATTGATTTCGTCAGCGGCCATCTTGACGGCGTTGGCTTGCGGCAGGCCGTAAACGGCACCACCGCCCGTCAATGCATCGTTCACGCCAATGACCAGCTCTTCGTTGGCAGCGTGGGCCAGGGGCAACAAAGCTGCACTCAACGTCAATGCAGCCAGTGCCAAGGGGGTTTTCAGTTTCATTCGTCGTCTCCGGTTAATAGATGTGCTCTTTCACATGCTGCCCAAAGGGGCTTTGTGCTCACTGTCAATAGCCCAAATAGGCTTTGCTCACTTGCGGATCGTTCTGTAACTCTTGTCCTGTGCCTTGCAGCACCACTTCGCCCGCTTCCAATACGTAGGCACGATCGGCCAGGCGCAGGGCCATGGCAGCGTTTTGCTCTACCAGGACGATGGTCGTACCCATCGCCTTGATGCGCGCCAGAATTTGCTCGACTTCTTGGACGATCTTGGGTGCGAGGCCCAATGAGGGTTCGTCGAAAATGCAGAGTTTGGGGCGAGCCATCAAGGCGCGCGCGATGGCCAGCATCTCTTGTTCGCCGCCCGAAAGGGTGCCAGCCCGCTGCCGGGCGCGTTCGCGCAGCACGGGGAAAAGATCCAGCATTTTTTCGATGTCGCTGCGTTGCTCGGAATCCTTGCGCGTGTGCGCACCCATCTCCAGGTTTTCGAGTACAGACATCTCCGCAAAAACTTGACGGCCCTCGGGGCACATGGTGATGCCTTTGCGGACGATGGCATGGCCACTGAGGCCATCAATGCGTTCGCCCATGAATTCAATGCTGCCCGATCGGACGGCGTTGAGCCCGCAGATGCACCGCAGGGTGGTGCTCTTGCCCGCGCCGTTGGCACCGATCAGGGCTACGCATTCGCGTTCCTTGACTTCGAAGCTGATGCCGTGCAAAACGTTGACCTTGCCGTACCCCGCCGTCAGATTCTTGATGTTCAGCATCAGTGCGCCCCGCCCAGATAGGCTTCGATCACAGCCTCGTTCTTTTGGATTTCTTCTGGTCGTCCCTCGGCGATTTTTTGTCCGAAGTTCAGCACGGCAATCCGATCGCAGACCTCCATGATCAGTCCCATGTGGTGTTCGATGACCAGCACTGCCAGCCCCCTCTGGCGGATGCGCATGATCAAGTCAGCCAATTCCTTGCGCTCCTTGGCGACCATGCCGGCTGCAGGCTCGTCGAGCAAGATGAGTCGGGGTTGCGCGGCCATTGCCGTGGCAATCATCAAGAGCCTTTGCTGGGCCGAGGAGATCGCGGACGTGGTCTGGCTGGCGACATCTCCGAGTCCCGCGAACTCGACCAGGTCCTGCGCCTTCGCGTACTGCTGATCTTCTTGCGCCCGCGCGGATTTCGTCCGGAAGATGGAGGACCAGGGTGAAACGTCGTAGCAGGTGTGGCAAGCCGTCAGGACCTGCTCCAGTACGGTAGTTTCGGCCAGCAGGCTTGTCGTTTGAAATGTGCGCGCCATGCCCAGCGAAACCCGCTGGCTGATCGGCAGTTTGCTGACATTCTGGCGCAGCCAGAAAATGTCGCCGCTGCTGGGCGGGACTGCACCCGAGATCAGGTTGACTGAGGTGGATTTGCCCGAACCGTTGGGTCCAATCAGACCCACGATCTCGTTGGAGCTGATATCAAGACTCAGGTCCTTGACAGCCTGGACACCGCCGAAGTTCTTGCTGACTTGATTCAAGGCCAACAAACGCTCTTGTGAAGGCATGCAAACAGCCGCTTTCTTGGATCTCGGTCGAACACTGGCAGACGACCTGGACACAGACCCTCTCTTTCGAGCCCATGAACAGTACGGGCCAACGATATCAATAGACCGGTCGTCTAGGTTTAGTGGATACCCTGATGAGCCCGACTTATCAGATTCCGGCGGTTCTACCGCGGAACTTCCTTTGACCGGGCTTCTGCCGGTACCGTAGACATCGCCAAAAGGGGTCGAAAGATCCCTCAAACTGTATCGGTTTGAGATTGGACCCAGCCCGCATAGCTGACCCTGGAGAGTTGTTACTTCTTGACCACAAGCAGACAAATAGGAAAGGCCTCCAATGTCGGCTGTCAGCCTTCAGCCGACATTCAGTGCACCTCGGCCGTCGTCCTGGCTACATGTCCGCTTTCGGCCAAAAAACGGACGCGCAAGCGCACCTCATTCCGTCAGCCGAAATTTGGTCACGGAGCGGTCATCGCACACGCCAGACGCACTGCTCCATAGCGAAACCACTGTCTGGCATCGCTTCCACCCCTCTGGCGCGAGCCTTTTAGTGCCAAATCAGGCTGTAGCCCGCGCAAATGCTGCGTGAGCTACTATCAATTCGATAGCAACACCCGCAACACCTCGGGCCCATAGGCCTCCAGCTTCTTGGCCCCAATCCCGCTCACGCCCTGCAAATCCTCCAGCGTCTGCGGTGCCAGCGCAGCTATTGCCGCCAGCGTGGCGTCGTGGAAGATTACGTAGGCGGGCAGGTTGTGCTCGCGTGCCACTTCGGCGCGCCAGGCTTTCAGCGCGGCAAAGCGGCGCTGGGCGTCGTCTGTCAGGGCGGCAGCGGCGGCCGCTGCCTTGGGCGCGGCCTTGTCGCGGCGCACCCGGCCCGCGGGCTGGGTGGCAGATTCGCGCAGCAGCACCGCGCGCTCGCCCCTCAGCACGGCGCGGGAGCCGTCGGTCAGCTTCAGTGTGTTGAAGGCCTGCGCGTCCACCGCCAGCGCGCCGGTGGCAATCAGCTGGCGCAGCACGCCGCGCAGTTGCACCTCGCTGAAGGCCGCGCCCAGGCCAAAGGTGCTTAAGCGTTCATGCCCAAACTGCGTCACCTTGTCCGTCACCTTGCCGCGCAAGATGTCCATGATGTGGCCCGCCCCAAAGCTGATGCCGCTTTGCTGCTGCACGCGGTAAATGGTGGACAGCAACTTGCGCGCGGCGTCGGTGCCGTCCCACACCTGCGGGGGGTTGAGGCAGTTGTCGCAATTGCCGCAGGGGGTGGAGGCTTCCCCGAAGTAACCGAGCAACCGCACCCGCCGGCAGTCCACCGCTTCAGACAAAGAAAGCAGCGCGTCCAGTTTGCCGCGCATCACCTGCTTGAAGTCTTCGCCCGCGGGGCTCTCGTCAATCATGCGGCGCTGGTTCACCACGTCTTGCAGGCCGTAGGCCATCCAGGCGTCGGCCGGCAAGCCGTCGCGGCCGGCGCGGCCGGTCTCCTGGTAGTAGCCCTCGATGTTTTTGGGCATGTCCAGGTGCGCCACAAAGCGCACGTCTGGCTTGTCGATGCCCATGCCAAAGGCGATGGTGGCCGTCATCACAATGCCGTCTTCGCGCAAAAAGCGGTCCTGGTGGGCCTGGCGCACCGCGGCGTCCAGCCCCGCGTGGTAGGGCAACGCGCTGATGCCCGCGTCATTCAGCGTCTGGGCCATTTCTTCCACCCGCTTGCGCGACTGGCAGTACACAATGCCGGCCTCGCCTGCGTGTTCACGCTCAATAAAGCGCAGCAGTTGTTGCGTCGGGTCTTTCTTCTCGACGATGGCATAGCGAATGTTCGGCCGGTCAAAGCTGCTGACAAACTGGCGCGCTTGTTCCAGCTGCAGCCGCTCCACAATGTCGGCGCGGGTAATGTCGTCTGCCGTGGCCGTCAGCGCCATGCGCGGCACGCCGGGGTAGCGCTCGTGCAGCACGGTCAGTGCGCGGTACTCGGGCCTGAAGTCATGCCCCCACTGGCTGACGCAATGCGCCTCGTCAATCGCAAACAGGCTCAGGTGCCCGCGCTCGTGCAAAGAATCAAGCTGCGCCAGAAAGCGCGGCGTGGTCACCCGCTCGGGCGCGGCATACAGCAGGGTGATGTCGCCTCGCAGCAGGCGCTTTTCTACCGCGTTGGCCTCTTCGCCGCTCAGTGTGGAGTTCAAAAAGGCGGCCTCTACGCCCGCCTCGTGCAGCGCGCCCACCTGGTCGTGCATCAGCGCGATCAGCGGCGACACCACTACGGTAATGCCGTGGCCCGCCTGCTGGCGCGCCAGCGCCGGAATCTGGTAGCACAGGCTTTTGCCGCCGCCGGTGGGCATCAGCACCAGCGCATCGCCGCCAGCCACCACATGGTCAATGATGGCGGCCTGCGGGCCGCGGAAAGCGTCGTAACCGAAGACTTCCTGAAGAATCGCCAGAGCAGCGGTCACGCCTACATCTGCTCCCAGGGCAGGCCGTCAAAGCGCCAGCCGTTGAGCGTGGAGCGCTTGAACTGCTCGTCCAGGTCGCCCTCAAAGCCGTGCAGCACATGGGCCACGTCTTTGAAGCCTGCGGCTTCAAGCGCTTCCCCGGCAGCAATGGTGCGCTTGCCGCTGCGGCAAATCAGCAGCACCGGGCGGGCGGTGTCGCCCGCCTCGCGCGCCACCGCCGCGGCAAAGGCGTCGGGGTTGGGGGTGAGGTCGGGGTACTCGTACCAGGGAATGTTCTCCACGCCCGGCGGGCGGCCCACATAGAGCGACTCGATCTCCATGCGCACGTCTACAAACAGCGTCTCGGGCTGTTGCTGGAGTTGGGCCCAGGCCTGCTGGGGCAGCAGATGTTTCATGCCCTGTATTGTCCAAGCAAATTGGGCGACGCCTAAAATTCAGGGCATGAAGCCAATCCCCTACACCCGCGGCCAGGCCTTGCCCGGCATTCTTGCGCAACGCATTGCCATTCTGGACGGCGCAATGGGCACCATGATTCAGCGCTTCAAGCTGAATGAAGAGCAGTACCGGGGTGAGCGATTCAAAGACTTTGCCCGGGACGTGAAAGGCAACAACGAGTTGCTCAGCCTGACCCGCCCCGACGTGATTACCGACATCCATGCGGCCTACCTGGCGGCTGGTGCCGACATTATTGAAACCAACACCTTTGGGGCCACAACCATAGCCCAGGCCGACTATGAAATGGAAGGCCTGGCGCGTGAGATGAACCTGGCCTCTGCCCAACTGGCCCGCGCTGCGGCAGACCAGTTCAGCACGCCGACCAGGCCGCGCTTTGTGGCCGGTGCCCTGGGCCCCACGCCCAAAACCGCCAGCATCAGCCCCGACGTGAACGACCCCGGCGCGCGCAATGTCGACTTTGAAACCCTGCGCGCCGCCTACTACGAGCAAGTGGAGGCATTGGTTCAGGGTGGTTCAGATCTGCTGCTGGTGGAAACGATTTTCGACACACTCAACGCCAAAGCCGCCCTGTATGCAATTGACGAATTCTTTGAAAATTCGGGTGAGCGTTTGCCGCTGATCATCAGCGGCACCGTGACGGATGCTTCTGGCCGCATTCTCAGTGGCCAGACCGTTACCGCCTTTTGGCACAGCGTGCGCCACGCCCAGCCGCTGGCCATTGGCCTGAACTGTGCCCTGGGTGCGGCGCTGATGCGCCCCTACATTCAAGAGTTGAACCGGGTGGCCTCAGACACCTTCATCAGTTGTTACCCCAACGCCGGCCTGCCCAACCCCATGGCCGAAACCGGCTTTGACGAAACGCCCGACGTCACCAGCCGCCTGCTGCGCGAGTTTGCCGCCGAAGGCCTGGTAAACATCGTGGGTGGCTGCTGCGGCACCACGCCCGAGCACATCGGTGCCATTCGTGACGCAGTGCTGCCGCACGCGGCGCGCGCGCTCAAACGCGAGTTTTTCTACAAGGAAGCAGCGTGAGCGCGAGGGGCCTGTGAAAGCCCCTCCCCGCCTGCAAGCCCTGGTCGATGAGGGCTTGATCGACACCGTGGTGCGCCAGCTCATGAGCGGCAAGGAGGCCATGGTTTATGTGGTGCGCGACGGCGACAACACCTTGTGCGCCAAGATTTACAAAGAGGCCACGCAGCGCAGTTTTCGCCAGGCCGTGGACTACACCGAAAACCGCAAGGTCAAAAACAGCCGGCAGGCGCGCGCCATGGCCAAGGGCACGCGTTTTGGCAGGCAGGCCACCGAGGCCGCCTGGCAAAGCGCTGAAGTCGACGCGCTTTACCGCCTGGCCGCCGCCGGTGTGCGGGTGCCCAAGCCGTTCAACTTTCATGAAGGCGTGCTGCTGATGGAGCTGGTGGTGGACGCGCAGGGTGACGCCGCGCCCCGGCTCAATGACGTTGCCTTCACTGCCGATGAGGCCCGCCTTCACCACGCCACGCTGCTGGCCGAGGTGGTGCGCATGCTCTGCGCGGGCGTGGTGCATGGCGACTTGTCGGAATTCAACATCCTGCTGGCCGCTGACGGGCCGGTCATCATTGACCTGCCCCAGGCGGTGGACGCCGCAGGCAACAACCACGCCCGGCGCATGCTGCTGCGCGACGTGGACAACCTGCGCGGCTTTTTTGGCCAGTTTGCGCCCGAGTTGCTGGGCACGCAGTACGGCCCCGAGATCTGGCAGCTTTATGAGCGCGGTGTGCTGGACAACGACACCGTGCTGAGCGGGCGCTTTGCGCACCACGCAGGGGCGGTTGACATGGCCGGCATCCAGCGTGAAATTGACGATGCACGCACTGAAGATGCGGCCCGGCGGCTGCGGATGCAGGCGCGCTGAAGCGCGGCACCAGGGCCGCTACGTCGGCATCAGGTTGTTGATCTCTTCCTGCATCGCCTGCGTGAGCTGGGCGTAGAGCTTGAGCTTGTCGGCCCCGTCGCGCATGCGCTCGGCGATGCGCAGCGAGATGGCCATCATCAGTTTGGCGGCGGTGCGGGGGTCGTCGTCCAGCAGCTGGTTCAGGGCGTCGCGCGTCAGGATGGCGCAGCGCACCGTGCTCATGGCGGTGCACGAGGCCGAGCGTGGCTCGCCATCCAGCAGGCCCATTTCGCCGATCAGGTTACCGGGGCCCAGCACCGTGACGGTGATCGGTTCGGTGCGGCTCACCACGATGGACTCAATGGTTACCTGGCCGTCCAGCAGCAGCAGCATGAAGTCGGTCTCATCGGTGTCGCCTTCCCTGATGAAGGTCACGCCCTCGGCAATCTTGTGCGGCTTCATGTAGGTCACCACCACCCGGGCTTCGTCGCGGCTGAGCTGCATCAGCGCGCTGGGCGCGGTCAGCATCTCCGCGGCCATGTCGGCGCTGGACGAGCCTTCAATTGAGCGCAGGCGCTCTTCAGGAATCCGCGAATCTTGCGCGTCCTGGGGTTTCTTGCCGAAGAACTTGTTGAACATTGACATGGGGCGGGCCGCTGGGGCGTGGGGGCATCGCATGCCGGTAAAATGATGGTAACTCAAGGAGCGCTGCAGCCGGGGCAGGTTTGTATCTGTTCCGGTCAGGCTTGAGTGAACCCAACCGCGCTCACCTGTAACGTTTTGCAAGGTGAGCCATGTCCCGTCCCGTTCCCCCGTCCATGAAGCTGTCTGGCCTGGAGCCAGTAAAAATCGAGTCTGGCAGCCTGTTTGTCAACATCGGTGAGCGCACCAACGTCACGGGCTCCAAGGCATTTGCGCGGATGGTTCTTAACGGGGAATTCGAGCAGGCCCTTGCCGTGGCGCGCCAGCAGGTGGAAAACGGGGCCCAGGTCATCGACATCAACATGGACGAGGCCATGCTCGACAGCAAGGCCGCGATGGTGCGGTTTTTGAACCTGATCGCCAGCGAGCCCGACATTGCCCGGGTGCCGATTATGGTGGACAGCTCCAAGTGGGAGGTGATCGAGGCCGGTTTGCGTTGCATCCAGGGCAAAGGCATCGTTAACTCCATCAGCATGAAAGAAGGCCTGGGCGAGTTCAAGCGCCAGGCCAATCTGGTGCGCCGCTATGGCGCGGCGGCGGTGGTGATGGCCTTTGACGAAAAAGGCCAGGCCGACACCTATGAACGCAAAGTCGAAATCTGCGAGCGCGCTTACCGCGTGCTGGTAGACGAGGTGGGCTTCCCGCCAGAAGACATCATTTTTGATCCCAACATTTTTGCGATTGCCACCGGTATTGAAGAGCACAACAACTACGCGGTGGACTTCATCAACGCCACCCGCTGGATCAAGCAAAACCTGCCAGGGGCCAAGGTCTCGGGCGGTGTGTCAAACGTGTCGTTCAGCTTTCGCGGCAACGACCCGGTGCGCGAGGCAATTCACACCGTGTTTCTGTACCACGCCATTCAGGCGGGCATGGACATGGGCATTGTGAATGCCGGCATGGTCGGGGTGTACGACGATCTGGAGCCGGTGCTGCGCGAGCGGGTGGAAGACGTGGTGCTGAACCGCCGCGACGACGCCGGTGAGCGCCTGGTGGAGATTGCCGAAAGCGCCAAGAGCGGTGCCAAAGACGACAGCAAAAAGAACGAGTGGCGTGGTGGCACGGTCGAGCAGCGCCTGAGCCACGCGCTGGTGCACGGCATTACAGACTTCATCGCCGAAGACACCGAAATTGCCTATCAGGCCATTTTGGCCAAAGGCGGGCGGCCACTGCATGTGATTGAAGGCCCGTTGATGGCGGGCATGAACATCGTGGGCGACCTGTTCGGTCAGGGCAAGATGTTCCTGCCCCAGGTGGTCAAGAGCGCCCGGGTCATGAAGCAGGCGGTGGCCCACCTGATCCCCTACATCGAAGAAGAGAAAAAGCAGCAGGCCGCGGCGGGCGAAGACGTCAAGGCCAAGGGCAAGATCATCATCGCCACCGTCAAAGGCGATGTGCACGACATTGGCAAGAACATCGTCACCGTGGTCTTGCAGTGCAACAACTTTGAAGTGGTCAACATGGGCGTGATGGTCCCGTGCCACGAGATCCTGGCCCGGGCCAAGGTCGAGGGGGCCGACATCGTGGGCCTGAGCGGCCTGATCACCCCCAGCCTGGAAGAAATGCAGTACGTGGCCGCCGAGATGCAGAAGGACGATCACTTTCGCATCCGCAAAATCCCGTTGCTGATTGGCGGGGCGACGACAAGCCGGGTCCACACGGCGGTGAAAATCGCTCCGCACTATGAGGGCCCGGTGGTCTATGTGCCCGACGCCTCGCGCAGCGTCAGCGTGGCCCAGGGCCTGCTGAGCGACCACGCTGCAAAGTACATCGCGGAAATCAATGCCGACTACGACAAGGTGCGCACCCAGCACGCCAACAAGAAGCAGGTGCCCCTGTGGCCGCTGGCCAAAGCCCGCGCCAACAAAACACCGGTGGACTGGGGCGGCTACCAGCCGCCAGTGCCGCGCTTCATTGGCCGGCGCGTGTTCAAGAACTTTGATCTGGCCGAGCTGGCCAGGTACATCGACTGGGGCCCTTTCTTTCAAACCTGGGACCTGGCCGGCCCGTTCCCGGCCATCCTGAAAGACGAGGTCGTGGGCACGGAAGCCCAGCGCGTTTTCAGCGACGGCAAGCGCATGCTGCAGCGCCTGGTGGAAGGCCGTTGGCTCAGCGCCAGCGGCGTGGTGGGCCTGTACCCGGCCAACAGCGTGAATGACGATGACATCGAGCTGTACACCGACGAGTCGCGTAGCCAGGTGGCCCTGACCTGGTATGGCCTGCGCCAGCAAACCGAAAAGCAGGCGATTGACGGTGTGATGCGCCCCAGCCGCTGTCTGGCTGACTTTGTGGCACCCAAAGGCACGGCCAATGACTACGTGGGCCTGTTTGCCGTGACCGCCGGGCTGGGCGTGGAGAAAAAAGAGAAGTACTTCATGGAGGACCATGATGACTACTCCGCCATCATGCTCAAGGCACTGGCCGACCGGCTGGCCGAGGCCTTCGCCGAGGCGCTGCACCACCGCGTGCGTACCGACCTGTGGGGGTACGCCACCCAGGAGGCGTTGAGCAACGAAGAAATGGTTGCCGAAAAGTACCGCGGCATTCGCCCCGCACCCGGCTACCCGGCTTGCCCCGACCACAGCGTCAAGCGCGACATGTTCCGTTTGTTGCAGGGCGAAGAAATCGGCATGGGCCTGACCGAAAGCCTGGCCATGACGCCTGCGGCCAGCGTGAGCGGTTTCTACCTGGCCCACCCGGACAGCAGCTACTTCAACGTCGGCAAGATAAGCGACGACCAGTTGCAAGACCTGGCCGCGCGCCGTGGCGAGCCCGCCAGCGTGCTGCAACGCCTGCTGGCGCCCAATCTCTGAGCGCCAGCGCTTAGTGCAGCTGCGGTGCCCGTGCGCAGCGCTGCGCCAGCCAGAGCGCCAGCACCGCCAGTACGCTGGTGCCCAGCAGCCAGGCCAGGCCGGTGCTGTAGCCCACTTCATGGCTCCATAGCAGGCCCAGCGCGAGCGGTGCCGCAGCGCGCGCCGCGGCTTGCGGCAAGCCCAGCGCGCCGTTGAGCGATGCCACATGTTCGCGGCTCACGTACTGGGCCATGGCGGTGCCCTTGACGATGGTCAGCATGCCGTTGCCCAGGCCATACAGCAGCACGAACAGCAGCGCCAACCCGTCCTGACCACCACCGGCCAGCAGCGCCGCCAGCCCCAGCGGAATCAGGCAAGGGATGAGCCGGTTGGCCAGGTGCACGTCAAAACGGCTTTCAAAAAAGAACAGCAGCAGCCGGCCCAGTACCTGGATCACGCCAATGCTGGCCGGGATGATGACCACCCAGGCTTCGCTCAGGCCCTTTTCGCGCAGCAGGCTGATCATGTGGGCCGGCAGTGCTGCGGTCACGCCCATCATGATCACCACAAACAGGCCGATCAGCAGGAATGGCGCGCTGCGCAGGTGGTGCGCCAGGCTTTGCGACGGCCGCGCCTCGGCCGTGCTGGTGGCCGCTGCAGGCAGCGCGCGCCGGGGCGCGCCCCGCAGCCAGCGCGCATGCAGCGGCGCACACACCAGTAATTGCAGCGCCGCCAGCACCCACAGCGCGTGACGCCAGCCCAGCGCGTGAATCAGCCAGGCCGACAGCGGAATGAACACCGTGCTGGCCAGCCCGCCCAGAAAGGTGAGGGTGATGATGGCGCGGCGAAAGTCGTGCGGAAAGCGGCGCGTGACCACGGCGAACACCGGGTTGTAGAGCGTGGCGGCCAGCGCTGCGCCCAGCCCCAGCCACACGGCGTAGAACCCCGCCACCGACGACACGAAGCTGTGCAAAAAAAGGCACAGCGCCACGGCCAGCGAGCCCAGCGTCATCACGGCGCGCTCGTGGCCCCGGTCTATCAGCCGGCCGACTGGCCAGGCCAGCAGGCCCTCGGCCAGCAGCGCCAGGCTGAAGGCCAGCGACGACTGCGCCCGGCTCAGGCCCAGCTCGCGCTCCACCGGCTCCATCAGCAGCGCGAAGGTGTAGAACACGCTGCCCCAGGTGATGAGCTGCCCCAGCGAGAGCCAGCCCACCATTCGCCGGTCGTATGAGGGCGTGGCGTTGGGGCTCAAGGTCATGCACTGATTCTGGCACAGGTATCATGACAATTTGGCCTGTAGCCCGCATGTGGATTGCCTGTGCCACTATAAAAATCATAGCAATTCTGGTTTGCTCCAGAATGGCGTCAGGAGAAGCCTGAACCATGCGTTATGCCGAGTACCCGCCTCAGCCGTCGTTGGTGCCCTATGTGCGCTGCTTCTGGATTTTTGAGTGTGAGGCGAAGGCCCTGGGCTTGGCTGGCGGCGACGAACGCATCGTGCCCGACGGCCACCCTGAGCTGATCTTTCACTATGGTGACGTGTTCTCGGAAACCGGGCCCGGTGCGACGCCAGGTCGCCAGGCCAGCAGCATCTTTGCGGGACAAATTACAGGCCCTTTGATGTTGCAGCCCACCGGCCATGCTGGTGTGATGGGCGTGCGCTTCACCTGCGCCGGCGCACGCCGCTTCGTGGGCTTGCCAATCAATGAAGTGACTGACCAGCGCGTTGCGCTGCGCGACTTGTGGGGGCCAATGCTGGACAGCCTGGAGGCGCGTTTGACCGCCTGCACTGACGATGCCGGACGAGTTTCATTGGTGCAGGCTGCGTTGTTGGCGCGCGCGGCGCAAACCGATAGTCCGAAAGACGCGAGCGCTGACGACCTCGCTGTGCAGGGCTGCGTGGCCGCGCTGCGCCAGGCCCAGGGCCGCCTGCGCATGGACACGCTGTGCCGCCTGAGCGGCCTGAGCGAGCGGCAGCTGGAGCGTCGCTTCAATGCCTCGGTAGGGGTGTCGCCCAAACTGTTGGCCTCGATTCTGCGGTTTCGTTCGCTGTTTGACGTTTTCAATGAAAACGTCAACTCACCCTGGTTGGTTGCGGCACTGGATAGCGGCTACTTTGATCAGGCGCACATGCTGCGCGACTTTCGCCGCTTCACCGGCCAGACCCCTCAAGCGTTCTGGCGCGAACTTCAAGGGCTGTCGGGGGCCTTGGTAGGCCAGGGCGTGGTTGGTTGAGCGGCCAGGCGTCGGTTTTGTACAAGACCGCTTGAAGCCGCGCTACGAAACTGTGTGACGCGGGCCCCTCAGGCGTCCGCGCTTTCACAAACCAACCTTAGTGGAGAACCGCATGGGACGACCTGTTGTGCACTTTGAAATCGGCTCCCCCAACACCGGCGCGGCCAGCGCTTTTTTCCAGGCACTGTTTGGCTGGCAAATGGCGTCTCACGGGCCAGCCACGCTGATCGACACCGGCAGCCCCGGCGGAATACAGGGCAATCTGGCTGCACCCGAGGGTGCCCAAGGGCCATACCTGACCTTCTATGTTGAAGTGCCTGACCTGGCGGCAACCTTGGCCATGGCGGAAAAGCTGGGCGGCAAGACACTGGTGCCGCCGACTGAAATCCCCGGAATGGGTGCTTTTGCGTGGTTTTCAGACCTGGACGGCAACGCGCTCGGGCTGTGGAAATCGCAGCCCTGACGTCTGCGCCGATCAGTGGGTGGAACGCAGTGCCCTTCGGTACTGCATCGCCTCGGCCACATGGGTCACCTGGGTGTGCTGGGCACCGGCCAGGTCGGCAATGGTGCGGGCGACCTTGAGTGCCCGGTGGGTGGCGCGGGCACTCCAGCCCAGCCGGGTGGCGGCGGTGTTCAGGAACTTCACCGCGGCGGCATCCAGCGCGGCATGCTGGTCAATCTGCTTGCCTTGCAGCGCCTGGTTGGGGCTGCCCTGGCGGGCGATGGCGCGCTCCCGCGCTACCGTACAGCGCGCGCGGATGGCGTCCGTCGCTTCGCCGGGGGGCGTGGCCAGGAGTGCCTCGGGCGGCAGCGTGGGTACTTCCACATGCAGGTCGATGCGGTCCAGCAGCGGGCCGCTGAGCTTGCCCTGGTAGCGCGCCACCTGGTCGGGGGTGCAGCGGCAGGCCTTGAGGCTGGAGCCGAGGTAGCCGCAGGGGCAGGGGTTCATGGCTCCCACCAGCTGGAAGCGGGCCGGGAACTCGGCCCGCCGCGCCGCGCGCGAGATGGTGATAAGCCCGGTTTCCAGCGGCTCGCGCAGGGCTTCGAGGGCGGCACGCGGGAATTCAACCATTTCGTCCAGAAACAGCACGCCGTGGTGGGCCAGTGAAATCTCGCCGGGACGCGGCGGCGAGCCGCCACCCACCAGCGCCACCGCGCTGGCCGTGTGGTGCGGTGCCTGGGTCGGGTGCAGGCCCCAGCGCGCCAGCGAAAAGTTGCCACCCAGCGAAGCCACGGCCGCGCTTTGCAGCGCTTCGTCGGTGGTCATGGGCGGCAGCAGGCCGGCAAAGCGCTGCGCCAGCATCGACTTGCCGGAGCCCGGCGGGCCGACCATTAGCAGGCTGTGGCCCCCGGCGGCAGCGATCTCCAGCGCGCGCTTGGCACCAGCCTGGCCTTTCACATCGGCCAGGTCGGCATAGCGCGCGGTGGCCACCAGCGGCACACCGCTCACCCGGGCCCACCCCGGGTTGTCCTGGCTGTCTTGCGGGGGTTCCGGCTGGAACTGGCGCACCACGTCCAGCAGATGCCGGGCACCGTAGACCAGCGCACCGGGCACCAGCGCGGCTTCTTCGGCGCTGCCGCTGGGCAGCACCAGCCGCGTGGCCACGCCGCCGCTGTGCAGGGCCAGGCTCATGGCCAAGGCTCCACGCACCGGGCGCAACTCGCCCGACAAAGACAGCTCGCCGGCGAATTCGTGGCCCGCCAGCTTGGCCGCGTCAATTTGCCCGCTGGCCG
The DNA here is from genome assembly GCA_943369755.1 of Ramlibacter sp. 2FC. Lineage (GTDB taxonomy): Bacteria > Pseudomonadota > Gammaproteobacteria > Burkholderiales > Burkholderiaceae_C > CALROG01. Next base: position 42,984 of record CALROG020000003.1, read on the forward strand.
CCAGAATGCCTAGCGCAATCGGCAAATCGAACCGGCCGGAGTCTTTGGGCAGGTCGGCCGGCGCCAGGTTGACCGTAATCCGTTTGTTGCCCGGGAACTCCAGCCCGGCGTTCTGTAGTGCCGAGCGCACCCGTTCGCGGGCTTCTTTCACCTCAACGTCGGCCAGACCCACCAGCGTGAAGCTGGGCAAACCGTTGGCCAGATGCACCTCCACGGTAACTGCGGCGGCCTCCAGGCCCAGCAAAGCACGGCTTTGCACCAAAGACAAGCTCATCGAAACCCTCCTCCCCAGTCAGGTGCGTGTTGTAGGTTGGTGCCAAATAAAAACCAAGATCGCACTGAAATGGTGCAAACACAGCTTTTTTGGGATGTTTTGTGACTATTAACGGCTTGGGGCGCTGCGCGGTGCACCGCGCAGCAGGCGTGAAGTTTGGCACGCTCCCTGCTAAGTAGAGCCGTCATCATCCAATTTATTACCGGAGTACTCCATGAAATTGAAGACCGCACTGCTTGTTTCCGCGCTCGCCCTGTCCAGCGCTGCCATGGCCCAAACCAAGGCACCGGAGCCCGACTACACCCTCACGGGCAATATGTCAGTCAATAGCGACTACCGCTTCCGTGGCTTCACCCAGACCGACTACGGCCCAGCCCTGCAAGGCGGTTTTGACTTCGCCCACAAGTCCGGCTTTTACCTGGGCAACTGGAACTCCAACGTGCTCAGCCCGCTGTATACCGGTGCCAGCCTCGAAATGGACTTCTACGGCGGCTACAAGGGCAGCTTTGGCGACGTCGGCTATGACGTTGGTGCCATCTATTACTACTACCCCAAGAGCGGCAAGAACGCCCCTAACAGCAAGATCGACAACACCGAAATTTACTTCGGTCTGAGCTACGGCCCCCTGGCCGGCAAGCTGTACTACGCCACCTCCGACTACTTCGACCTGGCGAAGTTCACGCCCGGTGCCCGCTCGACCAAGGGCACCACTTACCTCGACCTGGCCGCCAACTTTGAAATTGGCAGCGGCGTCACGCTGGGTGCCCATGTTGGCGTGTTGAACCTCAAAAACGCCGGCATGTACTCAGGCCTGGGCTTGGCTACCTTGCCCAGCTCGGTCACTGACTACAAGATCTCGCTGACCAAAGACTTTGGTGGTTTTGGCGTAACTGCTGCCTATGTTGCCGCCTCCAAGAAGGGTTACTTCACCACCGGTCAGGCGGGCGTGCCCGCCGAAGCGGCTGGCAAGGGTAAGCTGGTGCTCGCCGTCGCCAAGACGTTCTGATTTAGACGACTCGCTGAGGAGAAGACATGAAACTCGTAACGGCCATCATCAAACCGTTCAAGCTTGACGAGGTGCGCGAAGCCCTTTCAGGTATTGGGGTGCAGGGCATCACCGTGACCGAAGTCAAGGGCTTTGGTCGCCAGAAGGGCCACACCGAGCTGTATCGCGGCGCGGAATATGTGGTGGACTTTCTGCCCAAGGTCAAGATCGAAGCGGCGGTGGCCGACGAGCTGGTCGACCGCGTGATCGAAGCAGTGGAGGGCGCGGCCCGCACCGGCAAGATCGGCGACGGCAAGATTTTTGTTTACAACCTGGAGCAAGTAGTTCGCATCCGTACCGGTGAAACCGGCAAGGAAGCGCTGTAAGCCTCCAATTCACGAAAGAGACACCCATGAAAAAACTACTTGCCTCCCTGGCCCTCGGGCTGGGCTTGTTGATTGGCGGCACAGCCGCCATGGCGCAAGCGCCTGCCGCAGCCCCGGCTGCTGCAGCGCCTGCCGCCGAAGCCAAACCGGCTGACGCCGCAGCCGCCCCCGCGGCCGCTGCCACACCGGCACCTGCGGCCGCTGCTGCAGCGCCGGCCCCCGTTCCCAACAAGGGCGACACCGCCTGGATGACGATGGCCACGGTCCTGGTGATCTTCATGACCCTGCCGGGCCTGGCCTTGTTCTATGGCGGCCTGGTCCGCAGCAAGAACATGCTGTCGGTGCTGATGCAGGTGTTCGTGGTCAGCGCCATGATCTACGTGCTGTGGATCATCTACGGCTACAGCGTGGCCTTTACCGCGGGCAACCCGTTCATGGGGACGTTCGACAAGATCTTCCTCAAGGGCGTGACGGTTGACTCAGTGGCCGCTACCTTCAGCAAGGGCGTGGTCATTCCCGAGCTGACGTTTGTTGCCTTCCAGGCCACTTTTGCCGCCATCACCTGTGCCCTGATCGTCGGAGCTTTCGCCGAGCGCGCCAAGTTCTCCGCCATTTTGCTGTTCAGCGTGCTGTGGTTCACCTTCAGCTACCTGCCAATTGCCCACATGGTCTGGTACTGGGACGGCCCGGACGCGATCACTGACGCTGCCTCGCTTGAAAAAGTTGGTGCGGCTGCGGGCTGGCTGTGGGCCAAGGGCGCGCTGGACTTCGCTGGCGGTACCGTGGTGCACATCAACGCCGGTGTCGCCGGTCTGGTGGGTGCCTACGTGATTGGCAAGCGCACTGGCTACGGCAAGGAATCGATGGCCCCGCACAGCCTGACGCTGACCATGGTGGGTGCCTCGATGCTGTGGGTGGGCTGGTTCGGCTTCAACGCCGGCTCCAACCTGGAAGCCAACGGCCTGACGGCACTGGCCTTCATCAACACCCTGGTGGCAACCGCCGCCGCCACGCTGAGCTGGATCGCTGGCGAAGCTTTGTCCAAGGGCAAGGGCTCGATGCTGGGCGCTGCGTCCGGCGCGGTGGCCGGCCTGGTGGCCATTACCCCGGCTTGCGGCTTTGTCGGCCCGATGGGTGCCATCGTCATTGGCCTGTTGTCCGGCCTGATCTGCCTGTGGGGCGTCAATGGCCTCAAGCGCATGCTGGGTGCTGACGACTCGCTGGACGTGTTCGGCGTGCACGGTGTTGGCGGCATCCTGGGTGCCCTGCTGACCGGCGTGTTTGCCGCCCCGTCACTTGGCGGTACCGGCGTGTACGACTATGTTGCCAACAAGGTTGCCGATGGCTATTCGATTGGTGGCCAGGTCTGGATTCAGTTCCAGGGCGTGATCACCACCGTGATCTGGTCCGGCGTGGTTGCCTTCATTGCCTTCAAGCTGGTGGACCTGGTCATTGGCCTGCGTGTCACCGAAGAAGAAGAGCGCGAAGGCCTGGACATCTCCAGCCACGGCGAAACCGCCTACAACCGCTGAGCCGGTTTGCACTGAATTGATTTTTCGTTAGCAAGAGTCTCCTTTGGATGTTGGGCCCGCAGTGATGCGGGCCCTTTTTTTGTGGGTGGTACGTTGCGCTGCAACAGGGCGCAGGGTGCTTGCGCCATGCACAATGAGCGTATGACTGCTTCGATTGAACTGGCCTGCGACGGCCTGCGTTGCGAGATTGCACCCGCGCTGGGCGGTTGCATCGCCGGCTTGTGGCTGGGTGGCGTGCCGGTGCTGCGCTCCACACCGGCGGCACAACTGGCGTCGGCGCGCCAGGCTGGCAGCTACCCGCTGGTGCCGTTTTCCAACCGCATTGGCCAGGCCGCGCTGCACTGGCAGGGCACCAGCCATCCGCTGGTGCGCAACAACGGCGACGAGCCCCACGCCATTCATGGCGTGGGCTGGCAGCGGCCCTGGGAGGTGCTGGAGGCCGACCAGCGTTTTGCCATGCTGTCGTTCGAACACCGCCCGGACGCCGCCTGGCCGTTTGCCTTTGATGCGTCGCAGACCTTCCGGCTGGCCCCCGGCTCGCTGGAGGTCACCCTGAGCGTGACCAACCAGTCCGGCCAGCCCGCGCCGCTGGGGGTTGGCTGGCACCCGTACTTTGTCAAGCGCACCCGCAGCCACATCATGTTTGCCGCCACCGGGCGCTGGGAAATGGGCAACGACAAACTGCCCACCCACCGCGAGCCAAGCACCGGCCTGGACGCCGACTGCGCTTTCCTTGATGTAGACCACTGCTTTGACGGCTGGCAGGGCACAGTGCACTTGCGCGACGAGTTGCTGGATGTGCGCATCAGCGCCGGGCTGCAGCGCCTGGTGGTGTTTACCAACGAGACCCGCGAGTTTGTGGCCATCGAACCGGTCAGCCATGTCAACAACGCGCTCAGCCTGCTTCAGGCCGGTGCCGCCTCGGCCGACGCCCTGGGCGTGCGGGTGCTCGCGCCAGGAGAGTCATTGAGCGCCAGCATGACGATTGATGTGGCGGCAGTTGCATGAGCGCACCGCGCTGGCCGGCACAGACCAGCCCCAGCTGGCATGTAGTGGTGGCCGAGCCTGCTGCGTTGGGCGAGTCGCCCTTTTGGCACCCCCATGAACAGGCCTTGTACTGGGTAGACATTGCGGCGCGCCAGCTTTGTCGCACCAGTGCCGATGGGGGCCTGGTTGAGCGCTGGACCCTGCCGCAAGAAGTGGGCTGTGTTGCACCCGTGGCCGGCGGTGGGCTGGTGCTGGGCCTGCGCGACGGCATCTACTGCTGCGCGCAGTGGGGCGGCCCGCTGCATCAGCTCTGTGCACTGCCGGGCGACCCGGCGCGCCTGCGCTTCAACGACGGCAAGGCCGACCCTGCAGGGCGCTTTTGGGCCGGCACTTACGCCGAACAAAAGCTGTTGCCCGAGGCCGCGCTGTATTGCCTGGACCCAGCGCGCCGCCCGCTGGCGTTGCAGCAGCGGCGCAGCGGATTTTTTACCTCCAACGGCCTGGCCTGGTCAGCCGACGCTGCCACCCTGTACTGGGCCGACACCCAGGGCCATTGCATCTACGCCTGGGACTGGGATGCCCAGGCCAACAGCATGCAAAACCAGCGCGTGCTGCATTCATTTCCGGCCAAGCCGCAGGGCTGGCAACCGGGCCTTGCCGGTTACCTGGGCCGCCCCGACGGTGCCGCCGTGGACAGCGAGGGCAACTACTGGTGCGCCATGTACGAAGGTGCGCGCCTGCTCAAGCTCTCGCCCGCAGGCGCGGTGCTGGGCGACTACGCCGTGCCGGCCCAATGCCCCACCATGCCCTGCTTCGGCGGCGACGACCTGCGCACCCTGTACCTGACGACCGCGCGCCAGGGCCGCCCCGAAGCTGAGCTGGCGACACTTGTGCATTCGGGTTGCGTGTTGTCGATGCGGGTGGCGGTGCCGGGCCTTCCTGTCAACTTTTTCAGCGGTTGATTTCAAAAAAATCAACCGTCACCCCGGCGCACAGCCCTAACATGGACGCCATGGAACCCGCCCTCAGCCAGACCATCGACCGGATTCGCGCCGCCGCCGCCAGCGCCACACCGCTGCGCATTCGTGGGGGCGGTACCAAAGACTTTTATGGTGAAGGCTTGCATGGCGAGCTGCTCGACACCACGCCGCTCAATGGCATCACGAGTTACGAGCCCAGCGAGCTGGTGGTAACGGCACAGGCCGGTACACCGCTGGCCGACCTTGAAGCCGCGCTGGCCGAAAAAGGCCAGTGCCTGGCGTTTGAGCCCCCGCATTTCGCACCGGGGGGCACGGTCGGCGGCATGGTCGCGGCGGGCCTGAGTGGCCCGGCGCGCGCCACCTCTGGCTCGGTGCGCGACTATGTGCTGGGCCTGTCCATGGTCAATGGCCGGGCCGAACACCTGAGCTTTGGCGGCCAGGTCATGAAGAACGTGGCTGGTTACGACCTGTCGCGTCTCATGGTCGGCGCGCTTGGCACGCTGGGCTTGATCACCGAGGTCAGCCTCAAGGTGCTGCCGGTGGCACCCGGTGAAGCCAGCCTGCGCTTCACGCTGGATGAAGCCAGCGCCATCACCAAGCTCAACCAGTGGGCCGGCCAGCCGCTGCCACTGAACGCCAGCGCATGGGCCGTTGACGGGGGCCAGCCGGTGCTGCATCTGCGCCTGCGCGGTGCTGTGGCTGCGGTGGAAGCCGCCAGCCAGCGCCTGCTGGCTGAAGTGCCGGGCCAGCGTGTAGAGTCGCCGGATATTCACGCCTACTGGCAGGCCGCACGTGACCTGCACCTGCCCTGGTTTGCCGCCGGCTTTGCGCGGGGGCAAGACCTCTGGCGCTTGTCGGTGGCGCAAACTGCCGCGCCGCTCGAACTGGGTGACAGCCTGATCGAGTGGCTGGGCGGCCAGCGCTGGGTCTGGGCCGACGCCGGCGACCGCCAAGCCGCACAGCGTCTTCGCCAGGTGGCTGCCGCTGCGGGCGGCCACGCTACACTTTTTGTAGTGGGTCACGCATATTCCACGCGGGCTACAGCCCGATTTTCTCCAATTCCAAGCCCTTTGGACCGGATTCACCGCGAACTCAAGCACCAGTTTGACCCGGCGGGCATTTTTAACCCCGGCCGCCTGGTGGCCCAGGCCTGAGCGCATGCGCAGACTGCGCCATCTGACCGCGCTGAACCGAACGCAGTCCACCGACCGGCTGCTGGGGTTGCTGCTGGCTTTCAATGCAGGCGCAATCAACGCGGGTGGCTTTCTGGTGGTGGGGCTGTACACCTCGCACATGACGGGTTTTGTGTCGGTGGTGGCGGACAACCTGGTGCTTGGGCAGCTCACGCTGGTGCTGGGGGCGGTGGGCGCTTTGCTGTTTTTTGTGGCGGGCGCGGCCACTACGGCGGTGCTGGTCAACTGGGCGCACCAGCGCCAGTTGAGCAGTGGCTTTGCGCTGCCGCTGTTGCTGGAGGCGGTTTTGCTGCTGACTTTTGGCCTGGTGGGTGCCACCTTGAGCCGTCAGACACCGTTTGCGGTGCCGCTCACGGTGTTGCTGCTGGCTTACACCATGGGCCTGCAGAACGCACTGGTGACCAAGATTTCATCGGCGCAAATCCGTACCACCCACATGACCGGCGTGATCACCGATCTTGGGATCGAGCTGGGCAAACTGCTGTACTGGAACCGCTCTGCCCTGCCGCACGACGCTCAGGTGCGCGCCAACCGTGCCAAGCTGCGCCTGTTTGCCGCACTGTTGGGCATGTTTGCCGCCGGTGGCGTTACTGGCGCGGCGGGCTTCAAGTACATCGGCTTTGTCTGGGTTGTGCCCTTCGCGCTGGTGCTGCTGGCGCTGTCGTTGCCGCCGTTTGTGACCGATTTGCAGCGCCTGCGCCTGCCCTGACCCACTGGCGACCATGCAAGCACTCACCGGCTTTACCGCACTGCTGATGGCCCAGGCCGCCGGTGAGCTGGCGGGCGGGCTGCTGAAGTCCGGCTCCGGCTGGACGCTGCCCGGCCCGGTGCTGGGCATGCTGTTCATCCTGGTGGCCCTGGCGCTGCCTGGTGGCCAGCGGCTGGCCGGCCCCGTGAGCGAGGCCGCAGAGCCACTGTTGAAGCACCTGTCGTTGCTGTTTGTGCCGGTCGGCGTGGGTGTGGTGGTGCATCTCGCGCTGCTGGCGTCCCACGGCTGGCGGCTCGGGCTCGTGCTGTTGCTGTCCACCCTCGCCGGGCTGCTGACCACCGCCTGGGTGCTGAACGCGCTGTGGCGTGATGATGCACCGCCTGCAGGAGCGGTGCCATGAAGGAGTTTGTAGAGCTGTGGACCTACCTTTCAGCGACGCCCCTGTTTGGCCTGACGGCCACGATGGTGGCGTACCTGCTGGCGCACCGGGTGTACGAACACTGGGGGCAGCCGCCCTGGGCCAACCCGGTGCTCTGGACGGTTGTGCTTCTGGCCGGCCTGCTTGCGGTCACGGACACGGCCTACCCGGTTTACTTTTCGGGGGCGCAGTTCATCCATTTCCTGCTCGGCCCGGCGGTGGTGTCGCTGGCCTGGCCGCTGTGGCAACGCCGGCACCTGTTGCGCACGCATGGCCGAGCCCTGCTGCTGGCGGCTTGCTGCGGTGGCGTGGCAGCTGCGGGCAGCACCTGGCTGCTGGGCGCTGCCCTGGGTCTGCCCCGTGATGTGCTGTTGTCGCTGGTGCCCAAATCGGTCACCGCGCCAGTCGCGATGGGCGTGGCCCAGCAGATTGGGGGTATCGCCGCACTGGCCGCCATCAGTGCGGTGCTGACCGGCATCGTTGGTGCCATTGCGGGCAAGTACGTGTTTGACGCGCTTCGCATCCACCGCCCCGCGGTGCGGGGCTTCGCATTGGGGACAGCGTCGCATGGCATTGGTGCCGCCCGCGCCTGGCAGGTCCACCCGGACGCCGGGGCGATGGCGGGCCTCGCGCTGGCGCTGCAAGCCCTGTTGACGTCGGCCTTGTTACCTTTGGCGGTGCAACTTTTGACTTGATTGCCCTGAACCCATGCAAACCAACCTTGCCCCTGAGTACCAGAACACCCCCGACGGCATGGAGGCCGAAGCCATTTTGCGCAAGTGCGTGCACTGCGGTTTTTGTACTGCCACCTGCCCCACCTATCAGTTGTTGGGCGACGAGCTGGACGGCCCGCGCGGGCGCATCTACCTGATGAAGCAGGTGCTGGAAGGCGAAGTGCCGACCCGCAAGACCCAGCTGCACCTGGACCGCTGCCTGACTTGTCGCAATTGCGAAAGTACCTGCCCCAGCGGCGTGCAATACGGCCACCTGATCGACATCGGGCGCAAGATCGTGGACGAAAAGGTTGGCCGCCCGTTGGCTGAAAAGGCCTTGCGCTGGGCGCTCAAGGAGGGCTTGCCCTCGCCGCTGTTCGGCCCGGCCATGGCGCTGGGGCAAAGCGTACGTGGCCTGCTGCCCGAATCCCTGAAGGCCAAAGTGCCGCCCAGGCAAAACGCCGGGGCCTGGCCCAGCCGCAGCCATGCCCGCAAGGTGCTGATGCTGGCCGGATGTGTGCAGCCCGCGATGATGCCCAACATCAACAGCGCCACCGCGCGCGTGCTTGATGCGGCAGGCATTCAGACACTGGTGCAGGGCAATGCCGGTTGTTGCGGTGCCGTGAAGTTCCACCTGAACGACCAGGAAGGCGGCAGCGCCCAGATGCGCGCCAACATCGACGCCTGGTGGCCGCAGGTGCAGGCGGGGGTCGAGGCCATTGTCATGAACGCCTCGGGCTGCGGCGTGACCGTCAAGGAATATGGCCATATTCTGCGCAACGACGCGGCCTATGCAGCCAAGGCCGCACGCATCAGCGAGCTGACCAAAGACCTGAGCGAGTTGCTGCCCGAGCTGGTGCCCGCGCTGCGCAGCCAGGTGGCGGCGCGGGCCGGGCAAATCGCCTACCACCCGCCTTGCACGCTGCAGCATGGTCAGCAGCTCAAGGGCGGCGTTGAGAAGCACCTGGGCGAGCTGGGCTTCAAAATCAATGCGTCAACCAACGAGTCGCACCTGTGCTGCGGCTCGGCAGGCACTTACAGCGTGCTCAACCCGGAAATCGCCTACCAGTTGCGCGACCGCAAGCTAGGCCATTTGCAGGAACTCAAGCCCGAGGTGATTGCCAGCGCCAACATCGGCTGCATTACCCATCTGCAAAGCGGTTGCGCAACGCCAGTGCGGCATTGGGTCGAGTTGCTGGACGAGGCGCTGTCAAGCTCCTGACACGCTTGTGTCAGGAGCTTGGTGCAAAGTGTTTGGCCGTCCCGCCAAAAGGAGCGCCCATGCGCCGCGCCGACCGTCTGTTTCACATCATCCAGCTGATCCGCGGTCGGCGGCTGACCACCGCTGCCTTTCTGGCGCAGCGCCTGGAGGTGTCCGAGCGCACGATCTACCGCGATGTGTCAGACCTGCTGGCCCAGGGCGTACCAATTGAAGGTGCCGCGGGCGTGGGCTACCGCCTGGGCGCGGGCTTTGACTTGCCACCCATGATGTTCACCCAGGAAGAGGCCAAGGCGCTGGTGGCCTCGGTGCGCATGGCCCAGGTCTGGCTGGACCCGGCGCTGGCCACCAGCGCGCAGGACGCGCTGGGCAAGATTCTTTCCGTACTGCCGGCCGGGGCCCGCGCCGCTGCGGAGTCGCTGGCGCTGTTTGCCCCGCCCGGCGGCCTGACGGGGCCGGCCCAGCGCACGCTGCAGACGCTGCGTGAAGCGGTACAGGCGCGTGACAAGGTGTTCGTCCAGTACCGCGACCTGAGCGAAAAAGCCAGTGAGCGCACCTTGCGCCCGCTGGGCTGCTTTTACTGGGGCAAGGTCTGGACGCTGGCCGCCTGGTGCGAGACGCGGCAGGACTTTCGCAGCTTCCGGGTAGACCGCATCAACTATGTGCGCCGGCTGGACCAGCGCTTTCGCGACGAGCCCGGTCGCACACTGGCTGACCTGCTGCGCGTTCACGAAGCCGAGGCGCGAGAAAAGGGCTGGACCCTTTGACCCGGGTCGTTTACTACGTGGCGGCGTCGCTGGACGGCTTCATTGCCGGGCCGCGCGGCGAACTGGACTGGTTGCATGCATTCGAACAGGCTGGCAATGACTACGGCTACGGCGATTTTTTTACCTCCGTCGACGGGCTTGCCATGGGCCGCACAACCTGGGAGGTCACACGCTCTTTTGGTGACTGGCCCTACGGCGACCGGCCTGCGTGGTTGCTGACCCGCCGTCCTGTGAATGCCGCGGATCTGGCACCGTCTCTGCATGTGGCGTCTGGCACGCCCCAGGCGCTACACGCGCAGTGGCAGGCGCTGGGTCTGCGTCGTGTCTGGCTGGTGGGCGGAGGCGACCTGGCCGGGCAGTTCCTGGCGGCGGGGCTGGTGCATGAACTGATGCTGGCCACGATGCCCGTGACCCTGGGTGCCGGCATCGGCTTGTTTGGCCAACGCTCAGGCAGTGCGCTGTCGCGCTGGACAACGGTGGCCAGCCAGAGCCACGCCAACGGCGTGCTGACGCGCCACTACCTTCAGGCCGGGCCGGCCAGCGCGTCGCGGTAGCGGCGGCTGCAGGGCACGGTGCTGCCGTCACGCATCTTCAGCCGGGCTTCGCCGCCGTCCAGCGGCTCGATTTCGGCAACGCGGTCCAGGTTCACCACAAAACTGCGGTGCACGCGAACGAAGCGCGCCGGGTCCAGCTGGGTCAGAAACTCTGTCAGGGTCGAGCGCAGCAGGTAGTCGTGCCCATTGACGTGCAGGCCGACATAGTTGCCCTGGGCCTGCAGCCATCCAATGTCGGTCGCCGCGATCAGGAACTCGCGGCGCAGCTTGCGCACCAGGAAGCGTTCGGGCCGCGCGGCCATTTCCGCGGCCGCACTCGGGGCTGCATCAGCGGCGGGCTCGGGCGCGTCCAGCACGCTGGCTTCGCCCTGCAGCCGCACCAGCGCAAAGCGGTACGCGGCCAGGGTGCCAACAATCAGCACATAGGCCCGAATGTCCTTGAGGTACTCATAACCCCATTGCGCAAGCCAGCCGCCGAACTGGTAACTCTCGCCCGCCAGCGCATGGCCGGCCTTGCGCAACAGGACCATCAGCAGGACATGGGCCACGCTGAACAGCAGGCTGCCCAGCAGATGCCAGGGCAGGTGGCGACGCAGCGTGTTCCAGTGGATCGGGAAACGGCGCTCCCAGGCCACCAGTGCCGGGAGCAGCGCCAGCACCACGAGGTGGCTTGACGCTTCCCACAGCACCGGGTGCCAGGTGGGTATCTGCAGCCCCGCCTGGCGGATGTCCATCAGGGCCACGGCGGTGTTGAGCACGCCCTGCAGGCCAATGGCTAGCACCCAGAACGCCACTTCCAGCGGCCGGCGGACGGCCTGGTAGCGCACAAACCACGAACTGGAAGCCACGGACAAGGGGCAAGTCTATGCGCGGGCCGGCCACTTTCGTCCTGCAGGGCTGCCGCTCGTCCCGCCCGGCAGTGGACTCATCCCAAACCGGTGCCACCAGGCCGACCGGGGCCGCACCATGCGGGCCTTCCATTGCCCGCTCAGTAATAAGGAGCTGCACCGTGAACCGCCGGCATGACATCGACGCCCTCAGAGCCCTGGCCTTTGGCCTGGTCATCCTCTACCACCTTGCCATGGCTTACGTCGGCGGATGGCACTGGCATCTGAAGAGCGTGCACAGCGCCGACTGGCTGCAGTGGCCGATGCTGGCCCTGAACCTTTGGCGTATGGACCTGGTGTTCCTGATTTCCGGGCTGGCGTTTGGTTTTATCGCAAGAAGTCAGCGCCCACTGATGTTGATTCGCCTGCGCTCGCTGCGTCTGCTGTTGCCCCTTGCGTTCGGCATGGCGGTGGTGGTGCCGTACCAGCCCTACGCACAGGGCGTGGCCAACGGGCTGATCACGCCCGGCTTTGGCGAGTTTTTGTTGCGCTACTACAGCGGCGGCCCGTGGCCTCGTGATGCGTTCGACGGCTGGGACTTCGGCGTGACCTGGAACCACCTGTGGTACCTGGCCTACCTGTGGGTCTATACCGTGGCGCTGGCGTTGCTGCTGCCGCTGGCCCAGTCGCCAGCCGGGCTGCGGCTGCGCGACGGCTTCCGGGCCCTGCGGGGCTGGCACCTGCTGCTGGTGCCGGTGCTTCCGCTCGCGCTGTATTCGGCGCTGCTGTGGCCGCAATTCCGCCCGACCCATGACCTGATTCACGACGCCTGGCTGCACGCGGTGTACTTCACGCTGTTTGTCTATGGCTGGTGGATCGGGCTGGACGCCGGGCTCTGGGCCGAGCTGACCCGCTTGCGTCGCCGGGCGCTGGCCTGGGCGGTAGTGCTGTTTGTGGCATATGCGGGTTTGCGCCTGGCGGTTACGAGTGCACCAGAGCTGCGCCCGCTGGCCCGGTTGGTGGCGGACTTGTACCTTTGGGCGGTGATCGTGGCGGTGCTGGGCTGGGCGCGCCACCGCCTGAACCGGCCATGGCCCTGGCTGGGCTGGGCCCAGGAGTCCGTCTATCCCTGGTACATGCTGCACCAGACGGTGATCATTGTGGCGCTGGTGGTGCTGGCGCCATTGCAGTTGGGCGCAGTGGCCGAGCCGTTGGCCTTGCTGGTGCTGACGGCGCTGGTCTGCTGGGGCCTGACCGACGGGCTGGTGCGCCGCGTCGGTGTGTTGCGACGGGTGTTCGGGCTCACGCCGCGAGCGCAGCCTCAACATCCTTCGCCAATGACGCCGGAGCGTCCTGCGGCGCGTAACGCTTGACGACCTGCCCGTCTTTTCCCACCAGGAACTTGGTGAAGTTCCATTTGATGGCGGTGCTGCCCAGCAGGCCCGGTGCTTCGGCGCTGAGCCATTGGTACAACGGGTCGGCCTGTGGGCCATTGACGTCGATCTTGGCCATCATCGGGAAGCTGACGCCGTAGTTGAGCTGGCAGAAACCCGAGATTTCTTCATTGCTGCCGGGGTCTTGTGCCCCGAACTGGTTGCAGGGGAAGCCCAGCACCACCAGGCCTTGCTTCGAATGAGCCTTGTGCAGCTCTTCCAGGCCGCCAAACTGCGGTGTGAAGCCGCAGGCGCTGGCGGTATTGACGATCAGCAATACCTTGCCTTTGTACTTGGACAGTTTGACGCGCTTGCCGTCGATTTGAAGCGCTTCGAAGTCATACGCGGTTGTCATCAAGATCCTTTCCGACCGTTGCGGGGTGGCGGGCCGGGCTTTACAGGCCCAGCATGAGCATCAAGTTTTGCACGGCAGCGCCGCTGGCGCCCTTGCCCAGGTTGTCCAGCCGCGCAATCAGAACGGCCTGGCGGAACTCTTCGTTGGCAAACACCCGCAGTTCCATCTTGTTGGTGCCGTTCAGCGCCATGGGGTCTATCTTGCCGGCCTCGGTTGCCGGCTCTACCGTGACCCATTCGCTTCCTGCGTAGTGGCTTGCCAGGGCGTCGTGCAGCTCAGTGGCCTTGGGCTGGCCGGCCAGCATGTCCAGGTGCAAAGGCAACTGAACCAGCATGCCTTGCTTGAAGTTGCCCACCGACGGAACGAAGACCGGCCGACGCGTCAGGCCGGTGTACTTCATGATCTCAGGCAGGTGCTTGTGTTTGAGGTTCAGACCGTAGGTTTCGAACGCGGGTGCGCTGCCCGCCTCATAGGCCTCAATCATCGTGCGCCCACCGCCGGAGTAGCCACTCACGCTGGGCAATGAGAGTGCGAAATCTTTGGCGATCAACCCGGCATCGATCAAGGGCCGAATCAACGCAATGGCACCGGTGGCGTAGCAGCCCGGGTTGCTGACCCGCTGCGCGCCCGCCACCGCTTCACGCTGACCCGCACATAGCTCAGGAAAGCCGAATACCCAATCCGGCGCGGTGCGGTGTGCGGTTGAGGCGTCAATGATTTTGGGCTGGGGGCCCGTCAGCCCGGCCACCATGGCGGCTGATTCGCGTGCCGCGTCGTCGTGCAGGCACAAGATGACCAGGTCCACCGCGGCAACCAGTTCGCGCTTGGCCGCAGCATCCTTGCGCAGTGCGGGCGCAATGCTGACGAGCTCGATTTGCGGCATCTTTTCGAGCCGTTCCCGAATCTGCAAGCCGGTGGTACCGGCTTCGCCGTCAATGAAGACCTTGGGCATCTCTGTTCCTGTAAGGGCTGCTGGCTACAACTGTAAGGCATGCACAAGAATTGTGCGTTGCAGCATGATACATTTGATGGCTGTTCCGCGCAGCGCCCGCTGTGCAGGCTTCAGGCCCTTGCGTCGGGCACAAAACCATCCATTCCTGAGAGAGACCTCATGAAGATTCACGAGTACCAAGGCAAGGAAATCTTGCGCAATTTTGGCGTGCCTGTTCCGCGCGGCATCCCGGCTTTTACGGTGCAGGAGGCGGTTGAAGCCGCTCAAAAGCTCGGCGGCCCGGTCTGGGTGGTCAAGGCCCAAATTCACGCCGGCGGCCGCGGCAAGGGCGGCGGCGTCAAGCTGGCCCGCTCCATTGAAGAGGTCAAGACCCTGGCCGGCCAGATTCTGGGCATGCAGCTGGTCACGCACCAGACCGGCCCCGAGGGTCAAAAAGTCCGCCGCCTGCTGATTGAAGACGGTGCCGACATCAAAAAAGAATACTACGTGTCTGCGGTGACCGACCGCGCCACGCAAAAGGTGGCTTTCATTGTCTCCAGCGAAGGCGGCATGGACATCGAGGGCGTGGCCCACGACACACCCGAAAAAATCATCACCGACTTCGTTGACCCTGCGACCGGGCTGACCGACGCGCAGGGCACCAAGCTGGCGGCCGGCATCGGCGTGCCGGAAGCGTCGCAGGCCCAGGCCGTGGACGTGATGCAGAAGCTGTACAAGATCTACATGGAAACCGACGCCTCGCTGGTCGAAATCAACCCCCTGATTCTTGAGGGCAACGGCAACATCAAGGCACTGGACGCGAAATTCAACTTCGACAGCAACGCGCTGTTCCGCCACCCCGAAATCGTCGCCTATCGCGACCTGGACGAAGAGGATGCAGCTGAAGTTGAAGCCAGCAAGTTTGACCTGGCCTACATCAGTCTGGACGGAAACATCGGTTGCCTGGTCAATGGGGCCGGCCTGGCCATGGCCACGATGGACACCATCAAGCTGTTTGGCGGCGAACCGGCCAACTTTCTGGATGTGGGTGGCGGTGCCACCCCGGAGAAGGTCACGGAAGCCTTCAAGATCATGCTGAAGAACAAGAACGTCGAGGCGATCCTGGTCAATATCTTCGGCGGCATCATGAAGTGCGACACCATTGCCACAGGGGTGATTGCAGCCTGCAAGGCTGTAAACCTGCAGGTGCCGCTGGTGGTGCGCATGAAGGGTACCAACGAAGTTGAAGGCAAGAAGCTGCTGGCCGAGTCCGGCCTGCCCATCATCAGCGCCGACACCATGGCCGACGCGGCCCAAAAAGTGGTTGCAGCCGTCAAGGCGTCGAATTGATCTTGCGGGACAGACCCTTAGCGCTGCCCCCAACTGACTAGGAAATAGACATGTCGATCTACATCAACAAAGACACCAAAGTCATCACCCAAGGCATTACCGGCAAGACCGGTCAGTTCCACACGGAAAAGTGCCAGGACTACGCCAACGGCAAAAACGCATTCGTCGCAGGGGTCAACCCCAAGAAGGCCGGCGAGTCGATTTTCAACATTCCGATCTACGCCTCCGTCAAGGAAGCGGCCAGCACCACGGGTGCTACCGTGTCGGTGATCTATGTGCCGCCCGCCGGTGCGGCCGCCGCCATCTGGGAAGCGGTGGAGGCTGACCTGGACCTGGCAATCTGCATTACCGAAGGCATCCCGGTGCGCGACATGCTCGAAGTGCGCAACAAGATGAAGGCCAAGGAGGCCGCAGGCGGCAAGAAGACCTTGCTGCTTGGCCCCAACTGCCCGGGTTTGATCACGCCGGACGAAATCAAGATCGGCATCATGCCGGGCCACATCCACCGCAAGGGCCGAATTGGCGTGGTCAGCCGCTCAGGCACCCTGACCTACGAGGCGGTCGCGCAATTGACCGAAATCGGTTTGGGCCAGTCCAGCGCGGTGGGCATCGGCGGCGACCCGATCAACGGCCTCAAGCACATTGACGTGATGAAGGCCTTCAATGACGACCCGGACACCGACGCCGTGATCATGATTGGCGAAATCGGCGGCCCGGACGAGGCCGACGCAGCGCGCTGGTGCAAGGCCAACATGAAAAAGCCCGTGGTGGGCTTCATCGCGGGCGTGACTGCCCCCCCGGGCAAGCGTATGGGGCATGCAGGGGCGCTGATCTCCGGTGGCGCGGACACGGCCGATGCCAAGCTCGCCATCATGGAAGAGTGCGGCTTTACTGTGACCCGCAATTTCTCGGAACTGGCCAAGTTGCTCAAGGGACTGCTCTAGCCCCGAAGGTTGGGCGCTTGTGGCGAGGCGCTTTGTCGCGCGGAGTCGCCCCTTTTTTTGATCAACCCAGGCTCGAATCGAGGGTGTTTGGGGTCGGGCGAACAGGGTTGGCGCTGCGACATATTTGCAACAAAACGTAGTACGCGCGTGACAAAGTGCCTTGTCCGTCAGGGGCCCGTCTGTTACCTTCTGCACTTGCGGTGTTCCGTCCAGCGCGCTCTAGGCGTCTTGGCTCAATTTGCCGCCAAGAACAAGGGACGTGGTCCGCGAACAGAACAAGGGGCGGGAAGTGAGCACATCTTCATCGGCAAAACGTGGTCAATTCTGGCGCACCGACTGGTTTGTTGGCGTGCTGATTGTCGTTGCTGTTTTCATCCTGCATCAGGCAACCGGCTTCATCGACACACTTGAACGTCGTTTTTACGACTTCGCCAGCACCAGCAGCACGCGCCAACCGTCCGATCGCATTGCCATCATTGCGATCGACGACCAGAGCATTGCCAACATCGGCCGGTGGCCATGGCCGCGTGACGTTCATGCCCAACTGGTAGACCAGCTTGCGGCGGCCAAGGCCAAGACCATCGTCCATACGGCGTTCTTCTTTGAACCCCAAACTGACCGTGGCCTTGTCTTCATCCGCAAAATGAAGGAAGTGCTGGGCCCCGCGGCAGACCCCGCCAACGCGCAAGGCGGGCTGGGCGAGCAGCTCGCCAAGGTGATTGTGGAGGCAGAGCGAGCGCTGGATACAGACGCCAAGCTGGCTTCCAGCATGAAGGCGGCCGGCAACGTGTTGGTGCCCTCGGTTTTTCAGCTCGGCGAGCCCCTGGGAAAGCCAGACAAACCGCTGCCACCGTACGCCCTGAAGAGTGCCGTAGACGAAAACGGCGGATTCTCAATACCCGCCATCAAGGGGCAGCAACCCATAGAGTCCATCGGAACCGCGGCGGCGGGTATTGGGCACCTTAATCAGTTCAACGACGTTGATGGTGCCGTGCGCGAAGAGCCGATGCTAGTCAATTACTTTGGCAAGGGCGTTCCGTCCATGGCTTTGCTGGCGGCGGCACACAGCCTGAACCTTGGCCCGGGCGACATCAAGCTTAACCCCGGGGATTCGGTCCAGATTGGCAAGCTGCGCGTCAAAACCGATGAGTTCGCGCGCATGCTGCCCCAGTTTTACAAGGCGCGTGACGGCAAGCCGGCGTTTGCGGTGGACTCGTTTTATGACGTGATCAGCGGCAAGATTCCGGCGTCCAAGTATGCCGACAAGATTGTTCTTATTGGCGCGACCGCCGCAGGCGTAGGTGTGCAGTTCCCGACGCCTGGTTATGCGGGCCTGTCGCCCGCTGAAATGATTGCCCACATCACCTCCAGCATTTTGGGCGAACACTTTATCGTCCAGCCCGCCTGGGGCGGGTGGGCTGCATTTGGCGTGTTCTTGCTGATCGCGGCCTACCTGATCGCGGCCCTGCCGCGTTTGTCAGCCGGCAAGGCGGCGCTCATCACACTGGTGTTGTTTGTCGGCCTGATGGTGGCAGAGTTCAGCCTGCTGGCAGCCGCGTCGATGTGGCTCAAGTTTGTTTTCCCGGCGACTTTGCTGGTTCTGGGCCATCTGGCGCTAACGACCAAGCGGTTCCTGATGACAGAAGCCGGCAAACTCAAGTCAGACGAGGAGTCGGCCGAGACCAACCGCATGATGGGCTTGGCTTTGCAGGGGCAGGGCCAGCTAGACATGTCGTTTGACCGCTTCCGCCGTGTGCCGATGAGCGATGCGGTCATGGACAACCTGTACAACCTTGCGCTGGACTTTGAACGCAAGCGCCAGTTCAACAAGGCGCAGGCTGTATACGAACACATGGCGGCCTGGAACAAGGGCTACAAAGATCTGCAGTCCAAGCTCAATCGGGCCAAGAATTTGTCGGAAACCGTCATCCTCGGTGGCGGCGGCGCGCATCCCGGCGGCACGATGCTGCTTGACGGCGGTGCGGTAGAAAAGCCGATGTTGGGCCGTTACCAGGTGGAGAAGGAGCTTGGCAAGGGTGCCATGGGTGTGGTCTACCTGGGCAAAGACCCGAAGATCGGGCGCGTGGTGGCTATTAAAACCATGGCGCTGAGCAACGAATTTGAGGGTGAGGAGCTCACTGACGCGCGCGAGCGCTTCTTCCGCGAGGCCGAGACGGCCGGGCGCTTGCAGCACCAAAATATCGTGACCATCTTCGACGCGGGTGAGGAGCATGACCTGGCCTACATCGCCATGGAATTCCTCAAGGGCAAAGACCTGGTGGACGCCTGCAAGGACGGTCATCTGTTGCCGGCACCCAAGGTGCTATCGATCGTGGCACGTGTCGCTGAAGCGCTGGCTTACGCCCACAAGCAGAACGTGGTGCACAGGGACATCAAGCCCGCCAACATCATGTACGAGCTTGAAAGTGACACCGTCAAGGTCACCGACTTTGGTATTGCGCGGATCACCGACTCAAGCAAGACCAAGACGGGTCTGGTGCTTGGTACGCCGAGCTTCATGTCGCCCGAACAAATCGCGGGGAAGAAGGTCGACGGCCGGTCCGACCTGTATTCACTGGGGGTCATGTTGTTTCAGATGCTGGCCGGCGTGTTGCCGTTCCGCGGTGACTCGATGGCCGAGCTGATGTACAAGATTGCCAATGAAGAGGCACCTGACATCCGGATTATTCGCAAGGAGATCCCCGAGCGGCTTGCCCAAATCGTTGCCTTGGCCCTGAGTAAGAGACCCGAGACGCGCTACCAGGACGGTGACCAGTTCGCCGTTGATCTGCGTGCGGTGATCGACGGGGTGTCGGCGGCTACGCCTGCCGCTGGGGCCGCACCCTCAGCGCAATCGGGCGCTGCGGCGGAAAAAACCCAGGCGTTCAACCTGCAGCCGACCGGTGGGGCAGACGTTTCTGAGAAAACTGCGGTCATGTCGGCGTCGACTGGCGGCTCCTTCGAGGCCACCGTGGTGGCCGCCGCAATTCCGGCCCCGGCTCAGCCCGGCTATGATGCCACCCAGAAAATGGATGCCAGTGCCATCGACCCCTTCGCCAAGACTGCAGTGATCAGCAGGGAGGGTGCTGCTGCTCACCCAAGTGCTGACACTGACGCGAAGACCTAAGCCCGGGCATTTATGAATTACGAGTTTTGCACACGCACCGACCCGGGGCTTGCCCGAGAAAACAACGAGGACTCGGTCACCTTTGACGAGTCTACCCGGCTGGCAGTGTTGGCTGACGGCATGGGTGGTTACAACGCAGGCGAGATCGCCAGCGGTATGGCCACAGCGTTTATCAAATCAGAGCTTGGCCGCTGGTTGTCTCAGGCGGGGCGCCATGCGAACGCTAAAGAAGTCAGGCGCGCGATGGAAATCTGCGTTGACAATGCGAACCGCTCGATTTTCAATGCCGCAAATTCCAACCCCCAGTACAGTGGTATGGGAACAACGCTTGTGATGGGCGTTTTTCAGGACTCGCGGTTGATGCTGGGACACATTGGCGATTCGCGCTGCTATCGTTTGCGCGATGGCGTACTGGCGCAGATCACCAAAGACCACTCCTTGCTTCAAGAGCAGATGGATGCAGGGCTTATCACTGCTGAACAAGCAGCGACATCGACCAACAAGAACCTTGTGACGCGTGCGCTCGGCGTTGAAGACGCGGTGCTGCTGGAAGTAAACGAGCACCGGGTCGAACCAGGGGATCTGTACCTGATGTGTTCTGATGGCCTGTCCGACATGGTGGACGACAACGGAATCGCTGAGCTGTTGCGCCTCGAAATCTTGCTGGATCTGAAGGCCGGACAGCTGGTCGAGGTGGCGAACACCAATGGTGGGCGGGACAATATCTCGGTTTTGCTCGCGCAGGCGCAAAGTGGAGCCAAAAAGCGCGGCTTAATTTCCAGATTGCTGGGAAAATAGTCTTTCGTATTAATTTCCCGAAACGTGTTTAAAAACAGGAGTCGACCATGCCGAAAATGATCGTTTCGATCGACGGTGTTGTCATCAAGGAAGTGCAGTTGACCAAGGACCGGACCACATTGGGCCGGCGACCGTACAACGACATCGTGATAGACAACCTGGCGGTGAGTGGCGAGCACGCCATACTGCAAATGACAGGCAACGAGGTTTATCTTGAAGACCTGAACAGCACCAACGGCACCTACGTCAACGGCAAGGCTGTAAAAAAACAGCTGTTGCAAAACAGCGACACAGTGGAGATAGGCAAGTACAAGATCAAGTACATCAACGAAGTCGCCAATGCCGGCTTCGAGAAAACCATGGTCATCAAGTCCGGTGGTGCCGGGCTGATGGCCCCCGCGCCCGCCGCCAGCGCTGCAGCGGCGGTTCCTGCAGGCGTGCCAGACGGGGCAGGGCCCAGCGGTCGAATCAAAGTGCTTTCAGGTGCCGCTGCCGGGCGCGAAGTGCCGCTTGTTAAAGTGGTAACGACGATCGGCAAGCCGGGGGTTGCAGTTGCGGCCATTACCAAGCGCAACAACGGTTTTGTGGTTGCGCATGTGGAAGGTGCCAACAAGCCGACGCTGAACGGGGCGCCGATAGGTGGCGATCCGGTCATGCTGAAAAACGGCGACCTGCTGGAGCTCGCAGGAACCCAAATGCAGTTTGTTCAAGGTTGACGGTCTGCCGAGCCCGCCCTCTGGGTACCGGCGAATGATTGTGAGTTGAGAGGCCCATGGGATTGCTCTCCAAGCACTGGTCGCGCATTGCAGTAACGCTGATCCCGCTGATCTTTGCGCTGCTGCACGCCAGCGAGGTGCTTCGCATCGGTGTGCTACAGCGGCTCGATGACATCATCTACGATGCGCGCTTGCGGGCAACCATGCCCCGAACATTAGACGACCGCATTGTCATTGTCGACATTGACGAAAAAAGCCTTGCGGAAGTCGGCCGCTGGCCCTGGGGGCGAAACAAGCTGGCTGATCTGGTCAATGACTTATTTGACCGGCAAAACATCGCACTGCTCGGCTTTGACGTAGTGTTTGCTGAGCCGGATGAAAGCTCGGGTCTGAAGCGGCTGCGCCAGCTCGCACAGAGTGAGCTCAAAGACCAGTCTGGCTTTGCCGACCGGCTCAACCAGCTCCAGGGCGTGCTGGACTATGACGCGACATTTGCCAAGTCATTGGAAAAGCGCCCGGTTGTATTGGGCTATTACTTCACCAGCGACCGCGATGGACGGACTTCAGGCGCCTTGCCCGCGCCGGTGATGCAAAAAGACGCGCTGAACGGGCGCCCAATCAAGTTCACGAGCTGGAACGGCTTTGGCTCCAACATTGAGCAGATTGCCAAGACGGCGCCCATGGGGGGGTTCTTCAACTCAATCACCGAAGGTGACGGCGTTGTGCGATCTATCCCCCTGATTGCTGAATACAAAGGCCAGTACTACGAGTCGCTTTCCATGGCGATGTTTCGAATGCTGGTGGGCCTGCCTACAGTGGAGCCCGGGTTTCCGCAAGAACGCTTCATAGCGCGCAACTACCAAGGGCTGGAAAGCGTATTGCTCAAGCAAGGCGGCAGAACCCTCGCCGTACCGGTCGACGATCGGGTGGCAACGCTGGTGCCTTTCCGTGGTCCCGGCGGCGTTGGAGGGGGCTCTTTTCGATACATTTCAGCCGCAGATGTTTTGGCCAAACGGGTGCCCGCAGGTGCACTGAAGGACAAAATCGTGTTGTTGGGCACCACGGCCCCGGGTTTGCTTGACCTGCGGGTGACCCCGGTCGGAGAGACGTACCCTGGTGTTGAAACCCATGCCAACGTTATCTCGGGTTTACTCGACGGCAAAATATTCGTTAGGCCGGACTACGCCGTGGGCTTTGAGGTGGTGATTCTGGTTCTGGCGGGGCTTGGCCTGGCGTTTGCCCTGCCGCTATTGAGTGCCACGCGTGCGGTGGCGATGAGCGTGGTTGTGATCGGCCTGCTGGTCTCGCTGAACTTCTGGCTCTACCTGAGCTATGGCCTGGTTTTGCCGCTGGCCTCAGCACTGGTGATGGCGTTGACCGCGTTCGCACTCAACATGAGCTACGGCTACTTCGTCGAAAGCCGCTCCAAACGAGAGCTTGCAAACCTGTTCGGCACTTATGTTCCCCCCGAGCTGGTAGACGAGATGGTCAAGGACCCGGACAGCTATAGCATGAAGGCGATCAGCAAGGAGCTGACCGTCATGTTTTGCGACATGCGTGGCTTTACCAAGATGTCCGAACAAATGGAGCCCACGCAGTTACAGGAGCTGTTGAATGGCGTCTTCAGCCGGTTAACCGACCTGATTCGCACCAACCGCGGCACCATTGACAAATACATGGGCGATTGCGTCATGGCTTTTTGGGGTGCGCCGGTTGAAACGCCTCAACACGCCCATCTGGCGGTGAAGACGGCGATGGAAATGGCCAATGCAGTTCGCAAGCTCAATGAGGAACATCGCGCCAAAGGCATCCCTGAAATCGGCATTGGAATTGGCCTGAACACCGGCACGATGTGCGTAGGTGATATGGGCTCCGATATCCGGCGCAGCTACACCGTGATCGGCGACTCTGTGAATCTGGGTTCCCGTCTGGAGGGGTTGTCCAAGACCTATGGGGTTGATATTGTGGTGAGCGAATCGACCCGCAAGCTGGCCCCGGATTTTGCCTGGCAGGAGCTCGACAAAGTCCGTGTAAAAGGCAAAGAGCAAGCAGTGGCGATTTTCTGGCCATTGGCACCCCTGGAACGGCTGGACAAGGCCCACGCAGACGAGCTCAAAATTTGGGCGACCATCCTTAAGGCCTATCGGGCGCAAGATTGGGATCAGGCCGACGTGCAGTTGCTGAATCTTCAGCGCATGAACGCCAAAAAATACCTTTACGAGCTGTACGCGCAACGTGTAGCCTCAATGAGGTCGCTGCCGTTTGACCCAGAATGGGACGGCGCAACCAACTTCGAGACCAAGTGAGGCGATGCAATGAAAGTACGGGTTTTGGGCTGCTCCGGCGCAATCGCCAAGGACTGCCGAACCACGTCTTTCCTGATTGACGATGACGTATTGGTCGATGCCGGCACGGGCGTAGGCGATTTATTGCTTGACGAGATGAAGGGCATCAACCATGTGTTGTTGACCCATTCGCACCTAGACCATGTGGCCGCTTTGCCATTGATGATTGACGCGATTGCGTCCCAGCGCACGTCGCCAGTGAAAATCCACGCCTTGCCCGGCACCATAGCGGCGCTGAAGGCGCATATTTTTAACAACGTGATTTGGCCGGACTTCAGCCGCATTCCTACTCCCCAGGCGCCTTTCATCACCTTCCATGAAATCCAGGTCGGGCAGACTTTGGACATTACGGGGAAGCGAATTGAAGTTCTACCTGCTGTGCACACGGTGCCAGCGGTTGGCTATGCCGTGACGGCGGGGCGTGGATGCTGGGTTTTTACCGGAGACACTGAGCGCAACCCGGCTTTCTGGCGGCGACTCAACAAGATGAACGTGGTGGCGTTGGTGATTGAAACCGCGTTCAGCAACCGCGAGAAAGACCTGGCCAAGCGCAGCCTGCATTTGTCACCGCATGCGCTGGCCGAGGAGCTGGACTGCATCGACAAGGGCAAGAGTTTCCCGATTTACATCACGCACACCAAACCGGCCGAGACTGAACTCATCATGGCGGAGATTCAGCGCTTTGACCAAACCCAGCCTTTCGGCCCGAATGTGACCCACGACATTCGCTGGCTACGTGCTGGACAGGAGTTTGAGCTATGAGCGCCGTACTAAAGCCGCCTGGCGGTGAAAAAGACGTTGAGCAGGCCTTCTTTGACTCACAAATGCTGCCGCCGGAAAAGCGGGGCGTGTCTTTTGAGGCTCTCTTCTTCAGGCAACTACAGCAGGTGACGACGAGGATCCATGAAACTGAGAACGTTGATCAGATCATGCTGGAGGCGAGCCAGGACATTTGCAAG
Organism: Ramlibacter sp. 2FC; assembly: GCA_943369755.1. Lineage (GTDB taxonomy): Bacteria > Pseudomonadota > Gammaproteobacteria > Burkholderiales > Burkholderiaceae_C > CALROG01. The sequence goes on from CALROG020000003.1 coordinate 67,486, forward strand.
TTGCTGAACGCGGACCGGCTTACTTTGTATGCCGTCAACGATGACCACACGGCTATTGTCTCGAAGATCAAGACCGGGCTAAACACCAGCCGCGACCTCAAACTGCCCATCAGCGCACAGAGCATTGCGGGGTATGTGGCCTTTTCGAAAGGCCCCGTGAATATCGCTGATGTCTATGACGACGACGCACTCAAACGAATTCACCCTACCTTGAGCTTTCTCAAGGAGGTGGACAAGCGCTCAGGCTATCGCACCAAGCAGATGCTGGTGGTGCCGATTCTTGACGGAGACGCGCTTCATGGCGTTTTGCAGGTCATCAACAACAAAAGCGATCAGCCCTTCGGAGAGCTGGAGGTGGAAGGCGCAGCCCAGTTGTGCAAGACACTGGCAACTGCAATTCGCCAGCGCATGCAGAAAGCCGAGGACGGCACACGGCGCAAAGCCACCAAGTACGATGGTTTGGTGTCCGATGGCGTGTTGACTGCCGACGAGTTGCAACAATGCATTCAAGCCGCGCGCGAAGAAGCCAAACCGGTTGAGCACATGTTGATGGCGCGGTTCCAGATACGCCCCGCGCAGATCGGGCCGTCACTGTCAAAGTTCTTTGGCATGCCATACGAGCCTTTCAACACCGGGCGTATTCGCTCTGAAATGTTGCATGGGCCGCTGAAGCGCGATTTTCTGGTCGAGCAGGGATGGATTCCGCTGGAGGACTCGCCAGACGGCCTGGTAGTGATGTGCATGGACCCGGAGGCTGTGCGCGGCTCCCGCATCGTTCCGCAAGTGTTCCCTCGCATCAGCAAGTTTGCCTATCGTGTGACCACGCAAACCGAATTTGAAGAGACGCTGAGTCAACTTTATGGTGCGGGCGTTGAGGGCGGGTCGATCGATGAACTGCTGGCTGACCTGAGCGCCCCCGCTGACGACGATGGTGGCGACGACTTCTCTTCGCTGGAGTCGGCTGCGGCTGACAACGAGCTGGTGAAGTTCGTCAACAAGGTCATTGTGGATGCCTACAACATGAAGGCGTCAGACATTCACATTGAGCCGCTGCCGGGCAAAGCCAAGACAGGCATCCGCCTGCGCATTGACGGCAGTTTGCAGCCCTATATTGAGGTGCCGGCTCATTTTCGCCAGGCCATGATCACGCGCCTGAAGATCATGTGCGACCTGGACATTTCTGAAAAGCGCAAACCACAAGATGGCAAGATCAAGTTCAAGAAGTTTGGCCCTCTTGACATTGAACTACGGGTGGCAACCATTCCTTCAGCAGGGGGTGTTGAAGATATCGTGATGCGTATCCTGGCGGCGGGTGAACCTATACCTTTAGAGAAGCTGGGCCTGACACCGCACAACCGGGAGCGGGTCGAAAAAACCGTTAGCAAGCCCTATGGCTTGTTTTACGTGTGTGGCCCCACAGGTTCTGGCAAGACGACAACGCTGCATTCAATCCTCAAGTTTCTCAACACCAATGACACCAAAATCTGGACTGCTGAAGACCCGGTTGAAATCACACAAAAGGGCTTGCGCCAGGTTCAGATCAACAAGAAGGCGGGCATTGACTTCGCCTTGGTCATGCGCGCGTTTTTGCGGGCAGATCCAGACATCATCATGGTGGGTGAGTCGCGCGACAAGGAAACTGTGTCGATGGGGGTGGAGGCCTCGCTCACCGGCCATCTGGTGTTCTCAACCCTGCACACCAACTCGGCACCTGAGTCCATCACACGCTTGCTAGACATGGGCATGGACCCATTCAACTTTGCCGATGCGCTGCTGGGCATTTTGGCGCAGCGCCTCGCCAAGCGTTTGTGCGACTGCAAGCAGGAGTACACCCCCGACGGCGACGAGATCAAGACCTTTGTAGCGGAATATGCGGAAGACTTGCGCCACACCCCGGCCTGGAAGGCCGATTACGCCGGTGAAGCAAAGAAGTTGTATGAGAGCTGGGTAAAGCTATATGGCGATGGCGGCAAACTCAAGTTCTACCGCCCGGTGGGCTGCGACAAATGCGGAAAAACTGGCTACAAAGGCCGTGTGGGGCTGCACGAGTTGCTGATCGCGGACGACGATGTCAAAAAGCTCATTCAAGAACGGGCTCGGGTAGCAGACCTGTTTGTTTGCGCCGTCGCGGGCGGCATGCGGACCCTGAAGATGGACGGTATGGAAAAGATCATGCTCGGGATGACAGATTTGAAGCAGGTGAGGTCCGTTTGCATTAAATGATACATGACAGGACAAAAATGTCGGTTAGGTGCGTATGGAAAATACTATAAAAATACTATTTTTCTTGAAAAAAAGTACTTAATGGCCTTTCCGCATGATGGCCCGGTGCTTGCTTTTCTTAAGGGCAATTTTCATTCAACTTCTGGAGATTTCTAAATGAAACGTCAACTTCAAAAGGGCTTTACCCTTATCGAACTGATGATCGTGGTCGCGATCATTGGTATTTTGGCCGCGGTGGCTTTGCCTGCATATCAAGACTACACAAAGCGGGCCCGCATCACGGAAGGCTTTAATCTATCGGCAGCGGCCAAGACTGGTGTTGCTGACTTCTTCGCCTCCAACAACATACTGCCAAGTGACAACGCGTCAATTGGGCTTCCTACTTCCACAGCCATCTCGGGTGCTTCTGTGACGAGCGTGGGCGTCGCCGGTTCCGGCGTGATTACCATTACCTACAATACGAGGGTTTCCGACGCTGCCACGACGATCATCTTGACACCGTCAGCTGGAGCAGGTGCCATTGCATGGAGCTGTAGCACGGGCACTGTCGATCTGAAGTTGCGCCCGGCCAATTGCCGTAGCTAAGAAGTGTCAGATGTGAGGCGGCTGGGCTTTAGCTGGCCGCCTCATGTTGTGGCGATGCGTTGCCTTGGATGCTTTCATGTCATGACCACCTTGAAAACGCGCCATCGCGAGAGCGGGTTCACTCTTATCGAGTTGATGATCGTGGTGGCGATTATCGGGATTCTGGGTGCTATCGCCATCCCGCAGTATCAACAGTACACCTATAGAGCCAGGGTGACAGAGGGTTTGGGCCTAGCCTCGTCATTCAAGACCGCCGTGGCGGAGTACTACAATTTGAACTCTTCATTGCCCTCCACCGCAGCTTCCGTGGGCATGACCGATGTAAATTCGGCTGTTGCTGCCTCAGTAGAGTCCATAGTGGTCGGAGCCGGCGGGGCTATAACGATCACGTTCAAGGCGTCTGTTGCTTCTGTCGGACAAAATCAGATCATATTGACACCAAACCCCACGGCGGCGGGTGTGGCTTGGGTATGTGGGGGCAATCTGACGGCTAGCCTCAAACCAAGTAGCTGCGTTTGACGGATCCTTTCCCTGCGTATCCCCTTCAGCGCAATGTGATGGGCGGTTTCTGGGCTACCGCGCGGCAGCATCGCGCTTTGTTTGTGGCTGCGTGCCTGGTTTCGGGCTGTCTCGCAGCAGTATTGATGCCGTACAGGGTATTGCCAATAGCCACCTTCCTGCCGGAACTTGCGGTGGTGATCATGGTGTTGGTGGGCGCAATTGTGATGCTTGTTGGCGCTGAGCGGCAACTGCTTGTTGGCGCGACCCCGCTTGGTTGTCTGGCTTTTGGTGGGTGGCTGTACTTCGGGTTGCGGGTCAATGGTATGGACTATCCCGATACCCTCGTGTGGCCCGTCATGTCTCTTTTTGCAGCCGGATGCGTCAGCTATGCTGGGCTGTCGTTGCGCAGGCATGGTTTGAGCCGCCTGGCTTGTGTTCTTCTGGCTTCCATGTGGATTGCCGCCAGCTTTGGTACGGGCTTGCTACAGTGGTACCAATTGTTCCACCCAGCTCAGTTGGAATGGTGGGTGTTACCGCGCCTTCAGGATATGCAGCCTTACGGGAACTTGGCGCAGCGCAACCATGCTGCGCTGGTGCATGCCCTGGCAATGGCGAGCTGTACTTATCTGGCCGCGCAAGCACGAACGCCCCTTGCGCGATTTGCTCTGGCATTCTTCGGTCTGTTTGCTTTGTGCGGGCTGGTATTGACCGGAAGCCGGATGGGCTCGGTGTTGGGTGGGATGGTTGCAGTTGCGGTGGTTGCAACGATGCGCGTCAACGGCCGAATTCTCGGCGCGCACCCTCTTGGTTTGGTTTGGCGGGCGCTGTTTGGGATCGGTATTTATGCTGCTGCGTATATAGCCTTGCAGGCTTGGCTATTTAGCTGGCCCGCACTTCAAGGCATTCATGATGCCGGCACCCGCTGGGCAACCTACGGAAACGGGTCGCGGCAAGCGCTTTATGAGCTTGCTTGGGCGGTTTTTTCTGCAAATCCGATATCAGGTGCTGGCTGGGCGAGTTTCTCTAACGAGGCCTTAGCGCGGGTTGATCAGTTCAGTTCGCCTCAATATGCTACCCACGCACACAATCTATTTGCCCATCTGGCGGCCGAGACCGGTTTGGTTGGGTTAATACTGGTTTTACTGCCTATCCTCTGGTGCTTATCAACCCTGTTTTTGGAGAGGCTTAATCGCGAGAATGTTTACCTTGCATGTGCGGTTGCCATGTTTCTGGGGCATTCTATGACCGAGTATCCCCTTTGGTACGCGTTCTTCCTTCTGCCCTTCGTCTTCACGTTGGGGCTGCTGGACCGGTCTATCATTGCGGCGCCGGTTTCCCGGGCCATGAAGTTGACCGGTGTTCTTTTCTGTGCATTGATCCTGGCCGGCTCCTTCTATGCTGCGAGCCGGTTCCTGACCATGTCGCGACTTGTTCACGAAGTGTTCAGGCCAGGCTTGGTCAGTTCGGAAGTTCGCAGTCAAGTGCAGGGAATAGTGAATTCGCCAGGCTTTTCCGCGCAAACTGAGTTACTTATGTTTGGCCTCCTTTACGTCGACAAGGACAATTTGAAGGAAAAAATAGAGATTGGGCGAAGGGTATCCCGTTACCAAATCGACGCATATTTGCTACAGAAGCAGGCCAGCCTGCTGGCGCTAGATGGTCAAATGGAACTTGCAGCCCAACACCTCGTGCTAGCTTGCCGCTTCTACCCTGATCGGTGCGGTCCCGTTTTGAGTCAGATAGGGATTCTGGCCCGGCTTGACCCTGCCACGTTCGAGCCGCTGCTCGCGCGACTCGGTGAACGTGTCGGACCGGATGGTCGGTTGAAAACGAAAAACTAGTCGAAGAATTGGCAGTCACGCTCTAAGGGTTAAGGCGTTTTGCATGGCGATCGCACCGATGATGAAATCTGCGCGCCACGCTGCCCTCGTTGTCTTGCTGGCTGTTCCTTGGTTGTTTCCGTTCGTGTCGGGGCCCTCGCCATCGGCCCAAGCGTGGCTGATCACGCTGTTTGTCGGATCCATCGTCGTGGGCGGCATTGGTCAATGGCAATTACGGGCTGACGGCTGGGCCGTGATTGTTGCGCGGAGCTGGATCGCTGCCGCAGCGCTTTCTAGCGGCGGGGCGCTAATTCAGTACTTTGGTGTGTCCGCAGAATTCTCTCCATGGCTGAGTGAAGCCCCAGTCGGCGTGGCTTACGGAAATCTGCGCCAGCGCAACCAATATGCAGTACTTACGGTGATCGGAACCGCGGCGTTGCTGACTATGGCCGGGTCGGGTGCTCGGCAACAATGGGTTCGCCTTCTCTTGATCCTGTTGGCCGCTGGTAATGCGGTCTCATCATCACGGACAGGGGTGATTGGATTGATTTTGGTTCTCGGGATGGCAAACGTTTGGGCCTGGCGTGCGGGCGTGCTTCACTCCGTTGGCTCTTTCTCGGCATACGTAGCTATAGCGTACGTACTCACGGCCATAGGCGCGCCGGCTTTGCTGTCCGCCGCCTTGGGGGTGAGCGCTCCCTCAGTCTTTTCGCGGATGATCGCTGACTTCGACTGCGGCAGCCGGACGCTCCTGTGGTCAAACGTGCTGGAATTGATTGCCCAAAAACCCTGGGTTGGATGGGGTTGGGGCAATCTGGACTACGCACATTACATCACCCTGTATTCGGCCGATCGGTTTTGTGACATCCTCGACAACGCCCACAATTTACCCTTGCATATTGCGGTCGAACTCGGTGTACCGGCAGCTATATTGGGCGCGGTTCTGGTCATCCGACTGGGGGTCCGGCTTGCGCATTGTCGGGAGGCTAGTGCGGGTCGCCAGCTAGCGTGGATGGTGCTCGGAGCCATTCTGATTCACAGCATGGTTGAGTACCCACTATGGTACGCCCCGTTTTTCTTAGCGACGGTAATGTGCATCGTAATGTTGTGGCCGCGCCAGGTTGAACCAATGACCGTGCGGACTTCAGAGGCACCCGCAAGCACGAAACCATGGCTCATTGGCGTCGCAGGTTTCACAATGGCATTTGTGTTCTACGCTTGGTGGGACTATGTGCGCATCAGCCAGCTCTATGTGCCTTACGAGCAGCGTATCGCGCCCTATCGCGACGACGCCTTGTCGGAGGCCTCCAGATCATGGCTGTTTCGTAGTCAAGTACTTTTTGCCGAGCTCACCACCACGCGGCTCGCCCCCGGTAACGCGGCCCATGTGGCGCGTCTGGCGGAGGAATTGCTGCACTTCTCCCCAGAGCCAAGGGTAATTGAGCCCTTGATTGAGAGCTTGGTCATGCTTCAGCGCAATGATGAAGCGTTGGGCCACATCGCAAGGTATCGCCTGGCATTCCCGGAGCAATATGAGTCATGGCGCAAGTCGAATGGCCAAGAAGGACCGGCAAAGCCCTAAGACTGAACACTTACAAAACTACCTGAAGCACCGCCGTGCTTCTCCAGTAGCCGAACATCCGTTATGGTCATGGTTCGGTCCACTGCCTTGCACATGTCGTAAATGGTCAGCAACGCAATCTGGACTGCAGTCAACGCTTCCATCTCCACGCCCGTAGGGCCTGTAGTTTCAGCAGTTGCTGTGCACGCAATTGCCGGAGATTCCGACCAGACATCAAACGCAAGAGCTACTCGTGTGAGTGCTACCGGATGGCACAGCGGTATAAGATCACTTGTTCTTTTTGCAGCCTGAATGCCGGCGATGCGGGCGATTCCCAGCACATCACCCTTCTTGGTTGTACCGCTCACAACCAGGGCCAGCGTAGTCGCCAGCATTGTGATTCGGCCGCTGGCAATGGCTACGCGGCGAGTATTGGGCTTTGCTCCCACATCGACCATGTGGGCTTGACCATGCGCATCAAAGTGGGTGAGTGAATTCATGGATGGGGCGACTGATGGTAAAAAGCGGTCCGCAGCTTATGTGCTTAGCCAGCGCATCATACGATCATGTTAAATTGGAATGAACGTGCCCGCGCAGCCGGCATTCACTTCGCGATCAGTATCGCGATAGCGGTATTTGCTGGGTTGCTTGTATTTGTGGTGTGGTACCCCTATCCGTATCGCGAGATTTCGGGCGGGCGCGAACTCTTTTTACTCGTGGTCGGGGTTGACGTCATTCTGGGCCCGTTGATCACTCTGGCCATTTTCAATCGAGCAAAGCCTCCGATCACCCTGTGTCGCGACCTCGTCATCGTCGCGTTGATCCAGCTAGCTGCGTTGGCGTACGGTCTTTGGACGGTTGCGATTGCAAGGCCTGTTCACCTTGTATTTGAGGTGTATCGTTTCAATGTTGTGCACGCTGTCGAGGTTCCAGACCACCTACTTAGCAAATCACCATCGGATATCACGGCCTTGCCTTTAACCGGACCTACCATTATTGCCGTGCGGCCTTTCACGAACCAGCAAGAGAACGCGGAAGCGATGTTTGCCGCGCTGCAAGGCGTGCAGCTCGCTGTGCGGCCTGACTTGTGGCAGAACTATGACGCAGCCCGTGCGATCGTGGTCAAGGCAGCCAAACCGATTGCCGAACTCAAAGCGCGTTTTCCTTCTCGCGTACCTGAGATTGACGCTGCATTGCAGTCTGCAGGCCGTGCGCAAGGCTCAACCGCTTGGGTGCCCATGGTCGGCCGCCGGGCGGGCTGGACAGCGTTTGTAGACAGCACAACTGCAGACGTCGTTGCGTTTATGCCGTTGGATTCATTTTGACTGTCATTGGCATATCACAAGGGCGTCGAATCCGCGCCTTTGCGGCGCAATGCGTAATGCTTTTGGTGACAAGTGTTGGAATCGTGCCCACCCCCGCCCTAGCCCAGCTCCCGACCCTTGGTGACGGCAGCGAAATGGCCACTGCGGCGGAGCGACGGCTGGGCGAGCGCATCGCCCGCGAGCTGTACCGCGACCCCGATTACATCGACGACCCGGTGCTGGGTGAGTATGTTCAAGGCATCTGGCAGCCGTTGCTGGCGGCCGCCCGTCAGCGCGGTGAGCTCAGCTCTGAGCTGGACCAGCGCTTTGCCTGGGAGGTGCTGCTTGGCAAAGACCGCAGCATCAACGCCTTTGCGCTGCCCGGTGGCTATCTTGGGCTGCACCTGGGGCTGGTGGCAGCGGTGGCCAGCCGTGACGAGCTGGCGTCAGTGCTGGCGCACGAACTCAGCCACGTGACGCAACGCCATATCTCGCGCCTGATCACGCAGCAAAACCGCCAGTCGCCGCTGTTGATCGGGGCGATGATTCTGGGCGCCATTGCCGCCAGCAAAAACCCCGAAGCCGCCAACGCGGTGCTGGCGGGCAGCCAGGCGCTGGCGGCGCAGAGCCAGCTCAACTTCTCGCGCGACATGGAGCGCGAGGCCGACCGCGTGGGGTACGCGGTGATGGTCCAGGCGGGCTTCGAGCCCCTGGGTTTTGTGACCATGTTCGACAAGCTGCAACAGGCCTCGCGCCTGAACGACAACGGTGCCTTTCCTTACCTGCGCTCGCACCCCATGACGACCGAGCGCATGGCCGACATGCAGGCCCGCCAGCAGCTCAGCAGCCGCAGCGCGGCCGCGCCGGTGCTGTCGCTTGAGCACGCAATGGTGACGGCGCGCGCGCGCGTCTTGTCCAGCGCCGGGGTCGATACGCTGCGCGCCCGGGTAGCCGAGGCGGCGTCTGCGGCAACGCCCGCTCAGCCACGGGCGCGCCAGGCCGGTGCGCTGTACGCAGCGGCGCTCGCCAGCCTGAAGCTGCGCGAGCTACCGCAGGCCGCCGCGCTGGCCGCACGCCTTTCGGTGGCTGCGGGCGATGACGCTGCCGGCGCACGCCTTGCGCGGCTGCTGCAGGCAGAAATTGCCCTGGCTGCTGGCGACGCCGCCCGCGCCGTTGGGTTGCTGTCGGCAGATGCACCGGGTCGGCCCGAGGCCCTGTTGTACGCCCAGGCGCGCCTGGCTGCGGGCCAGCCTGCCGACTCAGCACAGCGCTTGCAAACCTGGGTGGCCTTGCACCCACGGGATGCCAACGCCTGGCAGCTTTTGGCTGCGGCCCAATTGGCTCAGGGCCAACCCTTGCGAGCGATCCGCGCCGAGGCCGAGGCCCAGGTCGCCTGGCTTGACTACGCGGCTGCGGTTGACCGCTTCAAGGCGGCGCAGGATCTGGTGCGAAGAACGGCACGCGACGGCACCTTGGGCGGCGACCACATCGAGGCGTCGATCATTGACACCCGGGCGCGCCAGGTGGAGCTCTTACTTAGGGAACAGGCGCTCGAGCGCTGACTCGATCACAATGCCCAGCACCGAATAGATCAGCGAGCCGAGCAGTGCCGCGCTGAAGCCATTGACCTGCAGGCCGTCGAGCAACCAGGCGGCCGCCCAGAACATCAGGGCGTTGATGACGAACATGAACAGACCCAGCGTCACCAGGGTGACCGGCAGCGTCAGCACCACCAGAATGGGCCGCACCACAGTGTTCAGCAAGCCCAGCACAAATGCCGCAACCAGTGCCGCAGTGAAGCTGGTGACCACCACCCCAGGGTAGATGTAGGCCACCAGCAGCAAGGCCGCTGCGCTCAAAAACCATTTGACGATCAGTTTCATGGTTGTCGGTTCTGCGGCCAGCGCACTCAGGCTGCCTGGCCGTCTTGCTTGTCGTTTGCGCTGCGGCGGTTTTTAAGCCAGCCGGCCAGCAGCACGCCGACAATCGCAGCCAGCACCACGCCCCAGTAAGCCAGTTGCTGTGCGGTCTCGGGGCCCTTGAAGTAGGCCGCCAGAATCTTCTCGTTCACCACCATCTTGCCGGCCGTGAAGGCCAGGACGCCGGCACCGATGTACATGATCACCGGGAAGCGCTCGACCAGCTTGAGCACCAGCGTGCTGCCGAACACCACAATCGGGATGCTGATCAGCAGGCCGATCACCACCAGGTCAAACGAGCCCTGCGCCGCGCCGGCGACGCCCAGCACGTTGTCAACGCCCATGATGGCGTCGGCAATCACGATGGTCTTCATGGCACCCCAGAAGGTGGTGGCCACCGGCCCGCTGTGTTCATCGCCGCCGTCGTCGGCAATCAGCTTGTAGGCAATCCAGACCAGCGCCAGGCCACCCACCAGCATCAGGCCCGGCACCTTGAGCAGCCAGACCACGCCAACCGTCATGGCCGAACGCACCACTATGGCACCCACGGTGCCCCAGACGATGGCCTTTTTCTGTAGTGCGGGTGGCAGGCTGCGGGCGGCCAGGGCGATCACGATGGCGTTGTCGCCCGCCAAAACCAGGTCAATAAGAATGATCGCCAGCAGGGCGGACCACCAGGGGGCAGAAAGAAACTCCATGAATCAACTCCATTTGTACCGGCAAATTTCCGTATCCAGACGGTCAGCGAGGACGTTGTCCTGCGGGACACGCCGAGGCTTCGACCGAACCGGCATCTGGTTCGAATCGAAGGTCTGGCTCGACGCAGAGAGCTGACTCTTTGCGCCCAGCAAACCGGAAGTAACACTTCGTATTGACGGCTTGCTGATCACCGTGGCCGCGGGGCGCGTTGGCACCCGTCGAGGCGGCGACGGTGGGGAGCTACTCCCCTTCTGTGCTGCGATTAGAGCAGCCTTGGTGCCTGAAGGCAAGCCTTTGTCGCTACGCAATTACCACAGGCCTTAAGAAAAAAATGGCTGCAGCCCGCGCCAGTGTTGCGCAAGGCGCTACAAAAAATATAGCGCATGGCGGATGCACAGAAGGCTGTGAACGCCACACGCTATCATGCCCCTCCCCCTGAACGTCCCGCCATGGCCGGAATCCACATCACCGACATCGAAGCCGCCATCAACTTCTGGCGCGAGAAGAGCCCCTCACCCGATGGCATCACGCTTGGGGCAGAGCTGCGCGCGCTGGCCGAGGTGTATGCGCTGATGATTTACTACCATGAGGACGAGGCCGCCGAAGCAGGCTTCCCGGCCAAGGCTTATGCCGCCTGGCGGGCCTGGTACGACACCACACCCGACACGCCGTGCATCGCGATTTGTTCTACCAGCCAGGGCGACGCCGACTGCAAGGGCTGCGGCCGCAGCTTTGAAGAGGTGCAGCACTGGCCCGAGATGAGCCCCGCAGAAAAGCGAGGGGTGTGGCGTCGCATTACGCTGCAAAGCGAGGCCTGGCGATTTAACCGCTACGCCGAGCGCGCGGCAGAGGCCAAAGCTACCCCGTTGGCCAGCAGTCAGGCGCAGGCCTGAGGCATCGCCCGGATGCTGCGACTGACCCAGGCCCCCAACATCGCCATCGCGGCGCTTTGGGTTGACATGTTGTGCCAGGCTGGGCTGTCGGCCACCATGCAGCGCTACTTTCTGGGTTCGGTGGCCGGCGACTTGCCGCCTGACCAATGCTTGCCCGAAGTGTGGTTGACCGATGACTCGCAAGAGCAGCAGGCCCGTGCGCTGCTGCACGAACTCAAACACTTGCCGCAGCGGCACTGGGTTTGTGCCTGCGGCGAAACGGTTGAAGGCGGCTTTGAGCAGTGCTGGAACTGCGGCCTGGCGATGCCGGGGTAACGCTGCGCTATCGCAGCTTGACCGGCTCGACGTCCACTGTGTTGTTGCCGTCGCCCAGCATCAGCACGCCTTCTTGCAGCGTGGCCTGCAGTTGCATGCTGCGCTGGGCCAGCTTGGCCAAGGCCTGCGACGCCAGCGTGGGCACCCGGAACACGCTCAGATTTCGCGGCCGCGTGAGCTTGGTTTCAATGCCGCGCCACCAGATTTCAGCCGCGTGATGAAAGCAGTACACCATGACCTGGTCGGCCTTGCCGCAGGCCTTGGAGACCGGCTTGTCCTCTGGCTGGCCGACCTCGATCCATAGCCGGGTCTGGCCGGTGAAGTCGCGCAAATAGACGTCTGGGTCGTCCGGGTCGGAAAGCCCGGCACCAAAGCCCAGGGTGCCGTCACCATTGCACACGGTCTGCAGTTGGTGGGCGTTGATGGCCAGCGCCGCCAGCCGGATCATCATGCGTTCGTCGGTTTCGCTCGGGTGGCGGGCCAGCGTCAGGGCATGGTCGGCGTAGTAGCCGTGGTCAATGTCGGCGATTTGCAGCGCCGCTTTGAAGATGGTTGATTTCAGCGCCATCAGGCCCGCCGGGCCAATGCGGCCGCCAGACCTGTATAGCTGGCCGGGGTCATGGCCAGCAGGCGGTCTTTTTCGGCTTGCGGAATCTCCAGCGAGCGGATCAACCCGTGCAAGTCTTCAGCGCGCACCGTCTTGCCACGGGTAACTTCTTTCAGCGCTTCATAGGCACCCGACACGCCGTAGCGGCGCATCACCGTCTGAATGGGCTCGGCCAGCACCTCCCAGGCGGCGTTCAGGTCGTCGGCCAGGGCCTCCTGGTTCAGCTCCAGCTTGTTCAGTCCGGTTAACAGCGACTGGTGCGCCAGTACCGCATAGCCCAGCGCCACGCCCATGTTGCGCAGCACCGTGCTGTCGGTCAGGTCGCGCTGCCAGCGGCTGACTGGCAGCTTCTCGCTCAAGTGGCGCAGCAGCGCGTTGGCCAGGCCAAGGTTGCCCTCGGCGTTCTCAAAGTCAATTGGGTTGACCTTGTGTGGCATGGTGGACGAGCCAATCTCGCCGGCCTTGAGCCGCTGCTTGAAGTAGCCCAGGCTCACATAACCCCAGATGTCGCGCGACAAGTCCACCAGAATCGTGTTGGTGCGTGCCACGGCGTCAAACAGCTCGGCCATGTAGTCGTGCGGCTCAATCTGGGTGCTGTAGGGCTGAAAGCTCAGGCCCAGGCCCATCGGCTCTGGCGTTTCGACCACCTTGCGGGCAAACGCCTCCCAGTCAAAGTCGGGCCAGGCTGCCAGGTGGGCGTTGTAGTTGCCCACCGCGCCGTTCATTTTGGCCATCAGCTTCACGGTGCCAACCCGCTCGCGTGCGGCGACCAGGCGCACCACCACATTGGCCAGCTCTTTGCCCACCGTGGTGGGGCTGGCGGTCTGGCCATGGGTGCGGCTGAGCATGGGCACTGCGGCGTGGGCGTGGGCCATCTCGCGCAGTTTGGCAATTACCGCGTCCAGCCCGGGCAGCAGCGCGGTGTCACGCCCACCCTTGAGTTGAAGCGCGTGGCTGGTGTTGTTGATGTCTTCGCTGGTGCAAGCAAAGTGCACGAACTCGCTGGCCGCCTTCAGTTCGGGGCGAGCCTCGAATTTGGACTTGATCCAGTACTCCACCGCCTTCACGTCGTGGTTGGTGGTCTTCTCGATTTCCTTGATTGCCAGGGCGTCAGCTTCCGAGAAATTCTTTACCAAGCCCAGCAAGTAAGTGCGTGCTCCGGGGCTAAGGGGCTTGAATTCGGCAAAACCGGCATCGCTCAAGCTGATGAACCAGGCAATTTCTACCTGCACCCGGCGGTGCATGTAGCCTTGCTCGCTCATCAGCGGGCGCAGGGTGGCGAGCTTGGCCGCATAGCGGCCGTCCAGCGGCGAAAGCGCCGCAATCGTCGAGACAGTCATGGCGCTGATTGTAGGCGGCAGCCTTTTGCGACCAGGGGGGTCAAGGGCTGTCGCTGCCCTGCCACAGCCAAAGTGCGCCCATGTCCTAAAATCGCGTGCAAATTCATAAGTCGAACATCCAGAGAGAACCACCCCATGAAGTTGATCGGAGCCGTTAACAGCCCCTACGTGCGCAAAGTGCGCATCGTCATGGCTGAAAAGAAGCTGGACTATCAGTTTGTGCCCGAAGACGTTTGGTCTGCTGACACCACCATCGGGCAGTCCAATCCGCTGGGCAAAGTACCTTGCCTGGTGATGGAAGGCGGCGAGGCCCTGTTTGACTCGCGTGTGATCGTTGAATACCTGGACACGCTCTCGCCGGTGGGCAAGCTGATTTCGGCCCAGGGCCGCGAACGCGCCGAAGTCAAAACCTGGGAAGCGCTGGCCGACGGAGCGCTGGACGCCCTGATTCTGGCCCGGCTTGAGGCCAATTGGGCAGGGCGCACCAAGGCCCAGCGCAGCCAGGCCTGGATCGACCGCCAGTTGGGCAAGGCCCACGCCAGCCTGGAAGCCATGAGCAGGGGGCTGGGGGAAAAACCGTTCTGCTCTGGCATCCACATGACGCTGGCCGACATCGCCGTGGGCTGCGCGCTGGGCTACCTGGACTTTCGGTTTGCGCACATTGACTGGCGCACCCCGTACCCGAACCTGGCCCGCCTGTACGAAAAGCTGGCGCTACGCCCCAGCTTTTCCGATACCAAACCAGCCTAGCCACCGAGTGCGCGCGGCTGGTGCGCTGTAAGGCACACAGCGCAGGTTCAGCTACTGGTTCTGTCGGGGCGCCACCTATTCTGACGCGGGGGGCCTGCGACACTGCCGCCGTGCGCACCAAAAGCCTTTGAGCCGAACAATGAAATGCAAAATCTAAAACATCGCGCTTGACACAATGGGAAGGCCCACTAGAAGTGGTTAGGCCTCACCACGCTTGAGCAAGTGCACGGCGGTGGCGATGATAAGCAAGACCAGCGCCAGTATGTCCGCCTTCACGACAGTGGACAAGGCAGCGTTGTAGTTGCCAACAGAGATGGCGAGCGCAAGAAACGCGACCACACTTGCCCAGGCTGCAATCAGTGCGAGGTTGTACAGGTGACGGTGGAAGGCCGCGTAGGCAAGAAAGCCTGCCAGCAAGCCGAAAAGCACCGCTCGATGGCGCAGGAGGATCTCGAGGTTCGAGTCCTGCACTGCAATGCCATACAGGCTGGACAGCTTGGCGGCGCTCACAACACCGATGAGTGGTAGCGCGTGTATCAGCGCAACAACGAGCAAGACAGCGGGGACGACGAAGCGCATGGCAGTTGTGAAATGTTTTGACCCAAGGGTTGTACCGCGGCACCAGGCCCCGGGCGATGACCTCCCAAGTAATGTTGGTTGTGCGGCCTGACCAGGTTGCAAAAAATCAGATTTCCGCCAGGCCGCATGCGGGTAGCTCAAGATGTGATCGGGGCTGCCAGCGCCTCGGCTGTGCCTTTTGCGGCAATGCGGTGCAGCGTGCGCTCCAGCGCAGCGGTATCTGGATAGATACGCACGCTGGTCACTCGCCCCCACCTGATCTCGATCAGGTTGACGCCTTCAGCCGAAGTTTTGACGCCATCTGTTCCGAGGTTTGTCTCCGTCCAGATCGCCTCGACCTGTGTGTGCCACGGCCAACCTGCGACTCTCACCTCGAGCAGGGTGAAGCTGATCCCATTCAACAGTCGAAGAAGCCGCTCATACCAGGCTCGAATGGCTTGCGGCGTTCTGCGTGTTCCAGACAGCGCGTGTGTGCCAACAAAGTAGTGAACAGCATTGGGCGAAAGCTCGTCCGTAATGGCCTCAATTCGCCCTTTGCTGAGCCCTGCGAACGCGGCTGCTATTTTTTTGCGAACGACTGCGTGATACATGGCGACCTCGTTGATACGGCCTTACGTTTGAGGCCACCGGCACGCAGCATGCGCCGCGCAGCGGCAACCTGCTGCTGTATGTCCGAGTGGGCCGACCAGTTGGGCTGCATTTGCTTACGGTGCAGCATGACCGCCTCCGACCACAGATATGACACGAAGAATACTTTTTGCCGCGCTTTCTGAATATGGCTGAACGCTACATAGACTAACTCGCATCTCCGTATCAGCAAAAAATATATGCTTTTCTCCAACTTTTAGATAAGCGGGACAGGACGTGGCATTGAATACATTGGAATTGCTGGGTGGACGCCCTGCTATCACCTCCACCTGCGATAGATTTACGGTCTGACGGTCTGAATAAGTTTGGCTTGGAATCGAGTCAATTTTGACGATTACAGCAGCAAATATATTCGGACTTTTCGAAAGTTTTCGCTCCCATTGATCAGTAGCAAACTTTCTCCATTCCGTTTGCATGTGCTCATTCAAAGGTGGCGGCTCCGGTACGCAAGAGCAAGCATTTGCGATAGCGGAAGCGAATAAAAAGAGTGCAGCAATAAGGGTGTTTTTCATGATGCCCAACGCAATGTCGACGAGCGCCTATCCTGGCATTCCCAAGCTAGACGGCGAAATAAACTGGGCAAGCGCCTTTTGGCGCCGCCACGCAGCACGGCGCAACGCCGCTTGCAGCCTGCATTCTCGGCGCATTGAGTGTGCATGAATATGGTCGGCATGATGTTCACCAAACCCGTCTCCTGTATCGCCCAGCCGCCCCGGTTGCGGGTTCAGCTACGGGGGGTCATTCGCTGCAAGCACTATAGCTTGCGATCCGAAGAAACTTACCCGGCGCTGGGCCGTTAGCGGTTGGCCCGGCGTTTCAGCCAGCGCATCAGCCCGCCCACCAGCGGCAGCTTTTCGTACAGCTCTTCGGCCGCGTCCCAGTAGTCGCGGTGCGCCTGAATGCGCCCGTCCGGTGCCAGCACCAGATGGGAGCCGCCGTGCACCACTTGCGCCACACCTTTGTGGAAGTTGCGAAACCCAAAGCGGAATTCCCAGACCAAAAAGCACTGGTTGCCGTCAACCACGCGCTGGGTGATTTCAAAGCGCGGGTTGTCCAGCGCCACATACATATGGCTGAAGATGCGCTGCACTTCGGCCAGGCCGCGCACTTCGTTGAACGGGTCTTTGAATGTTGCGTCAGCGGTATAAAGCTCGCCCATGTGGGCCACATCACCCGGTGCCAGTGCCGAAAAGAATGCCTCGATGCGGGCGACGGCGTCTCTCATAGGCCGGTCAGGCGGCGAATGATTGAGAAGTACAACCGGTTGGGCAAAAGCTGCAGCGTTTTCATCCATAGCGTGAAGCGCCGGGGGAAGTGAATTTCGAACTTTCCTCGCCGCCAGCCCCGCAGGATCTCTTGCGCCGCCTGCTCGGGCGTGATCAGCGCGGGCATGCGGAACTGGTTTTGCGAGGTGAGCGGTGTTTCTACAAAGCCGGGGTTGACCATGCTCACGCCAATGCCGTGGTCGTGCAGGTCTACGTACAACGTCTCGCCCAGGTTGATCAGTGCGGCCTTGGTGGGGCCATAAGCCAGGCTCTTGGGCAGGCCTCGGTAGCCCGCCACGCTGCTGACCAGGCTGATGTGGCCGCTGCGCCGCGCCAGCATGTGGGGCAGCACCGCGTCCAGCACATACAGGGCACCAACGTAGTTCACCTGTTCATGGCGCAGCATCTCGGCCAGGTCGAACTCGGTGGCCCGCATCTCGCGGTAGTAGCCGGCGCAGTACAGCACGCAGTCCAGCGGGCTGACGGCAAAAATGGCCTGCGCCGCGCGGCGCACCGCCGCCGGGTCGCTGGCGTCCAGCGGCAGCGCATGGGCACCGGGGTGTTCAGCCACAAAGCTCGCCAGGGCCGCGGCATTGCGCGCCGAGACGTAGACCCGCGCGCCTGCCGCATGCAGCGCCGACGCCGTGGCCCGGCCAATGCCGCTGGAGGCCCCGACCAGCCAGACAGTGCGCCCGGCCCAGTCTGGCTGCGGTGGATTCAAGGGCGCAAACCAGCCTGGTTTGCTATCGTTTTTATAGTGGCTCACGTTTATTGCGTGCGGGCTAGCGGCAGTTTTAATCATCTTTTCGTGAAGGACAGCGTCACTTCCCCAAGCTTGATACCGAACTTGCTCATCACCGCTTTGTTGAGCATCACGCGCTCGTTCATCAGGTACATCCAGTCGTCAAATTGCACTTCAATCACCCGGCCGTTCACCGGCAGGGCCATGGTGTATTGCCAGTTGAAAGCGTTGCCGCGTTCCTGGCCACGGGCTTCGCCCACCACGTCGCCCGCGGTGCCGGTGTAGCGCCCGTCTGCCAGCTTTTTCAGGCGCCAGATGCGGCGCTCTTTGGTGCCGTCGGAATAGCTGAAGTCTTCGTCCAGCACGCCGTCGTCGCCCTGCCAGCTGCATTGCATGACCACCGTGAAGCGCCGCACCACCTTGCCCGAGCGGTCGGTAAAGATGCCCCAGGCGTCCAGGGTGCCGTTGAAGTACTGGCGCAGGTCCAGCACCGGTTTTTCGGCGGCGTAGTCGCTCGCCGTGGGGCTGGCGCAGCCGCCAAGGCTGGCAATTACCCCGGCGCCGGTGGCGGCAAGAAGAAGGCGACGTTTCATGTGAGAACCTTGGGTCGGATGATGGTGAAGTACAGCGCCAGCGCGGCCAGCAGCTTGAGCACGCAGGGCAACAGGCAATAGGCCACGACCAGGGCATTCAGTGCCCCTTCGTCGCGGGCCCCGGGCGCGTAGCCAAAAAACCCGAGCAGTGGCAGCGCCAGGCCGGCCGCCAGCGCAAGGTTGAGTTTGGTGGCGAAGTTCCACCAGCCAAAGTAGGCCCCTTCGGCCTGGCCCCGGTCACCCGCGTGGTGAATCACCCCGGCCAGCATGGCCCCGGGCAATGCCAGGTCGGTACCCAGCGCGACGCCCGAGAGCGCGCACACCAGAATGAAAGCCAGCACATCGCCCGTGCCTAGCTGGGTGGCCCAGACAAACACCGCAATGGCCAGCACCATGCCAGCCAGCCAGCTGCGTGCCAGGCCAAAGCGGCCCACAGCCTTCAGCCAGAGCGGGATCGATAGCGCCGCGCAGAGAAAGTAGCTGCCCAAAAAGGCGGGCTCGATGCTGCGCGGTGCCTGCAGCCGGTCTTGCACAAAGAACAGCACCAGCGTGGCCGGCACTGCGCTGGCAATACCGTTGAGCACAAACACCGCCAACAGGCGGCGAAAGGCCGGGCGCGAGAACGGCAGCCACAGGTTGCCGGGGGCCGGCGTACTGCGCGGCTGTGGCGTCGGGGCCCGCGACCAGGCCCACCAGCACAGCGCCAGCAGAGCGCAGAACACCGCCACCGTCCAGGCCAGGCCCAGCAGCAGCGGTAGCACCGAAGCCATCAAAACGCCGACCAGCCCCAGCCCTTCGCGCCACGAGACAATGCGGCTGCGCTGGGCTTCGTCGCCGCCCAGCATCGCGCCCCAGGACTGGTGGGCCACACTCAACGCGCTGTAGCCCGCATACGTCAGCACCAGAATCAGCGTTGCCCACAGCACCAGTGCGCCGGGTTCGCGGGTGGGCGGAAAGAACAGCAAGGCAAAGCCAGCGGCCAGCACCACGGCGGCGGCGGCACCAAAGCGCAGTACCGCGCGCGGTGAGCGGGCAAACAGCCGGTCGGTGGCGCGCCCGATGAACGGGTCAATAAAGGCATCAAACAGCCGTGTGCCCAGCAGCACGGCCCCCAGGGTGGCCAGTGGCACGCCAAACTCGCGCGCATAGTGGTTCGGCAAAATCACATACAGCGGCAGGGCCACAAACGCCAGCGGCAAGCCCAGCAGGCCATAGGCCAGCCCGGCGCGCCAGCTGAAAACCTGGCTCACGGCGCGGCCCCGGCCAGCAGCCGCTCGCGCATCTCGGGCTCCGAGGTTTTGGGCGACAACCAAATGCCCATGAAGACCCGCGCAAACTCTGCGTCGCGCACTTCACCGAGCGGTTTGTCGTTGAGCATGAAGCGCACGCCGACGCCGGGGCTGTAGATGCCCGCGAGCCGGTCGCCGCGGCTGACGTCGGGGAACAGCCGGGTCATCTCTGCCAGCCAGGCGCGGCTCTGGGCCTCGGTGAATTGGTCTACCCGCTGCATTTCCTTGAGCGAGCGCCGGGCGATGTCGTCGCCCTCAAAATTGCGCAGGTAGGCCAGCTCCAGCGTGAACGGTTGCTGTGCATAGCGCGCGCGCTGAAAACCCGGCGCCGCCAGCAGCCGCGCGTTGTAGATCTCAAAACCCCAGACCGTCAGGCGTGCGCTCCCCACCAACTGTGCCCCGGGCGTTGGGCTGGGCTGTGCATTTGCATAAAAACCGGCGCTAGCCCCCGCCAATAAAGCGCCAGCCACTATGATTTTTGTAGCGTGTACTGCACCACGTCGATGTTCGATTTGGCAAAGGCTGCCTCGCAGTAGCCGAGATAGAACTCCCATATCCGGATGAACCTCTCATCAAAACCAAGTTGCAGGATCTGGCTTTTCTCGGCCAGGAATTTGTCGCGCCAGCGCCGCAGCGTCTCGGCGTAGTCGGCACCAAACGCGAACTCGTCCACCACCACCAGGCCGGCTTGCCTGGCCTGGGCCCGGAACTCGCGCGGGCAGGGCAGGCAGCCCCCCGGGAAGATGTATTGCTGAATGAAGTCGGTGGAGCTGATGTAGCGGTCAAACAGGCTGTCGTCGATCACGATGCTCTGCACGCAGGCACGGCCACCGGGCTTGAGCAGGCGGCTCACGCTCTGGAAGTAGGTGGGCCAGTAGGCGCGGCCCACGGCCTCGACCATTTCTATCGAGCAAATCGCGTCGTAGGGGCCGTCGTTGATGTCGCGGTAGTCTTGCAGGCGCAGGTCAACCTGCTGCGCCACGCCGAACTGCGCCATGCGCTGCTGTGCAAATGCAAGCTGTTCGGTGGACAGCGTCACCCCGGTCAGCGAGGCCTTGAACTCGGTGCTGGCCATCTCGGCCAGCGCGCCCCAGCCGCAACCGATCTCCAGCACCCGGTCACCCGGTTGCACGTTGGCCATGCGCAGCGCGCGGCGCACCTTGGCCAGTTGGGCGTCGCGCATCGGGCGGGTCAGGTCGCCTTCGAACCAGGCCGACGAATAGTTCATCGTGCCGTCCAGCCACAACCCGTAGAAGGCGTTGCCCAGGTCGTAGTGGGCGTGAATGTTCTTCTGGCTGTTGGCCTTGGTGTTGCGGTTCAGCAGGTGCTTGACGCGGTACAGCAGGCGGCCGGCCCAGCTGCCATAGATCACGTCTTCCACGTCCTTGCGGTTGCTGATGAATACCTTGAGCAGCTCGGTCAGGTTGGGCGTGGTCCAGTCGCCGGCGATGTAGCTTTCGGCAAAGCCGATATCGCCCGAGCGCAGCGCTGCTGCGCACACGTTCCAGTTTTTCAGGGTAATGGCGGCGTGCGGCAACTCGCCGTTGCCGGCGCACTGGGTGCTGCCGTCGGGCAACTGAACCATCAGCGTGCCGTGCTGCAGCCGTTGCAGCAGCCGCAGCGCGGTGCGCGCAGCAGCGGGCGCGCCCGCAGGAATGGAAAGACGGGGGGCGGTGGTGGTGTTCATCGTTGCGGGGGCGGTTCAACGGTTACAAAAATTTCGGGCGCTGCCGGTTTGCGGACGAACCGCACCCGCTTGAGCCACAGCTTCAGCGCCTGCCAGTGAATGCGGGCCATCACGCCCAAGGTCATGGCGGGGTAGCGCCACAGGGCTTTTCGAATGGCCGCGGCGGTCACGGGCTCAAGGCTGCCGCTGACGCTGGTTTGCAGCAACGGGCCGGCGGTGTCGTCGTAGTCAATGCGCACCACGGTGCGCTCGCTACCGCCTTGCTGCGTGCGCATGAAGCGGAAGCGGTAGCCGCCTTCGATATTGCAAAACGGCGACACATGAAAGGCCTTGGTGGCACCAAGTTCAACGCCGTAGCGCGGCGCGTCCAGCAGGTAGCAATGGCGTTCGCCAAAGGTGTTGTTGACTTCCACCACGATGGCGCGCAGCGAGCCATCTGGCCGGTGGCAATACCAGAAGCTCACCGGCTTGAAGGTGTAGCCCAGCACCCGCGGGTAGCAGTGCAGCCAGGCCTCGCCAGTTGCGTCGGTAATGCCTTCGCGGGCTAACAGTTGGTCCAGCCACTGCACCGCATTGGCGCGGCCGTCGCCGTGGTCGCGGTCAAAAAAGCTCAGGGCGGCTGAGCGGTTGTGGGCCAAGGCCGGGCTGCCGTCGCGGTGCAGCGTGCGCAGCGGCAGCATCAAAAAATAGGTCGGGTAGGCAAAGGCATTGCGCGCCGGGCGCAGCCGGGTGTGGCGCACCTGGCCAAAGCCAATTTGCGCCGTCGCCGCCACGGGGCCGGGCGCTCTCATGCGGGGACTCCGTCGCGCAGCGCCATTTCTGTCACGCGGGCGGTTTCAATCAGCAGCAGCCGCGCCACGCTCAGGCCGGCTTTCAGGCCATCTTCATGAAAGCCGTAGCCGGCCCAGGCACCGCAAAAGTAGCTGTGCTGCTGGCCTTGCAGTTGCGGCAACGCCTGCTGGGCCTGGGTGGCGGCCAGATCAAACACAGGGTGGGCGTAGTCAAATTCGCCAATCACTTGGCTGGGGTCAATCGGGCGCACCGGGTTCAGCGACACCAGCACCGGCTGTGCCCAGGGCAGCGGCTGCAACATGTTCAGCAGGTAGTGCAAACAAACCTGGGCCGAAGCGCGGTCCTGGCCCGCAGCCCGTTCGTAGTTCCACGAGGCCCAGGCGGCCCGGTTGGCCGGCAGCACCGACGCGTCGGTGTGCAGCACGGCGCGGTTGGGCTGGTAGCGGATGGCACCCAGCACGGCGCGTTCTTGCGCTGTGGGGTGGCGCAGCATTTCAAGCGCCTGGTCTGAATGGGTGGCAATCACTACTTTGTCAAACTGCTCGGCACCGCTTGCGGTGACGATGCGCACGCCGTCTTCGTCACGCTCGATTTGCTGCACCGGGGTATTCAGCCGCTTGTCTTGGATGCTGGCAACGATCTTGTCCACATAGTGGCGCGCGCCGCCGGTCACCGTCCACCACTGCGGCCGGTCGGCCACCTGAAGCAGGCCGTGGTTGTGGCAGAAGCGGATCATGGTGCTCACCGGGAACTGCAGCATCTGGTCGGTCGGGCAGCTCCAGATGCAGCCGATCATCGGCAGAAAATACCAGTCGCGAAACTCGTCTGAAAACCGGTTGCTGCGCAGGAAGTCGCCCAGCGGCTGCATCAACTCGGCGTCCTGGCCGGCCTGCGCAATGCGGGTGGCCAGGGCGTTAAAGCGCAGCAGATCGCGCAGCATGCGCAGAAAGCGCCAGTTCAGCAGATTGCCGCGCTGAGCGAACACGGTAGCCAGGCTGGAGCCGCTCCACTCCAGCGTGCGCCCCTTGCGGGCGCCCGGCACCTGGACTGAAAACGACATGTCTGATTTGGCCGTGGCCACGCGCAGCTCGGCCAGCAGCTTGATCAGGTTCGGGTAGGTGCGCTCGTTGAACACCAGAAAGCCGGTGTCTACGCCGTGGGTGACCGGGCCATGCGCTGTTGGCAGCGTCACGTCCACGGTGTGGGTGTGGCCGCCGAAGTAGGGGCCTGCCTCAAACAGCGTGATGTCGGCTTGGCCGCGCAGTGTGTGCGCCACCGCCAGGCCCGAGATGCCTGAACCAACGATGGCAACTCTCATGCTTGCCGCCAGCGGGGTGCCGGAAATAAAGATGCCGCGAAGCGCCCCGAAGCGAAGGAGGGAGGGAGGGAGGAGGAGAAGAAGCGCTTCAGGATTTCATCCGGGCTAACTGCTCCCGGAAGGCTTCGCAGCAATAACTTGGGTTGTCTGTGCCCCTCCCCTGCATGGAGTGCTGCCGCTGCGGCGCAGTTCCCCAGGAATGCTCTGGCGCAAATGAAAATTTTTGTGAGCATGGGACCAGTTTGAGGGGTATTGCAATTAAATACTGTTCAGTCGTATTATGACTAAACAGTATTTAATTTGCAAGCAACGGCTTTTGGCGATCTGTGTGCGGCCACACCATCAAGTCAGGCCGATGACACACTTGCAAACCATGCAGGTCCCTGATTTGTAAAGCCTTTTTCATATACGACGCTTAAAATCCAGGCAGTAACGAAAGACAGCCATGCTCTACCCTGAACTGTTCAAGCAACTCGAATCCGTCCGCTGGGACATGGACAAAGACATTCCCTGGGCCAGCTTTGACGCCTCAAAGCTGTCAGACGAGCAGGCCCAGACCATCAAGATGAACGCCATTACCGAGTGGTCGGCCCTGCCCGCCACCGAAATGTTTTTGCGTGACAACAAGGACGACAGCGATTTCTCGGCCTTCATGTCGATCTGGTTCTTTGAAGAGCAAAAGCACTCTTTGGTGCTGATGGAATACCTCAAGCGCTTTCGCCCCGACCTGGCCCCCACCGAGCAAGAGCTGCACGAAGTGCGCTTTGAATTCGACCCGGCCCCTGCGCTTGAAACACTGATGCTGCACTTTTGCGGCGAAATTCGCCTCAACCACTGGTACCGGCGCGCCAGCGAATGGCACACCGAGCCGGTGATCCAGCAGATCTACACCAGGCTCAGCCAGGACGAAGCCCGCCACGGCGGTGCCTACCTGCGCTACATGAAGCGCGCCATCAACAACTTCGGCAACGACGCCCGCGCCGCTTTCACCAAGGTGGGCGTGCTCATGGCCAGCGCCCGGCGCACGGCCCAAGCCCTGCACCCGACCAACCTGCATGTGAACAAGGCGCTGTTCCCGCGTGACACCATCCAGAGCCGCTTGCCCAACCCCGAGTGGCTGGAACAATGGCTGGACAAGCAGATCAACTTTGACGCGGTGTGGGAGAGCAGGGTGGTCGAGCGCATCCTGCACAACATGAGCCTGCTGATGGACCGCAGCTTCAGCACCGTGCAGGAGCTCAACCGCTACCGCAAAGAGCTGGCCGCCACCCTGGCCCAGGGCAGCCCGGGCGCAGAGCCCCGCCCGGCTTGAACCCATCATCCGTTCAGCCTGAGCCCGTCGAAGGCCCGGGGTTCCTGCAAAAAATCGTCGCGCGCAGCGACGCGCCTGCGCGCGTGGCCGCCTTGCCGGGCCCGGTGGTCTTCACCAATGGCGTGTTTGATGTGCTGCACCGCGGCCACGCCACCTATCTGGCGCAGGCCCGTGCGCTGGGTGGCAGCCTGGTGGTGGGCGTGAACAGCGACGCATCCGCCAAACGTCTGGGCAAAGGCCCCGACCGCCCGCTGAACAATCAAGCCGACCGCGCGGTGCTGCTGGCCGCGCTCGAATCTGTGAGCCTGGTGACCTGGTTTGACGAAGACACGCCGGTTGATTTGCTGGCCGAGCTGTGCCCGGCCATCTACGTCAAGGGCGGCGACTACGACATGCGCACCCTGGCCGAAACCGCCCTGGTTGAAAGCTGGGGCGGCCGTGCGCTGGCCATTGCGTTTGTGGACGGCTACTCCACAACGGCGCTGGTCAGCCGCATCCGGCGGGCATAGACCGGCCTCAGATTGAACCGGCCTGCACCGCCTGAATGGTGTAAAAATTGGCCGCAGCCCGCGCCAATGCTGCGTAAGCCACTATCAATTTTATAGCGCTCCAGAGGCGGGCCGCCGCCGCAACTTCCCCGCCATGCGCTTGAGCCAGTGCTCCAGGTCGTCCAGGTAGGTAAACACCACCGGCACCACCAGCAGGCTCAGCACGGTAGAGGTGATCAGTCCGCCAATCACGGCCACCGACATCGGGCTGCGAAAGCTCGGGTCGGCGGCACCCCAGCCTATTGCAATCGGCAGCATGCCCGCGCCCATGGCGATGGTGGTCATGATGATGGGCCGGGCGCGCTTGTGGCAGGCGTCCATCAGCGCGTCCCAGCGGCTCATGCCTTGGTCGCGCCGCGCCACGATGGCGTACTCCACCAGCAGAATCGAGTTTTTGGTGGCTACGCCCATCAGCATGATCAAGCCAATGAGGGACGGCATCGAAAAGCTCTTCTGCGCAATCAGCAGGCCCACGAACGCGCCGCCCAGCGCCAGTGGCAGCGCCGCCAGAATCGTGACCGGGTGCAAAAAGTCCTTGAACAGCAGCACCAGCACGATGTAGATGCACAGCACGCCGGTCAGCATGGCCAAGCCAAAGCTGGCAAACAGCTCGCCCATGACTTCTGCGTCGCCAATCTCCACCACCTTGACCCCGGCGGGCAGGTTCTTCACCGCCGGCAGCGCCTGCACCGCGGTGGCCACGTCGCCCAGCGGCAGGCCGGACAGTTCAATCTCGAAGTTGATGTTGCGCGAACGGTCGTAACGGTCAATCACGGCGGGGCCACCGGTCAGCTCCAGCGTGGCCACCTGGCCCAGCATCACCGGGCCGCGTGCCCCGGGCACGCTCAGGCGCTCCAGCACGCTCAGGTCTTTGCGGGCGTCGTCGGCCAGCCTCACCACGATGGGCACCTGGCGCTGCGACAGGTTCAGCTTGGACAGGCTCACCTCGTAGTCGCCCTGGGTGGCAATGCGCAGCGTATCGCCAATCGCCGCACTGGTGACGCCCTGGTCGGCGGCGCGGGCAAAGTCGGGGCGCACCGCAATTTCGGGGCGGATCAGGCTGGCCGTCGAGGCCACCTGCCCCAGGCCGGGAATGGTGCGCAAGTCTTTTTCCACCGCCACCGCGGCGGCTTGCAGGGCGTTGGGATCTTCGCCGGTGAGCACCAGCACGTATTTCTCGCCCGAGCCGCCCAGGCCCACCTTGCTGCGCACGCCGGGCAGCGGCTCCAGCGCCGCGCGGATGTTGTTTTCAATGCCCTGCTTGCGCGGCCGCTCGGTGCGTTCGGCCAACAAAATAGTGAGTGTGGCTTTGCGCACCTCGGCCGCACCGGCCATGGCGAACGGGTCGCCGCCGGCACTGCCGCCACCAACGGTGGTGTAAACGCTCTTCACATGCGCCACCTTGGCGATCATTTCCCGGGCCTGCTCGGCGCTGGCCAGGGTTTGCGCCAGCGTGGAGCCCGGGGGCAGCTCCAGGTACACCTGGGTCTGGGAGTTGTCGTCCGGCGGAATAAAGCCGGTGGGCAGCAGCGGAATCAGCGCCACTGAGCCAAAGAAGAACAGCGTGGCCATCACCATGGTGCTGAAGCGGTGCTTCATGCACCACGCCGCCATGCGCAGGTAGGTCTTCATCCAGCTCGGGTCCTGGTGGCCGGTGACGATGGGTTTGAGCAGGTAGGCGGCCATCATGGGCGTGAGCACGCGCGCGACCACCAGTGAGGCGAACACCGCGAGTGACGCCGTCCAGCCAAACTGCTTGAAGAACTTGCCGGCAATGCCGCTCATGAACGCGGTAGGCAAAAACACCGCGATCAGCGTGAAGGTGGTGGCAATCACTGCCAGGCCAATCTCGTCTGCCGCCTCCATTGCGGCCTGGTAGGGGCTTTTTCCCATGCGCAGGTGGCGAACAATGTTCTCTACCTCAACGATGGCGTCGTCCACCAGAATGCCGATCACCAGGGACAACGCCAGCAGCGTCACCACGTTGATCGAAAAGCCCAGCAAGTACATGCCCACAAACGCCGGGATCACCGACATCGGCAGGGCCACCGCCGAGACGAATGTGGCGCGCCAGTCGCGCAGGAACAGCCAGACCACCAGCACCGCCAAAAGCGCCCCTTCATACAGCAGCATCAGCGAGCCGTCGTACTCTTCCTTCACCGGGGTCACAAAGTCAAAGGCCTGGGTCAGCTCCACATCGGGGTGCTGCGCCTTTAGTGCCTCCAGCGCCTGCACCACCGCCGCCCCCACGGTGACTTCACTTTCGCCGCGGCTGCGGGCCACCTCAAAGCCCACCACCGCCTTGCCATTGAGCAGTGCCGCAGCGCGTGGCTCGGCCACGGTGTCACTGACGGTGGCGACGTCGGCGAGCTTGATGGTGCGGCCGTTTTGAAGCGCGATTTCCAGCGCCGCCACCTCTTGTGCCGTGCGCACGGTACCGAGCGTGCGCACTGGTTGTTCGCCCGCGCCCAGGTCGGTGCGGCCACTGGCACTTTCGGTCTGGACCTGGCGCAGCTGGCGCGAGATGTCGGCGGCGCTGGCACCCAGCGCCTGCAACTTCTGCGGGTCCAGTGCCACCCGCACTTCACGGGTAACGCCGCCCACCCGGTTGATGGCACCCACGCCTTTGACCGCCAGCAGCTTGCGCGCGACTGTGTCGTCTACAAACCAGCTCAGCGCTTCGTCGTCCATCCGGGCTGAGCGGATGGTGTAGGCCAGCACCGGCTGGCCTGCAATGTCCATCTTCTGCACCACCGGGTCGCGCAGGTCAGCGGGCAAGTCGGCCCGCACCCGCTGCACCGCCGAGCGCACATCGTCTACCGCTTCCTGCACCGGCTTTTCCAGCCGGAATTCAGCGGTGAGCGTGACCACGCCGTCCTGCACCTTGGTGTAGATGTGTTTCAGGCCTTGCAGTGAAGCCACCGCGTTTTCCAGTTTGCGGGCCACGTCGTTTTCAAGCTGGGCGGGCGCAGCGCCGGGCAGTGAGGCGCTGACGGTAACGGTGGGCAGGTCGATGTCGGGAAAGTTCTGCACTTTCATGGCGTTGAACGACAGCAGGCCGGCAAAGCTCAGCAGCACGAACAGCATCACGGCCGGTATCGGGTTCTTGATCGACCAGGAGGAGACATTCATCATGCAAACTGCTCCTTACTTGGCCGGAACCACAGCCGACTTGGCGCTGGCTTCAACAATGCGCACCAGGTCCCCGTCATTCAGAAAGCCGCCGCCCGAGGCGACCAGCCGCGCGTCGGCGGCCAGGCCGCCGGTGATCTCGACCCGGTCACCGGCCAGCCGGCCGGTTTGTACCTTGACCTGGCTGACCCGGTTGTCGGGGTTGACGCGATACACATAGCTGAAGCCGTCGCGCACCACCACTGCTGCCTGCGGCAGCGTCAGCGCGGGCGTGGCACCCAGATCAAACTCGCCCCGCGCAAACATGCCCGGCAGGGCCGCAGCCGCGCCATTGCCCGGCAGCGCCGTCAGGTCGAGGTACACCAGGGCGTTGCGGGTTTGCGGGTCTACCGTGGGCGCAATCATGCGGACCCGGCCTTGCAGCCTGGCACCGCTGGCCGCGGTGACGAGGGCGGCGGTGCCGGTGCTGATGCGCCCCAGCTCGGCCGAGGTAACTTCTGCGCGCCATTCCAGCCGGCCCTTGCGGATCATGCGAAACAGCTCGGTGCCCGCGCCCACCACAGCACCCACGGTGGCGCTGCGTGCAGAAATGATGCCGTCGTCCGGGGCCAGCACGCTGGTCTGGCCCAGTCGCACCTGCTGCACCTGGTTGAGCGCACGCGCGGCCTCGACCCGGGCCCTGGCGGTTTGCTCGGCCGTGAGGTACTGGTTGATTTGCGAGGCACTGAGCGCGCCGCTGGTCTGCAGGCTGCGCGCCCGCTCGGCATTGCCGGCGGCTTCGGCGGCATTGGCCTCGGCTTCCATCAGGCTGGCCTTGCCCTGGGCGGCCTCGGCGCGCAGGGTCTCGGGCGCGAAGGTGGCCAGCAGGTCGCCTTTTTTCACCCGGTCACCCACATTCACCCGAACCTCGGTCAGGCGCAAACCGTTGGACTCGGCCCCGACGCTGGCCTCTTGCCAGGCGGCAATGTTGCCGTTGGCCGCCAGCTTGACGGCCAGCCGGGTGGCCAGCGGCGCAACGGTGCTGACCGTCAGGGCCGGTTTGGCAACGGCTGTCTTGCTGTCTTGTGCGCTGGAGTGGCTGGACCACAGCGCGGCGCCGGTGACGGTGAGCGCGGTCAGCGTCAGGGCGGCGAGGGCGGCGGGGTGGTTTTTGAATCGGGTCATCATGGGGTGTGGTTCCGTCAATCAGGTGTACATCAGGGCTGAGGGGCGCTGGTAGCGCTGGCGGCGGTGCTGGCCGGTGGGCGTTCCCAGCCGCCGCCGGCGGCGCGGTACAGGGCAATCCAGGCGGCAACCCGTTCGCGTTGCAGTTCAATCAGGGCGGTCTGGGCTGCCAGCGCTGTGCGGCGGGCATCTTCCAGCTCCACCAGGCTGGCCAGCCCGGCTTTGTAGCGCGCGTCCGTGGCGGCCAGCGAGGCGCGGTAACCCTCGGTGGCCACTTGCGCGTCGTCGCTGCGGGCGGCGCTGGCGTCCAGGTTGACCAGGGCTTCTTCCACCTCGCGCACAGCCTGACGCACGCGAGCCTGGTACAGCGCCACGGCCTCGGTGTAGCGCGCGCTGGCGGCGTCGGTGTTGGCGGCCAGGCGGCCGCCGTCAAACAGAGGCAGGCTGAGCGCCAGCGGGCCGATGGCCCAGGTCTTGGCCTCACTGCCGACACCGCCCGCGCGAGCCCGGCCCACGGCGATTGAACCCGACAAGCTCAGGCGCGGCATTTGCTGGGCCCGCGCACTGCCGACCTCGGCGCTGGCGGCGGCCACATCGCGCTCTGCCTGGAATACGTCGGGCCGCTGGGCCAGCACGCTGGCCGGCAGCGTTGCTATTAAAAACATAGTGGCTGGCGCAGTATCGGTGCGGGCTACAGCCAGTTTTGCCTTGATTTCGGGCTCTGGAATGGCGGTCAGGGCCACCAGCGCCTTGAGCACCGTCGCGCACTGTGCGCGCTGCTGGGTGGCGCGGGCTGAGCCCTCTGCGGCGCTGGCGCGTGCCAGCGCCGCGCCAGCCGGGGCGGTAAAGCCGGCCCGGGCGCTGAGCTCGGCCAGCCGGGCGGTTTCGGCGCGCGACGCCGCGTCGGCCAGTGCCACCACAAGCTGGCGCTCGCAGCTGCGCAGGGTGGTGTATTGGTTGGCGGTTTCTGCGGCCACGCTGACACGCGCTTCATGCCATCCGGCCTGGGCACCGTCCAGTCGGGCCTGGGCCGCGTCGGCAGCCAGGCGGTTGCCGCCAAACAGGTCAATTTCCCAAGCGGTTTGCAGGCCCAGCTGGGCGCTGCTGGCCACTGTGCCAGGCACCTGGGTGTTGCCGCGCTGGGCGCTGGCCTGGGCGTCCAGCCGGGGCCCCAGCGCAGCACCGGCGGCCACCTGGCTGGCGCGGGCCTGTTCGATGCGCGAACGGGCCGCGGCCAGCGTTGGGCTGGAGGCCTGCGCGGCGTCAATCAGCTGCACCAGCAACGGGTCATTCAGGCGCTGCCACCAGTCGCGCAGGCCGGGCAGGCCGCCGCCGTGGGGCAACACGGCGTGCCACTGTGCTGGCGCGGCCAGCGCCATGCCGGCCGGTGGGGTGGGCGTGGCGCATGCGCACAGCATCAGCGCCGCGAGCAAGGCGCCAACGCGCGCGCCGGGTGGGGGCTTGAGGTTCATGCCGGGGTTCGCTTTCGGGTAGGTTGTTTGACGGCTGCTGCGCCCTGGCGGCGTTGCATTTCACCGGCCACCATGGACTCGGCAAAGTCGGCCAGCCGCTGCACCCACTGGTCTGCGGCCTTTGGGCCGTGCAGCAGCTCGGGGCGGATGGTGCTGATCACTTCGGGGCAGACATAAAGCTGCAAGGCCATGGCGGTGATGCTAAAGGCCAGCCGGTGGACTTCCACGTCGGTTTTGGCCAGGCCCAGGTGGCGGCGCAGCACGTCGGCCAGCGCAGCGTGGGCGGGCTTGATGCCGTGCTCCAGCTCTTCGGCCCACAGGCCGGTGGGCTCCAGCATTTCCCGAAAGTGCAGGCGCATGCATTGCTGGACCACCTCGCCACGCCCAAGCGGCTCCAAAAAACCACCAAACAGGCCTTCCAGCGACTGGCGCAGGGTGAGGTGCTCGGGGTGGTACAGCGGAATGTCGTTCTTCGGGTCGCCCAGGGGCTCAACGAAGGCGGCGCGGTACAGGCCTTCCTTGTCGCCAAAGTAGTAGCTGATTGCGGCAATGTTGACGCCCGCAGCGGCGGCAATTTCGCGGGTCGATGTCTTGGCAAAACCCTGCTCGGCAAACAGCCGCAGGCCGCTGCGCAGCAGCCGGGTGCGGGCCTCCAGCCCGTCGCTGCGGGGCAGGCGGGCGGTGGGGCTGGCGGCGCGCACGGACTTGGGCATGGCGCGCATTGTGCCTCAATAAATCAATCGTTTGATTAAGTTACTGTGACAACCCCAGCCACCCCCGAGGCCGCTGGCAGGCCGCCACTCAACCGAAAACGGCTTGCCACAGCGCCAGCACGGCCTGGCGCTCTGCCTGCAGCGCGGGCGGCTCGACTTGCGTGGGCGCTTCATTCAGGCGCGCCTGGTGTTGCACCCGGCGCAGCTCGCGGTAGGCGGTGGCGGCGGCCTGGCCCACGCCGCTGGGCAGCAGGCCCGCGCTTTCGGCGCGCTGCAGCAGTGCAATGTTGCCCAGGTTGGGCACCAGCGCCGGGTGTGTGCCGGCCTGCGACAGCACCAGAAACTGCACCGCAAATTCGGCGTCAACCATGCCGCCGGGGCTGTGCTTGACGTCAAACTTCTCGCCGCGCACCGGGTGGGCGGCGCGCACCTTGTTGCGCATCGCCATGATTTCGTTGCGCAGCGCGGGCCCGTCACGCGGCGCAGTGATCACGGCCTGGCGCACCGCGTCAAACCGGGCCTGCATGGCGGGGTGGCCCAGCACGAAGCGGGCGCGGGTCATGGCCTGGTGCTCCCAGGTCCAGGCGGTGTTGCTGCCGCGCTGCTGCTGGTAGTTGGCGTAGGCCTGAAAGGTGGTGATCAGCAGGCCCGAGTTGCCGTTGGGTCGCAAGGCGGTGTCAATCTCGAACAGGTCGCCCTCGGCGGTTTTCACGCTGAGCCAGTTGATCAGCTTGCGCACAAACGCGGCATAGGCCTCGGGCGCGCGCTCGTCGTCGTCTTCGTAGACAAACACGATGTCCAGGTCGCTGCCGTAACCCAGCTCTTTGCCGCCGAGCTTGCCGTAGCCAATGATGGCGAATTGCGGCTCCTCACGGTGCCGGGTTTTCAGCCGCTGCCAGCACCAGCGGGCGGTCACGCGCAGCAGGGTGTCGGCCAGTGCGCTCAGGTCGTCGGCCACCTGTTCCACGCTCAGGCAACCCTCCACGTCACGCGCCAGGGTGCGGAACACCTCCGCGTGGTGGGCCCTGCGCAGCAGGTTCAGCAGCACTTCGTCGTCGTCTTCGCCGGTGATCTGAAGTGCCTGGCGGCGCGCCTCCAGCTCGCGCTCCAGGTCAGCGGCCACAAAGCGCTCGGTCAGCATGGCGTCGCTGGCCAGCTCGTCAATCACGCCGGGGTGCTGCAGCAAGTAACGGGCAGGCCAGCGGGCCGCGCCCAGCAAACGCAGCAGCCGCTCGTGCACCCGGGGGCGTTCGAGCAGCAGCGCCAGGTAGCTTTCGCGGCGCAGCAGCGGCTCGATCCAGTCGGCAATGCGCACGGCGGCTTCTTCCGTCACCCGGCCTTCACGCAGCCACAGTGCGGTGCGTTGCACCAGCCGTGTCAGCCGCTCGCGGGCGTCGTCGCGCAGCGCCAGCACCCGGGGGTGAGTGCGCCACAGCGCGACCCGCTCGCGAAACTGCGGGGGCAGTTGTTCCAGCAATGACTCCAGGTCGGGGGCCGTTGTGTTGCGCGCCGCTTTGGGGCCGCCGCAGGTGCCTTTGCTGCACTCGCGTGCGCCACCGCCCAGCAAGGTGTCGAACTCCTGCGCCACCAGTTCGCGGTGGGTGTCCAGCTCGCTCAGGAACGGGCAGCAGTTGGCAAAACCCATGGTCTGGGCAATCCAGGTCAGGTCGTCGTCGCGCGTTGCCAGCACATGGGTCTGCTGGTCGTCCAGGTACTGAATGCGGTGCTCCACCCGGCGCAAAAATTCATAGGCTTTGGCCAGGCCGTCGGCGGTGGCCTGCGGCATCAGGCCGGCGGCGGCCACCCGTTGCAGCGCAGCCAGCGTGGGCCGGGTGCGCAGCTCGGGGAACTGGCCGCCCCGCACCACCTGCAGCAGTTGCACCGTGAATTCAATTTCGCGGATGCCGCCACGCGACAGCTTGACGTCGTTGGCGCGTTCGGGCCGCCCGGCGCTGCGTTTGGCAGCGTGTTCGCGAATTTGCTGGTGCAGCACCCGCAACGAATCAAACACGTTGTAGTCCAGGTAGCGGCGAAACACAAAGGGCAGCACCGCGCTGCGCAACGCGGCGGCTGAGCCCTCACGCGGGCTGCCGGGCGCACCGGTGACGCAACTGCGCGGCGCGATCACGCGGCTTTTGAGCCAGGCAAAGCGTTCCCATTCACGGCCCTGGACCTGGAAGTATTCTTCCAGCGCACCCAGCGAGACCGTGCCCGGGCCCGAGTTGCCGTTGGGTCGCAGGGCCAGGTCCACCCGGAACACGAAGCCGTGCTCGGTGGTTTCGCCAATCAGGCCGTAGATGATCTTGACGGCCTTGCCAAAGTACTCGTGGTTGGAGATGGCGTTGCGGCCTTGCGCGTTGCCCGCGGTGTCGCCGTCGTGGTCATACACATAAATCAGGTCGATGTCGCTGGAGACATTGAGCTCGCGGGCACCCAGTTTGCCCATGCCGACCACCCACAGCTCGGCCCGCTTGCCGCCAGGGGCCAGCGGCGCGCCATACACGGCGTCAAGTTGGCGGGTGGCTTCATCGCAGGCAATGTCAAGCGCGAATTCAGCCAGCTCGGTCACGGCCCGGGTAATGGTGGCCAGCGGCGCTTGCTGGTCGCAGTCCAGCTGAACCAGCCGGTGCATTACCAGCTGGCGCAGGATGCGAAGAGCGGTCGCGATGTCCGGGTCTTGGGCGCGCAGGGCGGTGTACGCGGTGCCCAGGCTGGCTAGCACCGGCGGCCCGTCGGGCAGCAGCGGGAGCTGGGCCGCGTAGCGGCGCTGCAGCCGCTGCACCAGCCGCGAATGGCCAGACAGCGGCAACGCCGTGCCCGCGTTTGCCGCAGGGGCGCCAGCCCCGGCATTTAACAAAACATCATTGGTGTGCATCGAACCCAACAGACCGCTGCCGGTCATAATTCCTGCGACATCTACCTGTTCAATGAACGACTCCCCGCCGTTACCTTCGCGCCTGCTGAAAACCTTTGCTTTCACGGTGCGCTGGCTGCTGTGGCTGCTGTTGGCGGCCTGGCTGGTGTTTGCGCTTGCCTGGGGCGCGCTTCACGGCTGGATTGTGCCGCGAATCGGCGAGCTGCGCCCGGCGCTGGAAATCGAGGCCTCGCGGGTGCTGGGTGTACCGGTGCGGATTGGCGAAATCAGCGCCCGCACCGAAGGGCTGATGCCGTCGTTCGAACTCGCCAACGTGGTGCTGCTGGACCCGCAGGGCCGTGAGGCGCTGCGCCTGCCGCGTGTGGTCGCCGGGCTGTCGCCGCGCTCGTTGTGGAACCTGGGCTTTGAGCAACTGGTGATCGAGCAGCCCGAGGTTGATATCCGGCGTGCCGCTGACGGCAAAATTTACGTTGCCGGGCTGGACTTTTCACGCGACAACACCAGTCAGGGCCGGGGGGCCGACTGGTTCTTCAGCCAGACCGAGTTTGCCGTGCGGGGCGGCACCGTGCGCTGGACCGACGAGCTGCGCGGCACCGCCACTCTGGCGCTGGCTGGGGTGGACTTTGTGGCCCGCAACAGTGCCCGGCGCCATTCGCTGCGGCTGGACGCCACGCCCCCGCCGGGCTGGGGCCAACGCTTCAGCCTGCGCGGCCAGTTCCGCCAGCCCCTGCTGAGCACCCGCCAAGGCCAGTGGCAGGATTGGGACGGCCAGTTGTACGCAGACTTCGCCTGGGTTGACGTGGCGCAGTTGCGCCGCCATGCCGACCTGGGCCTGGACGTTACCCAGGGCCAGGGCGCCCTGCGGCTTTGGGCCGACGTCAGCAAAGGCCAGGTAACCGGCGGCGCGGCCGACATTGCCCTTGACGCGGTCAACGCCACCCTGGGCCCGCAGCTGCAGCCGCTGGCGTTGTCTGCCGTCTCGGGTCGGTTGGCCGGGCGGCGCCTGGCCAATGGTTTCGAGTTCTCTACCCGCGACTTGCAGTTTCGCACCAGCGATGGCCTGGCCTGGCCCGGCGGCAATGTGGCCCTGAGCTGGACCGGTGCCGAAGGCAAGCTACAGGCGCAGGGCGAACTGCGGGCCGACCGGCTGGACCTGGCGGCACTGAGCCAGGTCGCCAGCCGCCTGCCACTGGGCACCGCAACCCATGCGGCTTTGGCCACCTTCGCGCCCAAGGGGTTGATTGAAACCTTGCAGGCACGCTGGCAGGGCCCATTGAACGGGCCCGAAAAATACCAGGCCAAAGGCCGTGCCAGCGGGCTTGAGTTTGCCGCTCTGGCGGCGACTGTGCCGCGCAGCTCAACTGCCACACGGCCCCCTGTGGGGCGGCCCGGTTTGCGCGGCGGCGCAGTTGAATTTGACCTGACGCAGGCCGGCGGCAAGGCCCGCCTCTCCCTCAACAAGGGCGCGCTGGATTTACCGGGCGTGTTCGAAGACCCGGTGGTGGCGTTTGACCAGTTCGCCGCCGACGCCCAGTGGCAGTTCAGCGGCGACGCCATCACGCTCTCGCTGGCCAACATCAGGTTCGCCAATGCCGATGCACAAGGCCAGGCCGAGGCCAGTTGGCGCACCAGCGACCCGGCGAAGTCGGCCTCGCATTCGCGCTTTCCGGGGGTGCTGGATCTGCAAGCCACCCTGAGCCGTGCCGACGGTGCCCGGGTCTACCGCTATCTGCCCCAGTCGATTCTGAAAGACGCCCGCGACTACGTGCGTGAGTCGGTCATCCAGGGCAGCGCCAGCGATGTCAAGGTCCGCGTCAAGGGCGACTTGTGGGACATGCCGTTCAACGACCCGCGCCTGGGCGAGTTCCGCATCGCCGCCAACGTGAAGAACACCACCTTTGCCTTTGTGCCGCGTAGCTTCACGCCCAAGGGTGCGGTGCCCTGGCCAGCCTTGACCCAGTTGTCGGGTGAGCTGATTTTTGAGCGCAGCGCCATGCAGGTCAGGGGTGCCACCGCACGCCTGATCGGTGCGCCCGGCTTGCAGGTCACCCGGGCCGAGGCACGCATCCCCGACCTGGCGCACACCACCACAGTGATCGTCAACGCCGAAGTCAAAGGCCCGCTGGGTGAGAGCCTGGCGCTGGTCAACAGCTCGCCGCTGGCCGCGCTGATGGGCAATGCACTTGCCAAAGCCAGCGCCACCGGCAACGCCGACCTGCGCCTGGGGCTGGTGTTGCCGATCTTCAATATTGCCAGTTCCAAAGTGCGCGGCAGCCTGACGCTGGCCGGTAACGAGCTGCAAATCACGCCCGACAGCCCGCTGTTGGGGCGGGCGCGCGGCGTGGTGAACTTCACTGAGAACGGCTTCACGCTGGCCAATGCACAAGCCCGCATGCTGGGCGGCGACACCCGGCTGGAAGGCGGCTCCCGGGTGCTGCCGGTCGGCTCTACCGAAGCGCCTTTGCTGCTTCGTGCGCAGGGCCAAGTTAGCGCCGACGGCTTGCGCCAGGCCCGCGAGCTGGGTTTTGTGGCGCGGCTGGCCCAAAACATGCAGGGTGCCACTACCTACAGCGCCAGTCTGGGCTTTCGCCGGGGCGTGCCTGAGTTGTCCATTTCAAGCAACCTGCAGGGCCTGGCGGTCAGCCTGCCCGCGCCGCTGAACAAAACCGCCGACGCTGTGCTGGCGCTGCGCTACGAAAGCGCGCTGCTGCGCGAGTCGCTGCAGCCCGGGACGCGGCTGCATGACCGGTTGTCGTTTGAACTCGGGCGGGCGGTGTCCATCAACTATGTGCGTGACCTGACGGTGGAGCCCGCGCGGGTGCTGCGCGGTGCCATTGGCGTGGGGCTGGCGGCGGGCGAGTCTGCCGCAGCGCCCGAGCAGGGCGTAATGGCCAATATCAACTTCAATGCGATCGATGTGGACGCATGGGAGCGGGTGCTGTCGGGTGTGTCAGGCGCACCGGTGGCGGCACCCGTCGGGACAGACGGGCCTGCCGGCGGCAACGCCAACCCGGTGCTGGGCTACCTGCCCAACACACTGGCGGTACGCGCCCGCGAGCTCACCCTGGAGGGCCGCACGCTGCACAACGTGGTGGTCGGTGGTTCGCGCGAAGGCCTGGTCTGGCGCGCCAACGTGGACGCTGCCGAGCTCAATGGCTACCTTGAATACCGCCAGCCCTCGGGGGCGGGTGCGGGGCGCGTCTATGCGCGTCTGGCACGCCTGAACATTGCCACCGCCGAAGCCAACGAGGTCGAGCGCCTGCTCGACCAGCAGCCTGCCAGCATCCCGGCGCTGGACATCGTGGTGGAAGACTTCGAGCTGCGCGGCAAAAAGCTGGGGCGGGTGGAAGTTGACGCAGCAAACCGCGGCGGCGGCACGGTAGCGCGAGACGGCGGGGTGCGCGAGTGGCGCTTGAACAAGCTCAGCCTGAGCATGCCCGAGGCTACTTTCAGCGCCACCGGCAACTGGGCCGCCGTGAACGCGCAGCCCGCGCCTGCGGGCGGTCCGCGGCCTGCCCGCAGCCCCGCGGAGCTGCGCCGCACGGTCATGAATTTCAAGCTCGACATTGCTGACTCCGGCCTGCTTCTTACGCGCTTTGGCATGAAGGATGTCATCCGCCGCGGCAAGGGCAAACTGGAGGGCCAGGTCGCCTGGCTGGGCTCACCGCTGACGCTGGACTACCCGACGATGAGCGGCAATTTCAACGTCAGTATCGACTCGGGCCAGTTCCTCAAGGCCGACCCGGGCCTGGCCAAGCTGCTGGGCGTGCTCAGCCTGCAGGCCCTGCCGCGGCGGCTGACGCTGGATTTTCGCGACGTGTTCAGCGAAGGTTTTTCGTTTGACTTCGTGCGCGGTGACGTCACCATCCAGCAGGGCATTGCGGCGACCAATAACCTGCAAATGAAGGGCGTCAACGCCGCGGTGCTGATGGAGGGCAAAGCCGACATCGCCAAAGAAACGCAAGACCTGAAAGTGGTGGTCGTGCCAGAGATCAATGCCGGTACCGCCTCGCTGGTGGCAACCGTCATCAACCCGGTGGTGGGGCTGGGCACATTCCTGGCGCAGATGATTTTGCGCGACCCGTTGATTCGCGCGGCCACCCAGGAATTTCACATCGACGGCACCTGGGCCGACCCGCGCGTGACCAAGGTGGACCGCAGGGCGGCCGGCCCCTGAACCCCAAGGAAACGCCATGAAAGCAGCAGCCATCCAGATGGTGTCGGGCAGCTCGCTCGATGCCAACCTGCGCGCGGCGCGTGCGCTGCTCGACGAGGCCGCGCAGGCGGGGGCGGAGCTGGCCGTACTGCCCGAGTACTTCTGCCTGATGGGCCACCAGGACACCGACAAGCTGGCCGTGCGCGAGGCCTTTGGCAGCGGTGCGGTGCAGCAGTTCTTGGCGGACACCGCGCGCGCACTGGGCCTGTGGTTGGTGGGCGGCACACTGCCCCTGCAAGCCGGCGACGCCCACCATGTGCGCAACACCAGTCTGGTGTTCTCGCCAGCGGGCGAGTGTGTGGCGCGTTACGACAAGATGCATCTGTTCCGGTTTGACAACGGCCGTGAACACTATGACGAGTCACGCGTGATTGAGCGCGGCCACCAGCCGGTGGCGTTTGAGCTGCCCTCGCGCGATGGTCACCGCTGGCGAGTGGGCCTGAGCGTGTGCTACGACCTGCGCTTCCCGGAGCTGTACCGGGCGCTGGCCGCAGACGTTTTGCTGGTGCCCAGCGCCTTTACCTACACCACCGGCCAGGCCCACTGGGAGCTGCTGCTGCGCGCCCGTGCGGTTGAAAACCTGGCCTGCGTGGTGGCCCCGGCCCAGGGTGGCGTGCATGACAACGGCCGCCGTACCTGGGGCCATTCGATGCTGGTCGACCCCTGGGGTGCGGTGCTGGGCCAGCGGGCCGATGGCGCGGGCGTGGTGGTGGCTGAACTTGACGCAACGCGCCTGGCGGCTGTGCGCCAGCAACTGCCCGCTTTGGGGCACCGGGTCCTGTGAAGTACTTCAACCCCGCCGCCGCCGCGCAGGCACTGGACCCGCGTCGTTTGTCAGTGCTGTGGCGCTGGTCACTGTGGGGCTTGCTGGTCGCGCTGGTGGTGGCTTTGCTGGTTACCCTGGTGTGGCTGGCCGGTCGCTATGAAGCCAGCCAGGTGCAAACCAGGCTGGAGCGCGATACCGCCGATGCGGTGAACGACATTCGCAACGGCCTGACCCGCAATATCCAGACCTTGCAGGCACTGCACGCGGGCAACCCCACGCCTGCCAGTTGGCAGGCTGAGGCCGCAGCCCGGCTGCGCGAAAACCGTGAATGGCTGCGGGTGGAGTGGCGCGACCCCAGGCTGGTGCCGTTGGTCACGGCCGAGACGCCGTTTCGGGCCCCGGTGTTTGCCCGCCTTGGCCGCGACAACGCCCAGGCCGATGTGGCGCAGGCCTGCGCCAATGCGCGGCGGATTGCGGCGGCGGCTTATTCCACCAGCTACTTTGTGCCGCAGCTCGACGGCCTGGGTGTTGAAGTCATGGACCTGTGCATGCCCCAGGTGATGGCCGGTGAGCTGACGGGCTACATCGTGGCCACTTACTCACTGCAAGACATCCTGACCGAAATGATTGCCGTGCAGGTGACGCGCAGCGAAGAGGTCTCATTCACGGAAGCCGACGGCACCCGGCTGGCGCTGCACGGTGTGGCGCGGCGCGGCAGCCGGATTTTCACGGCCCAGCAACTGGTGGACCTGCCCGGCAATACGCTGGTGCTGCGCATCGACAGCTGGCGTGGCGCGCCCGACCTGTTCCCCAATGTGCTGACCGCGCTGGTCACCGCGATGTCGATCGCCCTGGTGTCGGTACTGGTGCTGCTGTCCAAGGACATGCGCCGGCGCCTGCGCGCCGAGCACGACCTGGCCGAGGCACTGGCCTTTCGCAAGGCCATGGAGGACTCGCTCGTCACCGGGCTGCGTGCGCGCGACCTGCAAGGCCACATTACCTACGTGAACCCGGCGTTTTGCCACATGGTGGGCTTCACGCCCGACGAGTTGCTGGGCCATGCCACGCCCGCGCCTTACTGGCCGCCCGAGCTGGCCGATGAGTACCACCAGCGCCAGGCGATCCGCCTGGCCGGCCAGGCAGCACCACCGCGTGAGGGCTTCGAGTCGGTCTTCATGCGCAAGGACGGCTCGCGCTTCCCGGTGCTGATCATTGAGGCCCCGCTGATCAACGCCAGCGGCGTCCAGACCGGCTGGATGAGCGCGTTCCTGGACATCAGCGAGCAGCGCCGGGTGGAAGAGTTGTCACGCGCCAGCCAGGATCGGCTGCAGGCCACCGCGCGCCTGGCCACCGTGGGCGAAATGGCCTCTTTGTTGAGCCACGAGCTGAACCAGCCGCTGGCCGCGATTTCGAGCTACGCCACCGGCTCGATGAATTTGCTCAAGAGCGGCCCGCATGCCGTGGCCGACCTTGAAGTGGCGATGCGCCGCATTGCCGAGCAGGCCGAGCGTGCCGGCAAGGTCATCAAGAGCGTGCACGACTTCGTGCGTCGGCGCGACCAGGCCCGCGAGCCGATGGCAGCCCAGGCCCTGCTGGACGCGATCATGCCGCTGGTCAGCCTGCAAGCCCGCAAACTGGGCGTGCGGGTAGAAACGCGGGTGGCTGGCAATCTGCCCGCCGTGCTGTGCGACCGCACCATGGTCGAACAGGTGCTGCTGAACCTGGCGCGCAATGCCATGCAGGCCATGGACGCTGCGGCGTCGCCCGACAAGTCATTGACGATCCAGATTCGTCGCGCCAGCACCGGCGAGAACAGCGCCAAGGCCTGGCTGGAGTTTCTGGTGGCCGACCACGGCCCCGGCATCCCGCCCGAGGTGGCGCAACAACTGTTCACGCCGTTCTTCACCACCAAGGCCGAGGGCATGGGCCTGGGCTTGAGCCTGTGCCGCACCGTGATTGAACAACATGGGGGATTCCTCGGGTTCGAGTCGAACCCGCCGCAGGGTACGATTTTCAAGTTCACTTTGCCGGTCGTCACCCA
Organism: Ramlibacter sp. 2FC; assembly: GCA_943369755.1. Classification (GTDB taxonomy): domain Bacteria; phylum Pseudomonadota; class Gammaproteobacteria; order Burkholderiales; family Burkholderiaceae_C; genus CALROG01. The sequence continues at coordinate 109,155 of CALROG020000003.1, forward strand.
GCCCGAAGCCCCCACCTGATGCAACCCGCCCTCAACGCCACCGTGTTCATCGTCGACGACGACGCCAGCGTGCGCGAGGCGCTGGCCTGGCTGCTGCGCTCACGCCACCTGCCCAGCGAAACCTTTGCCGGCGGCGAGGAGTTCGAGCGTTTTTTGAACGACGGTTTCGTGCCGCGTGAGCCCTGCTGTGTGCTGTTGGATGTGCGCATGCCAGGGATGAGCGGGCTGGCGTTGTTTGAAAAAATCATCGAGCGCGGCCTGGCGGCGGCGCTGCCTGTGATTTTTCTCACCGGCCATGCCGACGTGCCCACGGCGGTAGAGGCAGTGAAACGCGGGGCCTTTGACTTTTGTGAAAAGCCGTTTTCCGACAACGCCTTGGTGGACCGCATTGAGCAGGCAATTGCCCAGTCGGCCCAGACGCTGGCCCTGCTGCGCCAGGCCACCCAGTTGCAGCAGCGCCTGGCTGACCTGACCGAACGCGAGCGCGACGTGATGCGCCTTGTGGTCGAAGGACTGCCCAACAAGCTGATCGCTGATCAGCTGGACATCAGCGTGCGCACTGTCGAAGTGCACCGCGCCCGGGTCTTTGACAAGATGGAAGTGAAGTCAGCGGTGGAGCTGGCCAACTTGCTGCGGGACTTGTAGTTGCTATTATTTTTATAGTGGCTCACGCAGTATTTATGCGGGCTACAGCCTATTTTGGCTTTGAATCAGGGTTGTGGGCAGTGGTTTCGTCCGCCGGCAGTTCGCCCTTGTTGCGGCCCGAGAACATGGTCCACCAGACAATGCCCACCAGTATCACCAGGGCCAGCAGCGCCTCAAGCAGAATCAGACCCATGACGCGTTTCCCCTGGCTTGTTGCAACGGTGCTGATTGTAGGAATGCTGGCCGGCTGCGCCAGCGCGCCCCCAATTACCCCTGCGCCGTCCCCCGAGCCGCCTGCGGCCTCTGTGCCCCTGCCCTCGGGGCCTGCCCTGCCGTCGGTCACCCTCGACGACACTGCCGCGCTGCCGCCCCCAATGCAGCAGCCCAAAAGCCGCTGGACGCCGGTGCGCTGGGCCGAGCTGCCTGGCTTTACCAACGACACCCTGTTTGACGCCTGGAACGCCTGGCTCAAAAGCTGCGAACGGCCCGGCCCGGTGTTTGCGCCGCTGTGTGGCGACGTGCGGCGCCTGAGCATCGCCAGCGCCGACGAGCAGCGCGCCTGGCTGCGCCTGCGCCTGCAGCCGTACCGGGTGGAGGCACTGTCAGGTGCTGCCGGTGCTTCGGCGGGCGCGCACGAAGGGTTGCTCACCGGCTATTACGAGCCCCTGCTCGACGCCACGCGCCAGCCCAGCGCCAGCAATGCCGTGCCCTTGTACCGCCCGCCCGCCACACTGGCCAGCCGCCGGCCCTGGTACACCCGGCAGGAAATTGACACCCTGCCCGAGGCGCGCGCCGCGCTACAGGGCCGTGAAATCGCCTACCTGGCCGACCCGCTGGATGCACTGGTGTTGCAGATTCAGGGCTCAGGCCGGGTACGCATTGCCGAGGCCGATGGCCGCCAGCGGCTGGTGCGCCTGGCCTTTGCCGGCAGCAACGAGCAGCCCTACCGCAGCGTCGGGAGCTGGTTGCTGCAACAGGGCTTGATCCGCGATGCGTCGTGGCCCGGCATCAAGGCCTGGGCCCGGCAAAACCCGCAGCGCGTCAAAGAGATGCTGTGGAGCAACCCGCGCACCGTGTTCTTCCGGGAAGAGCCGCTGAGCGAGCTGGACGTCAACTTCGGCCCGCGTGGTGCCCAAGGTGTGGCGCTGACGCCCGGGCGCTCGATTGCGGTGGACCGCGAAAGCATTCCCTACGGCACGCCGGTCTGGCTGGCCTCCAGCGGCCCGCAGATCAACCTGCAGCGCCTGGTGCTGGCGCAAGACACTGGCAGCGCCATCGTTGGCGCGGTGCGCGCCGACTACTTTGCCGGCTGGGGCCCCGAGGCGGGCGAGCTGGCAGGGCGGCTGAAGCAGCCGCTGCGGTTGTGGGTGTTGTGGCCGAAGTAAGGTGAAGTCAAGCCGGCTGAAACACCCGAATCCGGGCGACCAGTGCGTCCTTCAGGTTGCGCGCGGCAATGCGGGTGTCGTACTCGGCTTGCAGGTTCATCCAGAACCGCGGCTCCATGGAAAAGAAGATGCCCAGCCGCAACGCGGTGTCGGCCGTAATGGGGCGCTTGCCATTGACCAGCTCGCTGATTCGGCTGGGCGGCACGTCAATGTCCGCCGCCAACTGGCGCGCGCTGATGCCCATGGGCTTCATGAAGTCTTCCAGCAGCACCTCGCCGGGATGGATTTCGTCTAGCAATTGGGTCATGTGTCGCTCCTAGTGGTAGTCCACGATTTCAACGCGCTGCGCGCCGTCGTCCTGCCAGACAAAACAGATACGCCATTGGTCGTTGATTCGAATGCTGTGCCAACCCTTCCGGTCGCCCTTCAATGCCTCCAACTGGTTGCCCGGCGGCACGCGCAAGCTGGCCAACTCGGTCGCCGCATGCAGCTGAAGCAGCTTGCGCCGCGCCGCACGCTCGATGTTGCGAAAGCGCTTGACGGCATGGCTATCAAACAGCGCCTGGGTGTCACGACAGGCGAACGAGTGGATCATGTTGTAATTATATTCTGCGAAACAGAATCTTAATTACAGAAAATTGTCGCCGATCGAACCACGCAAGCCTTGTTCGCTCTTCTTTTGCTATAAAAATACGAGCGCCATGAGCAGCATTCATAGGGGCTACAGGCAGAAATAGCTTGAGATCTGGCACCAATAGCGGGCAGGCGTATAAAGGCACGCATGACGCCGCTCCTTCGCCCCCTTGCGCTGGCTTGCCTGGCCAGCCTGCTGGCCGCTTGCGCCGGGCCTGCCACCGGCCCGGCCCTGCCGCGCTATGTGTGCGAGCAGGGCATTGAGTTCACCGTGCGCGTCGTGGACGACACCGTCGTGCTGGACGGGGCACGCGGGCGCGAGGTGCTGTACCGCGACGCACCAGGCTTGCCGCCGCAGCGTGCGGCCTACAGCAACGCCCGCATGAAGGCCGAGTTTGGTCTGGGGGCCACCGGCCGCGAGGCTGTGGTGCGCTACCCGCTGCTGCCGCTGGCGCTGCGCTGCGCGCGCGACTGAGCGTTCACGGCCGCGTCACCGTTGTGTCATCGGGCCGCCTTGGCGGTGTCATGTGCGTTGCATAGCCTTGCCGGTTTGAGTTTCAACACCGACCGAAAGGCAGACCCCGATGAACGCGATGACCCGACCCGAGCAGACAGCCATTCACGGCCACGACGCAGAAAACTACAACACCAGCAACAACCCGTCGATTTCGGAAATCATCGACGCGCGGCTAAGCCGTCGCAGCCTGTTCAAGGCGGGTTTCGGCACCGCTGGCACGGCCGTGCTGGGTTCGGTGGCGCTGGCGGGCTGTGGTGGCAGCGGCGGTGAGCCTGTTGCGGCGGACACCAGCGTCAAGCTGGGCTTTCCCGCTGTGGCCAAGAGCACGGCCGATGTGCTGACCGTTGCCACGGGCTACACCGCCAGCGTGGTCTACGCCCTGGGCGACCCGCTGACCGCTGCAACGCCTGACTTCAAGAACGACGGCACCGACACCGACTATGACAACCGGGCCGGTGACCACCATGACGGCATGGAGTACTTCGGCCTGAATGCGGCCGGCACGGGCCGCGACGCGGCGAACTCCGACCGTGGCCTGCTGGTCATGAACCACGAGGCGCTGACCGACCAGTTCCTGCACGCAGCGGGCACCACGGCCAACCCGCGCCCCGCCGCCGAGGCCGACAAGGAAATCCCGGCGCACGGTGTGTCGATTGTTGAGGTGCGCAAGGCCAATGGCCGGTTTGCCTATGACAAGGCCTCCGCGTTCAACCGCCGTATCACGCCACTGACACCGATGCAGATCAATGGCGTGGCACGGGGCAACGCGCTGATGAGGACCAAGTTCTCGATTACCGGCAACGATGCGCGCGGCACCATCAATAACTGCGGTACCGGCTACACGCCCTGGGGCACCTTCCTCACGGGTGAAGAAAACTGGGCCGGCTACTTCGCCCGCTCTGCCACCGATGACGCCGCCCGTGGCGGTGCTACGGCCAAAAGCGTTGTCTCGCTGGTGCGCAACGGTCGGCCCCAGGCCTCGGCCAGCCGCCACGGTTGGGAAACTGCCGGCACGGCGGACAAGTACGCCCGCTGGAACATCAGCCAGACCGGCACCACCGCCGACGGCAGCGATGACTACCGCAACGAGCTAAACACCTTCGGCTATATCGTCGAAGTTGACCCCTACGACAAGACGCAGGCCATCCGCAAGCGCACCTCTTTGGGCCGGTTTGCCCACGAAAGCGCTGCGTTCGGCAAGCCCGTGGCGGGCAAGCCGCTGGCCGTGTACCAGGGCGACGACTCGCGCGGCGAGTACATCTACAAATTTGTGTCCGCCGCCAACTGGGACGCAGCCGACTTCAGCCCTGCCAACCGCATCACCACCGGCGACAAGTACCTGGACAACGGCAAGCTGTACGTGGCCAGGTTCAACGCCGACGGCACCGGCCAATGGGTCGAACTGAGCATGGCCAACGCAACCGTGGCCAACTACACCGCTTACCGCTTTACCGACAACGGCGACGTGGCCATCAACTCGCGCCTGGCCGCCGACGCGGTGGGTGCCACCAAGATGGACCGCCCCGAGTGGTGCGCGGTGCACCCGGTCACGGGTGAGATTTATTACACGCTGACCAACAACGCCAACCGCAAGGTTGAGCCGGCTGGCGCAACCCAGCAGGGCCTGGACGCAGCCAATCCGCGTGCCTACACCGATGCCCCAACGGCCGCTACCGCGCCAGGCAACATCAATGGCCACATCATCCGCATGAAAGAGTCTGGCAGCGAGAACGCCGCCACCGCGTTCACCTGGGACGTGTACTTGTTTGGCGCGCAATCCGACGCCAGCCTGACCCAGGTGAACCTGTCGGCCCTGACTGCTGACCAGGACTTCTCAAGCCCCGACGGCCTGTGGTTCAGCCCCCGCACCGGCCTGTGTTTCATCCAGACCGACGACGGTGCCTACACCGACGCCACCAACTGCATGATGCTGATTGCCAAGCCCGGCACGGTGGGCGACGGTGCTGCTGCAACCCTGAGCTACACCAAGGGCGACGGCAGCAAGCTCGACGTGACGACGCGGGTGGGTACCAAGCCCACGGCCGACACGCTGCGCCGCTTCCTGGTGGGTCCCAAGGACTGCGAGATTACCGGCATCACCGAGACGCCGGACGGCAGAACCGTGTTTGTGAACATCCAGCACCCCGGTGAAACCATCACCAAAGCCAACATTGCCGACCCGACCAAGTACCTCAGCCGCTGGCCCGGCAACGCCGGCTACGGCGCAGGCGGTGCCAACGCCCGCCCGCGCTCGGCCACGGTGGTGATCACGAAGAACGACGCCGGCCTGATCGGCAGCTAAGCCAGGCGGCGGCCAGCAGCAGCCATGCCGCGAGACTGATGTCGCGCTGCTGGCTGCCTGGCGGGCCGACCGAGCAGCCGCCGCCCGACTCCACAGGCAGGGCGGTTGCCTCCGGTACTGAAGGGGCTGCGGCGGGCAAGGCAGCCTGTAGCGCCACCGAGGCGGGGTTGCCACCATCCCCGCGCAGCTGCAACGTGGCCTGGGCCAACGGCAGGCGGTTGGCGGTGTGCGCCACCACCAGCGTGCATGAAGTACCTGCTTGAAGTACTGAACCAGGCTCGCACCCGCTTTCGCGGCGGAACTGGTTGGCCTGCGGTCCCACCACGCTCGTGTTGCCCAGCACCACCGGTAGCACGCCGGGGTTGTCCAGCACCAGCGTCTGGCGCACGGTCGCGTCTGGTGCCAGGGGGTCAAACGTCAGGCCGACCGGGTCGCCGCGCCAGCGCAGCAGGCTCAGCGCGTCGCGGCTGCCGTAGCCCGAAGCGCCCGCAAAGAACTCGCCGCCAGGCGTCTGCACCCGCAGCGTGGCACGCTGCAAGCCGCTGATGGGCGGCGTCAGCGTGGTGCGGATGGTGCAGTGTGCTCCGGCACCCAGGAGTGCCGGGCAGTCATGCGCCACGCCCAGGGCCGCGTTGGGCGTGTTGATGGCCAGCAATGGCAGTGCGGCGGTGCCGCGGTTTTCCAATTGCAGTGTCTGGGTGGCCGAGCCCATCGCGACGGGTACGGCACCGAATTCGAGCGTGACGGGCCACAACCGCAACGCTGCGCTGGCACTGTTGAGCCGCACCACGCTGCCCAGGAAGGCAGCCACGTCTGCAATGTCGCTGTCGGCCAACTGGGCCCGCAGAAAGCCCATGGCGCTCACGGTGTTGAGCACCTGGGTCAAGGCGGCAGGGTTGTCGGCGGCGCGCAGGATGTTGTTGTGGTTCTGGCCTGGGTCGGGCCCATGGCATGACACGCAGCTGCGTACGTCTGACGGCAACCGCATGTAAAGCTGGGCACCACGGTTGGCGTCTTGCGCGAGGGCGACTGGCGCGGCCAGCAGGGCCAGCGCGGCCCAGGGCCAGCGCGGCCGGCGGTAAAACTTCGGGGGCATGTTGACTCCAGCAAAGGGGTCAATGAGTGTTGCGGCGGGGCTTGAAGGTTTTGTGACAGCGTCAGTGCGGTCTTGCGCCCGTTCGCATTGAATACCGCCTGTTTGGGCAAGATGTTTTTGCCGGTTATGCAAGTATTGGTGGTTTAACGGGCCAGTTAACGCGCCGCGACGGCAGCCTGATCGCGCCGAGTGCAGCCCCTTATCCTTGCGCCGCCAGGTGCGCCAGCGGCAGGCTGCTGCTGGCTTTGACTTCGCCGAGCGAAAAGCTGGTGTGCAGGTCTTTCACGTTGGGCAGGTTGAGCAGCACGTTGCGGGCGAACTTTGAAAACGTTTCCAGGTCGCGCGAGACCACTTGCAGCTCGAAGGTGCCGGCTCCGCTGATGTAGTGGCACGAAATAATCTCGGGGATGTTGCGGATCGCCTCTTCCATCTCCCGGGTGAGCTCGCCGGTGTTGCGGTTGGCGTCCAGCCGCACAAAAGCCAGCACGCCCAGGCCAATTTTGTGGCGGTCGATTTCGGCGCGGTAGCCCTTGATGAAGCCGGCCTCTTCCAGCGCGCGCACCCGACGCCAGCAGGGCGCTGCCGACAGGCCCACGCGCAGGGCCAGTTCGGTGTTGGTCAGCCGGGCGTCGGCCTGAAGCTGAGCCAGGATGGCAATGTCAAATTTGTCGAGTGTTTCCATGATTGCTAATTTTGAGCAAGATCCTTTCTTAAATCAACAATAAACAGGCATAGAAAGCAAAGACTTATCACTGCACCCGGCATACACTTTGCATTCCATTAGAGGCGGTGCCCTACCCGGGCTCCGTCAAGTCCCCGCCCACCAGGCAGGACCCCAACACCGCAGGAGACACCGCCCCATGAATGCACCGCTGCCTGAGCACATCCGCAAAGCGCTGGAAACCGTCACGCTGGACGACAAATACTCGCTTGACTACGGCCGCGCCTTCATGAGCGGTGTGCAAGCGCTGGTAAAGCTGCCCATGTTGCAGCGCCTGCGCGACCAGCAGGCCGGCAAAAACACAGCGGGGTTCATCAGCGGCTACCGTGGTTCGCCACTGGGGGGTTATGACCAGGCCCTGTGGAAGGCCAGCAAGTACCTCAAGGCCCAAAACATCGTTTTTCAGCCCGGCGTCAATGAAGAGCTGGCCGCCACCGCGCTGTGGGGCACGCAGCAACTGGGCTTTTCGCCTGCGGGCAGCAACAGGTTCGACGGTGTGTTTGGCATTTGGTATGGCAAGGGCCCGGGGGTAGACCGGTGCTCGGACGTGTTCAAGCACGCCAACATGGCCGGCACCACCGAATTCGGCGGTGTGATCGCCGTGGCCGGTGACGACCATGTGTCCAAAAGCTCCACCGCGGCGCACCAGAGCGACCATATTTTCAAGGCCTGCGGCCTGCCGGTGTTCTTCCCGGCCACAGTGCAAGAAATTCTTGACCTGGGGCTGCACGCCTTTGCCATGAGCCGCTTCTCGGGTGTGTGGGCGGGCATGAAGACCATTCAGGAAATTGTGGAGTCCAGCGCCACCGCGATGATCGACCCCGAGCGCGTCCAGATCAAGATACCAACCGACTTCCAGATGCCCGCGGGCGGCGTGCATATTCGCTGGCCCGACCACGCGCTGGAACAGGAGGCGCGCCTGTTTGACTACAAGTGGTATGCCGCACTGGCCTACATCCGCGCCAACCGCCTCAATTACAACGTGATTGAAGGGCCAAACGACCGCTTTGGCCTGATCGCCAGCGGCAAGGCTTACAACGACACACGCCAGGCCCTGCTGGACCTGGGCCTGGACGACGCTACCTGTCGCCAGCTCGGCATTCGGCTGCACAAGGTGGGCGTGGTCTGGCCGCTGGAGGCCCAGGGCACGCGCGAGTTCGCCACCGGTCTGCGTGAGATCCTGGTGGTGGAAGAGAAGCGCCAGGTCATTGAATACCAGCTCAAGGAAGAGCTGTACAACTGGCGCCCTGATGTTCGGCCCAACGTGCTGGGCAAGTTCAATGAGGTTGAGGGCGACTACTCGGGCGGCGAATGGTCCATGGCCAACCCGACCCACAACAAGCTGCTGCGCGCCAACGCCGACCTGTCGCCCGCGCTGATCGCCCGGGCCATTGCGCAACGCCTGAAAAAGCTGGGCCTGGACGGCGACATGACGGCCCGCATCGACGCGCAGCTGGCCATTCTGGAGGCCAAAGAGCGCGCCATGCAGGTGGTGGAGCTGACGGGCTTGAAAGGGGCCGACCGCCAGCCCTGGTTCTGCTCGGGCTGTCCGCACAACACCTCCACCAAAGTGCCCGAGGGTTCGCGTGCCATGGCCGGCATTGGCTGCCACTTCATGGCCACCTGGATGGACCGCAGCACCATTGGCTTTACCCAAATGGGCGGCGAGGGCGTGCCCTGGAGCGGCCAGGCACCGTTCACGACAGACCAGCACATTTTTGCCAACCTGGGTGACGGCACGTACTTTCACAGCGGCTCACTGGCGGTACGCCAGAGCATTGCATCTGGCGTGAACATTACTTACAAAATTTTGTACAACGACGCGGTAGCCATGACCGGCGGCCAGCAGGTTGGCGAGCGCCCCGAAGGCCACAGCGTGGTGCAAATTGCCCAGAGCATGCGGGCCGAAGGTGCCGCGCGGATCACCATCGTGACGGATGAGCCCGAGAAATACGCCGATGTGCAGGGGCTGCCGGCTGGCATTGCCATTCAGCACCGCGACACGCTGGATGCGGTGCAGCGCGCGTTCCGGGAGATAAAAGGAACCACGGTCATTATTTATGACCAGACCTGTGCCACCGAAAAGCGCCGCCGCCGCAAGCGCGGCAGCCTGGTGGACCCGGCCAAGCGAGTGGTCATCAACGACCTGGTTTGCGAGGGTTGTGGCGACTGCGGTGTGCAGTCCAACTGCCTCAGCGTGGAGCCACTGGAAACAGATTTCGGCCGCAAACGCACCATCAACCAAAGTAGCTGCAACAAGGACTATTCCTGCACCAAGGGCTTTTGTCCCAGCTTCGTCACAGTAGAAGGCGGCAAGCTCAAGGGCAAGAGCAAGGCCCAGGCACTGTCGCCGTTTGGCCTGGGCGATTTACCCGAGCCAGTGATCCCGCAAACCCATGGTGCCTATGGCATTGTGGTTGCGGGTGTGGGCGGCACAGGCGTTATTACCATCGGGCAACTGCTGGGCGTGGCGGGGCACATGGAAGGCAAGGGCATCGTCACCCAGGACGCAGGCGGGCTGGCGCAAAAGGGCGGGGCCACCTGGAGCCACGTGCTGATCGGCAACCATCCGGACGACATCCGCACCACCCGGGTGAGCATGGCCGGGGCGGACTGCATCATTGGCTGCGACCCGATTGTGGCCGCCGGCAAGGAAACCGTGCTGCGCATGCGCGAGGGCCGCACCCGGGTGGCGCTCAATTCCCACAGCACGCCCACCGCAGCGTTTGTGAAGGACGCCGGTTGGCAAAACCCCGCGCAAGCCTGTGCGGCCGAGATCATCAAGGCTGTGGGCCTGGCAGGCGTTGGCATTTTTGATGCGGACGCTGCGTCCACCCGGCTGCTGGGCGACAGCATCTACACCAACCCCATGATGCTGGGCTACGCCTGGCAAAAGGGCTGGATTCCGCTGGGCCGCGAGTCACTGCTGCGGGCCATCGAGCTCAACGCGGTAGCGGTGGAGCAAAACAAGGCGGCGTTTGAGTGGGGCCGTCGGGCCGCGCACGACTGGGCGTCGGTGCAGAAATTGCTGGCCCCGGCCCAAGTGATTGAATTCAAAAAACGCGAGACCCTTGAGGCCCTGGTGGCGCGTCGGGTGGAATTCCTCACCGGCTATCAGAATCAGGCCTATGCCGTCACCTACCAGGACTTTGTAGAGAAAGTCCGGTTGGCCGAGATGCCCTTGGGCAAAACCGCGTTGACCGAGGCCGTGGCCCGGTACCTGTTCAAGCTGATGGCGTACAAAGACGAATACGAAGTGGCCCGCTTGCACACCGATCCCGCTTTTCACGCCCGCATCAACAGCATGTTTGAAGGCGACTTCAAACTCAATTACCACCTGGCGCCGCCCATCATTGCCAAAAAGAATGAAAAAGGCGAGCTGCAAAAACGCCAGTTTGGCCCCGCCATGGGCGTTGCCTTCCGGCTTTTGGCCAAGCTGAAAGGCCTGCGCGGCACGCCACTGGACATCTTTGGCCGTACTGAAGAGCGAAGAACCGAGCGGGCGCTGATTGACGAATACCGCGCCAGCATGGAGCAGGTGCTCGACCGGCTGAACGCCGGCAACCACGCGCTGGCACTGGACATTGCCAGTCTGCCCGAACAAATCAAGGGCTTTGGCCACGTGAAAGAGCGTAATCTCAAGGCGGCGCGCCAGAAATGGGCGACGCTGATGGCGCAGTGGCAGCAGCCGCAGGTGGCCCGGCACGCAGCCTGAGCCCCCGGCGGGCCCCGGATTCAGCCCCGCAGCATTGCGGGTTACAACTGTTTACCTGCGGGGGCCCGAATACAATCAACGGCTCTTGCCGGACGCGCGCCTTGGGGCGCGCGATTGCCTGCGGGCTTTATATTGATTACTCGTTGGAGTCACTGTGTTCATTTCTTCCGCTTTTGCCCAAACCGCCCCCGCTGCTGCTGCCGGAGGTGACATGCAGTCGTCCCTGATGAGCATGCTGCCGCTGGTGTTGATGTTTGTGGTGCTTTATTTCGTCATGATCCGCCCGCAGATGAAGCGCCAAAAGGAGCATCGCTCCATGGTCGAAGCGCTGGCCAAGGGCGACGAGGTCGCCACCGCCGGCGGCTTGCTGGGCAAGGTCAGCAAGCTCGGTGACACCTATATCGGCGTGGAAATCGCCGGTGGGGTTGAAGTCCAGTTGCAGCGCAGCGCGGTGGTGCAGGTGTTGCCCAAGGGCACGATCAAATAAAGGTGTCGGCGCGTTTGAACCGCGCCGCATGCCATTTGGGTTGAACCATCAATGAATCGTTATCCGGTCTGGAAGTACGCGATCATCGCTTTCGCGTTGCTGATAGGGGCTATTTACACGCTCCCAAATTTCTTTGGCGAATCGCCCGCCGTGCAGGTGTCTTCAGCTAAGTCCATGATCAAGGTGGACAGCACAACGCTGGCGCGGGTCGAAGAAGCACTCAAGGCGGCTGGCATCACCGCCAACAGCGTCAGCCTGGACGGCAGCTCGGTTCGGGCGCGGTTTGAATCGACGGAAATCCAGCTCAAAGCCAAGGACGCGATCCAGAAAGCGCTGGTGCCCAACCCGGGCGACCCCGGCTACGTGGTGGCGCTCAACCTGCTTTCACGCTCACCCAAGTGGTTGTCGGCACTGCACGCGGCACCCATGTACCTGGGGCTGGACCTTCGCGGTGGCGTGCACTTCATGTTGCAGGTCGACATGCAGGCTGCACTGACCAAGAAGGCGGATGCCAACGCCGGCGACATCCGGTTTGCGCTGCGCGAAAAGAATGTGCGCCATGCCGGTATCAGCCGCAATGGCCAGGCGGTGGAAATCCGCTTGCGCGACGCCCAGTCGCTGGACGCTGCCAAGCGCCTCATCGCCGAGCAGTTTTCCGACCTGCAGACCACCGAGGTCACTGAAGGGGTGGAGTACAAACTGTCGGCGAACCTCAAGCCTGAAGCCGCGCGGCGGGTTCAGGAGCAGGCGCTAAAGCAGAACATGGTGACGCTGCACAACCGGATCAACGAACTGGGCGTGGCCGAGCCGGTGATCCAGCAGCAGGGCCTGGACCGTATCGTGGTGCAGTTGCCGGGTGTACAAGACACGGCCAAGGCCAAAGACATTCTTGGCCGCACCGCAACGCTGGAAATGCGCCTGGTCGACGAAAGCGCAGAGGCACGCTCTGCCGAGCTGGGCACGGGAGCCGTTCCCTTTGGTTCCGAGCGTTATCTGGAGCGCGACGGGAGGGTGGTGATCGTGAAGAAGCAGGTCATCCTGACGGGTGAAAGCCTCTCCGATGCCCAGCCCGGCTTTGATTCGCAGTCGCAGCAGCCCAAGGTGGACTTGACTGTTGACGCCAAGGGTGGGCGCATCATGCGTGACACCAGCCGCGAAAACATCAAGAAACGCATGGCGATTCTGCTGTTCGAAAAAGGCCGTGGCGAGGTTCTGACCGCGCCGGTGATTCAGAGCGAACTTGGCAACCGGTTCCAGATCTCGGGCTCGATGACGGTCATTGAAGCCAGTGACCTGGCCTTGTTGCTGCGCGCTGGTTCGCTGGCCGCACCGATGGAGATCGTCGAAGAGCGCACCATTGGCCCGAGCCTGGGTGCCGAGAACATCGCCAAAGGCTTCAACAGCGTGATCTGGGGCTTTGCCGTGATTGTGGCTTTCATGGCCATTTACTACATGCTGTTCGGTTTGATTTCAGGCATCGCGCTGGCGGTGAACCTGCTGCTGCTGGTGGCGATTCTTTCGATGTTGCAGGCCACGCTGACACTGCCCGGCATGGCGGCGATGGCACTGGCGCTGGGCATGGCGATTGACTCCAACGTGCTGATCAATGAGCGGGTGCGGGAAGAGCTGCGTAACGGCGCAGCACCGCAGGCGGCAATTCATGCCGGCTACGACCGTGCCTGGGCCACAATTCTGGACTCCAACATCACGACGCTGATTGCCGGTGTTGCTTTGCTGGCTTTCGGTTCGGGCCCGGTGCGCGGGTTTGCAGTGGTGCATTGCATCGGTATCGTTACCTCAATGTTTTCTGCCGTGTTCTTTTCGCGCGGTCTGGTCAACTTCTGGTACGGCCGCCAAAAGAAACTCAAAAGCGTGTCCATCGGTACCGTTTGGCGCCCCGCGCCGGCTGGCGCTGCAACCAAGGCCGATTAAGGCAAAAAGCCAAGCATATGGAATTCTTCAAGATACACCGAGACATCCCATTCATGAAGAATGCGTTGGTCTTCAACCTGATCTCGTTTCTGACTTTTGCGGCGGCCGTGTTCTTTCTGTTCTCCCGCGGCTTGCATCTGTCGGTGGAGTTCACCGGCGGCACGGTCATGGAGGTCAGCTACTCTCAACCCGCCGAGGTTGAGAAAGTGCGGGGCACCGTGGCCAGTCTCGGATTCACCGATGTGCTGGTGCAGAACTTCGGCACCGCGAGCGACGTCATGATCCGCTTGCCGGCCCAGAAGGGCGTGAGCTCAGCACAGCAAAGTGACAAGGTGATGGCCGCGCTCAAGGCCGCTGACCCGGCGGTTTCGCTGCGGCGTACCGAATTCGTCGGCCCCCAGGTGGGTGAAGAACTGGCCACCGACGGCCTCAAGGCGCTGGGCATGGTGGTGGTCGGCATCATGATTTACCTGGCGTTTCGCTTCGAGTGGAAATACGCCGTGGCGGCGATCATCGCCAACTTGCACGATGTGATCATCATTCTGGGCTTCTTCGCATTCTTCCAGTGGGAGTTTTCGCTGGCCGTACTGGCGGCCGTGCTGGCGGTGTTGGGCTACTCGGTGAACGAGTCCGTGGTTATTTTCGACCGGATTCGTGAAAACTTCCGCCGTTATCGCAAGATGAACACGGTGGAAATCATTGACAACGCAATCACTTCGACCATCAGCCGTACCATCATCACCCACGGTTCTACACAGATCATGGTGTTATCAATGTTGTTGTTTGGCGGCCCGACCCTGTTTTACTTTGCGCTTGCCCTGACCATCGGCATTCTCTTCGGCATCTACTCATCGGTGTTTGTTGCGGCAGCCATTGCGATGTGGCTGGGCATCAAGCGGGAGGACCTGATGAAGGCCCCGCCGCGCAAGGAAGGCGACCCGAACGACCCTAATGCGGGTGCTGCGGTCTGAAGGGCTCGATGGCTGACAACCCGTCATCACTTGCTGCCTCGGCGCTTGCACGTCAGGCGCGTGAGCATTTCGTTGCCCAGGCGGAAACCGTCATGGGTGCGATGTCGGACGCGATCTATGCCCGCCTGATCGAGCTGGTCGACCAGAGCGCCAGCACCAAGGAAATGCAGGATCGCCGTGACGCGATGCTGGAATTTGACCGGCAGCGCAAGGGCTGGGTGGAGGCCACGCCCAAAGCCTGGCGCCGTGCACTGATTCCGCCGACTGCCACCACCCGGGTCCGGCTTGAGGCCTCCAACCTTGAGCTGATCGGCGACGAGGTGGTGGAGAAGAAAATCATTTCTTCACGGCTGGCGCTGTCGGTGCTGGACAAAGTCACCTGGGAGCTCAACGACCTGCGCCTTCGGATTCAGCACCTGGAAGGCGGCGATGACCTCTCTTCGTTCGACGTACTGCGCCCCGAAGTGATTGCACAGCTGATGGTGGAGCAATGGATTACAGCGGGTCTGCCGCGCGAAACCTGGAGTTTGGTTCAGGACGTCATCCAGCAACACCTGGTGGAGCGCCTGATCGAGGCCTACCGCCTGACCAATGAGTACCTGGTCAGCAACGGTGTCTTGCCAGAAATCAATTTGTCAGCGCGGGTGCGTCGTGCCGCGGTTTCAAACACCGCAGCGCGTCGCCCAGGCGGCGCTGCGCCGGAGCAAAACGACGCAGCGAACCCGTCCGGGCAAAGTGGCGACACCGGTGGCTACGCTGGCACCGCGGGCGGCAATAGCAGTTATGGCGGGGGCCGCGGCGGTAGCGGTAGCGGCGGTCAAGGTGGCGGTGGCGGTGGTCAGGGTGGCGGCTCAGGCGGCTACGGCGGGGCCGACCAGGGCAATGGATTTTCCGGCTCCGGTGCCGGCGGTGGCTATGCCCAGGGCGGCCACGGCGGTACAAGTCAAGGCGGCCCGCGCGGTGCGGGCTACGGCGGTGCCGGTGGTCAGGGGGGGCAAGGCGGTAGTGGAGGCTTTGCCGGCGGCGGCCAAGGCGGTGGCTACCAGGGTGGCTCTGCCAGCGCCGCGTCGGGCCAGGCCGGTGCAGCCTACGACGGCGGGCACTCGGTGGCCGGCAGCTATGGCCGTGGTGGCGCTGCTGAAGAGACGCGAATGCTTACCGGCACCACACCGCTGGCGCGCGCGCGGATGCGTGCCACGGGTGTGATTGGCCAGCTCAAGCGGATGCTGACCGACCGGGTGGTGGGCTATGACACCTCGCATGTGACGCGGCCTTCACCAGCACTGGCCGAAGCGCTTTCGCAGCAAGGCGCTACCCAGACCGCCGAAGGCACCGCGCACGAGGCAATGGTTTTTGATGACGCAGGCGTAGAGCAGGTTGCCACCGCGCTTCGCCAGAAGACTGGCGAGCTCAAAAAGAAGGCCGCGACCTCTGGCGAAAAGGCGACTATCGAGATCGTCGCCCTGATGTTCCAGAGCATCCTGGCTGAAGACCGCATTCCCCCGTCAGTGCGGGTCTGGTTTGCGCGGCTGCAAATGCCGGTGTTGCGTGTCGCGCTGTCGGAGCCTGAATTTTTTGGCACGCTTCAGCACCCGGCCCGACAACTGATTGACCGCATGGGTTCTTGCGTGATGGGCTTTGATACCAGCGCAATCGGTGGCGGTGCCCTGGAATCCGAGATCAAACGGGTGGTCCAGGTGATTGAGCAGTATCCGGAGACCGGGCGCCGTGTGTTTCAGCTGGTGTATGACGAGTTTCAGAAGTTTCTGTCGAAATTCCTCACGGAAAAAGGCTCTACACAGCGTCTGGTCAGCGTAGCGCAGCAAGTTGAGCAGAAAGAAACCATGTCGGTGCAGTACACCATCGAGATGCGCAACATGCTCAACGACATGCCGGTGCGCGACGAGATTCGCAGCTTTCTGTTCAAAGTCTGGGCCGATGTGCTGGCAGTGGCTGCGGTAAAAAACGGACCGCAGCACGAAGACACCATCACGCTCAAAAAGTGTGCCTCGGATCTGGTCTGGGCCGCCAGTGCCAAGCCCAACCGCAACGACCGCGCCCGTGTCATCCAGGACCTGCCCAAGTTGCTGCAGCGTCTGCGCCAGGGCATGACCCTGATGGGCTTGCAAGGCTCGGCGCAGGAAGCCCACATCAAAATTATCGGCGACACCCTGGCAGACGCCTTTCAGTCCAAGACCGAGGCGATCCCGCAGGCGCGCATTGACGCCATGGCCAAACGCCTTGCCAACCTGGAAGACTTTGTGAGCGAGGACTCGGCGACGGACCTGCCGCTGGACGCCGAGAGCATCGAGCTCATGCTGGGCATTGACGCGTCCATGATCGAGGTGGTGGCGGATGGGGGCTCCAAGCCCAGCGCCGGGATGCTGGCCTGGGCCCAGGAACTGCTGCCCGGCAACTGGTTCACGCTGGACCACAACGGCAAGACCGTGCAGGTCCAGTACGCCTGGTGCAGTGACCGAAAGCAGTTGCATCTGTTTGCTTCCACCGACGGGCGCAGTTACCTGATTCAGGCGCGCCGTCTTGCGTCCTATCTGCAGGCTGGCCTGTTGGTGCCTGCCGAGGAAGAAGCACTCACGGTGCGCGCGACCCGTGACGCACTGGCCAAGCTGGACGCCAACCCCGAGCGCTTGCTTCAGGCCTGAAAAGGCCTGCCGACTGCGGCCTTTTCAGCTTGCCCCGCAGGGCAAGCTTGCCTTATTGCAAGGTGATCGTTGTGGCTCCTGCTGCGCAGGTCGCTGAGTAGCTGTACTGCAGGTTGGCTGCGCCGGCCAGGCCGCCCTGGCCCGACAAAGCCTGGCTCAGGCTCGCGTTGCCTGCGCTGCACGAGCCTGTGGCGATGCCCGCCACGCAAAAATTGAGGTTCACCGGTACCGCGATACCGGCCGCCGCAATCGTGCCCGTCACCCCTATGCCGCAGCTGCCGGTGCCACCACCAGTGCCGGTGCCGGCCACGGTGAGCCCCGAGCCGTCGAAGTTGAAGCTAACGTTGGAAGTGGGGTTCGCCACCCGGTAGGCGGAGTTGTAAAGCGACGTGAGCGCAGTCCACTGTGCGGCGCTGTAGGCTGTGGTCGTGAAGTTTTGCAGTGTCACGTTGTTGGTGGCGAGGTATTGCGACAGGCCCCGCAGCACCTGGCCGTAGGTGTTGAGCGATCCGCTGACCACCGGAAGCGTGTTCAGGTTGGTCAGCTGGAACTGGCTGGCCAGGCTGGTAGCGCGGGTATTGAATGCGCTGGCGGTGATGCCGGTAGTCGCCGTCCCGAAGGCAAAGGTGTAGGCCAGAGTGGTCAGTGGCGTGACATAACCTTCCACTGTGGCCCCGTTGAGGGTCAGCACGTTGCGCAGCGGGGTCGCCAGTGCCGTGCTGAGGTTGGTGGCTTCGTCAATATAGGTGCCGCCGGTGATTTCAACCACGACGTCGCCGCTGACCGCCGGCACACTGATGCTGTAGGCGCCGGAGGCGCTGGTGCTGCCGGTTGCCAGCGTCGCGCCGCTGGCGTTCTTGACAGTAACGGTCGCGTTGGCCACTGGGCCCTTCACGGCGGCACCCGCTACCACGGTGGCGGCGGTGGGCGCAGGTGCGGGTGCGGGGCTCGGTGCTGCGGCTGTGCTGTCGCCGTCGCTGCCACCGCAGGCCGACAGACCCATGGTGGCTACACAGGAAAAAAGTACCAGCAGGCGTTGGCGAGGGAAAGGCGTCATTTGAGGCTCCAAAGTACAGTCAATACAACTGGATTCGAGGGTAGTCAAATTGGCGCTTGCTTCCTATCCCGCATTTGAGGGGGGGGTGTGCCAATGCCTGGCCACGGCGTGCAGCCGTGGGCTCAATGCGCGATGCGCTGTTCTACATCGTCGCAGAGTTCGTCAAGTACCAAAGCGTCGGGCTCTTCGCCGAAGCTCCAGTAGACCATCAACACAATTATCTTCAGGTCGTCCAGGGAAATCGGATCGCCCGGCGCGGCCATGGCCCGGTCGATCACGATTTCGCGCATTGCGGGCGGAAGCACCCCGGCTGACTCAAGAAAAGTGACGAAGCTCAGGGCCTCGGCACCCAGGTGATCCTGCTCGGCAATTGAGTACACCCGCATGCTGTGCGCCGACTGGGTTGGTGCGGGAGCCTGGTTGGGGGGCTCTTCTACGCGCTGGGTACTGCGGGCTGCGAGGTTCAGGCCGTCCAGCCAAACCAGCGCCTCGCGGATTTCATCCGCTTCAAAGCCGACGGCGCTCAGTTTGCGGCCCAACTGCTGCGGCTCGGGGCAGGCGTCGCCTCGCCAGTAGTTTTCGTAGACGAAGACGAGCACTTCAAACATGGGCTCAATCTAGCACAGAAAAACGACGCACAGTGCAAGCCCGCCCGGTGTAGCGGGTCAGGACTGTCAGGCACTGCGGGTGCGCTGGAACAGGCCACCAGGCAGCCGGGCTACCTGGCCGTCCAGCTCCAGCTCAAGCAGCCAGGCCTGCAAGGTGGCGGCGTCGGTGCCGGTGCGGGCGATCAGGGCATCCAGGCTCACCGGGTCGAAGCCGAGCACCTTGAGCACGCCGGAATGCAGGTCATTTTGGCTCGTAGCCCGCTGCGAATCTGCGGGAGCCGCTATAGAATTAATAGCAGAATCAAGCTTCAACTCCTCCAGTACATCCTGCGCGCACTCGACCAGCTTGGCCCCCTGGCGGATCAGCGCATGGCAGCCCCGCGACTGGGTGGAATGGATGCTGCCGGGAATCGCAAACACTTCCTTGCCTTGTTCTACGGCCATGCGTGCCGTGATCAGGGAGCCAGACTGCAGCGCTGCCTCTACCACCAGCGTGCCACGGCTCAAGCCCGCGATCAGCCGGTTGCGCTTGGGAAAATTGCCTGCCAGTGGTGGGGTGCCGATCGGGTATTCGCTGATCATCAACCCCTGGCGGCAGATCGAATGGGCCAGCGCCAGGTGGCGCTTGGGGTACACGCGGTCCAGCCCGGTACCAACCACTGCAATCGTCGCCAACTGGCCGGGCGCAGCGCCTTCAAGTGCGCCACGGTGGGCGGCACCGTCCACGCCAAGGGCCAGGCCCGACACGATGCTAAGCCCGGCGCTGCTGAGCGCGCGGGCGAACTGCTGTGCGTTTCCCTCACCCTGGGGTGTCGGATTGCGGCTGCCCACAATGGCAACACTGCGTGCCAGAGCGTCCGGCGTGAGTTCTGCCCCCAGCAGGTAAAGCACCAGTGGGGGGTCTTCGATGGTCAGCAGTGCGCCGGGGTATTCGGCGTCACCGAGCGCCACCACCCGGCGCTGGCCAGCGTCATCCTGCGCGTCAAGCCAGTCGGTTGTGGCCGCCAGCAGATCAGCCAGCCCGGCCGGCTCTTTGCGCAACGCACTGGCCTGGCCGGGAGTGACCACCTGCTGTAGCGCTGTCGCCGACTGGCCAAAGATTGCCTGCGGCAGCCCGAAGGCGGCCAGCAGTTTGCGGGCTGTCTCGTTACCCACACCTTCAGACAAGGTCAGCCGCAGCCAGGCGGCAAGGTCTTCGCGCTGCACAGGAAAAGAGCTCGGCTGAAGGCCCGACTAGCGCGGATTGACGACCCGGTCACCGACCTTGACGCCGTCGGTGATCTCCAGGATCAGCGCGTACGAGAGCTTCTCGAACGGTCGAAACACCATCAGCAGGCCGTTGCGCTCGTCGGGCAGCTTGATCGCGGTGCGCTTTTCGCCGTCGCGGTCTACCAGGCTTTGGCCGTCTTTCAGGATAGCGAGCACATGGCCGCTTTGCACGCCGTCGGCAGTGCCACGGTTGATCACCACGATCTGGTTTTGCGCGGCGTTGGAGACGGTTGAGCCGTACATGGAAACAATGGCACCTTGCACCTTGCTCTCGGGGGCCCGTGGCACATAGCTCACCAGCTGGCGCGGCGGCTCGGGCAGCAGGCGGTCGCCGGTGCGCATTTCTTCCTTGGACGCGATGATGTCAATGGTGGCCGGTACTGCGGTGGGAGTGCTCTTGCCGTCGCTGCCGGTCACGTCTCGGGTGCTTTCGCCGCGCACCAATGTGGCTTTGCCAACGTACTGGGCTTCGTAGCCCAAAACGGCACGGGTGATGGGGTCGCGCAGCGCTTTGGCGTTGCGGAACACGCGGAAGTCGGTGGCTTTCTTCGGGTCTTCGACCAGCGGTGTCTCACCGCCACGGGCGTAGGCGCGGTCGCCACGGCTTAACAGCACCCGGCCCTCTTGCGTTGCCACGATGCGGGGCGCGCGTTCCAGCACGCCTTCGGCCAGGATCACCGGTTCGGCCAGGAAGGGCTCGATCAGGTTGGTCTGTAGTGTCGGGATGGCGCTGTCGGCCAGCGACTCAAAGCGTGTGCGAGGCGTTACCCGCACAGTTTCAGTCGGAGCTTCGCCTTCGGCCCCAGCCTGCGCCAGGCGCAACCGCGCGCGGCCGTTGCTTTTGTCCAGGACTAGTTGCTGGCCGGGGAAGATGCGGTGCGGGTTGCTGATCTGCTGCATGTTCATGCCCCACAGCTCGGGCCAGCGCCATGGGCTTTTCAGGAACAGGCCGGAGACGGCCCACAGGGTGTCGCCGCTTTTAACGGTGTAGTTGTCCGGCGCGTTGGGCGACAGCTCGCTGATCGGAACACCGGCTTGCGCCACCTGGCTGGCCATGGCCCGCTGGTTGGCCGTGACCGCCGGTGGGGTTTGGGCTTGCACCGGCAGGTTGCACAACAGCACCGCAACGGTCATTGCCCCGCCGAGGCTACGTAGCGTACCGCTGATGGCCGATGTTTGCGCCTTCATCTGTTGTTTCCTGTGTTGCTGCATCACGCTACCCCCTGATGGTCCGAACCGCTTTGGGTGGGCGATAGACGGTCAAAAGTCTTCATAAATCACTGGCGATTTTGCGCTCAAGCCCTTGATTGGGCAACGATTATGGCCATTTGCCAGGATCGGCAAACCGAAAAGTGGCGAAAATAGCCACACTGAACGCGAGATTTCATGGCACTGCTACCCATTCTTTGTTACCCCGACCCGAAACTGCACACCGTGGCCAAGCCCGTTGTGTCGGTGGACGAACCCATCAACACGTTGATCAACGACATGCTGGCGACCATGTACGACGCCAACGGGATCGGCCTGGCCGCCACCCAGGTGGATGTTCATCTGCGCTTGATCGTCATCGATGTGTCCGAAAAGCGCAACGAACCGCTGGTGCTGATCAACCCCGAAATCACCTGGATCAGCGCAGAAAAGCAGCTCAATGAAGAGGGCTGCCTTTCAGTGCCAGGCATTTATGACGGTGTGGAGCGCGCCAGCGCCATCAAGCTCAGCGCCCTGGACCGCGCTGGCAAGGCCCGCGACCTGGAAGCCGAAGGCCTGCTTGCGGTGTGCATTCAACACGAGATGGACCATTTGCTGGGAAAGGTGTTTGTGGAATACCTCTCACCGCTCAAGCGCAACCGCATCAAGACCAAGATGATCAAGGCCAGAAGATGACCCAGCCCCGAAGCGCCGACTACAGCACCCTTTCGACGGGGCACTGCCGGTGGCCAGACCCTTTGACCGGTGCAGGATGGGTCAAGCAGGGCCTCGGGTGGGCATTGGTGCTGGCTTGCATTGGGGCGTTGGTGGGCTGCGCGGGGTTGCTGACATCGATCAGCGTAGCGCCGGGCACGCCGCGCGCTGATGTGATTGCGCGGCTGGGCCAGCCTACCCGTGCGCTGCCCCTGGCAACGGGTGAGCGGTTGCAGTATTCGCTGCAACCCCTGGGCCAATACGCCTACATGGTCGACCTGGACGCCACAGCCAAGGTGGTGGCGTCGCGCCAGGTGCTCACCCCAGTGGAATTCGCGCGGATCCTGGACGGCCAATGGACCCGCGCCGATGTCGAGCGTGAATTCGGCCCACCGGCCCGCACCGACCGTGTAGGCAACTGGGCCGGTGATGTCATGACCTACCGCTGGAGCGACGGCAGCGACATGTTCTTCTGGGTCTACCTGGACAGTCGCCAGGTGGTGCAACGCACCCAGCAGGGCATGGAATTCGTTAACGCCCCGGATCGGGAATAGCTGGCGTGAGAGTCATTTTTGCGGGTACGCCCGAGTTTGCCCGCATGGCGCTGCAGCGGCTGCATGCGGCGGGCTTTACGGTGCCTTTGGTGCTGACCCAGCCCGACCGGCCGGCCGGTCGCGGCATGAAGCTACAGGCCTCGCCGGTCAAACAGTTTGCGCTTGAGCACCAGATCGCCGTAGCCCAGCCGCGCAGCCTGCGGCTTGACGGCAAATACCCCGAAGACGCGGCAGCAGCCCGCGCAGCCATCGACGCGGCGCAGGCCGACATGATGGTGGTGGCCGCCTACGGGCTGATCTTGCCGCAGTGGGTGTTGGACGGCCTGAGCTGCTTGAACATTCATGCGTCGCTGCTGCCGCGCTGGCGCGGCGCGGCACCGATTCACCGCGCCATCGAGGCCGGTGACACCGAAACCGGCGTCACCATCATGCAAATGGACGCCGGGCTGGACACCGGTGACATGTTGCTGGTGGAAAATTTGCCGATTGCAGCAACGGACACCACCGGCAGCTTGCATGACAAGCTGGCCTTGCTGGGTGGCCGCATGATTGTTGAAGCGCTGGAGCTTGCCGCCTGCGGCGGCTTGCGCCCGGTCAAGCAGCCTGAAAACGGTGTGACCTACGCCCACAAGATCGACAAGGCCGAGGCGCACATCGACTGGACCCAGCCAGCCGAGCTGATTGGCCGACGCATTCGCGCATTCGACCCGTTTCCCGGTGCCGTGGCCCAGCTCAACGGCGAGCAGCTGAAACTCTGGCGCTATAAAATTGATAGTGGCTCGCGCAATACCAATGCGGGCTGCGGCACGATTTTGTCTGTTTCTGAGGGCGGAATTGTGGTCGCGTGCGGCCAGGGGCTGCTAACCCTGACCGAGCTACAGCGCGCGGGCGGCAAGCGGCTGCCGGTGGCCGACTTTCTGCGCGGCTTCAACATCCAGGCCGGCATGGCTTTTCACTGACACCCCTGCCTGTGTTTTTCCGGCGCGACCACTACACCCATCCCGAATTCCGCGCTGGTGCGCGCGACATGTGGCCGCAGGCGCCGGGCATTGCCGCCTGGGGTCTGATGACTGGCGTGGCCATGGTCAAGTCGGGCATGAGCGTGACCGAGTCGCTGCTGATGGCATTGTTGGTGTTTGCGGGCAGTTCGCAGCTGGCGTCCATCCCGTTGATCGTTGCGGGTGCGCCGATCTGGGTGATTTTGGCCACTGGCTTTTGCGTCAACCTGCGCTTTGTGGTGTTCAGCCTGCACCTGCGGCCTTACTTGATGCACCTGCCCCTGTGGCAGCGGCTTACGCATGGCTACCTCACCGCTGATCTGAGCTATGTGCTGTTTACCAGACGCTTCCCCTCGCCAGCGGCCGAACCTGCTGCGCGCCGCGCCCAAGAGGCCTATCTGGCCGGTAACTGCTGCGTGAACTGGTCTAGCTGGGTCGGGGCCAGCGTGGTGGGCGTGGCCCTGGCCAACTTCATCCCCACCCGTTGGGGGCTTGGTTTCGCAGGTGTCTTGTGCCTGGTGGGCATTCTGTGCTCGCTGGCCAGCACCCGGCTGCGTGTGGTGTCGGCAGTAGTGGCTGGGGCTGCCGCGGTGGCGGCCTACGCACTGCCGCTGAAGCTCAACATTGTGGTTGCCATTGGTGTGGCGGTGGTCCTTTGCCTCACGCTGGAAAAACCGCAACCCCCGGCGTCGGTGCAAGGCACAACCCCATGACCGACTGGTGGACTATCGCGGTGATTGCCGGGCTGAGTTGCGTCACGGTGGTGGCGCGTGGCTTTTTCTTTATTTCCAGCAAGCCGTGGCACCTGCCGGCGTGGGCCCAGCGCGGTTTGCAGTACGCGCCGATCGCGGCGTTGTCCGCGGTGGTCGTTCCAGAGCTGGTGATGAGCCAGGGCCAGCTTGCCGCCACCTGGCACGACGCCCGCCTGTATGGTGCCGCAGTCGGCGCTGCCGCTTACTGGTGGCGACGCGACGTGCTGCTGACCATCGTTGCCGGAATGGCGGTTTACCTGCCGCTGCACATCGTACTGGGTTGGTAACCTTTGAAGTTGCGGCCTCCTAAAATGGTGGGTTTTCCCTTCTACCGACCCACACCATGAACGTTTTGCGCTTCTCCGATCTCTGTGCCCAAGGCCTGGCCCGGGGCCAACGTGTGTTCATTCGCGCCGACCTGAACGTGCCGCAAGACGACAACGGCGCGATCACCGAGGACACCCGCATCCGTGCGTCAGTGCCCTGCATCCGCATGGCGCTGGAGGCTGGTGCTGCGGTGATGGTGACCTCCCACCTGGGCCGCCCGACCGAAGGCCAGTTCAAGCCCGAGGACTCGCTGGCTCCGGTGGCCACACGCCTGGGCCAGCTGCTCGGGCGTGAGGTGCCGCTGGTTTCCAACTGGGTCGATGGCGTCGTCGTGGCCCCGGGCCAGGTGGTGCTGCTGGAGAATTGTCGGGTCAACCCGGGCGAGAAGAAAAACACGCCTGAGCTGGCCCGCAAGCTGGCGGCGCTGTGCGACATCTATGTCAATGACGCGTTTGGTACCGCGCACCGCGCCGAGGGAACCACTTACGGCATTGCCCAATTCGCCAAAATCGCTTGCGCCGGCCCGTTGCTGGCCGCCGAGATCGACGCCATTCACAAAGCGCTGGCCAACCCCAGGCGCCCGCTGGTGGCCATCGTGGCTGGCTCCAAGGTCAGCACCAAGCTGTCGATTCTTGAGGCGCTGTCAAAGAATGTGGACCAGCTGATTGTGGGCGGTGGTATTGCCAACACCTTCATGCTGGCTGCGGGCCTGAAGATTGGCAAGAGTCTGGCCGAGGCGGACCTGGTGGGCGAAGCCCGCAAGGTCATTGACGCCATGGCCGCACGCGGGGCCGACGTGCCGATCCCGACCGACGTGGTCACTGCCAAGACCTTTTCTGCCGATGCGCAGGCCACCGTGAAGGCCGCGACCGGGGTTGAAGACGACGACCTGATTCTGGACATCGGCCCGCAGACTGCCGCGCGGTTGGCCGCCCAGCTCAGCGCCGCCGGCACCATCGTGTGGAACGGCCCGGTCGGCGTGTTCGAGTTTGCAGCCTTTGAAAACGGCACCCGAACCATTGCCCGCGCGATTGCGCAGTCCAGCGCTTTCAGTATTGCGGGCGGCGGCGACACGCTGGCGGCGATTGCCAAGTACGGCATCGAAGACGACGTGGGCTATATCTCAACGGGTGGCGGAGCCTTCCTGGAGGTGCTGGAGGGCAAAACGCTCCCGGCTTTCGAGATCCTGCAAAAACGCGCCGCAGGTTGATCGCCTGAACCACTCAGGCTGGTAGCGGCTGCGCCGCGCTGGTGGCGCGGCCCGCGTAGTCGGTCCAGCAGCGGCGCTTGAAATCGTACAGCTTGCAGCGCCGCGCGGTGTCGAAATACCAGCGCCACGAGAAGCGCTGGACAACAATGCGCCCGGGCAGCATGTCTTCCAGCATCTTCTGCGCATTTTTCAGGCGGTACAGCGGGATGCTCATGTCCACATGATGGGCCGTGTGCTCCATGATGTGGTGCACCAGCGCGCCGATGCGCAGCGGAAAAGTCAGGTGCACCGTGGTCGAGACAAATGGCTGCGCCCGGGCCCAGGCGAGCTTGTCGTCATGCCAGCCCACCTTCACATGGGTGTGATGCACATAGACCACAAAGCCGATCATGGCGCACCAGAACATGAAGGGCACCGCTACCCCTGCTATCAGTAGCAATGCCACCGGCTGGCCAGTGGCCAGCGCCAGCGCGGCCACCGTGCCCACCCAAAAAAGTGCAAAGACCGTGACCAGCAGGTTGTCAAGCACAAACACACGGCGCCGGGTCGGCATATGCAGATGGTTGGGAAAGTACATGCGCTTCCACCAGATTTCAACCAGGTAGTACAAGCCAGGTGCCCAGCCGCTGCGGTACATGCGGTTGAGCAGCCGCTGTACTGGCGTCAGGGCCGTGAACTCGGTCTTTGTCAGGGGTGCCCAGACAAAGTCTGTGCCCTTGAGATTGGTGTAGCCGTGGTGAACCAGGTTGTGGCCCACGTCCCAAAGGCTGTAGGGCGTGATGGATGGCAGAAAGGCAATGCGGCCCAGCCATTTGTTCAGCCTGCGGTGAGGCGTCAGGCTGTGATGGCAGGCGTCGTGGCCGATGATGAACAGTCGCCCGATCACAAACCCGGCGGCCATGCCGCACAGCAGCTTGAGCCACGCCGACGCCGCCAGCACCGTACCCGCCAGCGCCGCAATGAGAGCCGCGTAGTCCAGCAGCAGCAACCCAATCGCCCGAAGGGTGGAGCGTTCGGACAGCGGGATCAGCCAGTGGCGCAAAGTCTTGCGGTCGGGGAGGGGGGCGTGGGGTGCAACAGGGGTCGGGATTCCAGGCATGAGCAGGTTGTAGGCTTTTGACCAACCAGTTGTCGAGACGGCGCAGTCTAGGCTTGCGCGGTGCAGAACGTACTGACGAGGATCAAAAGCAGGTCGAAAGCTAGAATTCCGGACACTGTATGCAAACCCTTCTTCATGTCGGCTGCGGCCCCAAGCGCAAGAGTGAAACCACCGCGGGCTTCAACACCCCGCAATGGAAGGAGGTGCGGCTTGACATTGACGCCGGCGTGCAGCCGGATGTAACTGGCACCATGACCGACATGGCAGCAGTTTCCGCGGCCAGCGTGGACGCTATCTTCAGCAGCCACAACATCGAGCACTTGTATCCGCATGAGGTCCCGCTGGCGCTGGCGGAGTTTCTTCGTGTGCTCAGGAGCGATGGTTTTGTCGTCCTGACCTGTCCGGACTTGATGAGCGTGTGTGCCCTGGTTGCGCAGGACAAGCTCACTGACGACGCGTACGTTTCGCCAGCCGGACCCGTCGCGCCAATGGATATCCTTTACGGTCACCGGCCCTATCTGGCGAGGGGCAACCTGTTCATGGCGCATCGATGCGGCTTCACGCAGCGGGTGCTCGATGCCACTCTGCGCGCTGCCGGGTTTTCGACCGTCGCGACACTTTGCCGGGGACGAGCGCCTTTCTATGACCTCTGGGCGTTGGCGACCAAATCAGCGAGCACGCAAGCGCAGATGCGCCAGCTCGCGGCACTTCACTTCCCCGGATGAAGCGGGAAACGCCTGGCCAGGTTTTGGTAACCGGCTTGTAACCAGTTTCGTGTAAAAATGGAAACTTAGTTACAAGCCAGGAAAGCCCTCATGCCCGGAGACATTTCACGCCCACGTCGGGGCACCAAAATAGTTGCCACCCTCGGCCCGGCGTCTAGCGACCCGGTGTTGCTGGAGCAAATGATCCGTGCCGGGGTCAATGTGGTGCGCCTGAACTTCAGCCACGGCAAGGCACAGGACCATATTGACCGGGCGACGCTGGTACGGGCTGCGGCGCAACGCGCGGGCCGCGAAGTGGCCATCATGGCCGACCTGCAGGGGCCCAAGATCCGCGTGGGCAAATTTGCCGATGGCAAGGTCATGCTGGAGCCCGGCATGAAGTTCGTGCTGGACGCCTCCCGTACCGAGCTGGGCGACCTGCAAGGCGTGGGCCTGGACTACAAGGAGCTGCCGCGCGACGTGAAGGCAGGCGACACGCTGCTGCTCAACGACGGGCTGATCGTGATGACGGTGGAATCGGTGCTTGGCGAACAGGTGCACACCACCGTGAAGCTCGGCGGCGAGCTCTCCAACAACAAGGGCATCAACAAGCAGGGCGGCGGACTGACCGCTCCCGCGCTGACGGCCAAGGACATGGAAGACATCCGCACCGCGATGAGTTTCCAGGCCGACTATGTGGCGGTGAGTTTCCCCAAGAACGCGACCGACATGGAAATGGCACGCCAGTTGTGCAATGTGGCCGGTGCCGAGTACCGCCACAAGCCGGGCCTGATTGCGAAGATTGAACGCGCCGAGGCGATCCCGCACCTTGAAGCCATTCTCAAGGCCAGCGACGGCATCATGGTGGCGCGCGGCGACCTGGCCGTGGAGGTTGGCAATGCGGCCGTGCCGGCGTTGCAGAAACGGATGATCCGGCTGGCCCGGATGCATGACAAGGTGGTGATCACGGCCACCCAGATGATGGAGTCCATGATCACCAACCCGGTGCCCACGCGGGCCGAGGTAAGCGACGTGGCCAACGCCGTGCTGGACGGCACTGACGCCGTGATGCTGAGCGCCGAAACCGCCGCTGGCAAGTACCCGCTGGAGACCATCATCGAGATGGCCAACATCTGCGTAGAGGCCGAGAAGGCCGAAGACGTGAAGCTGGACGCCGACTTCACCGGCATGGCCTTTAACCGTATCGACCAGTCGATTGCCATGGGGGCGCTGTTTACCGCGCATCACCTGGGCTGCAAGGCGATTGTGGCGCTGACCGATTCAGGCTCGACCCCGTTGTGGATGAGCCGCCACCGGATTCATATCCCGATCTACGCGCTGACCCCCAAGTTGACCACCCAACGCAAGATGGCGCTTTACCGCAATGTGCGACCGTTGCTGATGGACACCAGCGCAGACCGCGACACCGCCTTGGCTGAGGCCGAGGGCCATCTGAAAAAACGCGGCATTGTGAGCAGTGGCGACGTCTACGCCATTACCTGCGGCGAGCCGATGGGCGCGCCAGGCGGCACCAATATGCTGAAAATCTGCCGCGCTGCCTGAAACCGCCCGGTGCCTGGCGCAGTTAAAGCAGCGGGGGCCTGCTTTTTTGTCGCTGTGCCGTCAGGCGGGCCCCAAGTAAAATCCCGGAAGTTACCAACCAGTTACCGCAACTTCCCCGGGGAAATCACCATGGCACTCGTCTCGATGCGCGAGCTGCTGGACCACGCCGCCGCCAATGGCTACGGCATTCCAGCTTTCAACGTCAACAACCTTGAACAGGTTCAGGCCGTGATGGAGGCCGCCAGGGAAACCGGTGCGCCGGTGATCCTGCAGGCCAGTGCCGGCGCACGCAAGTACGCGGGCGAGGCGTTCATCAAGCACCTGATTCAGGCCGCCGTCGAGATGTACCCCAACATCCCGCTGGTGATGCACCAGGACCACGGCCAGAGCCCCGACGTGTGCCAGGGCGCCATCAATCTCGGCTTCAGCTCCGTCATGATGGACGGCAGCCTGGAGGCCGACGGCAAGACCATTGCCAGCTACGACTACAACGTGGATGTGACCGCCAAGGTGGTAGACATGGCCCACAAGCTGGGCGTGACGGTAGAAGGCGAACTGGGTTGCCTGGGCAGCCTGGAAACCATGAAGGGCGACAAGGAAGACGGCCACGGCACGGATGCGACGATGACGCGCGAACAGTTGTTGACCGATCCCGAGCAGGCTGCCGACTTTGTCAAGCGCACCCAGCTGGACGCCCTGGCGATTGCGATTGGCACCAGCCATGGCGCCTACAAGTTCACCCGCAAGCCCACCGGTGACATTCTGGCGATTGACCGCATCAAGGAAATCAACCGCCGCATCCCCAATACCCACCTGGTGATGCATGGCTCCAGCAGCGTGCCGCAGGAGCTGCTGGCGATCATCCGCCAGTACGGCGGCCAGATGAAGGAAACCTATGGCGTGCCGGTAGAGGAAATCCAGCATGCCATCAAGTACGGGGTGCGCAAGATCAACATCGACACCGACATCCGCCTGGCCATGACCGGTGCGGTGCGCAAGTTTCTGGCCGAGAACCCCGAAAAGTTTGATGCCCGTGAGTGGCTCAAGCCCGCGCGCGAGGCCGCCAAGCAAATCTGCAAGCAGCGCTACATCGAGTTCGGCTGCGAAGGCCAGGGCGGCAAGATCAAGGGCGACAACCTGCAGGTGGTCGCCGCCAGGTACAGCAAGGGCGAACTGGCCCAGGTGGTGCATTGAGCGCTGCCCTGCACACATCGGCCCTGACCTCCCTGCCGCTGCTGGCGCGCGGCAAGGTGCGCGACAACTATGCCGTGGGCGAAGACCGCATCCTGATGGTCGCCAGCGACCGCATCAGTGCGTTTGACGTGATCATGGGCGAGCCGATTCCCGGCAAGGGCGAACTGCTCACGCAGATGGCGCTGTTCTGGTTTGCGCGACTGGGCCATCTGTGCCCCAGCCACCTGACCGGCGACGACCCGGCCAGCGTGGTCTCACCGGCCGAGGCGGCGCAAATCAGGGGCCGGGCCATGCTGGTCAAGCGCCTGAAGCCGATTCCAGTGGAAGCGGTGGTGCGCGGCTACCTGGCCGGCAGCGGCTGGAAGGAATACCAGGAAGGCCAGGCCGTGTGCGGCGTCCAGCTGCCGGCCGGCCTGAAGAACGCCAGCAAGCTGCCCGAGCCGATCTACACGCCCGCCGCCAAGGCGGAGGTGGGTGAGCACGACGAGAACATCACCTTCGAGAAGACGGTGGAGATCGTCGGGGCGGATCTGGCCGCGCGCATCCGCGACATCAGCATTGCCATCTACAAAACGGCCAGCGAGTTTGCGGCCACCAAGGGCATCATCATTGCGGACACCAAGTTCGAGTTCGGGCTGGACCGCGACGGCACGCTGGTGCTGATGGACGAGGTGCTGACGCCCGACTCGTCGCGCTACTGGCCGGCAGAGAGCTACGCAGAGGGCAGCAATCCGCCCAGTTATGACAAACAGTTTCTGCGCGACTGGCTGGAGACTGCCCAGGTCAACGGCAAGCCCTGGAGCAAAAGCCCCCCCGCGCCGCGCCTGCCGCGCGAGGTGGTTGAGAACACGGCCGCCAAGTACCGCGAGGCGCTGCAACGGCTGACGGCCTGATTTCCGTCAGGCGCCCGCCGCTAGCCGGCATGGTGTTGCCAGGAAAGCCTGCTCTAACGCAGGCCATGGCCTACGCCACGAACACAGTCGCCGCGCCGGAGGCACCCGTGGACAGGGCGGTCACACCGGTCACGCCGGTGAGCTGGACGACCACGTCCACGCCCGCCGCGTAGGTGGCTGTAGCGTCGCCTTGCTCATAAATGAAGGTATTCCCGCCGTGCTCGAAGCCGATGACGTTGTATTGGGTCGTGCCCGCCAAAGATGCGGCGGCGTCAATCTTGTTTTGCAGCGTCGCCCCGGCAGCGGCCGTGCCCGAGAAGGTGATGATGCCGCTGGTGATCGCGCCCGACAGGTTGGTCACGCCCGTGGCGGCGGCACCTGCATTGCCTGCGATCGTGACGTTGTTGATGAGATCGAGCTTGTCGCCGGTGCCCGCCGCGTTGGTGAAGCCCGAGATGGCCTGGAACACGGTGGCCGTGCTGCCGGTGGCCGAGGTGATGAGCACTTGGTCGGCCTTGGTGGTCGACTTGGTGATGTCCACCGTGAGGGGCGCGGCACCGCCCGTGAGCACGTTCGTGCCCGACGAGCCCTTGAGCGTGTAGCCGTTGCCCGTGGCCCCCGTGCCATTGAAGGTGAAGTTGCCGGTGGCGGCGCTGGCATCGACCGTCATGCCGGAATTGACGGCGACGGCGCCGCTGGTCACGGAAACATTCCCGGCGCCTGTGACGGTGATGCTGGTCAGGGCGGTCGCGTTGTTCAGGCCGCTGATGAGCAAGTTGTCGGTGGCCTTGAGGTTCAGGATTTCCGAGCCCGTCAGGCCGGGCGCGCCCAGGTTGATGGTGTTGACGGCGGTCAGGCCGTCGTTCGCCTCGATGGTCACCGTATCGATCTGCCCGCCGGTGGTGGCGCCCTTGAGGTTCAGGTTGGGCGAGCCGCTGGCGTAGACCGTGACATTGGCGCCGACCGTGGCGGAAACGTTGTTCACCACGTTGCTCGCGCCGCCCAGGCGCAGGCCGGTCAGCGTGTTGTTGGCCGAGAGGTGGTCCAGGTCAACGGTGATGTTCGCCGCGATGTCGACCACCTCGAAATTCTTGATGAAGGCACCCGTGACGCCCGTGATAAAGGTGGCGTTGTTGGTGCGGATCGTGTCGGTACCGCCGCCGCCGTCCAGCGATGCACCCGCGGCCAGCACGGTGCCCAGGCCCACGGCGTCGTTGCCGCCGCCGCCGATGAACTTGAGCGTGCTGGCGTTGGCGGGATTGCCAGCCTGCACCAGCGTGCCGCCGGTTGTCTGGGCGGATGCGTCAATGGTGATGATGTTCTTGTTGAGTGAAAAGCCGTAGTTGACGCCACGCAGGTCCACGGTGCCCGCGCCGGTCACTGTCAGCTTGGTGTCGTTGGTGGACGACAGGGCCGCCCACAGGTCGGTCGATGCATTGATGGTGATGGCCGTGGAGCTGGAAGGTGTCACGATCACGCCCGCCGTGCCGGTGACGCTCAGGGCGTTGGCCGCGCCGGTGGAGTTGATGACGGTGGAGGTCACGCCCGCGCCCGTGAGGAACACGTTGGTGCCGGCATTGGACTTCACCCCGTTTTGCAGGTTGAGCGTGGCGACCGTCGCGCCTGCGGCGTAGCCAAAGTTGAATGAGCCAGGCGACAGCGCGGCGTTGTCGCCCAGGATGCCGTACTGCACACCAGCGCCTGCGTTGGTGGCTGTGATGGTTGCCGTCGCGCGGTCGGCATTGAAGTGGGTCATCCCCACCAGACCCGAGACATCGGTCGAGTTGAGGTTGGACGTGGCGTTGATGTTGAAGACTTCAATATTCTTGAAGGTGGCGGCGGGCAGGGCGGCGGCCGATGTGTTGGTGAAGGTGAAGGTATCCGTCCCGCCCGCGCCATCAATCGTGTCGGCTGGCTGCAGCGTGGCGGTGGTGGCGGTGAACGTGTCGTTCGTATCGGCGCCGGTCATGGTGTCGGTGCCGGCGGTCAGCGTGAAGCTCAGGGGCGCAGGCGCAGGCGACGACGCGATGGGCCCGGTCGTGGCCAGGCCGACAGTGCCGGGGTCAACGGTCACGCCGGCCAGGAGCAGCTTGAGCGTCGCATACTCGGTGGTGGAGTTGGGCTTGGTGAGCGTGTGGTATTCCGAGACGGCGGTCTTGTTTTGCAGCAGTGTTTTGGCGTCGGCAAACTGCGGGGCCGTTGTGTTGGCCAGCGCCACCATGGCGTCGTAGGCGATTTGCCCCTTGTCCACGCCTGCCCTGACCTTGGCCAGAACGAATTCGAAAGCGATTGAATTGCCTTGCAGGCCCAGGGGGACGAGCAGCGTCGCCGCGAAATTCTCCGGCGTCTGCGTCGGTGGGTTGATGGACCGGAACACGCTGCCTGCCGCCAGCTCGACCGCCAGCTTTGCAAGATCGCGGCCATTGGCTTCAAATGACCGGGTCAGGTCTGGCAGGTAGCTGGCGCCCAGGGCGCTGTTGAACATCACCACCGTCAGTTTGATGATGTCGGTCCGTTCTTGAGAAGTGAGCGCCATGGGGTGCCTTTGGTGTTTCAGTTTGTTGCAATTGGGTAATGATGCCCGAACTTGTTCCGGGCGGCACCACCCAGGCCATGTTGGCGTTTGCAGATATGGAGTTGCCGGGGCCTAGCTCAACACCACGCTGGACAACCGCCTGCGGTAGGTCGCCACCACCGGGTCGTCGGGCGGGATCTGACCTTCGGCCACCTTGGGTTTGGGCGGCTCAATGATGTCCAGTAGGGCGATGTAGGTCTTGCGCGCCAGGTCGTCGCTCCAGGCCTTGTCGCGCATCAGGACCTCCAGCACTCGTCCATCGCCGCCGTCCACTGCTGCTGCGTCATCAGCACCTGGGCTTTGCCAAAGCGGGCTTGGAAATCCCGCTTGTTGGCACTGATCTTTGCATCAAAGACTGGCTGGAAACCGCGCAGGTCAACGGCAAGCCCTGGAGCAAAAGCCCGCCTGCGCCGCGCCTGCCGCGCGAGGTGGTGGAGAACACGGCCGCCAAGTACCGCGAGGCGCTGCAGCGGTTGACGGCCGGAGACGACCGCCTCAGTTCAGCGCCATGCTGAGCTTGCGGCGGTAGCGCGAAACCAATTCAGCCTGAGGATCGATCGGTGCCAACGACTTGCCGGCCAACTCTATTCCACTGGCGGTTTTCCCGGTGAGTTCGGCGCCGGCCTTGGGCTTCGGGGGCGCCAAAAGCTCAAGAATGGCCACAAAGCTCTTTCGTGCGGCCTGGTCGTTCCAGGTCTTGTCGCGCATCACGATCTCCAGCAGCTCGTCCATCGCGGCGGTCCATTCGCCTGCCGCCATCAGTACCCGGGCCTTGCCATAGCGGGTGTCAAAGTCGCGCTTGTTTTGTGCAATGCGGGCGTCAAAGGTTTCAATGTCCCACTGCCCCATGGCGTCACGGTCGGCAAACTCCATTGCTTCCAGCCAGTGCAGCAAGGCCTCAAACCGAAGCGGCCTGGGGATGCGCGCCAGCGGCTCGGCAAGGGCGGTGCGGGCAGCGGCATCATCGCCTTGCCCAATCAGCAGGCGGACGTAGTCGTATCGAGCGTCGTCGTTGGTCGGGTCGGCAGCAAGCGCATCGGCCAGCAGGGCCAGCGCTGAATCGATGTCGCCGGACTCGATCAAGGCTTCCGCCTGGCCGGTTTCAGCCTCTGCAAGCAACGCGTTTTCCGACGGCACATGCTTGTCCAGAAACTCCTTGATCTTGCCTTCTGGCAACGCGCCCATGAAGCCGTCCACCGGCTTGCCGCCTTTGAGCAAAATGCAGGTGGGGATGCTGCGAATGCCAAAAGCGCCAGCGAGCTGCTGCTCCTGGTCAGAGTCGATCTTCACCAGCTTGAAGCGGCCGGCGTAGTCGGCCTCCAGCTTTTCCAGCAACGGGCCGATGACCTTGCAGGGCCCGCACCAGGGGGCCCAGAAATCCACCAGTACGGGGGTTTGCATCGAGGCCGCAATGACCTCGGACTCAAAGTTTTCAAGGGTGACGTCAATCATGGCGGGCAGTTCGGGGCCTAAAAGTAAAATTCAATCTTTAGGAGCATTGATGAGCTCAATACAAATTGGCGTGGTGATGGGGTCCAGCTCGGACTGGGAGACGATGCAGCACGCAGTGCAGATTCTCCAGGAATTCGGCATTGCCTATGAATCCAGGGTGGTTTCCGCCCACCGCATGCCGGACGACATGTTCGCCTACGCTGAAAGCGCGGTCGGGCGCGGCCTCAAGGCGATCATCGCCGGGGCGGGCGGCGCGGCCCATCTGCCGGGCATGATCGCGGCCAAAACCACGCTGCCGGTGTTGGGCGTGCCGGTGGCCAGCAAGCACCTGCAAGGCGTGGATTCGCTGCACAGCATCGTGCAAATGCCGCGCGGCATTCCGGTGGCCACCTTTGCCATTGGTGCCGCAGGTGCGGCCAACGCGGCACTGTTTGCGGTGGCCTTGCTGGCCAATGAGAGCCCGGCGTTGCGCCACCAGCTCGAAGCCTTTCGAACCCGGCAGACCGAAGTCGCGCGCGCCATGACGCTGCCGCCCGCATGAGCGCCGCCGGGCCGTCCGAAGGCGCGAAGGCCCCCTTGGGGGGCAGCGCAGTACACGAAGTGACAAGTGCGCGGGCGATCCTGCCCGGCGCGACGCTGGGCGTGATGGGCGGCGGCCAACTGGGGCGCATGTTTGCCCACGCTGCGCAGCAGATGGGCTATTTCACCGCCGTACTGGATGCCGATGCCAACAGCCCGGCCGGTCTGGTCAGCCACCACCATGTGAAGACCGGCTACCAGGACCCGATCGGGCTGGCCGAGCTGGCGCGCCTGAGCGCTGCCATCACCACCGAATTTGAAAACGTGCCGGCCGGTGCGCTGCGCACTCTGGCTGCCTCGCGTCCGGTGGCCCCTGCGGGTGACGCAGTGGCGATTGCCCAGGACCGGGCTCAGGAAAAAGCGCACTTCGCGCGCTGCGGCGTGGCCTGCGCGCCTTACGCCGTAATTGAAACCGCCGACCAATTGGCGGCGGTGAGCAACGACCTGTTGCCCGGAATCGTCAAGACCACGCGGCTGGGGTATGACGGCAAGGGCCAGATCCGGGTAGCAACGCGTGAGCAACTGGCCGCCGCGTGGCAGCAACTAAAGCAGGTGCCCTGTGTGCTGGAAAAGTTGCTGCCGCTGGCCGCCGAGATCTCGGTGATCGTCGCGCGTGGGCGCGATGGCCAGATGGTCAACCTGCCACCGCAGCTCAACCTGCACCGCGACGGTATTCTGGCGGTGACTCAGGTTGATGCACAAAATATGCCACTAGCCCGCGCGGAATATGCGGTAGCCGCTACAAAATCAATAGCGTCCGGGTTGGGCTATGTCGGCGTATTGTGTGTGGAGTACTTTGTGCTGGCCGACGGCTCGCTGGTGGTCAACGAGATGGCGCCGCGCCCGCACAACAGTGGCCACTACAGCCTGGACGCCTGCGACGCGTCGCAGTTCGAGCTGCAAGTGCGCGCCATGACCGGCCTGGCGCTGGTGCAGCCGCGCCAGCACAGCGCGGCGATCATGCTGAACCTGCTGGGCGACCTGTGGTTTGCACCGAATGCGCTTCGGGCTGAGCCGGTTGAAGCACCGGCAACGCCGCCCTGGCGCGAAGTTCTGGCGCTGCCGGGCACCCACTTGCACTTGTACGGCAAGGCCGACGCGCGGCCCGGCCGCAAGATGGGGCACCTGAACATCACCGGCGCTGATGCAGCGGGCGTGCGCGTCACCGCGCTGCGGGCTGCGGCCTTGTTGGGCATCGAGACATTCTGATGATTCTGGACGGGCGTGATGCCAGGGCAATTGCACAGGCGGCGCAACAACTGGCGGCGGGTGAGCTGGTGGGCTTCCCGACCGAGACGGTTTACGGCCTGGGCGCTGACGCCTGCAACGACACTGCCGTGGCCAAAATTTTCGCGGCCAAAGGCCGACCCAGCGACCATCCGCTGATCGTGCACCTGGCAGACGCATCGGGCGTGGAGCACTTTGCCGCCAATGTGCCAGCGTTTGCGCAGGCCTTGATGCAGGCCTTCTGGCCCGGCCCGCTGACCCTGATTCTGGCGCGCCGCGACGCTGTGGCCACAGCGTCGGCCGGGGGGCAAGCCTCGATCGGTCTGCGTTGCCCGTCGCACCCGGTGGCGCAGGCGCTGCTGCGGGCCTGCGCCAGCGCAACCCCCGCGGTGCTGGGCCTGTCGGGCCCCAGTGCCAATCGGTTTGGCCGCATCAGCCCGACCACGGCGGCCCATGTGCAGGCCGAGTTTGGCGATGCGTTGGCAGTGCTGGATGGCGGCCCCTGCGATGTGGGCATTGAGTCCACCATCATTGACTGCACCCGCGGGGTTCCGGTGCTGTTGCGCCCCGGCGTGCTGACCCGGGCACAGCTTGAAGCCGCCTGCGGCCAGCCAGTGCGCATGCCGCAGGAGCTGGCGTCACAGGCGCCGCGCGCCTCGGGCACGCTACAGGCGCACTACGCGCCCAAGGCCCGGGTGCGGCTGATGGACGGCCAGGCGCTGCAAACCGCGCTGGACCTGTTGGGGCCCGACGCCGCTGCCTTGGCGATTTATTCGCGCATGATTCCCAGAACCGCCTCAACACGGGTGCTGCGCCGGCGCATGCCGGACGACGCGGTGGCCACGGCGCGGCAACTTTTCGCGGTGCTGCGCGAGTTTGACGCCACCGGGGTTTCGCTGATCTGGGTTGAGACGCCGCCCGACGGCCCCGAGTGGGAAGGGGTGCGCGACCGGCTTCAGCGTGCTGCAGCGGCGTGAATGTAGCCCCCACGCTTGTCACTGCGTGTACTGCGCTGCCCCCCGGGGGGGCCAAGTTGCCTTGGGGCGGTCCGGCGGCAACTTTGGTGTGGCCCCCGCGCTTGTCACTGGATGTGTTGCGCGCGGGGCACTGCTGCCCTGTCGTTAAACTACCGGCCAAGTACTTTTGGAGAATTCAATGACAAGAATCTGGTTGCGCCGCGCCGCGATGGCTGCGGTGTGCGCATCGGCCGCTTTGCTTGCGGCCTGCGGCTCGAGCAGCATCGAGTCCACCCTGAAGCCCACGCGCTTCATCGCCTTTGGCGACGGTTTCAGCGACCTGGGTCAGGGCGGCAGCCGTTACACGGTGAACGACGGCAGCATCAATGTCTGGGCGCAGTACCTGGCCGCGTTGTTTGGCCCCGGGCTTAACGCTCAGGCGGCGGGCGGTTTGTCTTATGCGCAGGGCAATGCCCGGGTCACGGCCAAGCCGGACGCAGCGGGCCTCACAGCCACCCTGACGGTTACCGAGCAGGTGAACAGTTTTCTGACCGGCAATACCATCGGCAATAACGACGTGGTGGTTATCAGCGGCGGCATCAGCGATATCGTGGCCCAGATGGCTGCGGTAACGGCTGGCACCCAGACCGGTGCGCAAATGGTTGCCAATGTGCGTCAGGCAGGCCGCGAACTCGGCGCGCAGGTGCGCCGACTGGTGGCTGCGGGAGGCAAGTATGTGGTGGTCACCGGCAGCTACAACTTGGGTCGCTCGCCCTGGGCCTCGGCCATTGGCCAGGGTGCGCTGCTGGAAGAAGCCAGCCTTCGCTTCAACGAGGAGTTGCTGGTGTCGATTGTTGATTTGGGTGGCAACGTGCTCTATGTGGACGCGGCGCTGCACTTCAACCTGGTAACCGCCAACCCGGCCAGCTACAACATGAGCGACGCGGCCGGCGTGGTCTGCACCACGGTTGATGCCGGTGCAGGTATTGGTACGGGCACCCGCCAGGTCAATTCGGCGCTGTGCAATGCCAGCACCATTGTGACCGGTGTGGACTACGCCAGGTTTGTGTTTGCGGATCGCATCTACCCGACGCCGCAGGCGCATCGCCAGTTTGGTGAATATGCCTACAACCGGATCAAGGCGCGCTGGTAAAGCGCCCGGTTGAACCCGAAAAAAAGCGCCCCGCAGGGCGCTTTTTTGTTGTTGCCGGGAGCGCTTACTTCACGGTATCAAACACCGCACGGGCCTGGGCGTGGCAGAACGGCGGCTCGTAGGTGCCGTGGTAGTTGCTGTAGTAGGTAGCGAAGGCTGCTGAGGCGGGGTCCGTTGGTGCGCGGCCGCCGGGGCCGTACGTGGCCTGCACGAACGGGTCGACGTCGACCGAGGTGACGTTGGTCAGGTTGCGGCTGGCGAAGTCGGCCATGGCCACGTTCTGGTGCACGGCCGGCGGTACGGTCGGGTCGCCAGCGCCACCACACAGCAGGGTGCGGGCGCGCGGGTTCCAGCCCAACAAATCGTTGCGCTTTGCCGCCAGAAACAGCGGGCTGTTGACGTTGGTCTGGGCGTCGGCCAGGAATGCGGCCTGAAACACCGCGTCGCGCGCCTGGTTGGGGGTTTCGCCCGCCGCGCCGGGCAGTGTGCCGGTGGTCACCAGGGTGGTGTAGGTCAGTGTCGGGCTGGGCAGCAGGTTCTCGATGTAGTTCGAATACGGCAACTTGAACGCCTGGGTAACGTTTGAATAAATGTTGCCGTAGACCTTTTGCCAGGCCGTCACCAGGTAGGGCACGAAGAACTGCACGCCGGCAATGGCATTGGGGATCCTCAGCGACGCCGAGAGGTTGTACGGGCCCGCCAGGTGAGCACCCGCAACGACGTTGATTTCGCCCGCGATGTCGCGCTCAATCGCCCGGTGGGTGGCCATGGAAGCGTGGCCGCCTTGTGAATAGCCGGTCAGCATGACCTTGCCCGAGAGGCTGATGCTTTGCAGCGCCGCGATGTTGCGCACCGCCCGAATCGAGTCGATGACCGAGGTGGCTTCGGAATCTGCATGCAGGTAGGGGTGGTAGGAATAGCTGGACTTGGCAAAACCCAGGTAGTCTGTGGCCACCACGGCATAGCCCTGCGCGGCGTACATGGCCATCAGCAAGCCGGTTTCGCCGTCCGCGGGGTTGGCCAGGGTGCGCGGCTTTTGCACGTCGGTGCCCTTGGCATAGGCCACCAGGGGGAACGGGCCGGTGCATGCGCCACCGGGCACAAGCAGGACGCCAGAGGCGTTGGTGGCTTCGCCGTTGACGCCAACGGTGGCGTAGTTCAGGGACATCACGCGCACATCGCACTTGGCTTTGCCGCTGATGGCTTGCAGGCCGGTGGCGGCGGTGCTGGTGT
Source organism: Ramlibacter sp. 2FC (assembly GCA_943369755.1). GTDB lineage: Bacteria > Pseudomonadota > Gammaproteobacteria > Burkholderiales > Burkholderiaceae_C > CALROG01. The sequence continues at coordinate 149,527 of CALROG020000003.1, forward strand.
CCAGTTGGGCGGCGGTCAAGGAGGCCACGGTCTGCGGGGTTTCCTTGATCGCGCCACGCGCGTTGTCGTCTCCGCCTCCGCCGCCGCAGGCTGCCAGCAGGGATGCGGCCGCCACTGCGGTCAGTACGTGAAGTCTCGTCATGTCGTCTCCTTTGATGAAAATAGAACGGGCGTGCGTTTTAAACCATTCATGCTAAATCCGCCGACTCAGCCGTGGTCACGGGGTAAGTACGGGGTTGGCACCGGGGAAGCCGGTGGCGCGTCGCCAAGGTGACGCGTCAACCGGTCAGCGAAAGCGCAGCTTCATCCCCAGGATGGCCAGCGCCAGGGCCAGCGTGATGGCGTTGGCCACCACGATAGGCCAGGCCTTGAGCGCGATGCCATACACCAGCCACAGCCCCACGCCGGCCGTGAACACGCTGTACATGCCCAGCGAAATGCCGCGCACGTCGCGGGTGCGAAAAGTCAGCCAGGCCTGCGGCACGAAGCTGCTGGTGGTCAGGAAAGCGGCGAGGTAGCCGATCAGCTCGGGCGATGTCGTCATTGGGTGCCTCAGTTGTCGCGTGCGGTCCAGTCGATCAGCGCGTCCAGCGCCGGTCGCGCCGCATTGGCGTTGGGGTGGTTGATGACGGCTACCAGCACATGGCGCCGGCCGCTGGCACCCAGCACATAGCCGGCCACACCCGCCACGTCACGCAGGCTGCCGGTCTTCAGGTGGGCGGTGCCGCCTTTGCTGCGGCTGCGCCGCAGCGTACCGTCCACCCCGGTGATGGGCAGCGACGAAACCAGCTCTGGCATGAACGGCGAGGCCCAGGCCGCCTGCAGCAGTCGCCCCAGCGCCTGGGCACTGATGCGAGACTCGCGCGACAGGCCCGAGCCGTTGTCCAGCAGCGGCGCGTCGGCGGCGCCAAAGCGCGCCAGCCACCACTGGCGCAGCAGTTCACGCGAGCCCTCGGCAGTGCCCTGCCCCTTTTGCTGCAGGCTGAGCGTAAGAAACAGTTGCTGCGCCATCACGTTGTTGCTGTACTTGTTGATGTCGCGAATTACCTCGGCCAGGGCCGGCGACTGCACCTCAAAGGTCGGCAAAAGCGCTGGCGGCACCCGCCCGCTGCGCACCTGGCCGGCCAGCTTGCCGCCCAGCGCGGCCCACAGGCCGGCCACGGTGCGGCTGGCATAGCTGCGCGGGTCGGCATACGCGAGGGGCCAAACCCGTTCACCGCAAGCGGCCGGGTACGCGCCGGAAAAGCGCAGGCGCGTCGGGTCTGAAAAGTCAGCTTTGAGCGCGCCGCGCCAGTCGCCGCAGTCGCCGGCTTGCAGCGCCAGGCTGGCAGGGGCCAGCAGTCCGGCCAGCGGTGGCTCCACATGCACCTGTGCGATGTTGGCGCTGCGGTCGGGCACAAAGGTGATGACCAGGGCCTTGTAGTTCAGCAGCAAGGCGTCGGCCGCGGCGTTGTAGGGGCGCAGTGGCTCGCCATCAAATGCCCCCGGGTTGGGGTCAGTGGCTTCAAATGCGCTGTGGTCCAGCACGATGTCGCCTGCTATCTGCTGCACGCCCAGGCCTTGCACCCGGCGCAGCAGCAGCCACAGCCGCTCTACCACCAGCTTGGGGTCGCCCTGGCCCTTGATGTACAGGTTGCCAAACAGCGTGCCGTCGCGTACTGCGCCTTCCACATAGACCGGTGTGGCCCAGCTAAAGGCCGGGCCGAGCTGCTCCAGCGCGGCGTAAGTGGTGACCAGCTTCATCAGCGACGCCGGGTTCACCGGCACATTGCTGCGGTAGGCCAGGCGTGGCGCGGTTTTGCCGTCTACATCGGAGACCAGCAGTGTCAAGGCCTCGCGCGGCACTTTGGCGCGGGCCAGCGCGGCGTCTACCTCCGGCGGAAGGGTTTGGGCGGTGCTGGCCAGCGGCAGCAGCAACAACAAGGCCAGAAGTCGGCACGCAAGGGTCATGGGCCGATTATCGAGCGCGCGGATAATCGGCCCATGCAACCCTCAACGCCATTGGCCCCCGCGACGGTTCGACGAGGTGCCATGCCGACTGGTGAGCGCTATACATTTCATAGTGGCTCACGCAATATCCACGCGGGCTGCAGCCGGATTTGACCGGATTACCAAGCCAAAATGAAGCTCCTGGCCTTTGATACCAGCACTGAAGCACTGTCGATTGCCGTGGGGCAATGGCATGGCAGCGGGCCACTGCAACTGTGGCAGCACAGCGGGGTCGGTGGCGCGCAGGCCTCAACGACGCTGATTCCGCAGGCGCTGGCGTTGCTGGGCGAGGCTGGCATTGCCCTGCACCAGCTTGACGCCATTGCCTTTGGTGCCGGGCCGGGTTCCTTTACCGGGCTGCGTACTGCCTGTTCGGTGGCCCAGGGGCTGGCATTTGGCGCTGGCGTGCCGGTGTTGCCCATGGACACTCTGCTGGCCGTTGCCCAGGACGCTTACGAGCGTACCGGGGCGACCCGCGTGCAGGCGCTGCTGGACGCCCGGATGGACGAGGTCTACACCGCGGCCTACCAGTGGCTGGGTGGCAATTGGCAGCAGCAGGGCGACTTTGCGTTGTGTCGGCCCGAGGCGCTGGCCCTGGCGCCCGGCTGGGTGCTGGCGGGCAATGCATTTGCGGCCTATGGTGCACGCCTGCCGGGTGATGCGGCGCAGCGCATCGACGCGCTGCCCACCGCAGCGGCCATGCTGCGCCTGGCACCGGCCCTGTTGGCCGCCGGGCGGGCACTGCCACCGGACCAGGCCCTGCCGCGCTACGTTCGCGATAAAGTCGCCAAAACAACCGCCGAACGCGCGGCCGAGCGTGCCGCCGCCGCACCCCACATAACCGCCCCATGAGCGCCGTATTCAAGTCCATCGAGGCCCGCTTCGAGCCGCTGACCGAAGCGCGGCTGCAGCGCGTGTTGGCGATTGAGCAGGCGGCCTATGCCCAACCCTGGTCACCTGGCAACTTCACTGACTCGCTCAAGGCCGGTTACCAGGCGCTGCTGCTGCTGGCCGACGACGAGGTGCTGGGTTACTTTGTTGCCATGAAGGGCGTGGACGAGGTGCATTTGCTCAACATCACCGTTGCGCCAGTGCACCAGGCCCAGGGCTGGGGCCGGGTCATGCTGGACGCACTGGCGATCTGGTCGCGCGGTCAGGGCGCGCAATGGCTTTGGCTTGAGGTGCGCGCCAGCAATGCGCGGGCCCAGCAAATCTACCAGCGCTACGGCTACCGCCGGGTCGGTGAACGCAAGGGCTACTACCCGGCGGGCCAGGGGCGGCGCGAGGACGCCGTCGTGATGAGTTTGCGGCTATGAGCCTGGACCTGGACAGTCGCCAGCGCGCAATGCTGGCCGAGATCGGGGTCAAGGTCTGGTCGCCGCTGTCGCAGCCCCAGGCCCAGGTGCTGGTGGCCCAGCCGGGGGTGCCGCAACCCGCCTTTGTGGCCCTCGCGCCGCTACCGGTGCAAGCGCCCATGGCGCGCCCGTCAGAGCATCAGGCCCCTGCACAGGCCAGCGCGCCCCGGGTGTTGCGAGCGCAGCCCGAGGGCGTGTCCGCCATGGGCTGGCCCGCCCTGCGAGAGGCCGTGGCGAACTGCCAGGCCTGCAAGCTTTGCAATGGCCGCAGCCAAACCGTGTTTGGCGTGGGTGACGAGCAGGCCGACTGGCTGATCGTGGGCGAGGCACCGGGCGAGTACGAAGATTTGCAGGGTGAGCCGTACCTGGGCTCTGCCGGCACGCTGCTGGACAACATGCTCAAGGCGCTGGGCCTGAACCGGCACAACAAGGTGTTTATGGTCAATGCGCTCAAATGCCGCCCGACCGGCGACCGCAACCCTGAGCCGGATGAACTGGCGCAGTGCGAGCCGTTCTTGAAGCGACAGGTTGAATTGCTGCAACCCAAGGTGATTCTGGCGATGGGCCGCTTCGCGGTACAGGCGCTGTTGCAATCGGCTGAGCCAATTGGCAAGCTGCGCGGCCAGGTGCATCAGTACCAGGGCGTGCCGGTGGTGGTGACCTACGACCCGGCTTACCTGCTGCGCAGTCTGCCCGACAAGGCAAAGGCCTGGGCCGACCTGTGCCTGGCCCGCACTGTGGTGGATCAGCCGCCGCCCGCCACGTAGGCCCGCGCCGCCAGCGTGCGCGCGGCGTAGTCAATGCCACTGAAAGCCGCGTAGTCCGCCAGGCTTCGCACAAGCCCCAAGCTGTAGATGCCGAGGTCGTCGCCACGCACCAGTGCGCCCAGGCGAGCGCGCGAGCGCTGCTCCAGCGTCCACCAGGTTTGGCTGCGCTGGCGGTCGGTCTCGGCGTCCCAGTGCAGCGGGCGCGGTGGCGCGCCGGCCTCCGGGGTGTTGTACAGGTGGTAGATGGGCAGGGCCGGGGTGTGAAAGATGTCCCAGCCGTGGGTGTACAGCCGGGCGGCCAGCGCCTGCTCTTCGCCATGAAAGTAGTAATGCGGGTCGTAGGGCAGGGCCTGGGCAAACCGGCCTGGTGCAAACAGGCAACCCGCACCCACATGAAAGCCCGGCACCGGCGCGTCAGTTGCCACCGGGTGGGCCTCGAACGCCAGCACCGGGTGGTCGGCCTCAAAGGTCACGCCGGGTTTGAGCACATGGGCCAGCACCTGCGGTGTGGTCGGCTTGTGTACCACCACGCCGTTTTGCAGCACAAACGGGTGCGGGTAAGCAGAGATCACAAAGCCTGCGCGCCCCACGGCCAGTGCTTGCGCCTGCTGGATCAGCCGTTGATCCCAGTCGGGCTCAAAGTCGGTATGGGAATCGATTTGAAAGAACCAGTCTTCGCCGTCATAAAACGACATTGCGATGGCACGGGCCCAGCAAGGCCCGCGCGCATGCAGCGGGTCAATGCGCACCTGGCTCAGCCGGGCCGGCCCGACATCGGCGGCGGTCAATGCCGGGTGGTCCGCCGGACTCTGGTCCACCACCGCGAAGTGCAACGCCTGCGGCCAGCGCGCTGTTGCCAGCGCCCGCTTCACTGTGAAGTGCAGGACCGGGTCGCAGTAAGAGGCAATGCTGACAAAAATGCTCATGGGTTGGCGGTTTGTGGCATCGTAATCGAGCCTTTGCTCGGGAGTCGTTGTGCCTGAGCCACTGGCGGTCTTGTGACATATGCCGCAAGGGCGGCCTGGCGGGCATTCCAGCCCCGGTATAACGGTACTATTTGGCCCAAACGCGGTTGCGGTGCATGGGGGCGTGTGCTAACTTCGATTGGATCAACCGATGACAGTGCCCCGCCGTGGGGGTGGGTCTGCACGAGCAGACTCAGCAGGAGTGACCAATTACCGTGCGCCATCAGAACAAATCAGCATTCAAACCCACCGTGGTGGGCAATAGGGTAGCCAGCAGCCCCGCGGTGGCGGGCTTTCGTCCGGCCGGCGCAACGTTGGCTGTGGCGGCTGCTTTTTTTGGCCTGGCCCACGCCCAGCCCAGCGGCTTGCAGGCCGTTCACGGCACGGCGGCTGTGGCCACGCAGGGCAACAGTACTGTGGTTACCACCGGCAACGGTGTCGGCAGTAACCACAGCGTGCTCAACTGGCAAAGTTTTTCTGTGCCGGCTGGCACGCTGACCCAATTCAACCAGCCGAATGCTGCCAGCACCTCGATCAACCGGGTGCTGGGCAACAACCCCAGCGCGATTTTTGGCACCCTGAGTTCCAACGGTCGGCTGGTGCTGGTCAACCCCGCTGGCATTGCGGTGGGTGCGGGGGCGGTCATCGATACCGCCGGCTTCACGGCTTCCACCCTGCGCATGAGCGAGGCTGACGCGCTGGCCGGGCGGCTGGTGTTTGGCGGCGACAGTTTTGCCAGCAGCGCGCTCAGCGTCAACGGCAAAATCGTCGCCCGCAGCGGCGACGTGGTGCTGATTGCGCCTAACGCACAGATTGGAACGCAAGCGCTGGTTGAGGCCCCCAACGGTGCGGCCATCGTGGCAGCGGGCCAGAAGGTCGAGCTGACCGGCCGGGGGCTGGAAGGCATTCATTTGCGGCTGCAGGCACCCGAAGACCAGGTGGTCAACCTGGGGCAACTCAAGGGTGATGCGGTAGGCCTGTTTGCTGGCACGCTCAGGCATTCCGGCCTGATCCAGGCCCGGGCAGTCAGCGCACAAGGCGGCAAGGTGGTGCTCAAGGCGCAAAACGAGGCCGAGATTGCGGGCACCGTCACTGCACAAAACGGCCTGTTGGGCGGCCAGATTCATGCAACCGCCAACAAGGTCAGGCTCAAGAGCGGTGCCGTCATTGACGCCAGTGGCGCAGCGGGTGGCGGTGAGGTGCTGGTGGGCGGCGGCTGGCAGGGCCGCGACGCCCGGGTTGCCAACGCGATTGAAACTACGGCGGAGACGGGCAGCACCATCAAGGCCGACGCCACCGGCAACGGTAACGGCGGCACCGTGGTGCTGTGGTCTGACGGCGTCACCGTTGCAGGTGGCCAAATCGCTGCCCGTGGCGGTGCCCACGGCGGCAACGGCGGCGTGGTGGAAACTTCGGGCAAGGGCAGCCTTTCCGTCGCAGGTGTTCAGGTCGACGCACGTGCACCGAATGGCAGGGCAGGCCTGTGGTTGCTGGACCCGACCGCGATGACCATTGCAGGGGGCACAGGCGGCGCGGCCGACACAATCTACGAGGACACCATTGAAGCAGCCGGTGCGAACGTGCTGATCCAGGCCACCGATTCGATTACCGCAGCAGGCACGTTCGCGGGTGCCGATGTCGTTGTGCCTGCGGGGCTCAATCTGACGATCCAGACCAATGCGACGGGTGGTGGAACGGGGATTGACCTAACAAGCAGCGCGCATGGTGCGGCACTTGATTTCAAGACGTCCGGGGGTGGCAACATTGCCATGTCCACGGGCAATACGGCCCAGACCATCAAGACGGGAAAGCTGACTGTTGCTGGTGCTGGCTCCATCGCACTCAATTCCCTTGGTCCCATTCAAATATCCGGCACGACGTTGCAGACGGCCGGGGGGGGCATCACGCTCACAGGCGCTGGCACCACTCTGGGGGTCGGGGTCGATCTCACCAATACGGTCATCAGTTCAGGGGCTGGTGCGGTCAACATCACGGGCAGTTCAATCAACAACGTCGGAACCCAGATTCAGGCGGCGCTGGGTACTTCAAGCCTGACCAGCACAGGGGCAGTAACCATCGAGGGGACGACCAGTACCGGCAACCAGGGCGTTCTGATGATCGGCACGTCTGTGTCGGCCGGCACCGGCCTCAATGTGAACGTGGGGGCCAGCACCAGCTCGCGGGTTCGCCTGGACAGCACCACACTTGTTACTTCCGGGGGCAATCTATCCGTTGCCGCCAAGTCCACTGCCGCAGATACGGCAGGCCTGCGCGATGCACTGGCAATCGTCACGGCATCCAGCCTGCAGAACACCGGGGCCGGCACGCTCACGCTGGGCGGAGATCTTGTGGGCGGTGGTGCAATCGGCCTGAATACGTCCGCCGGCGTCTTCCTGGATGGCGCAACCGTCACCACCACCGGCGGCAACCTGACGATCACCGGCAACAGTGGCGTGACCCCCGCGCCCGGCGTTACCGGGCAGACCCGGGGCGTGTCAATTGCCACCGCGTCAACATTGGCGGCGGGTGCCGGGTCGCTGTCCATCACCGGCACAACCGGCAACAGTTCCGGAATCAACACTGCGGGCGTGGCCACTGAAGGCGTGCTGTCCGGGGCCAATATCAACATCACGGGTACCGCAAACAACCCGTCGCAGTCTGGCCTTACCGGGGTGAAACTGGGAGGCTCAATCAATGGCACCAACAGCGTCTCGGTGACCGGTACCATGTCGGGGCAGACCGGCGCGGGCTTGAATCTGGCGAGCGGCACCGTGACGGCCGGCGCTGGTGGGCTGACGCTTAACGGCAGCGCAACCTCAGCCTCTACGTCGGCCTCCATTGAGGGGATCGTCATTTCCGGTATTGCCAGTTCGTCCGGAGCCATTTCAATGACCGGCGCGATTTCCGTGCCCACGGGCAATACCGCAGCAGTGCATGGGTTTTCGATCCCCGGCGGCGGCCGCATTGTAGGCAGCGGCGGTGCCACCATTACCTTGACCGGTTCGGGCGTGCCAGCACCGGCACCCGCGACGCAATACGACTTCAATCTGGTGGGTTCCACCATCAGTAGCGCGGGCGGGCAAATCAAGTTCATCGGGGACCGCGTCAACCTGACGATGCCGGTCAACTCGGGCTCCGGGCGCACGATGTTCGTGCCGTTCACAACCAGCCGGCCGATCACACTGGGCGGCGCTAGCGAAACCACTGCACTGAATCTGACGGCCGCTGAGATCAACAACGTCACAGCGTCAGTGCTGGTGATCGGCGGCGGCACCTACTCGGGTGGCATCAACGTTGCGGGCGCGATTGCGCCAAGTGGAACCAATTCACTGAGTCTGATCAACAGCAATATCGGCTCTATCACCCAGGCTGGCAGCATCAGCATCAACAAACTCAATGCCGACGCAGGCTCTGTCACGTTGACGCACGGCTCGAACGCTTTGACGGAAATCAGCGGGCGGGCGTACACCGCGGGCAACTTCCGGGTCAGCAACAGCAATACGTCCACACTGACCGTTGGCACGGTAGACGGCGTCAATGGCGTCGAGAACGGCGGCTCCGGCTATGTTGAACTGGTGACAGGGGGGCCGCTGGCGCAGACGCAGCGGGTTCTGGCTGCGACGTTCAAGTCCACCACCACGGATGGCCTTTCGCTAAACCACACCAACAATCAGATCGCTGCGTTTGAAGTCAGCAATACGGCCGGCGACATCGTTATCAAAAACGGCGTCAACACCACGTTGACGAACGTCAATAACTTCAACTCGTCGCCGATGCCGCCGGCCCGGTTCATTCAGATCGACAACACGGGGTCGGTGACGGTTGCTTCGGTGACAACGCAGTCGTCTGAAACCGGGCTTTTGTTCAACTCGGCCGCGGTTGGCATCAAGTCAACGTTGGGTATCAACCGGTCTGGCGCCGGCACGCATGTGCAGGCGGGGTCGGGTGGCTCGGTTTACCTTGAGGCAGGTTCTGGCTCTGTGGGTGCGTCCAGCGCCAATCGGATCAATATTGATAGTAGTGGGCCGATTGTGGTGAAGGCCATCGGCGCTGGCCAGCTGGCCAATCTGGGGCTTTTGGCTGCAACAGTGAACCTTGACCAGGTCGTTGCTGCGGGTGCCATTGACCTGACCGGCGACGGGACCAACGCCCTAAGCGTCACAAACGTCAGCAGTACGGCGGGGAATGTGACGCTGGCCAACGCTGGCAACGTGGTGGTCAAGGGCATCGTGAGCGCGGGTGGGGCCGGGAGCGCCAACGTAACTGCCAGCACGGGCATTACCGTGCAACCTGTCCCTGCCAATGTGGCGGACGCGCAAATTTCCGCTGGCGGCGCGATCGCTTTGAATGTTGGCGCAGCTGGTACTGTGAATGTGCTGGCCACCGCCAACCGCGGGGCGCGGGTTACAGCGGGAACCGGGGTCAACATCACCACGGGTGGTGGCGGCGTGGTGAGCGTCACGGCCAATGGCAACAACTCGGCCGGCATCGTTAGCACTGCGGGCAACATCGCCGTTGACGCCGGCACGTTGAGTCTGTCAGCGGCGGCGGCCCCCAGCACGGGTGACGCGATTGTGCAGACGGCGGGTGCCATTACCACGCTACCTGGCACCTGCAATAACTGCAATTTGCTGCCTTTTGGGTCGACGCCCATTGGCAACACGGTGCCGCAAGCCGGATTGCTGGCGAGCAACCGTTATCGAAAAATAGTCGCCGCCGCTGACAGCGCCGCGTCTATTGCGGCGGCTGGTGGGACTTTGGGTTTGTTGGGCAACGACACCGTCGAAACCATGAACGGAACGCCGGTCACGGTAGGGGCCACCCCTGCCTTGGTCACCGTGTCGCTGGTGGCACCCCCGGCGGGCGTCACCCTGAACGGCACAGGTGATGGCATCGTTATTGCGGGTTCAACGGCAGATGGCACAACGAACCTGAACTACCAAAGCTGCCTCGTCGCAGACCCCAACAACTGTGTAACAGGCTCGGTGAGCTTCAACAAGGTTGCGGCAGCCCCATCGCCCGCACCCGCACCGACGGTTGCGCCGACGCCGGCTCCCACGCCCGCACCGACCGCCGCTCCAGCGCCGACACCCGCGCCGACCCCGGTGCCAACACCAACGCCAGCGCCGGCCCCAACACCTGCTCCGACCCCGGCCCCAACTCAAGCCCCCGCGCCCGCGCCTACTTCTGCACCTGCACCCGCACCTGTGGCGTCCCTTGAGCGTGTGGTGGAGTTGTTGCGCAGCGAAGAAACGCGCCAGGTGGTTCTGGACGCGGTTCAAAAGCAGGACAATCTGGCTACCACCTTCGTCAAGCTTTTGATCAAGGAAGAGGCCAAGCAGTCTGAAGAGGAAAAGAAGAAGAACAAAGACGCAGCACCCATTGCTGTGACTGGCGATCAGTGCAAATCGTCGTCGTAACAAGGCAAGCGCAGAAGCGGGCCTCTAGCCCGCGTCTGATAAGCGTGAGGCGCTATTGATTTGGTAGCGCCTCGGGAAAGGGAATCGTGATGCGCCAACAAAAACTGCTACACGGCCAGCCGCTCCCACGTGCCGCAGTGGCGGCCAGCCCGGCCGTAGATGGCCACCGGCCGCTCAGCCTGGCACTGGCGCTGGCGGCCTGCTTTGCCGTGGCCCCTGCGGTACGCGCCCAGCCGGCTGGGGCCCAGGTGATCCACGGCGCGGCCACACTGGTGCAAAGCGGCGCTTCCTTGACGGTGACCACCCAGAACGGCAGCGGTACAGGGCATTCCGCAATCAATTGGCAAAGCTTTAACGTCCCGGGTGGCAGCACCACTCACTTTGCGCAGCCCAACACGGCCAGCACCTCGAT
>CALROG020000004.1:0-157911 GCA_943369755.1 Ramlibacter sp. 2FC
AACGACGATCTGTTGGGCACGGCCAACGCCAGTGCCCAGCTCATCTACAACGTCGCCAGCCTGTACGCCGCCACCCAGGGCTTGACCCTGGCTGATGCCCTCAAAGCTGAAGTATTCGGCTCCGCCAACGCCTTCATACAAGGCGTGGCTGAGGCCGTGCCCTTGCTGAATATCGCCTACGCCATCGCCAACGGAGACGACCGAGGCGCGATCATCGCCATCGTCTACCAGATCAACCCCATCGCCGGGTTGATCCTCAGCCTCGGTACGTTCCTCATGGGCGATGACTACGAAGCCCCCAGCGGTGAAGGCACGCTGGTGCGCGCCCCCAATGGCCACGCAGACCTGAGTTTGCAGGGCCGTGATCGCGGTGACCAGGAAGTTGCCCTACGTCTGGCCCCGGTACAAACCGTCCTGAACCAGTTTCTGAACAACGCAGGCAACAGTGCCATGCTGGCCCCCGAGCGCTTTGGCCAGCTGTACTTTGGTGGAGACAACGCACGCTTTCGCTACAGCGAAGCGCATTACCCCAGCACCGACTATTTCCCGGACAACAGCGACGACCCCGTGTTCAACAACGAGGGCGAGCGCATCAACGTCCCCGTGGGCTCCGAAGCGTACTTCCGCGGGTTGGTGCAGGAGATGCTGGCCTCCAGTCTGGCCAATGGTGTCATTGTGGCGCCCTGGGAGGCCCAGACGGTGCGCATGCAGTACGCGCAGTTTGCGCAGAACGCCCAGTACCAGGAATACCTGCGGGCGCTGGATGCGGCGATTGCAGCGGCCAACAACAGCGAAGCAGGCAATGCACCCCCATTGCCAGTTGCACCGCCGCTGCCCACGCCCACACTCGTGCCGCCCAACCCCGGCTGGACCGAGGTCCAGGCCGCCAAGGCCCAGGGCCAATTGGCCACACCCGGCACGCCTCCTACCTTCAAACCCATCATTCTTGACTTGAACGGTGACGGCCAGATCAACCTGCAAGGCACCAAGGCGGTGGCGTTTGATGTGGATGCGTCGGGCTACTACCGCAACACCGACTGGACGGCTGCCAACCCCAACGGACCGGTCGATGGCTTCCTGGTGTTAGACCGCAACCACAACGCCTTTGCCGACAACGGGGCTGACCTGTTCAGCAACGCCCGGGTGGCCCCGCAGGCTCAGGGCGTGGCCTCGCTGCAGTGGGTAGACGCCAATGGCGACGGCAAGATTGACAAGAACGACCCGGTATTCAACGAGCTGCGCGTGTGGCAAGACAAGAACGCCAATGGCCGGGTGGACGCGGGTGAGAGCCTGCGCATTGCAGACCTGGGTGAGCGCGGCATATCGTTCAACTACCGGCCGGATGCCAATGGCAACACCACGTTCACCATGGACGGGCAAAGCCGTGTAATGGCCTCGACCCAGCTCAGTGTGGATGCAGTGGGAACCAACCTGGCCGCGGTGTTGGGGCCTGACAAGCGCGACATATTGGGTGACGGTGGGCGCTCGGTGGGTATGTATACGCTGGGCAGCGACGGCGCACGGTTTTTGACGGTAAATGCGTTCCAGACGGATGTGGCCACGGGCCGCAAGAAGGTTGTCGGTGCGCTGGAAGACTACGCGGTCAAGCTGCGCGTGTCAGACCTGGACCCGGCCGGCGTGCTGACCAACCCATCAGGGTTTTTGACGGTGCAGGGTGGTGGAATCAGCCTCACCGGCAGCATGCTGACGTTTACGCCCGGCACAAACTTTAATGGCATGGCGGGCTTTAGCTACACGCGGGCGGACGGCAGCCGCATTGACATAGACATTCCGGTTGCCGCTGCCAATGATGCGCCAGAGATTCTGGACGCGGGCAACCTGCAAGGTGTTGTTTACGGTTACGAGCGGGCAAGCAATATTTACGGCCAGGCCCAGTTCTGGATGCCCATTTTTACGCAGGGCAGCAGAGGCTTTGGGCAAGACGGTGTGTACAGCCTGAACCTGACCGAGCCACTGCGCGACGCGCAAGGCAACGTGATTACAGGGGTGGACTTCTACCATGGCCGTTTTGTTGTGCGCGATGTAGATGGCGATGCAACGGTGTTTGCCGCCAACTCAGTGACAGGCCAGGGGCATCAAGGGACGGCAACGGTCAGACCGGACGGGAGCTGGACCTTTACCCCAAATGGCTACACCAGCAGCCGGCAAGGCTACGCCATCGGCATGGACGCCTTCCGGGTGGAGGTGGCGGACCGGGCCAGCGTTGAAGACCCGATACGTGCCACCGCAAGCAGGGTGGTGATGGTGACGTTGCCCGACGCTTCGCCTGCGCAAAACAACCAGAACCTGAGGTTCACGCCCGGGCCGGACGGTGCGCCATTGCTTGACTACACGCAGTACCGCAGCAACTTCATTCGTGCGATGAGTGACGCGGACCTTGGCATGGTGGGGCAAAGGGTCTACGACTACTCGCCCGATGGCCGGACCTTGACCGTGACGACGTTTGCCAGTGAAGGCCCGATTGCAACCGAGACGGTTGTGATTGACGCATTCGGAGGCACGGTGACCAGTACGCTGGTTATTCCGATGGGCAGCATCACGGCGGTGAACAACGTGCTCACTGGCGCGCGTACGGATCAATGGGCCCTGGTGGATGGCAGCGGTCTGGCTGGGGCGAACACGTACAACGCCGACGGTACCAGCAGCCACAGCACCACGCGGTTTGGCGTGCCGGTTGCAACCCCTTCGCCACCGGCGCCCGCGCCCACGCCCGCGCCAGCGCCGGCAATTCCGCCTGCGCCGCCCCCGCCCACACCGGCTCAGGTGTTTTCTGACGCGGTGTCTACTTTCGTGCAAAACAACACCGAAGTTACGTTCAAGATTCAACCAAACGGTTCCACCACGCTTTCTTACACGAATCCGGATGGCAGTGTGAATGCGTACATCGCCAACCCCGATGGCAGCTACCAGGCGAGCCAAACCAGGGCAGACGGCTCGCGCGGCTATGTGTCGTATGCCACCGGGGTCGGCTTGAGCAGCAACGGTGTGAACATGTTGCAGCAGCAGGTGCCCGGCTCCAGCAGCGCCAGTTCTTACAGCTTCGGGCAAGGAGCTTCTGTTGTCCAGAACGCGGACGGCACTGGCCAGTATCAAATTCCGCTATCAGGCGGCAGGTCAATGACCTTGTCTGTGGACACAACTGGCAGGTCGAACTTTACCGTTCGTGACGCGAACAACAACGTTGTCAGCGTGGCGTCTACCCGCTATAGCGCCGATGGCGCCTACGTCGTGGTGGACGAGACGCCACCACCGCCACCTCCTCCTCCGGCACCACCGCCGCCGCCCGCGCCGACACCCGCGCCGACCTCAGCGCCCGCTCCCGCGCCAGTGGAACCACCAGCAGACCCGGCACCCTATGGCAACGGCACTCTCAGCTTTACGCAGGCTGAACTGAATGAGGTCAAGGCGTACCTGGACGCGGTCACCACCGATGCGCAGATCGCAGATGCTGCCGCCAGACTGAAACTCACTGTCTCCCAGCTGGCTGTTCTTCTGAACTGGTACACCAACACCAGCAACTACAGCGCTGCGTCGTTGCAACAGCTCGTCAGCACCACGCTTTCTAGCCAATACCGGGTTGCCGGCAATGGCGTCGTCGTTGCCAACCCCATCGTCTTTGACCTTGATGGCAATGGCATTGACCTGGTTTCGCTAGCCGACTCCCAGGTCATGTTCGACATGCTGGGCACGGGCCAGAAAGTGCGAACGGCATGGGTGGGGCCCAACGATGGGTTCCTTGCCTACGACGGGGATGGCGACGGAAAAATCGACAAACGTAGCGAACTGGTGTTCTCTGACATGCTGGCAGGGGCGCGTACCGACCTTGAGGGCATCGCCGTGCTGGATGCCAATCAAGACGGCGTCTTTGACGCGAACGATCCCGGCTGGGCCAAGGCCGGAATCTGGGTGGACAAAAACCAGAACGGCGTGACCGACGACGGCGAGTTCAAGTCAATGACCGAGATGGGTATTGCCTCCCTGAGTCTTGCCTCCAACCGTCGATTCGAGTTGTTGGGCGACAACGTGATCCACGGCACGACGACCTTCACCCGCACGGATGGCAGCACTGGAGTTGCGGCGGACGTGGGCCTGGCGTTCGACGCGCCTGACGGCTTTACAGCGTTTGGCACCGCTGCCAGCGATGTTCTTACGGGGACGGGGCGCCATGACTTGCTTGACGGCGGTGGCGGTGACGACGTGCTGGTTGGAAACAGCGGCGGAGATGTGCTGGACGGCGGCGCGGGACTGGACCTGATGTTTGGCGGGGCTGGCGATGACATCTATGTGGTGGAAAGCACCGCTGACAGAGTTTACGAACGGCCAGCAGAGGGCTACGACACGGTGCGCTCGTCGGTCAGCTTTACCTTGCAGGGCAACGTGGAAGCGCTGGAACTGACAGGAAGCGCCGACGTTGTTGCTTCGGGCAACGAGCTGGACAACAAACTGGTTGGCAACGCCGGGCATGCCACGCTGCTGGGCGGCGCGGGCCATGACCTCCTGATAGCCGGCACCGGTGCCACGCACATGCAGGGCGGCCAGCACAACGACACGTACGTTGTAAGCAACGCTCAGGACGAGGTTCTCGAGAACGCAGATGAGGGCCTGGATCAGATTCTCTCGTCGGTGGATTACACGCTGGCACCGAACGTTGAGAACCTGGTTCTAACTGGCTCTGCAAGGTTGGGTGTGGGCAATGCGCTGTCCAACATTTTGACCGGCAACAACCTGGGCAATCGGCTCGATGGCTTGGGCGGGGACGACTTGCTTCTTGGCGGCGACGGCCAGGACCTGCTGGACGGTGGCACCGGTGCCGACCTGATGATTGGCGGCGCCGGCGACGATTCCTACTTCGTTGACGACGCAGCTGATACGGTCAAGGAGAAAGCCGGCCAGGGTGTCGATACTGTAGTTGCCAGTGTTTCTTACGCGTTAACTGCCAACGTGGAGCGACTCACTCTGTCAGGGGTCTTGGACATCAATGGCGCGGGTAACGCGTTGAACAATGTGTTGACCGGCAACATTGGCAACAACTTCCTGGATGGCAAGGCCGGAGCCGATGTGCTGGCCGGTGGTGCTGGAAACGACAGCTATGGTGTGGACGATGCCGCAGACCAAGTGGTCGAGAACGCCGGCGAAGGCACCGATACGGTCTACGCCAGCATCAGCTATGCCCTGGGCACCCACCTGGAGGCGCTCGTTTTGACGGGGACGGACAGTATCGACGCAACGGGCAACGAGCTGGACAACACGCTGGCGGGCAACGCCAACGCGAACGTCCTGGATGGTGCAGCAGGGGCTGACCTGATGGCCGGTGGCGGTGGCGACGACCTGTACATCGTTGACAACGCGTTGGATACTGTCGTCGAAAACGGCAGCGAAGGAACGGACACCGTAGTCTCTGGCATCTCGTATGTGCTGCGCGCGAACGTGGAAAACCTGGCGCTTCTTGATGTGGCAACGGCTGGCAACGACCTGACTGCGACTGGAAATGCGTTAAACAACGTTATCTCCGGCAATTCTGGCAACAACGTCATTGACGGTGCGGGCGGGGCTGACCTGATGGCGGGCGGAAAGGGCGACGACACCTACCACGTGGACAACGTCGGTGATTTGGTCGTTGAGCGTGCTGGTGAAGGCACGGACACCATCATCACGGGCATCAACTATGCGGCCTGGGGTTTGTCGGCCAATGTCGAGAACCTGGTGATGACCGGCTCTGCGGACTTGAGCGGCAGAGGCAATTCGCTGGACAACCGTATTCTTGGTAACGCGGGCAAGAACCTCATTGACGGGGGTTTGGGCGCGGACACCCTGATTGGGGGGCAGGGTGACGACATCTACATCGTCGACGATGCCAACGATTTTGTGGTTGAAAAGGCTGGCGAGGGCGCAGACACCGTCAGAGCCAGTGTTGACTACGCGCTGGGCACCGACGTTGAGAACTTGGTGCTGACAGGCGCTTCAAGCATTAACGGGACCGGCAACGCGCAAGACAACACCCTGTCGGGCAACGCGGGACGCAACCAACTTGCGGGCGGCGCAGGCAACGACACCTACGTGATCGATGACGCGCAGGACTTGGTGCTCGAAGCCGACGGTGAAGGCGCTGACGATGTACTGGCGTCAGTTAGTTACGCTCTTGCCGCCAACGTGGAAAAACTCACATTGACGGGCACGGCCGACCTGGTTGGCGGCGGAAACAATACGGCCAACCTGTTGCTGGGCAACACGGGCGACAACTTGCTCGACGGCAAGGCGGGCGCAGACACTATGGTGGGGGGCGTGGGCAATGACACCTATGTGGTGGATGATGTGGGTGACACGGTGGTGGAAACGGCGGGTGAAGGAACTGACGCCGTGGCGGCATCCATCAGTTACGCCTTGGGTGACCACGTCGAGAACCTTAACCTGACGGGCGCTGTCGATCTGTACGCCACCGGCAACGCGCTAGCCAACATACTGACTGGCAACACCGCCAACAACCGCCTCGACGGCGGCCTGGACGCTGACACCATGCTGGGCGGGCGCGGCGACGACACCTACGTCGTTGAGAGCGCTGGTGACCAGGTCATTGAACTGGCGGGTGAAGGCAGTGACACGGTCGAAGCATCCATCAGCTATGCGCTGGGCAACAGCGTAGAAAACCTGGTGCTTACCGGCAACGCCGACCTGAGCGGCAGCGGCAACGCATTGAACAATGCCCTGGTGGGCAATGCGGGCAACAACCGGCTGGACGGCGGCGCGGGCGTAGACCGCATGAGCGGCGGCCAGGGCAACGACACCTATGTGGTGGACAGTGCCGACACTGTGGTGGAACAAGCCGACGAAGGCCTGGACACCGTGCTTGCATCGGTTAACCACACGCTGGCGGCCAACGTTGAAAACCTCACCCTGAGCGGCAGCGCCAGCATCAACGGTGCTGGCAATGAGCTTGACAACCTGATTGTTGGCAACAGCGCCAACAACCGCCTGGACGGGCGCGCCGGGGCGGACGAGATGCGTGGGGGAGCCGGGGACGACACCTACACGGTGGACAACGCGCAAGACCGGGCAGTCGAAGAGGCCGGTGAGGGCAGCGACGGCGTGTTCGCGTCTGTCAGTTACGCGCTGGGTGCCAACCTGGAAAACATCACCCTGACTGGAAGCAGCGACATTGATGCCAAAGGCAATGAGCTGGCCAACACCCTGGTGGGCAACGCCGGGGTGAACAAACTCGAAGGCGGCCAAGGCAACGACCTGTATGTTGTTGACGACAGCCGCGACAGCGTGGTTGAACGCCTGGGCGAGGGTACAGACCTGGTGCAGGCATCAATCAGCTACACGCTCACTGCGCATACCGAGAACCTGACGCTGACAGGAACTGCGGCCATTGACGGCACTGGCAACGAGCTGGCCAACATAATTGTTGGCAACGCGGCCAACAACAAGCTTGACGGTGGTGCGGGCACGGACACCCTGAAAGGCGGCAAGGGCAACGACATTTATGTTGTGGACAGCACCGCCGACGTGTTGGTAGAGCTGGCTGACGAGGGGCTGGACACCGTGCGCAGCAGCGCCACCTTTGTGCTGGCCGCGCATATTGAGAACATCACCCTCACCGGTGACGCCAGCATAGACGCCACCGGTAACGAGCTAGGCAACGAGTTCACCGGCAACGCTGGCATCAACCAGCTGGCCGGCGGCAAGGGTGACGACATCTACAACATCAACGACACGCGCGACACCGTGGTTGAAGCGATGGGTGAGGGCACAGACCTGGTGCGCTCATCCATCAGCTACACCCTGACCCAGAACGTTGAACAACTCCTGCTAACCGGCACTGACAAGGTCAACGGCAGCGGCAACGCACAGGCCAACCTGATGGTGGGCAACACCGCAGACAACACTTTGGACGGGCGAGACGGGGACGACGTGCTCGACGGTGGCGGCGGTGCCGACCGGTTGATTGGCGGCAAAGGCGACGACTTGTTCATTGTGGACAACCGGCTGGACACCGTGGTTGAGGTTGTAGGCGAGGGCGCCGACCAGGTCAACGCGGGCGTAACCTACACCTTGGCGGCCAACCTGGAGACCCTGGTGTTAACCGGTAGCGCCAACATTGACGGCACTGGCAACACCCAGGGCAACCTGCTAGTGGGCAACGACGGCAATAACCGCCTGGACGGTGGCGCAGGTGCTGACAAACTGCAAGGCGGCAAGGGCGACGACAGCTATGTGGTGGACAACACCGCTGATGTGGTGGTTGAAAACGCCAATGAAGGCGCTGACCAGGTCTTGGCCTCGGTGACGACCACTCTGGCAGCCAACCTTGAAAATCTCACGCTGACGGGCACGGCTGCCATTCATGGCACCGGCAACGAGCTGGACAACGTTTTGCTGGGCAATGCCGCTGCCAACACGCTTGGCGGCGGCGCTGGGCGCGACACTCTGGACGGCGGCGCGGGCGCAGACCGGTTGGTCGGCGGAACCGGGGATGACGACTATGTGGTGGACAACCGCGGCGACGTGGTGGTTGAAGGCGTCAATGAAGGCGTGGACGGGGTTCGTGCCAGCGTCAGCTACACGCTACCAGACAACGCAGAAAACATCACGCTGACCGGCAGCGCTGACATTGACGCCACCGGCAACGCGCTGGACAACATTCTCACCAGCAACGCGGGGCGCAACAAGCTCGAAGGGGGCCGGGGCGACGACATCTACATCGTCAACAGCAGTGGCGACCGGGTCAAGGAAAAGGCGGACGAAGGCACAGACACCGTCAAGGCCACGGTCAGCTACGAGCTGGCCGACCACGTAGAAAACCTGACCTTTCTGGGCGACGCGTCTATCGAGGGTGAAGGCAACGACCTGGCCAACCTGCTGATTGCCAACAACGCGGGCAACCACCTGAGTGGCCAGGCTGGCAATGACCGTCTAACCGGCGGTGACGGGGCTGACCGGCTGGACGGGGGCCAGGGAGCCGATGCAATGGCGGGCGGCAAGGGCGACGACACCTACGAAGTCGATAGCGCGGCCGACACCGTGACCGAGGCCGCCGGCGAAGGCGTTGACACCGTGCGCAGTGCGGTCACCTGGGTGCTGGGCGCGCACACCGAGCGCCTGGTGTTGACGGGTCAGTCGGCGATTGACGGCACGGGCAACGCGCTGGACAACTGGTTAACCGGCAACGAGCGCGCCAACACCCTGAGCGCGGGCGACGGCAATGACCTGCTTGACGGCGGCGAAGCAGCAGACCGCCTGATCGGCGGGCGCGGCGACGACGTCTATCTGGTTGACGACTCCCGTGACGCGGTGGTTGAACAGGCGGGCGAAGGCCACGACCTGGTGCGCAGCAGTGCGACCTTCACACTGGCGGACAACCTGGAGCGGCTGGAGCTGACCGGGCGACGCGATATCGATGGCACCGGCAATGCGTTGGACAACTTGCTGGCGGGCAATGACGGCGACAACGATTTGTCGGGCCTGGACGGCAATGACGAGTTGGACGGCCGCGGCGGGCACGACCGCATGTCTGGCGGCAGGGGCAACGACGTCTTCTGGGTCAACAGCGACTGTGACGCGGTGTTGGAAAAGCCGGGCGAGGGCATCGACACCGTCAATGCATCCATCAGTGGCACGCTCTATGCCAACGTAGAAAACGTCAATCTGCTCGGCACCGCCAGTCTGAATGCCACCGGCAACGCGCTGGACAACCGGTTGATGGGCAACGCCGGGGCCAACCGCCTGGATGGTGGGGCCGGGGTCGACCAAATGGCCGGTGGCGCAGGGGACGACAGCTACGGCGTGGACAACCCGCTTGACCAGATTGAGGAGCGTGCCGGTGAGGGCAACGACACGGTCTATGCGACAGTGGACTACAGCCTGTCGCAGCATGTGGAGAACGTGACGCTGATCGGCCAGGGCAATGCCAAAGCGTCTGGCAACGAGCTGGACAACCGGTTGACAGGTAACGCCGGTTCCAATGAGCTGGTGGGTGACGGCGGTGCCGACACCCTGGACGGTGGTGCGGGGGCTGACCTGCTGCGCGGGGGTATCGGTGACGACACCTATCTGGTGGACAACACCGCTGATGTGGTGGTTGAGCTTGCCGGCGAGGGCCTGGACACCGTGATTGCCAGCAGCCACTACACGCTTTCGCGCAACGTTGAGAAGCTGGTACTGGCGGGCAACGCCCACCTGAACGGCACCGGCAACGACCAAGATAACCAGTTAGTGGGCAACGCTGGCAACAACGCCTTGGACGGGGGGGCCGGTGACGACGTGATCTCTGGCGGCGCGGGGGCCGACCAAATGACCGGTGGCGCCGGTGACGACGTGATCTGGGTCGACAACCTGCTGGACAGAGCCATCGAACGTGCGGGCGAGGGCACTGACACGGTCATGTCGGTGGTGGACTATCAGCTCGGCGAGCATGTAGAAAACCTGACCCTGCTGGGCGGTGCGGCCAAGGCCACCGGCAATGCCCAGGCCAACACCCTGGTGGGTACGGCGGGTGCCAACTGGCTAGATGGTGGTGGCGCAGCTGACTGGCTCGACGGTGGTGCAGGAGACGACACCTACATCGTTGACAACGCGCTCGACCGGGTGGTTGAGCGGGTGGAAGGCGGCAACGACACCGTGCGTGCTTCGGTAAGCCACACCCTGGCCGAGCAGGTTGAGAACCTGGTTCTCACAGGCAGCGCCAACATTGACGGTGAGGGCAACGATCTGGCCAACCTGCTGGAAGGCAACGCCGGCATCAACCGCCTGGCCGGGGGCAAGCGCGACGACATCTACATCGTGAACAACACGGCCGACACCGTGGTTGAGCATGCGCTCGAGGGCAACGACACGGTGCGCAGCTCGGCCAGCTTTGTGCTGGGCGACAACGTCGAGAACCTGGTTCTGACAGGTAACGCCGACATTGCGGGCACTGGCAACGCGGGGCCCAACATGCTCACCGGCAATGCGGGGGCCAACAACCTGAACGGCGCTGCCGGTGACGACGCTTTGCTGCTGTCGTGGGACGAGAACTGGCGCGGTGCCAAAGCCTGGAACAAGGGCAGCCGGCACAGCGCCGCCTGGCAGATGTGTGTGGACGCCGATGGCCTGGTGCGCAGCCTGGACATCTACGACGGCGGGGCCGACGTAGACACCCTGTACGGCACGGCTCGGGCCGACGGCATTGCGCTGGACGACGGGGTGCTGCGCATCAAGAACATTGAAGTCATTGACACCGGCGACGGCGACGACGTGGTGGACCTGACCAGCACCCGCTACGCCTATGGCGACGTGATGCTCAAGGGCGGCAATGGGGAAGACGTGCTGTGGGCCAACGCCGGGCGCGATGTGTTGCAGGGCGGCAGCGGCAACGATGCACTGGACGGCGCGGGCGGCAGCAACTTGCTGGACGGCGGCGACGGCGCAGACCGCATGGCCGACGCTGATGGTGCCAGTGTATTTGTTGGTGGGCGTGGCAACGACGACATCTACAGTGGTGCCGGCGCTGACTTGTTGGCCTTTAACCGTGGTGACGGGGCCGACGAAGTGCACCTGGGCGCGGCCAGCGCAGACGGCGACATCGTCAGTCTGGGCAAGGGCATTCGCTATGCCGACCTTCGCCTGCGCAAGTCGGGCGACGACCTGGTGCTTGAAGTCGGGCAGGGCGAACGTATCACTTTTGAAGATTGGTATGACAAGCCCCAGGGTGCGCGGGTCAGCAAGCTGCAGGTTATTACCGTGGGTGGTGACTACGACGCGGCGTCTTCAGACAAGCTGCTTAACCGCCAGGTGGAGTTGTTCGACTTTGCAAGAATCGTTGCCCGGTTTGACGCGGCACGTGCGCAGCAGGGCAGTAACGCCCACGGCTGGGCGCTGATGAACAGCCTGCTGGACGCCCATTTGCAGGGCTCAGACTCCGCAGCGATGGGTGGCGACCTGGCATTCCAGTACGCCACGGCAGGCACCCTGGCGGGTATCGGCCTGGGGACGGCCCAGGCGTCGTTGGCGGCAGGTACGAACTGGCAGAACCTTGGGACGCGCAGCAGCCTTGAACAGGGCAGCGCAAGGCTTTCGTGATGACAGCAACCCACACACTGAAAGCCGACTTCGCGCCTGACCTGTTGGCGGTGCAAGAAAACCCGCCTGCGCGCCTGCCGCGTGTGGTGGGTTACACCACGGCGGCGCTCTTTGCGGCCTTGGCGAGTTGGGCCGTGTTCGGCCAGCTGGATATTGTGGCCAGTGCCGAAGGCCGCCTGGTGCCGCGCAACCTGAGCCGGGTGGTGCAGCCAGCCGAGGGCGGCGTCGTGCGCGAGGTACTGGTTCGCGAGGGCCAGGAAGTTCAAGCCGGGCAGTTGCTGCTTCAAATGGATGCGACCACCGCAAGCACTGATCAGGGCACCTTGCGGCGCGACCTTGGACTCAAGCAGTTGACCTTGCGGCGCATTGAAGCGGAGCTCAGCGGGCGAGCCTTTGCGGTTGCCCGCACTGACCCGCCAGAGGTGCTGCAGGTGTTGGCACAGTTCAACGCGCGCCGACAAGCTCACGACGATGCGCTGGCGCAGGAGCAGGCAACCCTGGTGCGGGCCCAGCACGAGCTGGCCGCCGCCCGCCAGTCGGTGGACAAGCTGGTGGCCACTGTGCCGCTGTACCGCCAGCAGGCCACCAGTTATGAGCGGCTGGTGAAAGACGGGTTTGTGTCCGAACTGGGTGCTAACGACAAAATCCGCGAACGTATCGAGAAAGAACAAGAACTCAAAAGCCAGGAGTCTGCTTCTGCCGCGCTGACGGCGGCGGTCGAACAGTCACGTCGGCGCAGCGCGCAGATCGTTTCTGCCTACCAGAGCCAATTGGAAAACGAGCGCGTCGAGTTGCTGGCCGTCATTCAGAAAGTCCAGGGTGACCTGGCCAAGCAAGACTACCGCTCGGGTTTGCTGGAGCTGCGCTCTCCCGTGGCGGGTATGGTGAAAGACCTGGTTTCCTACACCCCTGGTGCCGTGGTGCAGCCGGGCATGGTGCTGCTCAACATCGTGCCCAAAGGCGAGCCACTGATGGCGGAGGTAGCCCTCAAGAACGAAGACGCGGGCTTTGTGGCCCCCGGCCAGGCGGTCAAGGTCAAGCTGCAGGCCTACCCGTTCCAGAAGTACGGCATGCTGCATGGCGTGGTGGAGCTGTTGAGTGCGGACTCTTCAGTTAACGACCCGCAAAAGGCCACCAGCATGGGCCAAAGCCCGCAGAGCTTCAAGGTGCTGGTGAGGTTACAGCACCAGGAGCTACGCAGCCCGGCGGGGGAGGACTTGAAGCTCAGCCCTGGCATGGTGGTGACCGCCGAGGTAAACCAGGGGCAGCGCAGCGTGCTGGAGTACCTGCTGTCGCCGGTTCAGAAGGTGAGCGCGGAGGCGGCCAGGGAGCGCTAGCGCGCGGGGCAACCGCTTGCGCACCGGCCGCGCCCCCACAGCGCGGGATAATGCGCGGCATGTCTGCCGTCTTCGATAAACCGTCTTTGCTGCAACGCTCGCTGCCCATGCTGCGCGGCTTTGACGGGCCGCTGGCGTTTGCGGTGTTTTTGCTGGCCTGCGCGGGCATGCTGACCATGTATTCGTCGGGCTATGACCACGGCACGCGCTTTCTTGACCATGGCCGCAACATGTTGATTGCCGCGGTGGTGATGTTCGTGGTGGCGCAGGTGCCGCCGCAGCGCCTGATGAGTTTTGCCGTGCCCCTTTACACCGTGGGGGTGGCCTTGCTGGTGGCGGTGGCGCTGTTTGGCATTACCCGCAAGGGCGCAACACGCTGGCTGCATGTGGGGGTCACCGTCATCCAGCCCAGTGAGATTCTCAAGATCGCCATGCCGCTGATGCTGGCCTGGTGGTTCCAGAAGCGTGAAGGCCAGCTGCGACCGCTGGACTTCATCGCGGCGGGGCTGTTGTTGGTGGTGCCGGTGGGGTTGATCATGAAACAGCCCGACCTGGGCACCTCGCTGCTGGTGCTGGCGGCAGGTTTGTCGGTGATCTTTTTTGCCGGCCTGAGCTGGAAGCTGATCGTGCCGCCGGTGCTGTTGGCGCTGCTGGGCATCGTGCTGCTGGTGGCGTTTGAGCCCCGGCTGTGCGCCGACGGGGTGCGCTGGCCGGTGCTGCACGACTACCAGCAACAGCGCATTTGCACCCTGCTGGACCCAAGCCGTGACCCGCTGGGCAAGGGCTTTCATATTCTGCAAGGGATGATTGCCATTGGGTCTGGCGGCCTGTTGGGCAAAGGCTTCATGCAGGGCACGCAAACCCACCTGGAATTTATTCCCGAGCGCACCACAGACTTCATTTTTGCGGCGTTTTCTGAAGAATTTGGGCTGCTGGGCAATTTGCTGCTGATTGCCGGTTTCCTGTTCCTGATTTTGCGCGGGCTGGCGATTGCGCTGGAGGCCTCGACACTGTTCTCGCGCCTGCTGGCGGGGGCCATCACCCTGATCTTCTTTACCTATGCGTTTGTCAACATGGGCATGGTCAGCGGCATCTTGCCGGTGGTGGGCGTGCCGTTGCCCTTCATCAGCTACGGCGGCACCGCCATGGTCACCCTGGGGGCGGGTTTGGGCATTTTGATGTCGATCGCCAAGGTGCGCCGACTGGTGCAGTCATGAGCATGAGCGCCGCCGGGCCGCCCCAAGGCGCGAGCGCCCCCTTGGGGGGCAGCGACCCCCACGCAGTAGGTGAGCTTGGGGGCCATCAACGCCCGGTCGCGATCATTGGCGTGGGCAACATGGGCGGGGGCATGGCCGCCAACTTGCTGGCCCAAGGGTTTTCGGTGCAGGTCTGCGACCTGGAGCCCGAAAAAACCCGCTCTTTAGAGGCTTTTGGGGCTGTAGCCCGCGCCAATGCTTCGCAAGCCACTATGAATTCGATAGCAACTATTGTCTGCGTGGTCGATGCGGCGCAGACCGAGGCGGTGTTGTTCGGCGCGCACGGCGTCGCCAGCGGCGCTGCGGCGGGCCATACCGTGATGCTGTGCCCCACCATGGCACCGCAAGACGTTGAGGGCTTTGCCACGCGGCTGGGCGCGCTTGGCATTGGCACGATTGACGCACCCATGTCAGGTGGCCCGGCGCGTGCACGCGACGGCTCGATGAGCCTGATGCTGGCCTGCCCGGATGCCTTGTTCGAGCAACACCGCAGCCTGATCGAGGCTTTGTCGAGCAAGGTGTTTCGCATCAGCCAGCGCCCCGGCGATGCAGCGCGCACCAAGCTGGTCAACAACCTGCTGGCGGGCATCAATCTGGTCGGGGCGGCCGAGGCGCTGGCGCTGGCCGGGCGGCTGGGCCTGGACCTGGGCAAGACGCTGGACGTGATCGAGCAGTCCAGCGGCCAAAGCTGGATTGGTTCTGACCGCATGCGCCGGGCCGTGGCCGGTGACTACCAGCCCCGCGCCCATGTGACGCTGCTTGAAAAAGACACCCGGCTGGCCATGCAGGCGGCGCAAGCCGCAGGCTTTCGCGGCCCGCTGGGGGCTGCCGCGCGCGACACCTTTGCCCGCGCCCACGCCGCCGGTTTTGCCGAGCTGGACGACGCAGCGGTTTACCGCCTGCTGAGCGAATAGGCATCAGCATGGGCCAGCCGCTTGAATCCGCGCAAACCCTGGCAGGCGAGCTGGAGCGCTACCGCACCATGGTCGAGCACGCGGCCGAGGGCATTTGCGTGGGCCAAAAGGGGCGCATCAAGTTTGCCAACGCTTTTTGCCTGAACCTGCTGGGAGTCGGTGCGCAGCAGGTGGCGCTGCGCGCCATGATCGAATACGTGCACCCCGACGACCGGGCTTTCGTGGCTGAGCAGCGCGACCGGCGCTCGCGCGGTGAGAAGGTGCCGGTTTTCGAGGCCCGCTTCCAGCGCGACGACGGCACCGTGTCGTGGGTGGAAATCGCGGGCGTGGTGGTGGACTGGGAGGGCGCGCCCGCCAACCTGTTCTTTATGCGTGACACCACCCAGCGCCGGCTGCTGGACGAGCAGCTCAAGGCCACGCTGGCGCGCGAGCGCGAGCTGGCTGAGCTCAAGAGCCGGCTGGTGGCCATGGCCTCGCATGAATTTCGCACCCCGCTGGCGGCCATCCTGTCGTCGGCCGAGCTGATCGGGCATTACGGCGACAAAATCTCCGCCGACGAACAACGCGCCATCATGGCCGAGCTGGTGGCCGCCTCGGGGCGGCTGCAGCACATGCTGGACGACCTGCTGCGCCTGGACGGTGCCGACGAAGACAAACTCAAGCAACGCCTGGCCAGCACCGTGCGCCCGCCCGGCCCGGGCTAAACTGGGGGCCGGAAGACCCAACTGCATGACCACCATCCTGATCGTTGAAGACGACGACGCGATCCGCAACAACATCACGCGGCTGCTCAAGCTTGAGGGTTTTGAAATCGTCTCCGCCACCAATGGCCGCGAGGGGCTGGAGCGGCTGCGCCAGGTGGCCACTGATGTGGTGATTTCCGATGTCAGCATGCCCGAGATGGACGGCTTCCAGCTGCTGCAGGCGATCCGGGCCGACAAGGTGCTGGCCGCCCTGCCGGTGATGCTTTTGACTGCGCTGGACGACCGCGCCAGCATGCGCCGCGGCATGACCGCCGGGGCCGACGACTACCTGGCCAAGCCCTTCACCCGGGTGGAGCTGCTTGAGGCACTGCAGGGCTTGCTGAAGAAGAAGCAACGGGTCGACGACACCGTGCAAAGCGCCGTGAACACCCATGAGGAATACCTTCGCCGCGCCTTTGCCGAAAGCCTGGGCGGGGTTTCGGCCGAACAGTTTGGGCTGGAGGCACCCCGCGGTGCGGTCACCGACCAGGTGATTTCCGCCACGGTTTTGTTCTCGGACATCCGCAACTTCACCTCACTGGCCGAGCGCTTGAACAGCAGCGAAGTGGCCGAGCTGTTGACGGTGTACTTTGAACGCAGCTGCGAACCGGTTCTGAAAAATGGCGGGCGCCACCTCAAGTTTATTGGCGACGGCCTGATGGCGGTGTTCTCAGACACTCAAACCACGTCCCCGATCGCGGCGGCACGCCGGGCGGTGTCGGCGGCGCTGGGCATGACGCTGGCCACCCATGAGTTTCGCAGTTGGCTGGCCCACCGCTTTGGCGACCGCGGCCTGCCGCCGTTTGCGATTGGCGTTGGCCTGCATGCGGGTGAGGTCACGCTGTGTCGCCTGGGCACCATACAGAGCAAAGAAATCACCCCGATTGGCGACACCGTCAACACCGCCGCGCGGCTTGAGGCCGCCAGCAAAGAGCTGGGCTGGACCGTGGTGGCCAGCAGCGCCGTGCTGCAGCAGGCTGGCGACGGCATCCAGACCGGCGGCATGACCGCGCTGGAAGTGCGCGGCAAAAATGACTATGTCGATGTGGCCGAAATCATCGGCCTGGTGACCAACATGGACGACCGGGTTCATGGCATGGCCACCCTGACAGAGCGTGCCGAAGAGGTGCGCGCGGCGGTGCAGATCAACTCTGAAATCACCGGGCGCGCCGTCAAAAGTGCGCTCAAGTCCAAGCTGTCGGCCATGAAGGCGTTGCAGTTCGGCCCCGGCGAGGCACCGCTGCGGCTCAAGGGCTACCGCATCACCCGCAAGATCGGCACTGGCGGCATGACGCAGGTGTACCTGGCGGTGCGCGAGGGCGATGGCCTGCCGGTGGTGCTCAAGGTGCTGGACGCCAGCGGACAGGAAGCCAGCAGCCACCTGTCGCGCTTCATTCAGGAATACGCCTTGTTGTCGGCCATTGACCACCCCAACGTGATCAGAATTTACGACCAGGGCTTTACCGACGACCACGCCTACATTGCCATGGAGTATTTCGAGCGCGGCGACCTGCGCGGTGAATTCCGCAACGGGCTGGCGCAGTCGCGGGTGTTGGAGGTCATCACCGGCGTGGCCCGCGCGTTGTCGGCCATTCATGGGCGCGGTGTGATCCACCGCGACTTGAAGCCCGAAAACATCATGTTGCGCGCCGACGGGACGGTCGCGCTGGCCGACTTCGGCATTGCAAAGTCGCTGCTGAAGGCCGAAAACATGGGCCTGACCCAGACCCGCCACGGTGACGTGGTGGGCACTCCCTATTACCTGAGCCCTGAACAAGCCACAGGCAAGGCCATTACCCCGCAAACCGACCTGTACAGCCTGGGCATCATGATGTTCGAGATGCTGGCCGGCAAGCGGCCGTTTGGCGCGGAAACGCTTGAACAGTTGCTGGCCCATCACCTGCACGCGGCCACGCCCGCGCTGCCTGCGCAGCACGCCACGCTGCAAGCCATCGTGGACCGGCTGACCGCCAAAAAACCCGAAGCCCGTTACGCCTCCGCAGAGGCGCTGCTGGCCGATTTGCAGCGCGCCCAGGCCAGCGCTGTGCGCTGAGTGGCGCAGGGTTAATTGCAGCGGCCTAGAATTGGCCCATGATCTCTCGCGAACCCACCCTTGAACGCCTGGCCATTGCCCAGCAACTGCTGCTGACGCCGTTTGGCCTTGATGAATCCCACCTCAGCCGCGCGCTGGGGGAAATCACCGCGCACCGGGTGGACGACGCCGACCTGTATTTCCAGTACACCCGCAACGAAGGCTGGAGCCTGGAAGAGGGCATCGTCAAGACCGGCTCCTTCAGCATTGACCAGGGCGTGGGCGTGCGGGCGGTCAGTGGCGAAAAGACCGCGTTCGCCTATTCCGACGATATTTCTGAGGCCTCGCTGCTGGACGCAGCCCGTGCCGTGCGGTCAATTTCGGCTGCAGGCCGCAACGGGCGTGCGCGAGCCACTACAAAAAAGATAGCATCCAGCCGTTCGCTTTATAACGGCCTGGATCCGATTGCATCGATGGACAGCACTGCCAAGGTGGCCTTGCTGGGCAAGATTGAAAAACTGGCCCGTGCCAAAGACCCGCGGGTGGCCCAGGTCATGGCTGGCCTGGCCAGTGAATACGATGTGGTGATGGTGGCGCGTGCCGACGGCACGCTGGCGGCCGACGTGCGCCCCTTGGTGCGCCTGAGCGTTACCGTGATTGCCGAACAGAACGGGCGGCGTGAAATGGGCTCGGGCGGCGGTGGTGGGCGCTTCGGCCTGGCCTATTTCAGTGACGAGCGGATTGAAGAGTACGTGAACGACGCAGTGCACGCCGCGCTGACCAATCTTGAGTCGCGGCCGGCGCCGGCCGGTGAAATGACCGTGGTGCTTGGCCCCGGCTGGCCCGGCATTTTGCTGCACGAGGCCATTGGCCATGGGCTGGAGGGCGACTTCAACCGCAAGGGTTCCAGCGCTTTTGCCGGGAGAATTGGCCAGCGGGTGGCGGCCAGGGGCGTAACGGTGCTGGACGACGGCACCATTGCCGACCGGCGTGGTTCGCTGAATGTGGACGACGAAGGCAACGCCAGCCAGCGCAACGTGTTGATTGAGGACGGCATTCTCAAGGGCTACATTCAGGACTCGATGAATGCGCGCCTGATGAAGGTCAAGCCCACCGGCAATGGCCGCCGCGAAAGTTACGCGCACATCCCGATGCCACGCATGACCAACACCTACATGCTGGGTGGCGACAGGGTCCCCGAAGAAATTGTGGCCAGCATCAAAAAGGGCCTGTACGCCACCAACTTTGGTGGCGGCCAGGTCGACATCACCAGCGGCAAGTTTGTGTTCAGTGCAAGCGAAGCGTATTGGGTGGAAAACGGCAAGATTCTGTACCCGGTCAAGGGCGCGACCATTGTCGGCAACGGCCCCGACGCGCTGACCCGGGTCACCATGATCGGCAATGACATGGCGCTGGACAGCGGCGTGGGCACCTGCGGCAAAGAAGGCCAAAGCGTGCCCGTGGGCGTGGGTCAGCCCACGCTGCGCATCGACGGCCTGACGGTGGGCGGCACGGCTTAGGCGGGCGGCCATGAACTCGCGGCTGCTGATTGACCGCTCCACGCTGCTGCCCAGCATCCAGACCTTTGGTGAACTCAGCGACTTCCTGCGCGGCTCGGTCGCCGACGAAGACTGCCGCCAGTTCAGCGACAGCATGGGTGGCCTGGCCACCCACATTGAGGCGATTGTCGCCAGCCTGCGGCTGAGCCAGGCCCGCGCCAGTGCCGCACCGTTGCTGATGGACATGTTGACCGTGTTGCGCAGCCACCGCGCGCTGGTGGTGGGCCTGGGGCCGTCCTGGCGCGGCCTGTACGAGTACGCGGCTTATCTGCAGGCATTGAACAACTTGCGCGTGCTGATCGGCCAGTGGCTGCTGGAAGGCGGTTCACAGCGCGAAATGCTGGGCCTGAGCGCCGAAGACTTTGAGCTGGTGGCCTGGCGCACGCTGGGCGAAGGCATGCTGATGATTGACATGTACGAGCAGTTGGTCAGCCGGGCCGCCACGGAAGAATCGGCACTTGGCGCGCTGGCTGAACCCCGTGTAGAGCGTGCGCTGGCCTGGTGGAAAAAGCTGCGCTTGTGACGTGCACGCCACACCGGCGTGGCGCTGTGCAGCAGCCCTGTGCTACATTCAGCCCCATGAATTTAGCAGCGCGCGCTTACTTCTTTAGCTACTTTTGGTTCTCAAACGCCCCGGCGGTAGAGAGATCTGAGCGTACCTGCAAATAACAGCGCACCAGGATTCTCCAAAAAACCGCCGGCAACCCCCGGCGGTTTTTTTATGCCCTTTTTCAAAACCAGTTGACTTCAGGAGTGAACCCATGAACGCCAAAGCCACCCAACCCGGCACCGATGCCTGGTACGAAACGTCGACCAAGTACCCCGCTGACAAAACCAGCCAGACCGACGACGAACGTATCAAGGACATCACCGTGCTGCCCCCTCCTGAACACCTGATCCGCTTTTTCCCGATCCGGGGTACCGGGGTGGAAACGCTGATCACCCAGACCCGAAAAAACATTCACAACATCATTGCCGCCAAAGACGACCGGCTGCTGGTGGTGATCGGCCCGTGCTCGATCCACGACCCGGCGGCGGCGCTGGACTACGCGCGCCGGCTGCGCGAAGCACGGGTCAAGTACAGCGGCACGCTGGAGGTGGTGATGCGGGTTTACTTCGAGAAGCCGCGCACCACGGTGGGCTGGAAGGGGCTGATCAACGACCCCTACCTGGACCAGAGCTTCCGCATCGACGAAGGCCTGCGCATTGCCCGCCAGTTGCTGATTGAAATCAACCGCCTGGGGCTGCCCGCGGGCAGCGAGTTTCTGGACGTGATTTCGCCCCAGTACATTGGCGACCTGATTTCCTGGGGCGCCATTGGCGCGCGCACCACCGAAAGCCAGGTGCACCGCGAGCTGGCCAGCGGCCTGAGCGCACCGATCGGCTTCAAGAACGGCACCGACGGGAACATCCGCATCGCCACCGACGCGATCCAGGCGGCGGCCCGGGGCCATCATTTCCTGTCGGTGCACAAGAACGGCCAGGTGGCCATTGTTCAAACCAACGGCAACAAAGACTGCCACGTGATCCTGCGCGGCGGGAAAACCCCCAACTATGACGCCGCCAGTGTGGCGGCGGCCTGCAAGGAGCTGGACGCTGCCAAACTGCCAGCCACGTTGATGGTGGACTGCAGCCACGCCAATAGCAGCAAACAGCACGAAAAGCAGATCGAGGTGGCGCGCGACATCGCCAACCAGGTCGCCGGCGGCTCGCGCCAGGTGTTTGGCCTGATGATTGAAAGCCATTTGATGCCCGGGGCCCAGAAGTTCACGCCCGGCAAGGACGAAGCCGGTGCGCTGGAATATGGCAAGAGCATCACTGACGCCTGCATTGGCTGGGGCGATTCGCTGCAAGTTCTGGACATCCTGTCAGAGGCGGTGAAGCTGCGTCGCGCGCGGAAATAAACCACCGCCGGCCGGCCCGGGCTGCGGGTTTGCTGGGGTTGCGCACGCGCGCCGCTGGCGGCAAGCTAAGGCCCCGGAGGTGATTCATGCGCAGCGAAGTAACCGTCAAGCTGGCCGATGGCGCAGAACTGCGCTTTGACCTGGACGAGGTGCAACCCATGCCGCACGATGTGGCGCGCGGGTGGCTGGACGACCAGTTCACGCGCCTGGGCTGCGAACCCCTGCGGGCCACCGGCAAGGTACTGATTGCCGACAAGGTGCTGTGCGTGGCGCAGGCGGCAGGCCCAAAGCAATTTGCCGACACCCAATGGGGCCCCGCCTTTGCCCGCGCCGCGAGCGCCGCACTGGCCAAACCGGTGGTCCATGTAGACCTGCCGGAAATGGCC
This sequence comes from Ramlibacter sp. 2FC, assembly GCA_943369755.1. Classification (GTDB taxonomy): domain Bacteria; phylum Pseudomonadota; class Gammaproteobacteria; order Burkholderiales; family Burkholderiaceae_C; genus CALROG01. Next base: position 22,210 of record CALROG020000004.1, read on the forward strand.
CTGAAATTCTAAAAAATTAGGCTGTAGCCCGCGCGGAATATGCGCGAGCCACTATTATTTTTGTAGCAAATCGAGCATCCGGGTATGGATGCCACCAAAGCCGCCATTGCTCATGCACAGCACATGGTCGCCAGGTTTTGCGGCTTGCAGCACCTGAGCCAGCAGGCCCTCAATGGTGTCTGCCACCACCGCGCGCGCGCCCATCGGCGCCAGTGCCGCAGCGGCGTCCCAGTCCAGCCCACCACTGTGGCAAAACGCCAGGTCGGCCTGCTCCAGGCTCCAGGGCAGTTGCGACTTCATGGCCCCCAGCTTCATGGTGTTGCTGCGTGGCTCAAACACCGCAAGAATTCGCTGCGCACCGACCTTGCGCCGCAGTCCGTCCACGGTGGTGCGAATGGCTGTGGGGTGGTGGGCGAAGTCGTCATACACGGTGACGCCCTTGACGCTACCGCGCAACTCCATGCGCCGCCGCACATTCTGAAAGCGCCCCAGCGCGTCGCCCGCCTGCGCCGGCGGCACGCCAACATGGTCGGCCGCGGCGATGGCCGCCAGCGCGTTGAGCTGGTTGTGCACGCCGCTCAGGCCCCACTGCACCTGGGCCACCTTTTCCCCGTGCAGCAGCACGGCAAACGCATCGGGCTCGCCCACCGCCGAAAAGTCGCTCACGGCAGCACCGAAGCTGCGCACCTGGCTCCAGCAGCCTGCGTGCAGCACCCGGGCCAGGCTTTCCTCCAGCCCATTGACCACCACCCGTCCGGAAGGCGGCACCGTTCGCACCAGGTGGTGAAACTGGCGCTCGATGCTGGCCAGGTCGTCAAAGATGTCGGCGTGGTCAAACTCAAGGTTGTTGAGCACCGCGGTGCGCGGGCGGTAGTGCACGAACTTGCTGCGCTTGTCAAAGAAAGCCGTGTCGTATTCGTCGGCCTCAATCACAAAGGTCTTGCCTTTGCCCAGGCGGGCCGAAACACCAAAATTCATCGGCACACCGCCGACCAGAAAACCGGGTTCGAACCCGGCCTGGTCCAGCACCCAGGCCAGCATCGAGGTGGTGGTGGTCTTGCCGTGGGTGCCCGCGACGGCCAGCACATGGCGGCCTTGCAGCATGTTTTCAGCCAGCCATTGCGGGCCGCTGGTATAGGGCGCACCGGCGTCCAGAATGGCGTCCATGAGCGGGAATTTGGCGCTGCCATCGGCTTGGCGGGCGCGCGAGACGACATTGCCCACCACCCAGATGTCGGGCTTCAGGGCCAGCTGCTCGGCACCAAAGCCTTCAATCAGTTCAATGCCCAGCGCGCGCAACTGGTCGCTCATGGGCGGGTAGACGCCCGCGTCGCAACCGGTAACCTTGTGCCCCGCCTCGCGGGCCAGTGCCGCCAGGCCCCCCATGAAGGTGCCGCAGATGCCAAGAATGTGAATGTGCATGGGCCGTGATTATCAGCGGCGCGCCAAGGCGCTACCTTGGAAAACGCTCGCGCAGCTTGATCTTCCAGAACTTGCCGGTGGAGGTTCGGGGCACGGCGTCGATGAACTCGTAGCGCTCGGGCAATTGCCATTTGGCAAAGCCGCTGGCCAGCAGCAGCGCGTTCAGTTCCGCTGGCCCGGCTGCTTGCCCAGGCTTGAGCACCACGCAGGCCAGCGGCCGCTCGCTCCATTTGTCGTCGGGGATCGCAATCACCGCGGCCTCGGCCACCGCCGGGTGGGCCATCAGCGCGTTTTCCAGATCAACTGAGCTGATCCACTCGCCGCCGGACTTGATCAGGTCTTTGGTGCGGTCGGAAATTTTCACAAAGCCCAGCGCGTCGACTGACGCCACATCGCCGGTGCGCAACCAGCCATCGGGGGTGAACTTCTCGGCCTCAATTGCAAGCTGGTGGTAGCTGCCGGTGATAAAGGGCCCGCGCACCTGGATTTCGCCAACGCTCTTGCCATCCCAGGGCTGCGGGCCATCGTCGCCTTGTACCCGCAGCTCCACCAGCGGCACCGGCACCCCGGCCATGGCGGCGCGGCGGTAGCGCTCGTTCATATCGGCGTCGCGCAGCTCCGCGCGCGGGTAAGAGATGGTGCACACCGGCGATGTTTCGGTCATGCCCCAGCCCTGCAAGATCCAGATACCGTGTTTGTCAAAAGCCCGAATCAGGGCCTCTGGCACGGCCGCGCCACCGACCAGGGACTTCATGCCGCGTGGCAGCGTCCAGCGGCCCTGGTTCGGCGAACCGGCGCTCAGCGAGGCGTCGTAGGCCTGGATCAGGCTCATCCAGATGGTGGGTACGCCGAGCGCCAGCGTCGGAGGTTCTTGCTGAATCAGATCGAGCAGGTCGTCCGGGTGCAGATGCGGGCCGGGGAACACCAGCTTCACCCCCATCATGACCGCACCGTAGGGCATGCCCCAGCTATTGGCGTGAAACATCGGCGTTACCGGCATCACCACATCGGTACCCCGCAGGCCCCAGAAGTCCCCCAGGCTGGCCACCAGCGTATGCAAGATAGTGGAGCGGTGCGAATACACCACGCCCTTGGGTCGCCCGGTGGTGCCCGAGGTGTAGCACATGGCCACAGGGTCGGTTTCGTCATGCGCCGCGTAGGCAAAGCCAGCGGGGTCGGCAGCGCTGAGCAGGGCCTCGTAGTCGGCAAAGCCCTGGGGTACCGCAGCGCCAGAAAAGGGAAACACCAGCACCTGTTCGAACCGGTGCAGATGCGCAAACTGTTGGTACAGCGGCAGCAGCACGTCGTCGATGATCAAAAAGCGGTCTTGCGCATCGCCCGCTATCCAGCCGATTTCGGCAGGCGACAGGCGCAGGTTGAGGGTATGCATCACCCCGCCCGCTGCGGGAATTCCAAAGTAACACTCCAGATGGGCATGGTGGTTCCAGCACAGGGTGGCCACCCTGTCACCCTTGCGCAACCCCAGTTCGGCCAGGGCCGAGGCCAGTGAACGGGTGCGACGGTAGAACTGCGCATAGCTGTGTCGGCGCAGCGACTTGTCTGGCAGGCGCGAGACGATCTCGTTGCCGCCGAACAATTGGCCGGCGCGTTCCAGCAGGTGGTTGAGCGAGAGCGGAAGGTCCATCATGGTGCTTATCACAGGGGGCTCCTTTGTTCCTGCCTCACTCTATCGGCGGGGGCTTTGGGCGGCAATGCAGAATGCCCCCATGGACAGCAGCAAGTTGGAAATTGCCGCCACCGCAGCACGGATGGTGGTGGAAGAGGGGCTGGAGTACGGGCCGGCCAAGCGCCGCGCGGTAAAGCACCTGGGCCTGAACGGCCGTACCGCGTTGCCCGACAACGCCGAAGTGCAAGAGGCGGTGCGCGAGTACATCGAGCTGTTCTGCGCCGACACTCAACCGGCCGAGTTGCTGGCCCTGCGCCGCCTGGCGGTCGTCTGGATGGAGCGGATGGCCGCCTTTCGGCCCCACCTTGCGGGGGCGGTCTGGCACGGCACTGCAACACGTTTGTCTGACATTTATATCCAGCTTTTTTGCGACGACCCGAAGTCAGCCGAAATTGCGCTGATCGACCACAACGTGGCCTATCAGCCGCGTACCGTGACCGGGTTCCAGGGCGAGCTGGTAGAGGCGCTGAGCCTGTCCAGTGTCAGCCAGGAGCTGGGTGAGGCGATTGGAGTTCATTTGATGGTCTACGACCATGACGACTTGCGCGGTGCCCTCAAGCCGGACGCCAAAGGCCGCACACCGCGGGGTGACCTGCCTGCCTTGCGAGCCTTGCTGCAAAATGCCGACGCATGACGCAAGCTGAACTTTCGCCTGAGCCGCACCGCCCTGGCCTGGCCACGGCCTCTCGCCGCAATTGGCTGTTGGCCGGCACCGCCGCCGCCGCCGGGCTGGCTGGCGCGGGCGTGGCCTGGTGGAAATTTCAGCCCCACGCTGTTGCCGACGGTGCCTTGCAAGCGCTCTGGGCACTGAGCTTTGACACTCCGATGGGCGGGCAATTGGCGCTGCAGTCGCTGCGCGGCAAACCATTGGTGATAAATTTTTGGGCTACCTGGTGCCCGCCCTGCGTCGAGGAAATGCCATTATTGGACGGCTTTTTCCGTGAAAATTACGCTAAAGGTTGGCAAGTTGTGGGTTTGGCGATTGATCAGCCGAATGCGGTACGAGCGTTTCTGGAAAAAACACCGGTGACGTTTCCGGTAGGATTGGCGGGCCTGAGCGGGGCTGCCCTTGGTCGGTCGCTCGGCAACCTGACCGGCGCGCTTCCGTTTACCGTGGTGCTGGGCTCTGACGGCCTGGTCGCGAAACGTAAAGTGGGTAAGGTTGAACCGGCTGACTTGGCCCAGTGGTTGCTGCTAAAGTAGCCTTCTGCGCGCGAAAACATGCGCTGCACCGGCTTGCAGTCGATTAAGCAAAAAACATTGAACGATTAAAAATAAGCGAAAAAGCGGGCTGAATGCGATGAGAAGCCGTATTTTGGGTTAAATTCGCGTCCTCTTGTCAGTCGCTGTTGGAGCTCTCATGGATCTGCGCAAACTCAAGACATTGATCGACCTGGTGTCCGAATCAAACGTCTCCGAACTCGAAATCACCGAAGCAGAAGGCAAAGTCCGCATCGTCAAGGGTGGCGGGGCAGTGGTTCAGCAAGTTGCTGCGCCATTGGTGGTGCCCGTGGCCGCACCGGCTGCGGCCGGGGCAGTGGCAGCGCCGGCCGCACCCGTGGCAGAAGTGCCTGCGGGGCACACCGTCAAGTCCCCAATGGTGGGCACGTTTTACCGATCCTCCAGCCCCGGTGCCAAAGCTTTCGTGGAAATTGGGAGTCAGGTCAAGCAGGGCGAAACCATCTGCATTATTGAGGCCATGAAAATCCTCAACGAGATCGAAGCCGACAAGTCCGGCACCATCGCCCAGATTTTTGGCGAGAACGGCCAGGCTGTGGAATATGGCCAGCCGTTGTTTGTGATCGAGTGAACGCTCCGGCGAACCCAAAGGTAAGTGCCCACTCATGTTCAAAAAAATACTGGTTGCCAATCGGGGCGAGATTGCCTTGCGAATCCAGCGCGCCTGCCGCGAGCTTGGCGTCAAGGCGGTCATGGTCTACTCCGAGGCCGACCGCGAAGCCAAGTATGTGAAGCTGGCCGAAGAGGCAGTTTGTATCGGCCCGCCACCGTCGCCTCAAAGCTATCTCAACATGCCGGCCATCATTTCGGCGGCCGAAGTCACCGACGCCGAGGCGATACACCCCGGCTACGGCTTTTTGAGTGAGAACGCCGACTTTGCCGAGCGGGTGGAAAAAAGCGGTTTCCAGTTCATTGGCCCTACACCAGAGAACATCCGCACCATGGGCGACAAAGTGTCGGCCAAGCAGGCCATGATCAAGGCGGGGGTTCCCTGCGTGCCTGGCTCCGAAGGCGAGCTGCCCGACGACCCGGTCCAGATTCGCCGGATCGCGAAGTCCGTGGGCTACCCGGTCATCATCAAGGCTGCGGGCGGCGGAGGCGGGCGGGGCATGCGTGTCGTGCATACCGAGGCGGCACTGGTCAACGCGGTGCAGATGACCAAGGCCGAAGCCGGTGCTGCCTTCAACAACGCGGCCGTGTACCTGGAGAAGTTCCTGCAGAACCCGCGCCACGTTGAAATCCAGATTCTGGCTGACAAGCACCGCAATGCGGTTTACCTGGGCGAGCGCGACTGCTCCATGCAGCGGCGCCACCAGAAGGTCATCGAAGAGGCACCGGCACCCGGTATTGCGCGCAAGCTGATCGAGAAGATAGGCGAGCGCTGCGTCGCCGCCTGCAAAAAAATCGGCTACCGGGGTGCTGGCACGTTTGAATTCCTCTACGAAAACGGCGAGTTCTACTTTATTGAGATGAACACCCGGGTGCAGGTGGAGCACCCGGTGACCGAACTTGTCACAGGCGTGGACATCGTCAAAACCCAGATCATGGTGGCGGCCGGCGAGAAGCTGCCGTTCGTGCAGCGCGACATCCAGATTCGAGGCCATGCCATTGAATGCCGCGTGAACGCTGAAGATGCGTACAAGTTCGTACCTTCGCCAGGCCGAATCACCACCTGGCACGCGCCAGGCGGCCCTGGCGTGCGGGTCGACTCGCATGTGTACACCAACTACTTTGTGCCTCCCAATTACGACTCCATGATCGGCAAAATCATTGTTCATGGTGACACCCGTGAACAGGCCATGGCCCGGATGCGCACCGCCCTGCTGGAAACCGTGGTCGAAGGCATCAACACCAACATCCCGCTGCATCGCGAACTGATGGTGGACGCCAAGTTCATGACGGGCGGCACCAACATTCACTATCTTGAAGAGTGGCTTTCGCATCACAAAAGGTAGCTTCAGAAGCGCCGTGGCCGGTTTTTCGGCAACCCCAAAACCCTTAGGACTGGCACATGTTTGAACTAGGTTTGATGTGCCCGCAGGACCGGGTTGAAGCACTGAGCGATGCGCTGGATGCGTTGGACGCCTTGAGCGTTTCGGTGGAGGACGCTGATGCCCAGACCGACACCGAACAGGCGTTGTTTGGCGAGCCAGGCATGCCGCCGCCCAAGGACGGCTGGCAGCGGTCACGTGTTCTGGCCATGTTCCCGACCAAAGCGGCCGCCGACGAGGCCGCAACGCTGCTACAGGCGCAAGACTTCTTTGCCGGGTGCGAGCTGCTGGGTGTGATGCCGGTGCCCGACCAGGACTGGGTGCGACTCACCCAGTCGCAGTTTGCCCCGGTTGAGATAACACCCACTTTCTGGATCGTTCCCACTTGGCATGAACCCCCGGCGCAGGCCCGGCAGGTTATTCGGCTGGACCCGGGCCTTGCCTTTGGTACCGGCACCCATCCGACCACCAGAATGTGTTTGCGCTGGATTGCGCAAAACAAGCTGGCCGGCCAGCGGGTGCTTGACTACGGCTGCGGTTCGGGAATTCTGGCCATTGGCGCAGCCAAATTCGGCGCTATTGCGATCGATGCGGTAGACATTGACGAGGCCGCCGTGGCGTCAGCCGTGGCCAATGCGGCAGCCAACCAGGTTCAGCTGAATGCCGGCCTGCCGGACATGGCCCAGGGCCTGTACCAGACGGTCTTGGCCAACATCCTGGCGACGCCGCTCAAGGTGTTGGCACCTCTGCTGTGCGCGCGAGTGGCAACCGGCGGCGCGCTGGTGCTGGCTGGCATCCTGGCGCGCCAGGCTGACGAACTCACGCTCGCCTACGCCCCCTACCTGCGGCTTGAAATCAGTGACACCGAGGACGGCTGGATCCTGATGACAGCGCAACGCTGAATACCCGACGGGTCGGGCACTGCGGGCCGCCCTCTACAATCCTCCGCTCATGAGCCTGATCACACGCTGCCCCGCCTGCGGGACGATGTTCAAAGTCGTGCCCGACCAACTCAGAATTTCCGAGGGTTGGGTCCGCTGCGGTCATTGCACCCATGTGTTCGACGCCTCGGCTCACATGCAGGGTGACAAGCCGCTGTTTGCGCAGGAACCCGCAGAGTCGCCGGTAGTGCCAACTTCCGAGCCCGACCTGGTCGTTGCGCCGCAAGCCGAACCGGCCTTGGAGGTTGAACCGCTGGCGACTCAGCGGTACGCCAGTGCGGTCGATCCCTATCTGCCAGACGACTTGAGACCTTTGGCCGACCAGGATTTGGTCGGTTCCCCAGCACCCAGCATCCCGGAAGAAGCGTTGGACGACGTCTCGTTTGTCCGGCAAGCTCGCCGTCAGGCCTTCTGGCGGCGCTCAGGCGTTCGTTTGACGCTGGGCTTGCTGGGGCTGGTGCTGCTGGGTGCGCTTGCACTCCAGGTGGCGTTGCATGAGCGGGACCGCCTTGCTGCCTTGCAGCCCGCGCTGAAGCCCGTGCTGGAAGCGTTGTGCCAGCCTTTGCGCTGCACGGTAGGCCCGCCGCGCCAGATTGAGGCCATCGTGATTGACAGCTCTTCGTTCGGCAAGCTGCGCGGTGATGCATACCGGCTTGCCTTGACACTGAAGAATCAGGCGGTGATGGCGGTGGCCATGCCAGCCATCGAACTGACCCTGACCGACAGCCAGGATCAGCCGGTGTTGCGCCGGGTGCTGACGCCGGCAGAACTGGGCGCTGCCGCCGGCCAGATTGACGCGTCAAGCGACTGGTCGGGCACCTTTGCGGTAAACGTGGCTTCGGGTAACGGCGCGGGCCGCGTTGCGGGCTACCGCTTGCTGGCCTTTTACCCCTGAGAGTTTCTCTACAACCTTGATCGAGCAGAATTTATGGCAGCAGTGATTTGTGGCTCCCTGGCCTTTGACACCATCATGACGTTTGAGGGCCGCTTTGCGGAGCAAATTCTGCCCGACCAGTTACACATTCTGAATGTGTCGTTTCTGGTGCCGGCGCTGCGGCGTGACTTTGGTGGCTGTGCCGGCAATATTGCCTACAGCCTCAAGCAGCTAGGCGGCACACCTCTGCCCATGGCCACGGTAGGCAACGACGGGGCCGACTATCTGCAGCGCCTGACCACGCTGGGTATCAGCACCGAGTTTGTGAAGCAGGTCAGCGACACCTACACGGCCCAGGCGATGATCATGACGGACCGCGACAACAATCAGATCACTGCGTTCCACCCCGGCGCCATGATGCAGGCCCATGGCACGAAGATCGCGGCGCGCAGCGACATCAAGCTCGGCATCATTTCGCCCGACGGCCGCGATGCGATGCTCGAACACGCCGCCCAGTTCAAGGCGGCGGACATTCCGTTTGTGTTTGACCCCGGCCAGGGTTTGCCGATGTTTGATGGCAAGGAGCTTGCCAACTTTATTGGCCAGGCCACCTGGGTGACCGTCAATGACTACGAAGGCAAGATGCTCAGCGACCGCACCGGTTGGAGTAGTGCCGACATTTCGCGCAAAGTGCAGGGCCTGGTGGTCACGCTCGGGGCGCAAGGTTGCGAAGTCTGGATCAATGGCGAAAAGACGCTGGTGCCACCGGTGAAGGCTGCTGAAGTGGTGGACCCGACGGGTTGCGGTGATGCCTGGCGCGGCGCCCTGCTGCATGGCCTGGAGCAGGGCTGGAGCCTGGCGCGCTGTGCCGAACTTGGCAACCGCGTCGGTGCCATCAAGATCGCCAGCCGCGGCCCGCAGAACTACCGTCTGGCCTGATTCAACCCCGGGCCAGCGTCACCCCGCCATCGACCGCAAAGGTCTGGCCCACCACATAGTCACCAGCCCTGGACGCGAGGTAGATCGCGATGCCGGCCATGTCTTCATCGCTGCCAATGCGCCCCGCCGGGATGCGGCCGGCAACCTCGTCTGCATGGTCGCGGGCTTCCTTGTTCATTTCCGATGCAAACGCGCCGGGTGCAATGCCGCTGACCATGATCTTGTCTTGCGCGAGCCGCAGGGCCATGCGCTTGGTCAGGTGGATCAGGCCGGCCTTGCTGGCCGCGTAAGAATAGGTCTCCCACGGATTGACAGAAATTCCGTCGATCGACGCGACGTTGATAACCTTGGCGGGCCGGGTCTGTGCGCCTTTGCAGAGCAGGCCATACAACGCCTGGGTCAGGAAGAACGGGGTCTTGAGGTTCAGGTCCATGACCTTGTCCCAGCCCTTTTCCGGAAAGTTCTCGAACGGTTCGCCCCAGGCCGCACCGGCGTTGTTGACCAGAATGTCCAGCGCGGGCTCGCGCTGAGCCAGCGCTGCGGCCAGGGCCTGGGCCCCCGCCACTGTGGAGACATCTGCCGGCAGCGACATGCAGTTGCCCAGCGCCGACAGTTCAGCGGCCGTCGCATCACACACCGATGCCTTGCGGGCAGTGATATAGACCCGCGCACCCTGGCGCAGATAGCCCGCCGCGATCATGCGGCCAATGCCACGCGAGCCGCCGGTGATCAGGGCAACCCGGCCCTGCAATGAAAAAAGATCTGTCATGCGCAACGCTCCATCAGTTCGGGCCCTGAGGGTAGCGCCGATGCGGCGCAGGTGCCAATCACCTGGATGACAGCGACTACATGTTGCGGCGGTACTGGCCCCCGACTTCAAACAAGGCGTTGGTGATTTGCCCAAGCGAGCACACCCGCACTGCGTCCATCAGCACCTCAAACACGTTGGCGTTGGCAATCACCGCCTGCTGCAGGCGCTTGAGCATGGCGGGCGCCTGCGCGGCATGCAAGGCGTGGAAGTCCCCCAGGCGCTTGAGCTGGCTGCGCTTTTCTTCTTCGGTACTGCGCGCCAGCTCCAGCTTGTCTTGTACCGCGTCGCCATGCGGGTTGCGGAAGGTGTTGACGCCGATGATCGGCAGCTCACCGGTGTGCTTGAGCATTTCGTAATGCATGCTTTCGTCCTGGATGCGGCCACGCTGGTAGCCGGTTTCCATGGCACCCAGCACACCGCCGCGCTCGGCGATGCTTTCAAACTCCTTGAGCACAGCCTCTTCCACCAGTTCGGTCAGCTCTTCAATGATGAAAGCACCTTGTGACGGGTTTTCGTTCTTCGCCAGGCCCCACTCGCGGTTGATGATCAGCTGGATCGCCATGGCGCGGCGCACGGAATCCTCCGTCGGCGTTGTGATGGCTTCGTCAAATGCGTTGGTGTGCAGGCTGTTGCAGTTGTCGTAGATGGCAATCAAGGCCTGCAACGTGGTGCGGATGTCGTTGAACTGGATTTCCTGCGCGTGCAGGCTGCGGCCACTGGTCTGGATGTGGTATTTGAGCTTTTGACTGCGTTCGTTGGCACCGTATTTCTCTTTCATGGCCACCGCCCAGATGCGGCGCGCCACCCGGCCCATGACGGTGTATTCCGGGTCCATGCCGTTGCTGAAGAAAAAACTCAGATTGGGCGCAAAGTCGTCAATGTGCATGCCGCGCGCCAGATACGCTTCCACAAAGGTGAAACCGTTGGACAGCGTAAAGGCCAGTTGGCTGATCGGGTTGGCCCCGGCCTCGGCAATGTGATAGCCGCTGATGCTGACGCTGTAGAAATTGCGCACATTGTGGTGCACAAAGTACTGGGCGATGTCGCCCATCACCTTCAGGCTGAACTCGGTGCTGAAGATGCAGGTGTTCTGGCCCTGGTCTTCCTTCAGGATGTCGGCCTGCACTGTGCCGCGCACATTGGCCAGCACCCATTCACGAATCTTGGCCGCCTCGGTGTCGGTCGGATCGCGGCCATTGTCGGTCTTGAATTTTTCGATGTTCTGGTCGATGGCAGTGTTCATGAACATTGCCAGAATGCTCGGTGCCGGGCCATTGATCGTCATGCTCACGCTGGTGGACGGACTGCACAGGTCAAAGCCGCCGTACAACACCTTCATGTCGTCCAGCGTGGCAATGCTCACGCCGCTGTTGCCCACCTTGCCATAGATGTCGGGGCGCAGGTCGGGGTCGTTACCGTAGAGCGTGACCGAGTCAAAGGCGGTGGACAGGCGTTTGGCGGCCATGCCTGAGCTCAGCAACTTGAAACGCGTGTTGGTGCGAAAGGCATCGCCTTCACCGGCAAACATGCGGGTGGGGTCTTCGTTCTCGCGCTTGAAGGCGAATGTGCCAGCCGTGTAGGGGTAGCTGCCGGGCACGTTGTCCAGCATCAGCCACTTGAGAAGTTCGCCATGGTCTTCGTATTGCGGCAAAGCCACCTTGCGGATGACAGTGCCGGACAGCGACCGGGTGGTCAGCGCGGTGCGGATTTCCTTGTCGCGGATCTTCACCACGTACTCGTCGCCACTGTAGGCTTTCTGCATGTCCGGCCATTGGGCGAGCAGCTTCCTGGCGTCTGCGCCCAAGTGGCCTTCTCGTACCTCCGCCAGATCGTCAAGTGCCTTGACGGCGTTGTCTTTGTGTGGCGCGGCCAGTTTGAGCATGCGCATTGACTCGCGCAGCTGCTGGGCTTCGCGTGCCAGTCGGGCCTGGTCGCGGGCCCGTTTCTTGTAGCCGCGCACGGTGTCGCTGATTTCTGCCAGGTAGCGGGTGCGCGCTGCCGGCACCACCGGCGTCTGATTGGTGCTGTGGCGAACCTGTGCCAGGGGCAAGGAGCCTTCCGTCAGGGCCAGACCGAGGTCGCCCAAACGAATCTTCAAGGCCTGGTAGAGGGCGGTCACGCCGTCGTCATTGAAGCGCGCCGCCATGGTGCCAAACACCGGCATCTGTTCGGGCCGTTGGCTCCAGGCTTCCTTGTTGCGCTGGACTTGTTTGGCCACATCGCGCAGCGCATCGAGCGCGCCCTTGCGGTCGAACTTGTTGATGGCAACAAACTCTGAGAAGTCGAGCATGTCAATCTTCTCAAGCTGGCTGGCAGCGCCAAACTCTGGCGTCATCACGTACAGGGGCACATCGACATGCGGCACGATGGCCGCGTCGCCCTGGCCGATGCCGGATGTTTCAACCACAACGAGGTCGAACCCGGCAGCCTTGCAGGCGGCGATCACGGCGGGCAGGGCGGGGGAGATTTCGCTGCCAAATTCCCGGGTGGCCAGGCTGCGCATGTAGACCCTGGGGCCTTGACTCCAGGGGTTGATGGCGTTCATTCGGATGCGGTCGCCCAACAGCGCACCACCGCTCTTGCGCCGCGAGGGGTCCATCGAGATCACTGCCACCCGCAGCGCGTCGCCCTGGTCCAGCCGCAGGCGGCGGATCAGCTCGTCGGTCAGGGAGGATTTGCCGGCACCGCCGGTGCCGGTGATGCCCAGCACAGGTACCTTGCGGGCAGCGGCCTGTTCCATGAGGGCGGCCACCAACGCGCTGTCGGCCTTGTCGTTTTCCAGGGCGGTAATCAGCTGCCCCAGCGCGCGCCAGTTCAGCTCGCCATGGCCCTGGATGGCCGTCAGGCTCTTGGGTGCGTAGGCCGTGAGGTCTTTGTCGCAACGCATGACCATCTCGCCGATCATGCCCTGCAGGCCCATGCGCTGACCGTCTTCGGGGCTGTAGATGCGGGTGACACCGTAGGCCTGCAGCTCGCGGATTTCAGGCGGCACGATCACGCCACCGCCGCCGCCAAACACCTGGATGTGCTCGCCGCCGCGCTGGCGCAGCAAGTCCACCATGTACTTGAAATACTCGACGTGGCCGCCCTGGTAACTGCTGATGGCAATGCCCTGCGCGTCTTCCTGCAAAGCGGCTGTGACCACCTCTTCCACACTGCGGTTGTGGCCCAGGTGGATGACTTCTGCGCCCATGCCCTGGAGGATGCGGCGCATGATGTTGATGGCCGCGTCATGCCCGTCGAACAGGCTGGCCGCAGTGACAAAACGCACCTTGTGCGTGGGCCGGTAGTTGGCCAGAGCCTTGAACTCAGCGGACAGGTCGGTCATGGGGTTCTCCGTGAAGCGCCCGATAGTGGCCCCAGGCGCTTACTTGACGTTTACGTAAACGTCAATCTTATCGGGTTTCGGGCGATAAAAAAAGGGGCGCCGAGCGCCCCCTTTCTGGTCAACCCGCAGTGGGCCTATTTGTAAAGCATTTGCGGCAGCCACAGGCCAATGGCGGGGAACTGGTAGAGCAGGATGATGGCCAGTACCTGGATACCCATGAAGGGCAGCATTCCGGCAAAAATCTGATTGAGCGACACGTGCGGCGGGCTGACACCCTTCAGGTAGAAGGCTGCCATGGCCACCGGGGGGCTCAGGAACGCAGTCTGCAGGTTCAGTGCTACCAAGAGGCCGAAGAACAGTGGGTCCACCCCAAAATTGTCCAGCAACGGAATGAAGATCGGCATGAAGATCACTATGATTTCAGTCCACTCCAGCGGCCAGCCCAAAATGAAGATGATGACCTGGCTCAACACCAGAAACTCGGTCTTGGACAGGTTCATCGACATGACCCACTTTTCGACCAGATCCTGGCCGCCCAGCAACGCAAATGCGGCGGAGAATATGGCCGAGCCTACGAAAAGCCAGCAGACCATGGCCGACGTTTTGGCGGTCAAAAACACGCTTTCCTTGACCACACTCAGTGTCAGCTGCCGGTAGGCGACCGCCAACAGGAAGCCTCCCAAGGCACCCACGGCGGCTGCCTCGGTCGGCGTCGCCAGACCCATCACGATCGATCCCAGCACTGAAAGAATCAATACCAGCAACGGAAAGAAGCTGGTCAGCAGCATCTTGAAGACTTCCAGCCGCGTGAAGCTCAACAGGCCGTAGAACACCGCAAGTGCCAGCCCGCCAATGGCCAGACCGATCCAGTAACCCGTGGGTGCCGGAACTTTTTCTCCGCCGGACTGGGTGAACGTCTCGCTATCCGATGCGGCGGCGGGGGGCTCCTTGACGGCATCGGAAGGCGAAGCAGGGGGCTCCTTCACCGTGTCAGCGGCAGCCCCCGACGGCTCTTTCAGGCCGTCGGAAGAGGGTGGTTCCTTCAGGCCATCTGACGAAGCGGGCGGCTCCTTGAGGTCTCCAGCTTCCGCGGGCGGGGCGGCTTCGTTGACGGTTTCGCCAATTCGCTGCATGGTTGAGGTTTCAATCACCGCTGCGGTGGTGGCTGCGTTGTAACTCCACAGGGCCACCACCGAAAACACGACCAAGGGTGCCAGTACCACCGCCAGTTGTCGCAGGACATGGCTGGTCGGCACGTCCTGATTGCGTTGGCCCTTGAGGGCCTTGAGCAGCACTGGTAGCGCCAGCGAACTGTGCGAGGGCGCGAGCTTTTCGCTTAATGGTGTCAGGGGCACAAAACGCTCTGCAGCGGACAGGGGCGGTGCCATCGATGGCTTGAGTTTGGCCACAATGATGACGTAGACGATATACAGCCCTGCGAGCATCAAGCCCGGGAAGAATGCGCCCGCATACAACTGCACTACCGAAACACCGGCCGTTGCGCCATAGACAATGAGCATGACCGAAGGCGGAATCAGGATGCCAAGACAGCCCCCCGCGGTGATTGCGCCGGCTGACAGCTGTACGCTGTAGCCCGCGCGCAGCATGGCCGGCAAAGCCAGCAAGCCCATCAACGTGACCACGGCACCTACGATGCCGGTGGCGGTTGCAAAGACGGCGCAAGTCACGAGCGTCGCGACGGCCAGTGCGCCCGGCACGCGAGCCAGCGCCAGATGAAGGCTGCGGAACAACTTCTCTATGAGGTTGGCCCGCTCGACCAGGTAGCCCATGAACACAAACAGCGGGATGGAGATCAGTACGTCGTTCCCCATCACCTTGAAGGCCGACTGGACCATCAGGTCAAGTGTTTTGGTGAGATCTCGGTTGTAGGCCAGCCAGGTAAAGATCATGCCCATGCCCATGAGCGTGAATGCCGTTGGAAACCCCAGCATGATCGCTACCACAACGAGCGACAGCATCAACAAACCAATATGGCCGTTGGTAATCGGCTTGGCCAGTAGCAGCATGACCAGCGCGGCCAGGATGATCAAACCCATCAGGCTGAAGCCGAACCAGAGTTCCTTGCGGATTTTCATGACCGGCCCCCCTCTTTGGCGACGTACTTGTCAAGCGCGGCAATGTCTTCGTCTTTGACATGAACCATGGCCTTGAGTTTGTCTACGTCAACCTCTTCCACGTCTGCTTCGCGCGAAGGCCATTTGCCATCGCGAATGCACATGACGCATCGGATGATTTCCACCACGCCTTGCAGCAGCAGGATGCCGCCGGCCAGCGGGATGATGAACTTGAAGGGATACAGCGGTAGCGCATCGGCCGAGAAGGTTTGTTCGCGGATGGCCAGCGAGTCGTTGAAGAAGTTCCAGCCGGCCCATGTGAGCGCAAACACGCCGGGCAGGAAAAACAGGAAGTACAAAATCAGGTCCAGTGTGGCTTGCGTGCGGGGCTGGAAAAAGCCGTACAGCACATCGCCACGCACATGGCCGTTCTTGCTCAGGGTGTAGGCCCCGGCCGTCATGAAGAGCGTGCCATACAGCATGATTTGTACATCCAGCATCCAGGCGTGTGGCGTGTTCAGCACGTAGCGGGAGAACACCTCCCAGCTGATGAGCACGGTCAGCAGTACGGCCGACCAGGCAAACGTTTTTCCGATGAAAGTGGACAGGCTGTCCACCGCGAGCAGCAACTTTTGCATCAACGTTCCGGCGGTTTATGTGGTTGTTAGAAATATCAAGGGCGCTGTGACTTGCGTCACAGCGCCCTGGTCAGGGCTGCTGATGCCGCTCAGGCTTTTTTGGCACCGAAGTAGTGGTTGTAGGCGATCTTGAAGTCCACCATGTAGTCGTTCTGCCACTTGCCGGCACGCAAGGCAAACGCCTTTTGCGAGTCGAGCACTCGCTTGAACAGTGGGTTCTCACCAGACTTCTTGGCGATCACTTTGTCCCAAGCCGCCAGTTGCGCCCGCAGGATCGCGTCTGGCGTCTTGTAGAAATTGATCTTGTCTTTGGTTTTGAGCTCTTCATAGTCCTTGGAATTGCGGTCGATGGCTTTCCAGCTCATTTCCGCGGACGACGCGGATACCGCCACGTCGATGATCGACTTGAGTTCTGTGGGCAGCGCGGCAAGCTTGGTCTTGTTGAACAGGATTTCGAACTGCTCGCCGGACTGATGGAAGCTTTGCAGCATGCAGTTTTTGACGACGTCCGGAAAACCCAGCAGGCGGTCAGAGCTTGCATTGTTGAACTCGGCCGCATCTATCAGGCCACGGTCCAGTGCTGGCACGATCTCGCCGCCGGGCAGCGGGTTGACGGCTGCGCCCATTTCCTGGAACACGTCGACTGCAAGCCCCACCGTGCGGAACTTCAGGCCTTTGAGGTCTGCCACCTTGGATATCGGTTTTTTGAACCAGCCCAGCGGCTGCGTCGGCATCGGGCCGTAAACATAGGACACAACATCAATGTTCAGGCTTTTGTAAATTTCTTCCAGCAGCGCCTTGCCGCCGCCATATTGGTGCCAGGCCAACACCATGTTGGGGTCCATGCCATAGGCGGGACCCGAGCCCCAGAGTGCAAGCGCTGAGTTCTTGCCGTAGTGATACGCAAGCACCCCGTGGCCGCCGTCAAGCGTGCCTTTGTTGACGGCGTCCAGCAGCTGGAATGCGGGAACCACTGAACCAGACGGCAGCACTTCAATCTTGAGGCGACCACTGGCCATGTCGTTCACCTTTTTGGCGAAGTCGTTGGCGTATTCGTGGAAAATGTCCTTGGCGGGCCAGGTGCTCTGGAACCGCAGGGAAGTGGTCTGGGCCATTGCCACCATCGGGGCGGACATTGCGCCTGCGGCAATGGCTGCACCTTTGAGCAGGCTGCGGCGACGGGGGGTCTTGGGGTCTGTCATGGACTGTCTCCTGTGGTTGTGCGGGATTGTTAGCAAGCTAACTCTGAGTGATTTTGCAAAGCCCCGCCAGCCGGGGTTTCCCCATAAAACTAAAGAAATCAGCCACAAAAGCAATGCGGCAAGCCCTGATTTTTTGGATAAAGCAGGCTGTAGCCCACGCGGAATATGAGAAATTCGCTATAAAAATAGTAGCAACTTGCCTTGCTGCAATAACCCTACACTTTGAAGTTTCCGCACCATGGAGGCGTGACCATGCAGCCCATCCAGCTATTTGACCCGGCGTCCAGTACCTATACCTATGTATTGTTCGACGAAGCGACCCGCGACGCACTCATCATCGACCCGGTGGATGACCAGCTCGAGCGTGACCTGGCCGTGTTGCGCCAGTACGGCCTGAAACTCGTCTGGGCAGTGGAAACCCACGCCCACGCGGACCACATCACCAGTGCTGGCCAGCTTGCCGAGCACGCGGGTGCGCGCACTGCTGCGCCTGAAGGCTGCGGCATCACAACGGCCGCGTTGCAGCTTCGCAACGGCGACGTGCTGCCCTTTGGCAACGAGCAACTGCGGGTGCTGCACACCCCCGGCCATACGGCGGGCAGCATGAGTTATGTCTGGCGCGGTCATGCGTTTACCGGGGACACGCTTCTCATCAACGGCTGTGGTCGGACCGACTTCCAGTCGGGCAGCACCGAGGTGCTGTATCACAGCATCACCCAGCTTCTGTTCACCCTGCCTGACGACACTGTTGTGTGGCCTGGTCACGACTACCAGGGCAAAAGCCATTCAACCATTGGGGCCGAGAAGTCGGGTAACCCCCGCCTGGCTGGCAAGACGCTGGCAGAATTCAGCGCGATCATGAGCGAACTGAACCTGCCCAAACCCCGTCGGATGGACGAAGCCGTGCCGGCCAACCAGGCCTCGGGCCTGCGCCATGATGCCGGCGGCGGCGAGCTCGACCGCCCGCGTCCGGCACCGGGCTATGCGGGTGACGTCCTGCCCGAGCTGGCGTTGCGCTGGATGCAGACTGGCGAGGCGTTGCTGATTGATGTGCGCAGCGACGCCGAACGCGAATGGGTTGGCTTTGTGCCCGGTGGCGTGCCGCTGGCCTGGAAGCAATGGCCAGGCATGGCGATGAACCCTGGCTTTGACGACGGGCTCAAGGCCGCCGTGCCGGCTGGCAAAAAAGCGGTGCTGCTTTGCCGCAGTGGTGTGCGCTCAATTGCTGCGGCAAAACGTGCCACCGAGCTCGGCATAGAGGCCTACAACATACTCGAAGGCTTTGAGGGCGACCCTGACCAACACGCCCAGCGTGGCCGCAAGGGCGGCTGGCGCTACCGTGGCCTGCCCTGGCGTCAGGGCTGAGCCCAACCGAATTTTCCCCCAGAAAGAGAACCTGACATGGCTGTGAATTTACCGGCTCCGCGCGCGGCGGACCTTCTCCCGGTTGCGGGCGTACGCATCGGCGTTGCTGAAGCGGGCATCCGCAAGGCCAACCGCAAAGACCTCACGGTGGTGCTGATCGACGAAGGGGCATCGGTGGCGGGGGTCTTCACGCGCAACCGTTTTTGCGCCGCGCCGGTGCAACTGTGCCGCGAGCATCTGGCCGCGGGCCACGGTATCCGTGCCATGGTCATCAATACCGGCAACGCCAATGCTGGTACCGGCCACGAAGGCCTGGTGCGCGCGCGCGCCACCTGTGTCGCGTTGGCGCGCATGCTGGAGATTTCGCCCGAGCAGGTGCTGCCGTTTTCAACCGGCGTGATCATGGAGCCACTGCCTGCCGAGCGGATTGCAGCGGGCTTGCCCGCCGCGCTGGCCGATGCCCGCGCAGACAACTGGTTGCGCGCGGCCGAGGGCATCATGACCACTGACACAGTTGCCAAGGCCTTCAGCGCGCAGGCGCTGGTAGATGGCGTTACGGTGCGCATCACCGGCATCAGCAAAGGCGCGGGCATGATCCGGCCCAATATGGCGACCATGTTGGGTTTCATGGCCACGGATGCGACTGTCGCACCCGCAGTCATGCACCAGTTGGCCACCGAACTGGCCGAGGGCTCTTTTAACCGCGTGACAGTGGACGGCGACACCTCCACCAATGACTCTTTTGTGGTGATTGCTACCAACAAAGCCACGCATGCGACCATCACATCGCTGCAAAGCGCGGCGGGCCAGGCGCTCAAGGCAGCGATGCTGGAGGTGGCGCGCAAGCTGGCGCAGGCCATCGTGCGGGACGGCGAGGGGGCTACCAAGTTCATCGCGGTGCGGGTGGAAGGCGGCAAGACCGCCGACGAATGCCGCAAGGTGGCCTATGCCGTTGCCCATTCGCCGCTGGTCAAGACGGCTTTTTTTGCGAGTGACCCGAACCTGGGCCGCATTCTTGCGGCTGTGGGCTACGCCGGCATTGACGACCTCGACCAGACCCGGATTGACCTGTACCTGGACGATGTGCATGTTGCCGTGAACGGCGGCCGCAACCCGGCTTACCGTGAGGAAGACGGTCAGCGTGTGATGAAGCAAAGCGAGATCACGGTGCGCGTGTTGCTGGGCCGTGGTGGCCACGCAGACACCATATGGACTTGTGACCTCAGCCATGATTACGTGAGCATCAATGCGGATTACCGGTCATGAATGAGAAGTTTGAACAGCTGCTGGAGCGCGCCCATCAACTGATTGCGCGCATCGAGTCCGTGCTGCCCCAGCCATTGACTGCGCCAGACTGGGGCAACTACATCGCCTGGCGCTACCGCAAGCGCAGCTCGGGCCACGGGACGCTGGAGCCAGTTCGCCATGTGGCGGCGATGCGCTTGAGTGACCTGCAGGAAATTGACCTCCAAAAGGAAAAGATCCAGCGCAACACACTGCAGTTTGTTCAAGGGCTTCCGGCCAACAACGTGTTGCTCACGGGTGCGCGCGGCACCGGCAAATCGTCACTGATCAAGGCCTGCCTGAACGAATACGCGGCGCAGGGGCTGCGCCTGATTGAAGTCGACAAGACCGATCTGATTGACCTGCCCGATATCGTCGAGGTGGTTGCGGGTCGGGCTGAGAAATTCGTGGTGTTTTGCGACGACCTGAGCTTTGAAGACGGCGAGCCTGGCTACAAGGCCCTCAAGTCGATTCTTGACGGTTCGGTGGCGGCGGCAACACCCAACGTGTTGATTTACGCGACCAGCAATCGGCGCCATCTGCTGCCTGAATACATGAAAGAGAACCTCAGCTACACCCATACCGACGATGGTGAAGTGCATCCTGGTGAGGTGGTGGAAGAAAAAATCTCGCTGTCTGAGCGTTTTGGACTCTGGGTCAGCTTCTATCCGTTCAGTCAGGACGAATACCTTGCCATCACCGCCCAGTGGCTGGGCTCATTCGGTGTGTCGGCTTCGGCCATCGTGGCGGCGCGCGCCGAGGCCCTGGTCTGGGCGCTGGAGCGCGGCTCACGCAGCGGCCGGGTGGCGTACCAGTTCGCCCGTGACTATGCCGGAAAACACGCGGGCGCAGCATGAACCAGCCCTTGGTGGCTGACGGCGAGCGGCCTCGGGAAGGCGGGCCTGAGCGCAAAGAGGTCGATGTCGCGGTGGGCGTGCTGATTCGGGCCGACGGCGCGTTTTTGCTGACTTCGCGTCCGCAAGGCAAGGTCTACGCGGATTACTGGGAGTTTCCCGGCGGCAAGCTTGAGATCGGTGAAACGGTTGAACAAGCACTGCGGCGCGAGTTGCAGGAAGAAATTGGCATCAGCATCGGTACCGTTGAGCCCTGGCGAGTGGAGCGGGTCGACTACCCTCACGCGCTGGTGAAGCTGAACTTTTGCAAGGTGCGTGACTGGACAGGCGAACTTCACATGCGTGAGGGGCAGCAGTTTGCCTGGCAGCAGCTACCGGTGCAGGTTAGCCCGATATTGCCAGGCACCCTCCCGGTGCTTGACTGGTTTGCGGTCGAGCGCGGCCATCAAGGCGCTACATTTTCTATAGCGGCTCAAGCATATTCCACGCGGGCTACAGCCTAGTTTTATTGAATCCTGGGGTCACCGAAGGGCTTATCTTCGATGGGCGTTTCAGTGGGCAGCCGAAAGCTCTCGCTGGCCCAGGCACCCAGGTCAAGGTTCTTGCAACGCTCGCTACAGAACGGCCGGAAACGGTTGGTTGCGGCGTAAATGCTTTCGCCGGCACAGCCGGGGCACGGGACGATTCTCGGCTCGACGCTCATTTCAGGAACAAAGGGTCAACTCGAAAGCTGCGTCTTCATTGCTGGCATGCAGTCGGTCGTCGACCTCGTGGCGCATCAGGCGCACCGAGACGATCAACCGGTTGCCGCTGATTTCCGGCACCAGCCCCAGCGCTTCATCGATGCGCAAGCGCAGCAACTGGAAGGTGCGCCCCTGAGGCAGGTTTTGTTGCAACTGGCCGCCGGTGGCAATGACTTTTTGGGGCGCACCTGAGTCTCGCAGCAGTTTGAGCAACAGGTGAATTGACTCCGCCAGGGGGCTGAGCTTGGCTCCCCAGCGCTCGAGGTCGGCGCGGCGCGATTCGCTGGAGCGATGTTGCCAGGCGAAATAGGCAGGGAGGTCGAATTCGCAGGTACCACCAGGGATGCCCACGCGGCTGCGAATGCTCATCAGCCAGTCGTTCTCGGTGAGCGACTGGCCCGCCTTGCCAGGCAGATTGTTCAGTGCCGAAAAGCAGCCATCGAGCTTTGCGACTACTTCGTCGAGCACGGCTTCCGATATGGCCGGGTTGCCACGATAACCGTTGAGAATCTGCTTCTGCTTTTCAAGGTCCTTCATCACGTCTGACTTCAGGTCGGCGCGCGCCGCGACGTCCATGACCTCAAAGATCGTGATCAGGGCGTAATGGTGGTCAATCGCCCCATCGCGGCGGACCAGCTCACCCAGGCGCTCAAACAGATGTTCAAGCCTCAAATAGGTGCGTATGCGTTCGTTAAAGGGGTATTCGTACAGGATCACGTGGCAGCTTCCATCGGGCGCAATCATAGCCCGAAGCGTGCGGCCAATTGAGCCACTTCGCTTCGCAATTGATCCAGCGTTATGCCGTCGTTGAAGATCACGCAATCTGCTGCGCCAAGGCGCAAGGCACGTGGCGCTTGCGCTGCCATCACGCCTTCAACCGCTGGGCGGCTGAGGCTGCTGCGTGCCATCACGCGGGTGATCTGTGTCAAAGTGCTGCAGTCCACCACCAGCACCTGGTCAAGCTGGCGGCGCCAGCGGCCGGACTCCACCAACAGGGGGATGTCAAACACCGAGCAGGCGCTGCCGCTGTCCACAGCCGCCCCCGCTTGCCGCTCAATGGCCTGCCCCACCAGCGGGTGCACGATGGCCTCAAGGCGTTGCTTGGCGGCGCCATCGCCAAACGCCAGTTCACGCATGCGGTTGCGGTCCAGCGCGCCGTCTGCGGTGATGAAGTGGGTGCCGAACGCGGCGCGAATCGGGTCAATGGCCGCGCCCCCGGGGGCGGTGACGGTGCGGGCAATGGCGTCAGCGTCAATCAGCACCGCACCGTGCTGCGCCAGCATGGCGGCCACCGTACTCTTGCCACTGCCAATCCCGCCGGTCAGGCCCAGGCGCAGCATCGCCACCGCTACAAGCCCACAAAGCGCAGGATAGCCCCTGGGCCGAAGACCATGGCGGTGAGCCCTCCCAAGGCGAGGAAGGGGCCAAACGGCACATAGCCGCCTTCGCGCAAGCCGCTGCTGAATTTCATGGTGATGCCGACCACGGCACCAATGACCGATGCCATGAGGATGATTGGCACCAGCGCCTGCCAACCAAACCATGCTCCAAGCGCCGCAAAAAGCTTGAAGTCGCCATAGCCCATGCCTTCCTTGCCGGTCAACAACTTGAAGGCCTGGTAGACCGACCAGAGTGACAGGTACCCGGCAACCGCACCCCAGATGGCGTCAGTCAGGGGCAACGGCGTCCAGCGCAAGGTGGCAGCAATCAGCCCGGCCCAGAGCAGTGGCAAAGTGATGTCGTCTGGCAGCAGCGTGGTGTCCCAGTCAATCAAAGTGAGCGCTACGAGCGCCGCGGAAAATCCGCACCAGGCCAGGCCGGTTGGTGTGAAGCCCCAGCGCCAGATGCAAAAGGCAAAGAGTACGCCAGTAGCCAGCTCAACGCCCGGATAACGCAGGCTGAGCGCAGCTTTGCAGGCCGAACAGCGCGCGCGTAACCCAACGTAGCTGAGCACCGGAATGTTCTCGTACCAGCGAATCATGTGGCCACAGTGCTGGCAATGGGAGCGCGGTACCAGCAGGTTGAATGGCTTGTCGGCCGCAACTTCCTTGCCCTGGAGTTCCGCGCATTCAGCCGTCCACTGGCGCTCCAGCATCTTGGGCAAACGGTAGATGACAACATTCAGGAAGCTGCCCACCAGCAGTCCCAGGAGGCCGCCGAGCGCTGCGTCAATACCGGGCGCGAGCATTAAGTAACTTGACCAAGCTTGAAAATCGGCAGGTACATTGCTACGACGATGCCGCCGATCAACCCGCCCAGAAAAACGATGATGATTGGCTCCATCAGGCTGGACAGGCCGGCGACCATGTCGTCAACTTCAGCTTCATAGAAGTCGGCGGCCTTTCCCAGCATGTGGTCGATCGAGCCTGACTCCTCGCCAATAGCGCACATCTGTAGGACCATGGTCGGGAAAACATTGGCGTTTGTCATTGCGACCGTCAAACTAGTGCCCGTGGAAACTTCTTGCTGTATCTTTTCAGTGGCCTTTGCGTACACCGAATTGCCGGATGCGCCTCCTACCGAGTCAAGCGCTTCGACCAGCGGTACGCCCGCTGCAAACATGGTTGCGAGGGTTCGCGTCCACCTGGCAATGACTGATTTGTAGACAAGCAGTCCAAAGACCGGCAGTTTTAGCATCACACGGTCCATGAACATTTGCACTTTCTCGCTGCGTTTCCAGGCCTGCATGAAAAAGTAGAGTCCGCCACCGATACCTCCAAAAATCAACCACCAGAACTTGACAAATATCTCACTCATGCCAATCACAAACAGCGTCGGAGCCGGCAGGTCTGCACCGAACGACGTGAATACTTCCTTAAACGCCGGTATCACAAAGATCATGATCACTGCCACAACGACAAACGCCACGACCACCACCGAGATCGGGTACATCAACGCGGATTTGATCTTGGACTTGATGGCTTCGGTCTTTTCCATGTAGACCGCCAGGCGGTCCAGCAGGGCCTCCAGAATACCGGCGGCTTCCCCGGCTTCCACCAGGTTGCAATACAGGTTGTCAAAGTAAAGCGGGTACTTTCGAAATGCCGCCGACAAGGATGTGCCGGTCTCCACGTCAGTACGGATGTCGTTGAGCAACTTGGTCACGCTGGCATTGGCATTGCCGCGGCCAACGATGTCAAACGCCTGTAGCAGGGGCACGCCGGCCTTCATCATGGTGGCGAGCTGGCGGGTGAAAATGGACAGATCTTTGGTACGAATCTTCTGCCCCGAGCGCATGCGCCGCTTCTTGATCTTGCTTGGCGTGATGCCCTGACGGCGCAGCGAGGCGGTGACCTGGTTCTCTCCGGCCGCGCGGGTTTCTCCACGCACCTGCTTGCCGTTGCGGTCGCGGCCTTCCCATTCGAAGACGAATTCAGTGACTTTGCTTGCGGCAGTTGCCATGGTCTTCGATGCTCCTTGTGCCCTGCGGCTTGTTACTGCTCATTGGTGCAGCCCAGCACTTCTTCCAGGGAAGTCATGCCCATGCGCACCTTATGCAACCCCGACTCGCGCAGACTGCGAACCCCTTCGCGCCGGGCCTGTTCTGCGATATCCATCGAGCTGCCGTCGCGCAGGATGATGCGCTGGATTTCTTCGCTGATTGGCATCACCTGGTAGATGCCCACGCGCCCCTTGTATCCGTTGTTGCACATCGAGCAACCCACCGGGCGATAGGGGGTCCAACTGCCGTCAACATCCTCTTCCTTGAAGCCGGCCTCAAGCAGGGTCTCATGCGGAATGTCTGCCGCCGCCTTGCAGTTGACACAAAGGCGGCGCGCCAGCCGCTGCGCGGTGATCAGAATCACGCTTGACGCAATATTGAATGGGGCGATGCCCATGTTACGCATCCGCGTGAGTGTGGTCGGCGCGTCGTTCGTGTGCAGGGTGGAAAGCACAAGGTGGCCAGTCTGTGCCGCCTTGATCGAAATATCGGCGGTTTCAAGGTCCCGAATTTCGCCCACCATGATGACGTCTGGATCCTGCCGCAGAAAAGACTTGAGCGCGGCCGCGAAGGTCAAGCCCGCCTTTTCATTGACGTTGACCTGGTTGATGCCTGGCATGTTGATTTCCGAGGGGTCTTCGGCCGTGGAAATATTGACACCAGGCTTGTTCAGCAGGTTCAGGCAGGTGTAGAGCGACACAGTTTTGCCGGAGCCCGTTGGCCCGGTCACCAGTACCATGCCATAGGGGCGCTGCACGGCGGCGAGCAAACGCTCTTTTTCCTCGGGTTCGTATCCCAGTGCCTCGATACCCAGCCGGGCACTGCTGGGGTCAAGAATCCGGATCACGATCTTCTCGCCAAACAGCGTAGGCAGGGTGCTGACCCGGAAATCAATAACCCGGTCCGGGCCAACCTTGAGCTTCATGCGCCCGTCTTGTGGCACCCGTTTCTCGGAAATGTCCATCCGTGAAATAACCTTGATCCGGGAGGCCAGCTTGTCCTTGATGGCAACCGGTGGCGACGCAATCTCGCGCAATTCTCCGTCAATACGAAAGCGCACGCGGTAGGTGTGTTCGTAGGGCTCGAAATGCAGGTCGGACGCCCGCATGCCAAATGCGTCGAGCAGCATCTTGTGCAGGAACTTGACAACCGGCGCGTCCTCGACCTCCGAGGTGGCGGTCTTGTCGTCTTCATCGACCACGGAGGAATCCATGGTGGATTCATCAAACTCGAAGTCGTCGCCGATGATGCTGTCCATCGCCTCGGTCGCGGTCGTCGCGCTGGCCTCGACCATTTTGGACAGTTTGTCGTATTCCGCGATGATCCAGTCCACGCCCATCTGGGTCGCGAATTTGATTTTTTCCGCTGCCTGCGCGTCTGATGGGTCGGCCGTGGCAACGATTAGGCGGTTGCCGCGTTTGCTGAGCACAACGACCTTGTAGGCCTGGCACAACTTGGTATCCAGCAGGTTTTTCGGCAGGCGTTGCAGGTCTATGGCGTCGAGGTCGAGCAATGGCGCGCCGAACGCGGCCGACATGGTGTGCGCCAGGTCTGAGGCAGAGACAGCACCCGAACCGGTCAGCTCGGCTATGAAATTTGTCCGGTTCGTCTGCGCCTTGCGATAAACCTCTTCGGCCGACTTCTGCCCCAGTTTGCCTGCAGACACCAGTGCTCTCGCCAAGCCGGGCAGGGCGAGCGTGGGAGCTTCATTGACGGCAGAATCGACAGCGGCCATGAGGGCAATGTACTACGGGAAGGAAGGGTCCCAATCATCGCTGATTGAACTGACGCTGTAAATTGGCAATGCTGCGGACCGGGGTGGGCTGGCCTACACACAATCAGCGAAGAGAGGGGAAATGATGGTCGGGGTGAGAGGATTCGAACCTCCGGCCTCTACGTCCCGAACGTAGCGCTCTACCAGGCTAAGCTACACCCCGATTGTGTATTGGTGACGGCCGGTGCCTGATGCGGGATCAGGAGCGGCGCTCCAAAAGCTGAGCCGCTAATTGTAGCAAACCGTCGGTGTACGGGTTCGACGGTAGCCGTTGCGCGGCGTTCATCGCCCGGCGCGCTTCAGCAGCCGCGGCCTCACGTGTCACGTCGAGTGCGCCCGTACGCCGCACGATCTCAATGATGTGCTCGAGCTCGGTTTCCGAACCCGATTCGATGGCGTTGCGAATGGTCTGGCGTTGCACTTGCGTGCCTCTGTGCATGGCGGCAATCAAGGGCAGCGTCGCTTTTCCCTCGCGCAGGTCGTCGCCCAGGTTCTTGCCCATCTCGCCGGCGTCACCGTCATAGTCAAGCAGGTCATCGATCACCTGAAACGCCGTGCCCAATGCCTGCCCGTAGTCAGCGCAAGCCTGTTCGACTTCGGGCCCGGCCTGGGCGAGCACGGCACCCAGCCGTGCGCTGGCTTCAAACAGCTTGGCTGTCTTGGACCGGATGACCAGAAGGTATGCGGCTTCGTCCAGTGACGCGTCGTGCATGTTCATGAGCTGCAAAACCTCGCCCTCCGCAATCACGTTGGTGGCGTCAGCCAGAATCTGCATGATGCGCATGTCGCCAGCATCCACCATCATCTGGAACGCCCGGGAGTACAGAAAGTCACCCACCAGCACGCTGGCTGGATTGCCGAAACTTTGGTTGGCGGTGGCACGTCCGCGGCGCAGCGTGGAATCGTCCACCACGTCATCATGCAACAGGGTGGCGGTGTGGATGAACTCCACAACCGCGGCCAGGTTGAAGCGCTGGGCCGCCCGATATCCCAGTGCGCCGCATACCAGCAACAAGAGTACCGGGCGCAGGCGCTTGCCACCGGCCGCAATAATGTAGCGCGAGACTTCACCCACCAGCGGCACGCCGGATGCGAGTCGCTGGGCGATTACCTTGTCGACTTCGCGCATGTCCGAAGCGATGAGGTCAAGTACGGTGTTGAGGCTGGCGGCAGGGACGGACAAGGCGGGATGGTCCAAAGTTGTCGGATTATAGAAAGCCTCAACCGATTGAGCAGTGGTCGCTAAGAGCTTGATGTTAGTGGCCGCAAACCATGCTATAATCTTGGGCTCTGGGGAAATCCGTCCGCAGAGCTTCAAATCAAGAGGTCAACATGTACGCGGTCATAAAAACCGGTGGCAAGCAGTATCGCGTTGCTTCCGGCGAAAAAATTAAAGTAGAACAGATTGCTGCGGACGTAGGCCAGGAGATTGTGATCGACCAGGTTCTTGCCGTTGGAAACGGCAGCGAGATCAAGGTTGGCACACCCCTGGTGTCCGGCGCAACTGTGAAGGCCACTGTGGTGGCGCACGGCAAACACGACAAGGTTCGCATCTTCAAGATGCGCCGTCGCAAGCACTATCAGAAACGCCAGGGGCATCGCCAGCAGTTCACCGAACTGCAAATCGGCGTGATCGCCGGCTAAGGAGCACAGGTCATGGCACAGAAAAAAGGCGGCGGCTCTACGCGAAACGGGCGCGATTCCAAGCCCAAGATGCTCGGTGTGAAGGCTTTTGGCGGTGAACTCATCAGCGCTGGCTCTATCATCGTGCGCCAGCGTGGCACCAAGTTTCACCCCGGCAACAATGTCGGCGTGGGCAAGGACCACACCTTGTTCGCCCTGGTAGACGGCCATGTGTCGTTCGCCATCAAGGGCGCGCTGAGCAAGCAAACCGTCAACGTCACTCCGGCGTAAGACGTCAGGCTTTCCGGCAAGAAAGCCCTGCGGTTCATTCGCAGGGCTTTTTTGTTTGGGCCCCTAAAATCGGTCAGCCATGAAATTCGTAGACGAGGCTTTTATTGACATCGCCGCTGGCGATGGCGGGAACGGCTGCGTCTCGTTCCGCCATGAAAAATACAAGGAATTCGGTGGGCCGAACGGCGGTGACGGTGGGCGCGGCGGCCACGTTTTTGCGGTTGCGGATCCGGCGCTAAATACCTTGGTCGACTTCCGTTTTGCCCGGCGCCATGAAGCCCGGCGCGGGGAGCATGGCATGGGCTCGGACATGTTCGGTGCCGCAGGCGATGACATCACACTGAAGATGCCGGTAGGGACCATCATCAGCGACATCGAAACCGGTGACGTGCTGTTCGAGTTGTTGACCCCGGGTGAAGTCATCACCATCGCCAAAGGCGGCGATGGTGGCTTTGGCAACATGCGCTTCAAAAGCGCAATCAACCGCGCCCCGCGCCAGAAGACGCCCGGGTGGCCTGGCGAAAAGCGCAATCTCAAGCTCGAGCTCAAGATCCTGGCGGACGTGGGTCTGCTAGGCATGCCCAATGCCGGCAAATCCACATTGATTTCTGCCATTTCGAACGCGCGGCCCAAGATTGCTGATTACCCGTTCACAACCCTGCATCCCAACCTCGGCGTGGTACGTGTGGGCCCCGAGCAAAGCTTTGTGGTGGCGGATGTGCCTGGGCTGATAGAAGGCGCGTCGGAAGGCGCGGGGCTGGGGCATCAGTTCCTGCGTCACCTTCAGCGTACGCGGCTGTTGCTGCATCTTGTGGACTTTGCACCGTTTGACGAAAGCATCGACCCTGTTGCGCAGGCAAAAGCCATCGTCGGGGAACTCAAAAAGTACGACGAAGCGTTGTACAAGAAGCCGCGTTGGCTGGTGCTCAACAAGCTAGACATGGTCCCCGGCGATGAACGCGAGGCGCGCGTGAAGGACTTCATCAAGCGCTTCCGGTACAAAGGCCCCGTGTTTGAAATCTCTGCACTCACGCGTGAAGGTTGCGAGTCGCTGATCAAAGCCATCTACCAGCACATCAAGGCGCAGCAGGTTGCCGAGCAGGCCCCGGTGGATGTGGACCCGCGCTTCACCGGTGAAGCGGCCCCATGAGCCTGAATGTCGCCTCCACTGTCTTGCGTGACGCGCGGCGGATCGTCGTCAAGGTCGGGTCCAGCCTGGTGACCAACGATGGCCGCGGCCTGGATGAACAAGCCATTGGCGAATGGTGTCGTCAACTTGCAGTGCTGGCCGCGCAGGGGCGTGAAGTGGTGATGGTGTCCAGTGGCGCCATTGCCGAGGGCATGAAGCGCCTGGGCTGGGCCAGCCGTCCACAGCAAATCAATGAGTTGCAGGCTGCTGCGGCCGTGGGGCAAATGGGGTTGGCGCAGATGTACGAGACCAAGCTGCGCGAAAACGGCATGGGCTCTGCGCAGGTGCTGCTGACGCACGCTGACCTGGCAGACCGGGAGCGCTACCTGAATGCGCGTTCGACGCTGCTGACGCTGCTGCGCCTGAAAGTAGTGCCCGTCATTAACGAAAACGATACTGTCGTCAACGACGAGATCAAGTTCGGCGACAACGACACGCTCGGCGCATTGGTCGCCAATTTGGTGGAAGCCGACGCGCTGGTGATTTTGACCGACCAGAAGGGCTTGTACAGCGCCGACCCGCGCAAGGACGCCGCCGCTACTTTTGTTCACGAAGCCAAGGCGGGCGATCCGGCGCTGGAAGCCATGGCGGGCGGTGCTGGGTCAAGCCTGGGGCGCGGCGGAATGATCACCAAGATTCTTGCCGCCAAGCGTGCCGCTGGCTCGGGGGCATCCACGGTCATTGCGTGGGGCCGTGAACCCGATGCCTTGCTTCGACTGGCGGCTGGCGAGACCATCGGTACGCTACTGGTTGCGCAGACCCAGAAAACCCAGGCGCGCAAGCAGTGGATGGCTGATCACTTGCAGCTGCGTGGGGCTGTGAGCGTCGATGACGGCGCGGTGGTCAAGGTTCGGGACGAGGGCAAGAGCCTGTTGCCAGTTGGCATGACGGGCCTGGAGGGTGAGTTTTCGCGTGGCGATGTGATCGCGGTCCGCAGCGCGTCGGGCCTCGAGATCGCGCGTGGTCTGGCCAACTATTCCAGCGCCGAAGCCCGTCTGATTTGCGGCCGGCCTTCAAGCGAGTTCGAGAAGCTTTTAGGGTATGCAGCTGAGCCCGAGATGGTTCATCGCGACAACCTGGTGGTTGCGCGCTGACCTGCGCGGTCAGCGAATTTTCTCGAAATTCTGGTTTTTTAAATCACGTACCACGTCCTGCACGGACTGCGGTGGCGCTTTGTCCGTGCAGCCGCCCTGGCGCGCGAACATCAGGGTGTGGCGTGACAATTGACCGCTCCAGATGGACTTCCATTCGCTGCTCTGTGCGCGGACCCAACCGCCGCCGGGGTTGAAGCGGGCGTAGGTTCGCATCTCGCCGGTGCCGCAGCGCAGCCCTTCGTACATTGCATTGACGGCACCTGTTCCGCTTTGCGCTACGACGACATAGCGGATCACACCATCGCTGCCAATTTTGATTGTGGCGGGGTCGACACCGAATTTCAGTGTCACACCGGTGCCGACTTCAAAGGGCACCAGCCGCGTCAGCTCGAACGCTGGCGGAGGCGGCGTGTCGAGTTCTTTCCAGTCGGGGTCGGGCGGTGCGAGCTGGGCGTTGGCTGCACAGGCCAGCGTGGCCAGCAGGCAAGCCAACCAACAGGTCAAGCCATTACGAAGAGACATGTGTTTTGTCCTGAGTGTCAGCGTCCATTCCGGTCTGCGGGTCGGGATCAAAGGTGGCCCCCGGCGGCAGCTCAAAACTGGCTCCGGGCATCGCGGGCTCGACGTCTGTGTCCGAAGGGTCGTACTCACGCGAGCGAATGCCCCCTCTAAGGTAGCGGTTGCGATGGTCATGGCGTGGCAGGTAGCGCGCCAACTCTGTCAGCGCCATTTCATAGACGCCGCGCTTGAATTCCACCACGACGTCCAGCGGCACCCAGTAGTCGTTCCAGCGCCAGGCGTCAAATTCCGGATGCGTCGTGGCACGCAGGTTCAAGTCCCAGTCGTGCCCTACAAGTTGCAGCAGAAACCAGATCTGCTTTTGCCCCTTGTAGTGCCCTCGCGCATCGCGGCGTATATATCGGTCCGGCACCTCATAGCGCAACCAGTCGCGGGTTCGGGCAAGCACGCGCACATGCTCCGGCAGGAGGCCCACTTCCTCGTGCAGTTCACGGTACATGGCTTGCTCCGGATTTTCGCCCCGGTCAATGCCGCCTTGCGGAAACTGCCAGCTGTGGGTACGTATGCGCTTGCCCCAGAACACCTGGTTTTTCTGGTTGAGCAGGATGATGCCGACGTTCGGCCGAAAGCCGTCCCGGTCAAGCATAATCAAACCCCAATTTTTAAACTAAGTTCATTATGCACGCCGGTGCCCGGCGGGCAAGAGGCTTGGTAACTACGGACTTACTCCCGCCTGATGAAAGCATCCCAGTTCTTCATTTCCACGCTTAAGGAAGCCCCGGCCGACGCCGAGGTGGTGAGCCACCAGCTCATGATGCGTGCCGGCATGATCAAGAAGCTGGGTGCCGGCATCTACAGTTACATGCCCATGGGTCTAAGGGTGATACGCAAGGTCGAGGCGATCGTGCGCGAGGAGATGAACCGCGCGGGCGCAGTGGAGTTGTTGATGCCGGTGGTGCAGCCCGCAGAGTTCTGGCAGGAAACCGGGCGCTGGAGCAAGATGGGCCCCGAGCTGATGCGGGTGAAAGACCGGCATGACCGCGACTTCATCATCCAGCCGACCAGCGAAGAGGTGGTGACCGACATCGCGCGCCAGGAACTGCGCAGTTACAAGCAACTTCCGAAGAATCTGTACCACATCCAGACCAAGTTCCGGGATGAGCGCCGACCGCGTTTTGGCGTGATGCGCAGCCGCGAATTCATCATGAAGGATGCCTACAGTTTTGACCGCGACCAAGCCGCTGCCAAGACCAGCTACCAGGTGATGGCGCAGGCCTACCGGGCGATTTTTGACCGCTTTGGGCTGCGCTACAGAGCCGTTGCGGCTGACAGCGGTGCCATCGGAGGCGACTTGTCCGAAGAGTTCCAGGTGATCGCCGCCACCGGTGAAGACGCCATTGTTTACTGCCCCACCAGCGACTACGCCGCCAACATGGAAAAGGCCGAGGCCCTGGCACCCCAGAACCAGCGGTTGGCAGCGGCCCACCCGATGGCAAAAACACCAACACCTGGCAAAAGCACCTGCGCGGATGTTGCCACGCTGCTGGGCGTGCCGCTGCAAAGCACGGTCAAGTCCCTGGTGCTTGCCACCGATGAGCTGGACGACAAGGGCGAGATCGTCAAGTCACAAATCTGGCTGTTGCTGGTGCGTGGTGATCACGACATGAACGAGATCAAGGCGGCCAAGGTGCCGGGCCTTGGCAATGGATTTCGCTTTGCTTCGGTGGCCGAAATTGAGGACCACTTTGGCACCAAGCCGGGCTACCTGGGACCGATTGGCCTGAAGAAGGGCGTGAAAATTGTGGCGGACCGCGAGGTGGCCGTGATGGCCGACTGGATTTGCGGTGCCAATGAAACGGATTTCCACTTCACCGGTGTCAACTGGGGCCGTGATCTGCCTGAGCCCGACGCCGTGGCCGACTTGCGCAACATCCTTGAGGGCGACGCCTCACCTGACGGCAGGGGTGTGCTGGCGATTGAGCGCGGCATTGAGGTCGGCCATGTGTTTTATCTCGGCACCAAATACAGCAAGGCCATGAACGCCACGTTTCTGGACGAGAACGGCAAGCCGCAGTTTATGGAAATGGGTTGCTACGGCATTGGCATCACCCGCCTGCCTGCGGCGGCCATCGAGCAGAACCACGACGAGCGCGGCATCATCTGGCCGGACGCAATTGCGCCATTCACGGTGGTGATTTGCCCCATCGGCATGGACCGCAGTGCCGATGTCAAGGCCGCTGCGGAAAAGCTGCACCAGGAATTGCTTGGCGCTGGCGTGGACGTGCTGCTGGACGACCGGGGCGAGCGCCCGGGCGCCATGTTTGCCGACTGGGAACTGATTGGCGTGCCGCATCGCGTGACCATCGGCGAGCGGGGTCTCAAGGAGGGCCATGTGGAGTACCAGCACCGCCGTGATGCTGCGCCGACCAAGGTGCCAGCCAGCGAAATGCTTGGGTTGATCAAGGCCCGGCTGCTGGCGTGATCTCGCGTCGCCACTGCCTGGCGGGCGTGCCTGCGGCGGCAGGATGGCTCCTGTTGCCCCAGAACGCGATGGCGGGCGCGCAATTGGAAGAGCCGCTGGTGGATTCGGTGCGCAGCGCACTGGGTTCGGCCATTGCCAACAGCGCACCGCCGGTTCCCGAGTTTGACGACACCGAATCGCGGCTCGCCTACCTGCGCTGGCTGGGTGCCATGAGTACGCGGCTTGCGAAGCGCAAGCCCGACTGGCAGGTACGCAAGGAATTCCTGCAAACTGTCTGGTATGAGAGCCGTCGCGCCGGCCTGGGCACGGCACTGGTGCTGGGCTTGATTCAGGTGGAAAGCGGTTTTCGCAAGTACGCGGTGTCCAGCGCCGGGGCCCGCGGTTACATGCAGGTCATGCCGTTCTGGACCCGTGTGATCGGTGACGGCGACGCTGGCAAACTCTTTCACATGCAGACCAACCTGCGCTTTGGCTGCGTAATCCTGCGCCACTACCTTGATCGTGAGCGCGGTGACCTGTTCATGACGCTAGGCCGCTACAACGGCAGCCGGGGCAAGGCACCGTACCCCAACGCCGTGCTGGGCGCGCAGAGGGCCTGGGAGTTCAGGGATTGAGCGGCGTGCGCATCACCATCACCTGGTCGATCCGGTAGCTGTCCACGTCGAGCACCTCAAAGGTGTAGCCGCCCCAGGTGACTTTGTCGGTACGGCGCGGCACGCGCCGCAACATCACCATCAAAAAGCCCGCCAGCGTTTCGTATTCGTCGCCATGGGGCAAGGCGTCAAGGTCCAGCGCGCGCAATACGTCCGTGATAGGCGTCACGCCGTCAATCAGCCACGAGTTTTCGTCCCGTTTGACGATCTGCTCCTCGTCGGGCGGCGACACCAGCTCGCCCATCACCGTGCTCATGACATCGTTGAGTGTGACCACTCCCACGACCAGGCTGTATTCGTTGACGATCACCGCGAAGTCCTCATGGGCGAGCCGGAACTGTTCCAGCACCTCGGCCAGCGTTAGCCGGTCCGGCACGATCAGCGCCTTGTGCAACAGGTTTTCGTCGTCCAGTTTGATGGGCTGGTTGTTCAGGACACGCTGGAACAGGTCCTTGGCGTCCACATAACCGACGATATGGTCAATAACACCGTCACACACCGGGTAGGTGGAAAACGGCTGGGCTGCAATTCGCGCGCGCACCACCGCGTCCGGGTCGTCGCGGCGAAACCAGGCGACGCGCTCGCGCTGCGTCATGGCGCTGCCTACCGTGCGGGTGTCCAGCTCGAACACATTTTCAATCACCCTCTGCTCACGTCGTTGCAGCACGCCTGCCAGCGCACCGGCCTCGGCCAATGCCAGGATGTCGGCGGAAGTTACCTTGTCGTCGAGCTGCGCAGGCAGTCCGAAAAGACGAAACAGACCATCCGTACTCTTGCCAAACAGCCAAACGACAGGTTTGAGCAGCTTGGTCAAGGTATTCATTGAACTGACCAGGCGCATGGCGAGCTGCTCTGGGCTGTTCATGCCAATCCGCTTGGGGAACAAGTCGGCAAACACCAGAAACAGCGAGATCGTCAACAGGAATGAAGCCACGAATGCGGCTGTCTGCGCGTTGGGCGGCGCGAGCCAAAGTCCGAAGACTTTCGCGAACCATGGGCTCCAGGCACCTTCGCCAACAATTCCGCCAAGTATTGCGACGGCGTTAAGCCCGATCTGTACGACGGTGAAATAGGGCCCTGGGTCTTCCTGCACCCGCAGTACTTTTTCCGCGCGCAAGTCGCCGCCGTCGGCCAGCTGGCGTAGCCGCAAACGGCGGGACGCAGCGAGCGAAATTTCGGCCAGCGAAAAGTAGGCGCTGGCGGCAATCAGCAGCGCGATCAGCAACAGGCTTTGGGCCAGGGTCAAGGGGGGCTACCTGTCGAAAAGGGTTTGCTGACCCGCCGTAACGTACTCAGGCGGGCTTGCCGCCCAGCACCTGCTGCAGTTCACCGTTCTCGTACATCTCCATCATGATGTCGGAGCCGCCGATGAATTCGCCCTTGACGTAGAGCTGCGGAATAGTGGGCCAGTTGCTGTATTCCTTGATGCCGTGACGGATCTCTTCATCTTCGAGTACGTTGACCGTTTGCAGGCCTTTGGTGTCGACACCACAGGCCTTGAGTATCTGGATCGCCCGGCCCGAGAAGCCGCACATCGGGAAGCTGGCGTTGCCTTTCATGAACAGCACGATGTCGTTGCTCTTGACCAGGCTGTCGATGCGTTGTTGGGTATCGCTCATGGGTGAATTTCCTCGCAATATAGGGGCTTGATCTTTCGGTTGACTCAGCACCAGTCGGGTTTGGCCCGGCCAGTTGGTGGTCAATTATCCGTGTTCGGGCCACTGCCCACCGCAACAGCGCTCAATGCCCGCCAGGTCTGCGCGGCTGCTTACCCGTGCAAAGCCCTGGGCGACCAGCAGCGTGCGCACCGCCAGGGCCTGGTCGTGTCCGTGCTCCAGCAGCAGCCAGCCGCCGGGCACCAGTCGTGCCGGTGCCTGGGCCACGATAAGGCGAATATCGTCCAACCCATCTGCCCCGGAAGCCAGGGCCTGCAGGGGCTCGTGCCGCAAGGCCAGCAGGTGCGGGTCGGCGGCGGCGATATAGGGCGGGTTGGCGACGATGAGCTGGTACTGCGCCGCCTCGCCTTCAAGCCAGTGACCCAGGCGCAAATGCACCGCCAGGCCAAGCCGCTGCGCATTGGCCCTTGCCACGGCCAGGGCGTCGGCGCTGGCGTCTACAGCGCAGACCTGCCAGGTGGGCCGCTGCGATTTGAGCGCCAGTGCAATCGCCCCGCTGCCGGTGCCCAGGTCGATCACATTGGCGGCGGCTTCGCCCGCCAAGGCCTGTAGCGCCCATTCGACCAGCGTTTCCGTGTCGGGCCGGGGGTCGAGCACCCGGGCGTCCACCTGCAACTGCAAACCGAAGAATTCGCGCTGGCCGGTCAGATAGGCCACCGGTTCGCCGTCGGCGCGGCGGGCGCACAGGGTGTTGAAGCGCTGCAGCGCGGGCGGGGGCACGGCATCGGCGTCGTGCGCGATCAGCCAGGCCCGGTCGGCGGGGGCGCGGCCCAACGCGTGCAGCAGCAGCATCTGGGCGTCCAGCCGCGCCAGGCCTTGCAGGGCCGCAAACTGCAGCATTTGGGAGACCGACTTGCTATGCATTTGATAGTGGCTCGCGCAATCTACATGCGGGCTGAGGGGCTATTTGGCACATTATCCGGCGCTGAATTCGAGTTCTTCGAGCTGTTCGGCCTTGCGTGCCAGCAGCAGCGCGTCAATGACTTCATCGATCTCGCCTTCCATGACAAACTGCAGTTTGTACAGCGTGAGGTTGATCCGGTGGTCGGTCAGCCTGCCTTGTGGAAAGTTGTAAGTGCGGATGCGGTCACTGCGGTCGCCGCTGCCGATCAGGCCTTTGCGCAGGGCGGCCTCTTTGGCGGCGCGTTCGCTGCGCTCCTTTTCCTGAATGCGGGCCTGCAGCACCTGCAGCGCCTTGGCCTTGTTGCTGTGCTGGCTGCGGCCGTCCTGGCATTCGGCCACGATGCCAGTGGGCAGGTGCACGACGCGCACAGCCGAGTCGGTCTTGTTGATGTGCTGGCCACCGGCACCGCTGGCGCGGAAGGTGTCGATCCGCAAGTCAGCAGGGTTCAGCTTGATGGCTTCGGCTTCGTCGGGCTCCGGCATCACTGCCACCGTGCAGGCGCTGGTGTGAATGCGACCCTGTGTTTCGGTGGCCGGCACGCGCTGTACCCGGTGGCCGCCCGACTCAAATTTGAGCTTGCCGTAAACATTGTCTCCCTCGACGCGCAGCACCACTTCCTTGTAGCCACCTACTTCGCCCTGGCTGGCACTGACCACTTCGCAGCGCCAGCCCTGGCGTTCGGCATAGCGGGTGTACAGGCGCAGCAAGTCACCGGCAAACAGGGCGGACTCGTCCCCGCCTGTGCCAGCACGAATTTCCAGGAAGGCGTTGCGCACGTCGTCCGGATCCTTGGGCAACAGCAGGCGTTGCAAGTCGTCCTCCAGTGCGGCCACGTCTGCCTCGGCACTGGCGATTTCTTCGCGCGCCAGTTCGGCCATTTCGGGGTCGTCCAGCATGTCGCGGGCACCGGCCAGGTCGGCCTCGCGCTGAATGAAAGCCGCAAACCCGGTCGCGACCTCGCTCACCTCGGCATGCTCACGGGTCAGGGCGCGAAAGCGCTGCATGTCATTGACCACATCGGGCTGCTGCAGGAAAAAATCCAGCTCCTGCAGGCGAATCGGGTAGCGTTCAAGTTGTTGGCGAAGAAAGGGTTTCATGGGTGGGTCGCAAGGGCTTCAACTGGCCCGGCCCGAACCGGGCGGGGGCGGGTGCAAAGTGCGCCGTTCACCCGGCGCTGTTCCGGGGGCGCGGCGCGGGCGGTCGCCGCTAACGCTCTTTGCGCAAAAAGAAATGTTCGATGGAGGCGCTGGCGCGCTCGCGTGCCGCCACATCACCTGCCCGCAACTCGGCCATGGCGCCGTGCAGCATTTTCTGGGTGAGCCCGCGCGACAAGGCTTCGAGCACTGCGTCCACGTCTTCGCCTTTGGCCAGCAGCTTGCGCGCCCGGGCAATTTCGGCCATGCGCCATTCGTCAGCCTGGGCATTGAGTTGCTGGATCAGCGGTACCGTGCCGCGTTGATCCATCCAGTGCATGAAGCTGCGAACCCCCGCGTCAATGATGGCTTCGGCCTGCTCCACCGCAGCCTGGCGGTTGGCCTGGCCGGTCTGCACCACACCGGCGAGGTCATCGACGGTGTACAGAAAGACGTCGTCCAGGGCCTTGACCTCGGGTTCTATGTCGCGTGGCACGGCCAGGTCCACCATGAACATGGGGCGGTGCCTGCGGCGCTTGAGCGCCCGCGCCACGGCCCCCAGGCCAATGATGGGCAGGGTACTGGCGGTGCAGCTGATCACGGCGTCAAACTCATGCAGGCGCTCGGGCAACTCACTCAGGCGCATGACCTCGCCGCCGAAGCGGCTGGCCAGCTTTTCCCCGCGCTCCAGCGTGCGGTTGGCAACAGCGATCTTCTGGGGGTTCTTGGCGGCAAAGTGGGTGGCCGCCAGTTCAACCATTTCACCAGCGCCTACAAACAACACGCGAATGGTGCTCAGGTCTTCAAACAACTGGCCCGCAAGCCGCACGGCGGCAGCGGCCATGCTGATCGAATGGGCACCAATCTCGGTGGAGGTTCGGACCTCCTTGGCCACTGCAAAAGAGCGCTGAAAGAGCTGGTTGAGGGTGGTGCCCAGGGCCCCTGCGTCGTCGGCGGCGCGCACCGCGTCCTTCATTTGACCCAAAATCTGCGGCTCGCCGAGCACCATGGAGTCCAGCCCGCTGGCCACCCGAAAGGCGTGGCGTGCTGCCAGTTCGTCGTGCAGTGCATAAGCGTGCGAGCGAACCAGTGAAGGTGCAACCCCGCCTGAATGGGCCAGCCAGTCGAGCGCGTGCTCGATCTCGTGGCTTTGGCCCGCACAATAAATCTCGGTTCGGTTGCAGGTAGACAGAATGGCTGCTTCGGGGCTGCGGTCTTCGCGGCCCGAAAGAGATTCGCGCAGCCCCCGCAGGGTGGGCTCGATCTGATCCAGCGCAAACGCGAAGCGCCCGCGCAGGTCAAGCGGCGCGGTGGTGTGGTTGATGCCTAGAGCCCAAACTGCCATATCGTGAGGTATTTGTGGCGATTATAAAATTTGTGTACTTGTTCAGCCCGTGCAGCGTCGGAACAAGCTTTGAACAACCCTTTCGCATTGACGCCCATGGGACCGCTGGACTTGCTGATTAACTTGCTGAACTTTGTCGCCCCGGCATTGGCGGTCGCTTTGGGGGTGCTGCTGGCGGCTCGTTGGTTTGTAGGAAAAAGCCCGCCAGCCCGCACCTGGTATGCTCAAGCCACTATCAATTTTGTAGCGGGTGTTGGGGTGCTTGGGCTCGGGCTGTGGTACTTCGGACGCGATGGCAAGATGGCCACCTACGCCGCCTTGGTGTTGGTCTGTGCTGTTTGCCAGTGGCTGGGTGGGCGCCACTGGCGATAATCGTTCAACCTCGCTGTACCCGCAATGCTGTTCCTGTTGTCTCCTGCCAAGTCGCTTGACTTTGACGCCCCGGCCGCTGATTTGCCGCACACGCTGCCGCAGTTTGTGCCGCAGTCCGCGCAGTTGATCGAGGTGCTGCGCAAGAAGTCGCCGCAGCAAATTGCGCAACTCATGAGCCTGAGCGATGCCCTCAGCGCGCTGAACGTGGCCCGCTACCAGGCCTGGTCGGCAAAGTTCAGCGCCAAAAACTCAAAGCAGGCGGTGCTGGCTTTTGATGGCGATGTGTATGGCGGGCTGGACGCCAAAACCCTCAAGCTGCCCGAGTTGATGTGGGCCCAGCAGCACCTGTGCATCCTCAGCGGGCTGTACGGCGTGTTGCGCCCGCTGGACCGGATGCAGCCCTACCGGCTGGAGATGGGCACAGCGTTGCCAGTTGGCCCGGCGAAAAATCTTTACCGGTTTTGGGGTTCGCAGATCGCTGAACACCTCAACACACGTCTTGTTGCCGACAAGACGCCGGTGGTGGTCAATCTTGCGTCGCAGGAGTACTTCAAGGCAGTTGACCGCAAGGCACTGAAGGCCCGGGTGATCGAATGCGTGTTTGAGGAATACCGGGCGGGCCAGTACAAGGTGATCAGCTTCAATGCCAAGCGCGCGCGCGGCCTGATGGCGCGCTACGCGATCAGCCACAAAATCAGCACGCCGAAAAAATTGCAAGCCTTCAAGCTTGAAGGCTATGCCTTTGACGCCGCGGTTTCCCACCCCGACCGCCTGGTGTTCAGGCGCAGGAGCGCCGAATGAGCACGCCCCGTCAGCAAGTCACCCCTGAATTGCGCCAATGGATCGTGGCCCAGGCCCAGGCCGGATTCACACCCGAGACGGTGCTCAAGTCCATGCTGGCTTCCGGCTGGGCCGAAGAGGTTGCGGTTGACGCGATGGAGGCAACGCTCAAGGGGCACCTGCAGACGCAGGCGGTGGCCAGCGGCCTGCCCCCGGCAGTGCCAGTGCCTGAGCCCGAACTGGGCGATTCGCCGCTGTACATTGACGCGGGTGACCGCCGTGTTCACCTGCTTCAAGTCATGGCCAGCCCGCGGGTGGTGGTGTTTGGCAACCTGTTGAGTGATGAGGAGTGTGACGGCTTGATCGCCGCCGCCACCCCGCGGCTGGCGCGCTCGCTTACCGTGGCCATCAAGACCGGTGGTGAGGAGCTCAACGCCGACCGCACCAGCAACGGCATGTTCTTTCAGCGTGGTGAGAGCGAGCTGGTGAAACGCGTCGAGGCGCGCATTGCCAGGCTGGTGAACTGGCCGGAAGAAAACGGCGAGGGCTTGCAAGTACTGCATTACCGACCCGGAGCCGAATACAAGCCCCACTATGACTACTTTGACCCCAATGAACCCGGCACGCCGAGCATTCTCAAGC
Source organism: Ramlibacter sp. 2FC (assembly GCA_943369755.1). Classification (GTDB taxonomy): domain Bacteria; phylum Pseudomonadota; class Gammaproteobacteria; order Burkholderiales; family Burkholderiaceae_C; genus CALROG01. Next base: position 63,522 of record CALROG020000004.1, read on the forward strand.
GTGGCGGTCAGCGCGTCGCCACGCTGGTGATGTACCTTGGCGAGCCTGAAAAAGGCGGTGGCACCACCTTCCCCGACCTGCACCTGGAAGTTGCACCCAAACGCGGCAACGCGGTTTTTTTCAGCTACGAGCGGCCGCACCCCAGCACCAAGACGCTGCATGGCGGCGCGCCAGTGCTGGCCGGCGAAAAATGGATTGCCACAAAATGGCTGCGTGAGCGGCGCTTCGAATGAAAATCAAAGCCAACGGAATCGACATTGAACTGGAAGACACCGGCGCAGACGGTTCGCAGGCCGGCCGGCCCGTGGTATTGCTGATCATGGGCCTGGGCATGCAACTCATTGCCTGGCCACCGGCACTGGTGCAGGCCTTGGTGGAGGCGGGTTTTCGGGTGATCCGCCACGACAACCGAGACATTGGCCTGAGCCAGCATTTTGACCACCTGGGCCTGCCCAACCTGATGTGGACGATGCTCAAGATCAAAGTCGGCCTGACCCCGGCAGCGCCGTATTCAGTGCATGACATGGCGCTGGACGCCATTGGCGTGCTGGACGCGCTCAACATCCCTCAGGCCCATGTGGTTGGGGTGAGCATGGGCGGCATGATCGCGCAGCGGATTGCACTGGCAGCACCGCAACGTGTACGCAGCCTGACCAGCATCATGAGCACCAGCGGTGCCCGTGGATTGCCCGAGGCCAAAGGCCCGGTGCTACGCGCGCTGCTCAGCCGCCCGGCGGGGCCAGGCCGCGGCGCCGTGCTTGACCACTATGTCAAGCTGTTCCGGGTGATTGGCAGCCCTGGCTACCCGGTGGAAGAAGCACTGCTGCGCGAGCGCATTGGGCTGGGGCTGGACCGCAGCTATCACCCGGCCGGCACCCTGCGCCAGATGGTGGCCATTGGTGCCGACGTGGGCCGCCGTGCAGCCGAACTGGGCCGCATCAGTGCACCTACCCTGGTGCTGCATGGCAAAGACGACCCCTTGGTGCCTTATCCGTGCGGCGTGGACACTGCGCAACGCATACCCAACGCCCGGCTGGTAGGCATTGGCGGCATGGGCCACGACCTGCCGCCCGGCGTGGTTGAGCGCCTGCTGGAGCCGCTGATCCCTCACTTGCAAATGGCATGACGCTGCCAAACACGCCCGAAGGCTCGCAGCTGGGCAAGCCCGCCAGCTACATCGACCAGTACGACGCCTCGCTGCTGTTCCCAATTCCACGTGCGGCCAAGCGCACTGAACTCGGCCTCGGCGCGGTGCTGCCATTCTTTGGTGCTGACATATGGACCGCGTTTGAGCTGAGCTGGCTCACGCCGCGCGGCAAGCCGCAGGTGGCCATTGCCCACGTTACCGTGCCCTGCGAGACGCTCAACATCATTGAGAGCAAGTCATTCAAGTTGTACCTCAACAGCTTCAGCAACACCCGGTTTGCGGGTGCTGAACAGGTGCGCGAGCGTATTCGCATCGACCTCAACGAGGCCGCCTGGCGCGGGGCGACGGTAATCTCGTCCGTGGGTGTGCGCTTGCTGCTGCCGGAGCAATTTGACAGCGAGCCCGTGCATGAACTTGACGGCCTGAGCCTGGACCGGCTGGACATTGAATGCAGCCACTATCAGCCCGCGCCAGAGCTGCTGGGCGCGGCGTTTGACGAACAGCCGGTTACGGAGGTGCTAACCAGCAACCTGCTCAAGAGCAATTGCCTGGTGACCGGCCAGCCCGACTGGGGCAGTGTGCGCATCAGCTACAGCGGCCCGCAGATTGACCAGGGCGGCCTGTTGCGCTACCTGGTGAGCTTTCGCAACCACAATGAATTTCACGAACAGTGCGTGGAACGCATCTTCATGGACGTCATGGCGCGCTGCAAACCGGCCAAGCTGGCGGTGTACGCGCGCTACACCCGCCGCGGTGGGCTGGACATCAATCCGTTTCGCACCAGCCACCCCCAGGCGCTGCCTGCGAACGTGCGCACCGCGCGGCAGTAGCTCAGGCCAGGTCCTGGAAGCGCGCCAGTGGTGCCAGCGGGGTGAAGCTGCCTGCGCGCTTCTCTTTCATTGCTGCAACGGCTTCGCGCACATGGGCGTTGCTCCAGATTGCGCCCTGAATCCAGCCCATTTGCTTGAGCGAGTCTTCGACCGAATGGTCACGCGTGTAGTGAATGACCTGCTTGGTGCCCCAGATGGCAACCGGCGGCTTGGCAGCGATTTCCTTGGCGCACAGCATTGCGGCTTCAAGCATCGCCGCCTGCGTGTCGAATACTTCATTGACCAGGCCATAGCCCAGCGCCCTGGCCGCGCTCAGACGCCGACCGGTATAGGCCAGTTCCTTCACCACCCCCAGCGGCACCAGCTTGGGCAGGCGCTGCAGCGTGCCGACGTCGGCCACCATGCCGATGTTGATTTCCTGGATGCAGAAAAAGGCCTCGGTCGTGGCGTAGCGAATGCAGCAGGCCGTGACCATGTCCACCGCGCCGCCGATGCAGCCACCCTGGATCGCCACGATCACCGGGATGCGCAGCGTCTCCAGCTTGGTGAAGGTGCTCTGAATGTCTGTCAGCAGGTCGAAGATCGCGGCACGCCCTTCGGCGCTGCTGTCGTCCATGGTGATCGCGCCACCAAAGGTTTCCAGGGCCATGCCGGCACTGAAGTGCTTGCCGGTTGATGAGATCACCAGAGCCCGTGCGGTACCGTCGCGGTGCAGCTGGGTGAGCGTGTCGTCGAGCTCGCGCCAAAAAGTCGGGTGCATGGTGTTCATGGCCTCGGGCCGACTGAGCACCAGGTGGGCAATGTGGTCTTGCTGGGTGAGGGTGAAGCATTGCATGGGGGGTGTCTCCTTGTCCCTTTGAATGTAGGACAGCATCGTTGACAAGGCTGGCAAGCACGCGACACCGGGTGCCGCGTGCTAACCTGAAGCGCCGTCGTACCCCAACTGGAGTCTGTGTTTGATCCGACTGAACTTTGCAGTCACGCTGTCTTATGAGGTGCTGGCACCCGGTGCCGATTTCATCCTCAATGTTCAGGCGGCCCGCACGCGGCACCAGCTGGTTCTGAGCGAAACCCTGACGATCAGCCAGGAGGTTTTACCGCGCCTTCACACCGACGCCGTGGCGCACACCCGTTACCTGTGCCTCAAGGCCAACCCTGGTCCGCTGAACATTCGTTCTGAGGCAACCGTCGATCTGGCCCACCACCTGGCCCAGCCTAATCGCTTGTGTGAGGTGCCGCTAGCCGATCTGCCGAGCCATGTTTTGCCTTATCTGTACCCCAGCCGCTACTGCGAGTCAGACCGCCTTTATGGCTTTGCCAACCGGCAGTTCGGCGCCTTGTGGCAGGGCTATGGCCGCGTCGTGACGATCCGGGACTGGGTCACCCGGAATGTGAGCTTTCAGTCCAATACGTCCGTCAGCACCACCTCGGCGTGCGACACATTGGCCAGCCGCCAGGGTGTGTGCCGCGATTTCGCGCACCTCATGATCGCGTTGTGCCGCGCACTCAACATCCCGGCGCGCTTTGTCACCGGCTTCGACTACGGCGCTGACCCGATCCTTGGCCCGCCGGACTTTCACGCCTATGTGGAAGCCTGGCTCGGTGACCGCTGGTATCTGTTTGACCCGTCCGGTGTCGCCATTCCCATGGGACTGGTGCGGCTGGCTACCAGTCGGGATGCGGCCGATGCAGCCTTTGCCACAATTTTTGGCCCGGTACGCTCGCAGGCTCCGCTGGTGCGGATCGACGCGGTGGCCGCCGACAACGGCATTGTCAATTTTCCGCAGCACACCGCCGAGGCACTTTCCACAGATGGCGGTGAGGCCTGAGCACCCCTGCACAAAAGCGCATACTTGGGCTTTTAGCGCAAGAGGCCTTATGAGCGTTACGCGCACCCATCGGCACCAGGACTACGAATTGCTTTGCAGCGCCAAGCTTGCAGATGCTGGGCGCTTTGTGCCGGCGCTGGTGGTCTCCAGGCAGGTCTGGCCGTCACGGCCACGTGAAATTGCCGTCGAGCGCGGCGAACACCTGAGTGAAGAGGCCGCACTCGAAGCGGCCTATCAGCAAGGCGTTGCCTGGGTGCTGAACTACGGCTAGGGCACGCCGGTGCCAACCCAGTCGCAACGCAACCGCCGGTCAAGGTGGGCGCGGCGACGCCACGCTACATAGAGGCCGGGCATCATCCCGCCGAGCAGACACAGTGGCAAACTGAACACTTGCCCAAACATCAGTGCGGGCAACCAGCCCACCCAGCCCATGATCCAGAGGGTCAGCACAAAGTCCCAAAGGTGGTATTCCAGCGGATGATCTTGCCGGTGCTCTACATGCCATTGCTTGATGCGCTGAAGTTCGACCAGTGTCATGGCGGCGTCCTCGGGGTAGTGCCCTCACTGTAAGTTTTGAGTAAGACGCCGTCAATGTTTATGTACGTCTGAGTGGGTCGGGTTGCGCGACGGCTGGTTTGCGCGTCCATCGCGGCGCAGCCGGGTCGCTACCAGAGCTTGGCGCAGTTGCCGCTGTAAACCGTCGCACCGGGCGTGGTCGGTTTGTCGCTGGTTTCGTGCGTAACCACCAGCTTTTGTACCTTTGACAGCAACTTTTCCGAGGTGTCAGGCAGTTGCGATGTGGCGGAGCCGCTGGCCGGCACCAGGCCCAGCACGAACGCCGGCGCATTGGCAGGTACCGCCCACAACACCAGGTGCCCCTGCGCCGGGGGCGCAACCGGGCCGATTACCTTGATCGTCAGGGTACGGCCGTGGCGCAGCGAGCTCACCAGTAGCTTGCCGTTACCTTGTGCGTCGGTTAGCAGGCCAACGTAGCTTTGGGGCAACCGGTCGCCCGAGCGCAGCGCCAGCTGGTCGGTAGAGATAAACAGGCCGGGTACCGCCACAAACAAAAGTGTGGCGCAAACCAGCCCTCCCGCCAGCCCGCCCAGCCCCCAGCCTGCGGGCTTGAACCAGCCCAGCGGCGAAGGCCGTGCCCCGGTGGCGGCAATGGGGCGGGTGCGCGCTGCAATGGCGGCCCAGACGCGAGGCGACGGCTCGCGTGGCGCGACCACCTGGGCCAGCTCACCCAGGCGGCTTTCCCATAGCGCAACGGCCACCCGCACGTCGGCGCGGTCACGCAGCAGGCGCTCAAACCGCCGCCGCGCGGCAGCCCCCAGTGTGCCAAGCACGTACGCTGACGACAGGTGGTCAATCAGGGCCGGGTCGCTGTATTTCATGCGGCAAGTCCGCGCGCCGTCAGGCAGCTCTTGAGTTTGTCCAGCCCGCGCCGGATCCAGGCTTTGACCGAACCGAGTGGCGCCCCCATTTGCTGCGCGACTTCACTGTGTGACAGGCCCTGGTAGTAGGCCAGGGCCAGGCTCTGGCGGTGACTGCCGTCCAGCATCCCCAGGCAGGCTTCGATCTGCATGGCCTGGCTGGCCTGGCCCAGCAAATCAAGTGCACTGGGGGCGCTGGCGTGCGCCGTGTCGTTTTCGGGCAGCTCGGTTTCGCCGCGCCGGGTGCGCTGGCGCAAGGCGTCAAGCGCCTTGTTGCGCACGATCGCAATCAGCCAGGTCATGGGCTGAACCGGTTGCCCCTGAACCTCGCTGCGGTAACTGCCTGCACTTTTCCAGATGCTCACAAACGCCTCTTGCAGCGCGTCTTCGGCTGCCTGCTCTCGTCCCAACATACGCAGCGCAACGCCAAATAGATGCGACCGCGTGCGCACATACACCAGCTCAAAGCTGGCGTGATCGCCCCGCGCCGTGTTGGCAATCAGTTGTTGCAGGCTGGGCAGGTCTGTGCTCATGAGCGCGAGTATAGGCAGACGTTCGAACTCGCTCCTTGGCCGCGTATGGGATGGCCCCTACGCGGCGATGTGTTCACTGGATTCAATTGATTGAAGTCCGACCAATCGACTGGGGCAAGTTAAATCCGCCTGCCGCGCCGCGGCGTAAAGCAAGGGTCGGCAACGACAACGATGCGACCCATCGGGTTGCCCCATAACCCTCAAGGAGTTCCCTATGCAATTAATTCAAGCATCCCGTCGCAAATTCATCAGTACAACGGGTTCGCTGTCCGCGGTGGCGGTGGCACTGCTCGCCGGCAAGGAAACTCTGGCCCAGGGAAGCAGTGCCGACATGTCAAGAGACGTTGGCATCCTGAACGTGGCACTGGGTCTGGAGCATGAAGCCATCAACGCCTACCAGCTCGGCGCTGGCAGCGGCTTGCTGCAAAAGCCGGTGCTGGACATCGCAGTGTCATTCCAGAGCCACCACAAGGCGCACCGCGACGCCTTGATTGCCACCATCCAGAAGATGGGCGGCGCACCGGTTGCCGAGAAGAAGCTGGACGACTACGCAAAGGCGCTGCGGGCCGACACGCTCAAGAACCAGGGTGATGTGCTGGACCTGGCAGCGCGGCTTGAGCTGGGTGCCATCAATGCCTACCTGGGTGTGATTCCGGCTTTTGGCAGCAAAGACCTGGCCAAAGTCGCCGCCCGTCTGGCCGCTGACGAAACGATGCACTTCACCGTGCTGACCAACGCCCTGGGTCGCCCGCTTCCCATGGGCGCACTGAGCTTTGGCGCATGAAGCACGGGCTGGCTGTCGCAGCAGCTGGCCTGCTGGCGGCGTGGTGCCTGGGTGCGGCCGCACAGTCCGCTGGCCGCAACCCGGCAACCCCGGTGCCCGGTGACGCGCTGCGCGGCAAGACGCTGTACGAGTCGCGCTGTGGTGCCTGCCATTCGGTAGACGCGCACCGCGTCGGTCCGGCGCACCGCGGTCTGCTGGGCCGGCGCGTTGGCAGTGCACCCGACTACGCCTATTCGCCAGCGCTGGCAGCGTCGCGGCTGCACTGGACGCCACAGACCCTGAACGCGTGGCTGACCAACCCCGAAGACCTGGTGCCGGGCCAGCGCATGGGCTTTCGGGTGGACGACGCAACTGACCGCGCCGACCTTATCGCCTGGCTGGCCACCCTCAAGTGATGACACCTTTCTCACGTTTTTTTGACAACCCATTGATCAACAGGAGCACCCCATGAAATTCAACAAATTCAGTCTTACCTGCCTGGCTGTCGCTGCGGCTTGCGCTGCCGGCACCAGCCTGGCGTCCAGCCACCGCGAAGGGCCGTTCATTACCACTGCGCCCAAGGTGGACGGCACCGACTTCTACATGTTCCGTAGCTACGAGACCGGCCGCGCCGACTATGTGACGCTGATCGCCAATTACATGCCTTTGCAAGACGGGTACGGCGGCCCCAACTACTTCAAGATGGACCCGAACGCGTTGTATGAAATTCATATCGACAACAACGGCGACGCGAAAGAAGACCTCACCTTCCAGTTTCGCTTCAACAACACACTGGCCAATGCTGGCAAGGGCGTGGAACTGCCAATTGGCGGCAAGTCAGTGGCCATTGCACTGACGCAGGCAGGCGCAGTGGCCAACCTGTCGGACGCCAACCTCAACGTGGCTGAAACCTACAGCGTCAACATCGTGCGTGGCGACCGCCGCAAGGGCACAGTGCAGGCGGTCACCAAGGCCGCCGGGTCAGCCAGTTTTGAGAAACCGGTGGACTACATCGGCGTCAAGACACTGGGCAACGCTGCGGCCTACGCCAGCTATGCCGGCAAGCATGTGCATGACGTGAAGATCCCGGGCTGCCCGGCCGGCAAAGACACCGGCAAGGTGTTTGTGGGCCAGCGCCAGGAAGGCTTTGCGGTCAACCTCGGCCCGATTTTTGACCTGGTGAACGCCACTGCGGCGCAGATCACTAACCCGGCCCTGATCAATGCCTTTGCCGCCAACTCGATCCAGGACAAGAACGTCACCTCCATGGCGATTGAAATCCACAAGGACTGCCTGACCACTGGTACCGAGCCGGTAGTGGGCGGCTGGACCACGGCCAGCCTGCGCCAGGCCCGCCTGCTGTCGGGCGCGCCTGCTTCCGGCCTGCAGACCAGCGAGAAGCCCGGCGGCGCCTGGACGCAGGTCTCGCGCCTGGGCAACCCGCTGGTCAACGAAGTGGTGATCGGCCTGCGCGACAAGGACAAGTTCAACGCGTCCAAGCCCAGCGGCGACGGCCAGTTCCTGGATTACGTGACCAACCCCACACTGCCCGCGCTGTTGGGCCTGGTGCTGACCGGTGATACCGCAGGCCTGGCACCGACCAATTTTCCGCGCACCGACCTGGCCACCACGTTCCTGACCGGCATCACCGGCGTGAACAAGCCGGCAACCGTCACGCCGTCTGAAATGCTGCGCCTGAACACGGCCATTGCGCCGGTGGCTTTTGCCGAGCAAAACCGCCTGGGCGTGGCCGGTGAAGTGCTTCGGGTCGGTGGGGTGGCCAACCTGGCCCAGGCAAAAGACCTGGCGGGCTTTCCGAACGGCCGCCGCCCCAAAGACGACGTGGTTGACATCGCATTGGTGGCCATGCTGGGCGGCCTGTGCGTGATCAATGGCGACAACGACGCGCTCAAGCTCAACAGCATTCCGGGCGTAGCCGGTGCGACGTCGTCGTGCAAGGCCTCCAGCGTGCCGCTGGGTGCCACGTCTGCCAGCGTGCATGACGGCGTAGACCAGGCGGTGGTGCCGTTCCTTAGCGGTTTCCCGTACCTGAACACCCCTGTCCCTGGCTCGAAGTAAACCCCAAGGAAACACCATGAAATCGTTTCAATCCAATCGCCTGCATCTGGGCCTGGTGGCTGGCGTGCTCTCGCTGGCGGCCTGTGGTGGTGGCGGCGGCAGTAGTGACGCCAGTGTTGTGGCACCCACTGCGCCACCAGTGGCTGTGACTGATGTTCCGGCATCGGCAAGTGCCAGCGCCGCCGGGGCCACCACGTTCGTCAGCAGTGTGGCCAGCGCTTCGGACAACACCGCTGAGCCGCTGGTGGTGGGCGAAGCCGTGCTGGCCACCAGCGACACCGACGAACCCGCCAGTATCTGAGTTGATCAGAACAGCTGGTCTGAAGCCACTATCATTTTGATAGTGGCTGACCCATTACTGGTGCGGGCTACAGCCTGTTTTGATGCATTTTCAAGGCGTACCAAGCCACCCACCCGCACCCCCAGCAGCCTGATCCGTGGCCCCAGGTCCACCCGCTTGAGGCACAGGCCGGCAGTGTGGCGAATGGTCTTTGCGTCTGCGGTTGGCTCGGCCAGTGTCTGGTCGCGCGTGACGACCTTGAAGTCGGTGTAGCGCAGTTTCATGCCAATGGTCTTGCCCAGGTAGCCCTTGCGTTGCAGGTCGCCAGCCACCTGCTCGCACAGGCGGGTGAACACCGCGCCCAGTTCGGCTTTGTCGTGCACAGCGTGCAGGTCGCGGTCAAAGGTGGTTTCGCGGCTCATCGACACGGGCTCGCTTTCGGTCACCACCGGCCGGTCGTCGCGGCCCCAGGCGGCGTCGTGCATCCAGGCACCGTAGGTTTTGCCAAAGTTGTCTATCAACCAGTCACGCGGTTGCGCCGCCATGTCGCCAATCGTCATCAGGTGCAGCTTGTGCAGCTTCAGCTCGGCCTTGGGGCCAATGCCGTTGATTTTGCGCACCGGCAGGGGCCAGATTTTCGTCTGCACATCGTCGGGGTGCAGCACCGATATGCCGTTGGGCTTGTTGAATTCGCTGGCCATCTTGGCAATCAGCTTGTTGGGTGCCACGCCGATGGAGCAGGTCAGGCCGGTGGCTTCGTGGATGCTTTTCTGGATCAGCCGCGCCAGTACCCGGCCGCCTTCGCGCTGGCCACCAGGCACGTCGGTGAAGTCGATGTACACCTCGTCGACGCCCCGGTCTTCCACCAGCGGCGCGATGTCGCGGATGATGGCTTTGAACTGGCGCGAGTACTTGCGTACTTCTTCAAAGTCCACCGGCAGCAAAATGGCCTGCGGGCACAGTTTGGCCGCCTTCATCAGCCCCATGGCCGAGCCCACGCCAAACTGCCGCGCGGCGTAGGTGGCGGTGGTAATCACGCCGCGCCCGGCATAGCCGGTAAGGCGTGGAAAGGCGTCCATCGGAATCTCGTGCGTCGGCAGCCCGGCGTACTGCGTGCTCAGGGCCTCGTCCAGCCGCCGCCTGCCACCCCCAATCACCACCGCCAGCCCCTTGAGCTGCGGGTAGCGCAGCAGCTCGACGGACGCGTAGAACGCGTCCATGTCCAGGTGGGCAATGCGGCGAATGGGGGCGGTGGCAGTCACGCCGCAAGCATAGCGGCGCAGCGCAAGCTTATGCGGGTGCCGTGCCGGTCAGGGCGAGCCCGGGTAGTTGCCCGGCAGCAAAATGGACCGGTCGACGTTCTGGATATTGGTGTGGCCGCAGAAGGCCATGGTGATGTCCAGTTCCTTGTGGATGATTTGCAGTGCCTTGAGCACGCCTTCTTCGCCCATGGCCCCCAAGCCGTAAACCATGGCGCGACCGATCATGGTGCCGCGCGCGCCCAGCGCCCAGGCCTTCAGCACGTCTTGCCCGCTGCGGATGCCACCATCCATCCAGACTTCGATCTGCGACCCGACGGCGGCCACAATCGCCGGCAGTGCCTCAATGCTGCTTTGCGCGCCGTCAAGCTGACGCCCGCCATGGTTGCTGACCACAATCGCGTCGGCACCGCTATGCACCGCCAGCCTGGCGTCTTCCACGTCCTGAATGCCCTTGAGAATGAGCTTGCCGCCCCATTGCTGCTTGACCCAGGCGACATCATCCCAGTTCAGCCGGGGGTCAAACTGCTCATTGGTCCAGGACGCCAGTGATTTCATGTTGGTGACCGCCTTCACATGGCCCACCAGGTTGCCAAAGCTGTGGCGGCGGGTGCCGGCCATGCCCAGGCACCAGCGCGGCTTGGTCATCAGGTTGATGATGTTGGCCAGGGTGGGGCGGGGCGGGGCGGTCAGGCCGTTCTTCAAATCTTTATGGCGCTGACCGATCACCTGCAGGTCCAGCGTGAGCACCAGCGCACTGCACTTCGCCGTTTTGCAGCGGTCGATCATGCGGGCCATGGCGTCGCGGTCACGCATCATGTAGAGCTGGAACCAGAAGGGCGCTTTGGTGTGGGCGGCGATGTCTTCGATGGAGCAAATACTCATGGTCGACAGCGTGAAGGGGATGCCAAAGCGCTCGGCCGCCCTGGCTGCCTTGATTTCACCGTCGGCACTTTGCATGCCGGTCAGGCCCACGGGTGCGATGCATACCGGCATCTTGGTGTCCTGGCCGACCATCTGGGTGGCTGTGCTGCGGTTTTCCATGTTCACCGCCACCCGCTGTCGCAGCTTGATGCGCTGGAAGTCGGCCTCGTTGGCGCGATAGGTGCTCTCGGTCCAGCTGCCAGAGTCGGCGTAGTCGTAGAACATGCGCGGCACGCGCTTCTTGGCCAGCACGCGCAGGTCTTCGATGTTGGTAATCACGGTCATGGGTGTCTCCTCGAATGACACCGATGCTAGCGGCTTTGTTCGCTTGGGGGTTTGAAGAAAATTGCAGCGCGCTGCCAGGCTTTCAAAAAATCCTCATGCTGGCCTGCGGCGATGCGCCGCTTCAGGGGTACAGCCCGCGCAGCTCGCGCGTATGCAAAATCCGCTTGCAGGCCACGATGAAGGTGGCAGTGCGCAGCGTGACCTTGTTGTCCTGCGCCACCTGCCAGATGCTGGCGAATGCGGCGCGCATGATGCGCACCAGGCGGGCATTGATTTCTTCCTCGTCCCAGAAGAAGCTGGAGAAGTCTTGCACCCACTCAAAGTAGCTCACCGTCACGCCGCCTGCGTTGGCAATCACATCCGGCAGCACCAGAATGTTGCGCTCTTTCAGGATGTCGTCCGCCTCGGGGGTGGTGGGGCCGTTGGCGCCTTCGATCACCATGCGGGCCTTGATGCGCCCTGCGTTGGCCCGGGTGATCTGGGCCTCCAGCGCAGCCGGGATCAGGATGTCGCATTCCACGTCCCAGAACAGGTCGTTGGCAATGACTTCAGCGCCTTCGAAACCGGCCACCGTGCGGTGCTGCGCCACATGCTTTAACAACTCGGGTACGTTCAGGCCGGCTTCGCGGTAGATGGTGCCGCCGTGGTCCTGCACCGCCACCACCCTTGCGCCGGTTTCGGCAAACAGCTTGGCCGCAATGCCGCCCACGTTGCCAAAGCCCTGCACCGCCACGCGGGCCTGGGAAACGTCCAGGCCGATGTGCTTGGCCGCCTCCACGCCGACGGTAAACACGCCGCGGCCCGTGGCTTCCACTCGCCCGAGCGAGCCGCCCAGGTCAATCGGTTTGCCCGTGACCACGCCGGTGGCGGTGGACCCCTGGTTCATGGAATAGGTGTCCATCATCCAGGCCATGATCTGGCCGTCGGTGTTGACGTCGGGCGCCGGGATGTCTTTGTTGGGGCCGATGATGATGCCGATCTCGCTGGTGTAGCGGCGCGTGATGCGCTCCAGCTCGGCGCGCGACAGGGTGCGCGGGTCAACCCGGATACCGCCCTTGGCACCGCCGTAGGGCACGTTCACTGCCGCGTTCTTGATCGACATCCAGGCTGACAGCGCCATCACTTCCGACAGCGTTACATCCTGGTGAAAGCGCACACCGCCCTTGCCGGGGCCGCGCGATGTGTTGTGTTGCACGCGGTAGCCTTCGTAGTGGGCCACGGTGCCGTCGTCCAGGTGGATCGGCACGTCCACAATCAGCGCCCGCTTGGGGCGTTTGAGGGTTTCAACCCAGCGCGACAGATGGCCCAGGTAAGGCGTGACGCGGTCCACTTGTTGCAAATAGATGCCCCAGGGGCCGAGGTTGCTCGCGTCCAGATAAGAGGGCAGGGCGTTTGGGGACGGCGCAGCGGTGGAAGTGGAACCGGGTGCTTGTGACATGGAGACTCCTGATGGGCTTGGGGAACGGGTCGGTAACCCGAGGCCGCAAGCGTAGGCGTCTCGTTGTTCAAAGTCCAAGGCCGTGTTGGCCGTTGGTTATGCAAAAATCACATAACCATGTTGGCGTGCTAACGGACTGGGGTGTCGGCTTACCCCAACCGCCCACGGTGCCGCGCGATTTGGGTGCGCACCTGCGCCGGTGCGGTGCCGCCCAACGTGTTGCGGGCGTTCAGCGAGCCACGCAAGCTCAAGGCTTCGTAGACGTCTTTTTCAATCGCCGGGTTGAATTCTTTCAGCACCGCCAGCGGCAGCTCGGACAAGTCCACGTTGTGCGAGATTGCGGCCTTCACGGCATGCGCGACCGTCTCATGTGCGTCGCGAAACGGCAGGCCCTTTTTCACCAGATAGTCCGCCAGGTCGGTGGCGGTGGCGTAGCCGCGCAGCGCGGCCTGTTCCATGGCCTGGGGCTTCACCGTGATGCCGCCCACCATGTCGGCAAAGATGCGCAGCGTGTCTTTCAGGGTGTCCACCGTGTCGAACAGCGGCTCCTTGTCTTCCTGGTTGTCCTTGTTGTAGGCCAGGGGTTGGCCCTTCATCAGGGTTAGCAGGCCCATCAGGTGGCCAACCACGCGCCCGGTTTTGCCGCGGGCCAGCTCGGGCACGTCGGGGTTTTTCTTCTGCGGCATGATCGAGCTGCCGGTGGTGAAGCGGTCGGCGATTTGAATGAAGCCGAAGTTCTGGCTCATCCACAGAATCAGCTCCTCACTGAGGCGGCTCACATGCACCATGCACAGGCTGGCCGCAGCGGTGAATTCAATGGCGAAGTCGCGGTCGCTCACAGCGTCCAGGCTGTTCTGGCAGACGCAGGGCTGGCCCTTTTCATCAACCATGCCCAGTGCTTTGGCCACCGCCTCGCGGTCCAGCGGATAGCTGGTTCCAGCCAGCGCGGCGCTGCCCAGCGGCAGGCGGTTGACGCGCTTACGCACGTCGCCCAGGCGTTCGGCGTCACGCGCAAACATTTCCACATAGGCCAGCATGTGGTGGCCAAAGCTTACCGGCTGGGCCACCTGCAGATGGGTAAAGCCAGGCATCACGACCTCAACGTTTTTGTCGGCAATCTCTACCAGCGCCTTTTGCAGGTCGGCCAGCAGGGCGTTGATCAGGTCAATCTCGCCACGCAGCCACAGCCGCACGTCGGTGGCAACCTGGTCATTGCGGCTGCGCCCGGTGTGCAGCCGCTTGCCGGCGTCGCCCACCAGTTGCGTCAGGCGTGCCTCGATGTTCAGATGCACGTCTTCCAGGTCGAGCTTCCATTCAAAACTGCCGGCGTCAATTTCGGCTTCGATCTGCGCCATGCCCTGGTGGATGGAGGCCAGGTCGTCTTTTGAAATGATGCCTTGCGCGCCCAGCATGTCGGCGTGCGCCAGCGAACCCGCAATGTCCGCCTGCCAGAGGCGTTTGTCGAAGAAAACGCTCGACGTATAGCGTTTGACCAGGTCGCTCATGGGCTCAGAGAACAGCGCTGACCAGGCTTGGGATTTCTTGTCGAGTTGGTTTTGGGACATGGGTAGGTGAGAATCGGGTTTTGACCCCGACACGCCCTTAGGTTGGGTGCTTCTTGAATGCAGGACTCACAAATTTTATCGGCCTTCCAGGATCTGGCCTCGCGGCCACCGCATGAGCCGCCGCCACGGGTACTGGTGTTCGACGCCTGCCAGACCGGTGTGATTCTGCGCGCGGTGCTGTTTGTGGAGTCTGTGGTGGGCGTGGGCGCGATGTTCGGAGCGGTCTCTTTCATGGACTGGCTGGGCCGCCTGTCGATTCTTACGGGCGCTGCATTGCCAGCCACGCTGGCCTGGCTGATTGCCGCCTGCAGCCTCAAGAAGCTGCTGGCCCGGTTGCCCAACGAGGCGCAGTACGCCTGTGGTGTGTTGCTGGGCGTACTGGCAGGCTTGTATGGTTGTGCCCTGCTGGCGCTGGTCGGCTTTGCGGACAAGACCCCCTGGGTCGGGTCTGCCTTTGCCGGGGCGTTGCTGTCTGCGGCCTTGGTAGCGGCGCTGGTCTGGCGTGCCAAGGCCCGCACCCCGGCGGACACCACGGCAAGGTTGACCGAATTGCAGGCCCGCATCCGGCCACACTTTCTCTTCAATACGCTGAACAGCGCGATTGCCCTGGTGCGCGCTGACCCGGCCCGCGCCGAGGCCTTGCTGGAAGACCTGAGCGACCTGTTCCGCCACGCGCTGATGGACCAAAGCGGCGCTGTGACATTGGCCGAAGAGGTGGCGCTGGCCAAGCGCTACCTGGCCATTGAACAGGTGCGCTTTGGCGAACGGCTGCAAGTGGAATGGGCGCTGGACCCGGCTGCGAACGAGGCCAGCGTGCCGCCCCTGATGCTGCAGCCGCTGGTGGAAAACGCAGTGAAGCATGGCGTCGAGCCCAGTGAACGCGGGGCCCAGATTCGAGTCAGCACCCAGCGCCGGGGCAGCATCGTGGTCATCAAGGTCACCAATACGGTGCCGTCGGGCCAAGGACGGCCGGGCCATGGCCTGGCGCTGGCCAATGTGCGCGACCGCCTGAACCTGTTGCACGATGTGCAGGGGCAGTTTCAGGCCGCGTTGAAAGATGGCTTGTTCCAGGTTCGCATTGAAGTTCCGGCCAAGGGGGATTCATGAGCTTGAAGGTACTTGTTGTTGATGACGAGCAACTGGCGCGCTCGCGCCTGCGCACGCTGCTGGGTGACTGCAAGGCCCCGCAGGTGCAGGTGGGCGCAGAAGCGGCCAATGCGGCCCAGGCCATGGCGTACTTGCAGCATGAAGCGTTTGACGCCGTGCTGCTGGACATCCACATGCCGGGGGCCGACGGGATGGCGCTGGCCCGCGCCATTCGCAACCTGGCGGTTGCGCCGGCTGTGGTGTTTGTCACTGCCCATGCCGAGCACGCGGTGCAGGCCTTTGAAATTGAGGCGGTGGACTACCTGACCAAGCCTGTCAGGCTTGAGAGATTGCAAGCAGCGCTACAAAAAGTAGAGCGGCTCGTGCAGTCAGGACGCGGGCCGGAGCCCGATTTGCCTCAAGAGTACTTGCTCATTCAAGACCGGGGACGGACTGAGCGGGTGCCACTGGGCGAGGTCTTGTACTTCAAGGCGGAGCTGAAGTACCTGACGGTTCGCACCGCTGTGCGCAGCTATATTCTGGACGGCTCGCTCAACGAGCTGGAGGCGCAATACCCCTCGCAGTTCCTGCGGGTACATCGCAACGCGCTGGTGGCGCGCCGCGCCATGCGCGCGCTGGAAAAGCACATCGACCCTGAAGAAGGCGACGGCTGGGCCCTGCGCCTGACCGGGCTTGACGACGAGCTGCTGGCGGTGTCGCGCCGCCAGCTGCCTGCCGTGCGCGAGGCGATTGCCGGCGGGTAAGCCGGTTCGGGCTGGCTGCGCTTCAGGAACCTATGACTTCGACGCTGCCGACACCTGCCATCATTCGCCGCAGTTGGTCGGCCAGCGAGCCGAACACCTTGCCAATCATGTCGGTCTCAATACCCGAGCCCAGCAGGATGCGGCGGCAGCCGTATTCGTTTGCGGTCAGGGCAATGGTTTCAACGCGGCGGCCCACCGCAATACTGGTGGTGTAGGGAACGTTGGCGGCGTCCAGCAGGCGGCGCGCTTCCAGCAGGTCTTCCCGGCCCATTTTTTGTTGTAACTGTTGCAGCTCTTCGGCGCTGAAGTAGGTGGCCACATGCCCGTTGACTTTGGACTGCACGCTTAACAAATGGACTGCAACATGTTCCCGCTGATGCAGCCTGATGGCCGCCGCGACGGCCGCGCGGGTCTTGGCCTGCTGATCGGGCTGTACCGGAACCAACACTTTTGCCATTGCAAACTCCCGCGTTCAGGCCGCCGGAGCGGCCGCCCTGGCGCTTCGGCTGGTCAGCCACTTGCCGGTGGCCACCACCAGTACCGCACCAATGGCGGGGGCAATCATGTGCAGCGTGTGTTGCTTGGTCGCCCAGCCGATGATGGCCGGGTCAGAGAAGGCCATTTCACCGGCGACCCAGCCCAGCAGGCCGGCACCCAGGGTGATGATGATGGGGAAGCGGCCCATGATTTTCAGCAGCACGGCGCTGCCAAAGATGATCAGCGGGATGCTGATGATGAGGCCGACGACGAGCAGAACCACATTGCCCTTGGCCGCAGCGGCGACGCCGATGACGTTGTCAAGGCTCATCACCAGGTCGGCGACCACGATGGTCTTGATCGCCGCGCTAAGGCTGGAATGACCTTCCAGATTTTCCTCGCCGTCGTCGCTCTTGAGCAGACCAACGCCGATCCACAGCAGTGCTGCAGCACCAATCAGCTTGAGGTAGGGCAGGTCCAGCAACATCACCGCAAAGAATGTCAATACCACCCGCAGCACGATGGCCCCGACGCTGCCGAACAAAATGGCCTTCTTCTGCTGCGCTGGCGGTAGCGAACGGCAGGCCAGGGCTATGACGACTGCGTTGTCGCCGCTCAGTACGATGTTGATCAGAACGATCTGGGACAAGGCAATCCAGAATTCCGCACTGGCAAATTCAAGCATGAAGTCTCCTCGGGTAGGGGGTGCAGCGAGGTGCGCACCGACCCAACCGAGCTTAGAAAGCCCATCTGTCCTCAGCCTGCCGCCGAGCTGTCAGGCAGTTGTCTGCAAGCTGTCAGCCGGCTGACGCAGCATCGGGCTCAGCCTGCGCGCTCAACGGGAAAAACACGCTGAAACGGTTGCCTACGCCGTCGCCGTCGTCTTCAAGCACGATGCGGGCACCGTGCAACGAGGCGATTTCACTGACGATGGCCAGGCCCAGCCCGCTGCCGTCAGTCTGGGTGCCCAGCAGGCGGTGAAAGCGCTCAAAAATCCGGGAGCGTTCTTCCACCGGGATATGCGGGCCGTCATCGCCAACAGACAGCCTGGCCTGGCGAGCGTCAACACCGACTTGCACCGTGACCCGGCCGGCGCGGCGGCTGTAGCGAATCGCGTTGTCCACCAGGTTGTTGATCAGCTCGCGCAACCGGTCGGCGTCGGCGTCGATCATCAACGGTGTCTCTTGCCCCTCAAAGCCAAGGTCAATTTCGGACTTGATTGCCAGCGGAACCCATTCCATGGTGGTGGCCATCGCGAGAGAGCGCAAGTCAGTGGGTTCACGTTGCACCGCCCGTGCTGCCGCAGGTTCATTGCGCGCCAGTGAAAGCAGTTGCTGGACCAAACGCGACAGCCGGTCAGCGCCGACATAGAGTTGCGCCATCGAATGCTTCAGGCGCTGCGGGTCTGATTCCCTGAGCGCCACTTCAATTTGCGCCTTCAGCCCGCTCACGGGAGTCTTGAGCTGGTGTGCCGCGTCCGCGACAAACCGGCTTTGGTAGTCAAGGACCTTGCCCAGCCTGAGCATCAGGTGGTTGACCTCCTCGACCAGCGGGCGCACTTCACCGGGAACGTCATGCGCGTCGACGGGGCTCAAATCCAGGTGAGAACGGTTGGACACTGCGCGCTGGAGCCGGCGTAGCGGCGCAAGGCCGCGCGACACCCCCACGTAGACGGCAACGGTGGCCATCAGGATCAGCATAAGCTGGGGCACCACAGACTGCACCAGAATGTCGCGCGCCAGCTGGTCGCGCTTGTTCATGGTTTCGGCCACCTGAACCAACACCATGCGACTGCCGGAAGCGCCCACTACGGTTGCCCACCACTCCAACACCCTTACCGTCTGGCCATGCAAGGTGGCGTTGCGGTAGACCGGTGGTGCGCCCTTGCGCGGCGCGGCTTCGGTTGGCGTGAATGCCGGGTCCCCGCCCAGCACCTGGCCATTTTCTGCGGTCAGCCTGAAGAACACCTGGTCATCCGGATCGTTGAGCAGCACCCGTTCGGCGGCCGGGGCGAGTTCCAGCCGGGGCGTGTCCGTCCCTGGCTGCACATGCTGCATGATCTCGCGCGCAATCTCGTTCAGTGACCGGTCGTGCGCGAGGTCGGCCAGTTTGCGCGAAGACAGGTAGGTGAAGCCGGTATCCAGCACCAGCAGAGACAGCAGTGGCACCAGCAGCCAGCCCAGCAGGGTGCGCTGCAGTCGTGGCTCATTGGGGTGCATTGGCCCGCTCCATGAGGTAGCCCATGCCGCGCACCGTCCGGATCTCGCAGCCCACCGGCTCAAGTTTGCGCCGCAGCCGGTAGACGTGAACCTCAATCGCGTTGTCACCGACCTCATCGCCCCAGCCGTAGAGATGATTGACTAGGTGTTCCTTGCTGACAACGCGACCCTGGCGCAGCAGCAGCAGTTCCAGCAGGGCCAGTTCGCGCGGAGACAGCTCAAGCGGGCGGCCGTTGTGATGGACGCGCCGGCCAATGGTGTCAAAGGTCAACCCGCCGAACTCCAGTAGCGGGGTGACGCCAGCACCCCGGCGCAATAGCGCGCGTACCCGTGCCTCGAGTTCGGGCAGATCAAATGGCTTGGCCAGGTAGTCGTCGGCACCCAGATCCAGCCCCCGGACCCGGTCTTCCAGGGTGTCGAAGGCGGTCAGCATCAACACTGGCATGACGCTGCGGCGGCTGCGCAGGCGGCGCAGCACCTCCAGACCGTCCAGCCCGGGCAACCCGATGTCCAGGACGGCGAGGTCGTAGCTGTGCATGGTCAAGGCGTTGTCGGCTTGCTCGCCGGTGTCTACCGTGTCCACCG
Organism: Ramlibacter sp. 2FC; assembly: GCA_943369755.1. GTDB lineage: Bacteria > Pseudomonadota > Gammaproteobacteria > Burkholderiales > Burkholderiaceae_C > CALROG01. The sequence goes on from CALROG020000004.1 coordinate 83,021, forward strand.
CGTAGGCAGACTGCACCAGCGCGCGGCCAATGGCGTCGGCCAGCAACTTGTCATCCTCGACCAGCAGGATCCGCATCTTCAGGGCCTTGAACCGTTTGTCCGAACAAGCCCGATGGTAAGGGACGCTCGCGGTCGGCCTCAGCCGGTGTTGCGCAGCCCCGCCGCAATGCCGTTGATCGAGATGTGAATACCGCGTTGCACCCGGTCGTCGGCTTTGCCAGCACGGTAGCGGCGCACCAGCTCGACTTGCAGGTGGTGCAGCGGGTCGATATAGGGGAAGCGGTGGCGGATTGACCGGGCCAACGCCGCGTTGTGCGCCAGACGGTTCTTTTCACCGGTGATCAGTGTCAGCGCCAGCGCAGTGAGATGCCATTCCGCTTCAATCGCGGCAAAAATCTTCTTGCGCAACCGTGCATCGGGAACCAGCTCGGCATAGCGGGAGGCCAGCGCCAGGTCGCTCTTGGCCAGCACCATGTCCATATTGGACAACAGCGTTTTGAAGAACGGCCACTGGCGGTACATCTTTTGCAGCAGCGCCAGGCCGTCGCGGCGCGGCTGGCCAGGCGTGGCGTTGAGGAACTGGTCAATCGCCGAGCCAAAGCCATACCAGCCCGGCAGCGTCAGGCGGCATTGGCCCCAGCTAAAGCCCCAGGGTATGGCGCGCAGGTCTTCAATACGCTGGCTGGGCTTGCGCGAGGCCGGCCGCGAGCCAATGTTGAGCTCGGCAATCTCGCGGATTGGGGTGGCCTGGAAAAAGTACTCGGTAAATCCAGGCGTGTCGTACACCAGCGCGCGGTAGGCCGCCATGCTCGCAACCGACAGCGCTTCAGCGGCTTGCAGGTAGGCCTTGGTGGCCGGCTTGGTGGGCTGCAGCAGCGTGGCTTCCAGCGTGGCGGCGACCAGGGTTTCCAGGTTACGTCGGCCGATTTCGGGGTTGGCGTATTTGGAGCCAATGACCTCGCCCTGCTCGGTCAGGCGAATTTGCCCGCGCACTGTGCCCGGCGGCTGGGCCAGGATGGCCTGATAGCTCGGCCCGCCGCCACGACCCACCGTGCCGCCACGGCCATGGAACATCCGCAACTGGATGTTGTGGCTGTTGGCCAGTTGGTCAAACAGGTCCACCAGGTCGATTTCTGCACGGTACAGCTCCCAGTTGCTGGTGAAGATGCCACCGTCCTTGTTGCTGTCGCTGTAGCCCAGCATGATGTCTTGCTCGGCACCGCTGCGCTGAACCAGCTCGGCAACGCCGGGCAGGGCGTAGAACTCGCGCATGATGGGCGCGGCATTGCGCAGGTCTTCAATGGTCTCGAACAGTGGCACCACGATCAGGTCGTTAACTGCCCCGCCGTCCAGCGTGCCATGCATCAGGCCCACTTCCTTTTGCAGCAGCAGCACTTCAAGCAGGTCACTCACCGTTTCTGTGTGGCTGATGATGTAGTGGCGAATGGCTTGCACGCCAAAGCGCTTGCGCATGCGTTTGGCGCATTCAAATATCGCCATTTCTTTTTGCGCGTGTTCGGAATACTGAGCGCCCATCACGCGCAGCGAGCGGGCGTCATTGAGCAGCCTGATCAGCAGCGCGCGGCGGGCGTCCTCAGCCAGGCTGGCGTAGTGCGGCTCGACCCGCGCGGCGGCCAGCAACTCGGCCACCACCTGCTCGTGCTGATCCGAGCTTTGGCGCAGGTCCACAGTGGCCAGGTGAAAACCGAACACCTCGACCGCGCGAATCAGCGGGTGCAGCCGTTGTGCTACCAATGCTGCGCCGTGGTGGGCCAGCAGCGAGGCCTCAATGGTGCGCAGGTCGGCCAGGAATTCTTCTGCCAGCAGGTAGGCATTTTGCGGCGCGACGGCGTGGCGGGCCGCGTCGCCGCCGGTCAGGTCTTTCAGGCTGGCAGCCAGCCGGGCGTAGACGCCGGTAAGCGCCCGCCTGTACGGCTCGTCCTGGCGGTGTTCGTTGCTGTCAGGCGAGCGCTGGGCCAGTGCCTTCATCTCAGGGGTGCAGTCCACCAGCATGGCCGACAGCGACAACTCGCCGCCCAGCCAGTGCACCTCGGTGAGGTAGTGGCGCAGGGCCACCTCGGCCTGGCGGCCCAGCGCGTATTCCAGTGTCTGGGCACTGACGTTGGGGTTGCCGTCACGGTCACCGCCAATCCACTGGCCCATGCGCAGAAAACTGGCCACCGGGTGGTGCCCGAGTTCCCGTTCCAGGTCAGCATAGATTTTCGGGATCTCACGCAGGAAGGTGGACTCGTAGTAGCTCAAGGCGTTTTCGATCTCGTCGGCCACCGTCAGTTTGGTGAAGCGCAGCAGGCGGGTTTGCCAAAGCTGCAGCACCCGGGCGCGAATTTGCGCCTCGTTGGCCGCAAGCTCGCGGGGGGCCAGAGCGTCTTTGGGAAGCGCGCGGTCCTTGGTCTCGTCGCGCGTGGTCAGCAGGTTTGCGATGTTGCGCTCGGCGTCCAGGATGCTCTTGCGTTGCACTTCGGTGGGGTGAGCGGTGAGTACCGGCGACACGTAGGCTGCGGCCAGCGTTTGGGCGATGGTTTTTGGCGCGATGCCGGCCCAGCGCAACCGCGCCAGGGCTACTTCAATGCTGCCTTCTTGCTGGTCGCCGGCGCGCTCGTGAACGATGCGGCGCCGGATGTGATGGCGGTCTTCCGCCAGGTTGGCCAGGTGACTGAAGTAGGTAAAGGCGCGAATCACGCTCACGGTCTGGTCGCCGCTCAGGCTCTTGAGCAACTTCTTCAGCGCACGGTCGGCTTCATGGTCGGCGTCGCGGCGAAACGCTACTGACAACTTGCGTACCTGCTCCACCAGTTCGTAGGCTTGCACGCCCTCTTGCTCGCGGATCACGTCGCCCAAAATCCGGCCTAGCAGGCGGATGTCTTCCACCAGCGGGCGTTCGTTGTCCCTGGCGCGGCGCGAGGGTGTGTCTTTGCCTGGGTTTTCCACGGTGTGGCCGTCCTCTATGTGCTTAATTTTTTGGCAGCGTGCATGCTAGCATCGTCCGCTATCAGATGATTACAAATGGGTTACGACATTGAGCAACATCGTCATCGCCACCCGTGAAAGCCGGTTGGCCCTGTGGCAGGCCGAACATGTGAAGGCCCTGCTCACGCAGCGTGGGCACCAGGTCACGCTGCTGGGCATGACCACCAAGGGCGACCAGATCCTTGACCGCTCACTCAGCAAAGTGGGGGGCAAAGGCCTGTTCGTCAAAGAGCTGGAAGTCGCGCTTGAGGAAGGCCGGGCCGATATCGCGGTGCATTCGCTCAAGGACGTTCCGATGGAGATTCCAACCGGCTTCGCCCTGGGTTGCGTGATGGAGCGGGAAGACCCGCACGACGCACTGGTCTGCCCCCACTATGCGTCCCTGGCTGATTTGCCGCAGGGGGCTGTGGTGGGCACCTCAAGCCTGCGCCGGCTGGTGTTGCTGCGGGCCCTGTTTGCCACGCTTGGACGTCCTGACATTGGCATTGCCCCGTTGCGCGGCAATCTGGACACCCGCTTGCGCAAGCTCGACGAGGGCCAGTACCACGCGATTGTGCTGGCTGCGGCGGGGCTCAAGCGGCTGGGTTTGTCGCAACGAATTCGCAGTGTGTTCTCAGCCACCGAGATGCTGCCGGCGGCCGGGCAGGGGGCGCTGGGTATTGAGGTGCGCGCTGACCGGGCCGACCTGCTGCAGGCACTGGCCCCGCTGGCACACCAAAGTAGCTGGCTGGCGGTGGCGGCTGAGCGCGCTGTGAGCCGGGCCATGGGCGGCAGTTGCTCCATGCCGCTGGCCGCGTTTGCCACCTTTTCGGGCGAATACCTGCAACTCAGTGCGGCCTGGGGCGACCCTGAAGGCAGCGCTGCGCTGGTGCAGGTGCGCGGTGCTGGCGCTGTGGCCGACCTGGACGCCGCGGCCGCGCTGGGCCGCGACGTGGCAGCACGGCTGCGCGCCGGTGGCGCGCACTGAGCGCTGGCCAGTAATGCAAGTGCTTGTGACCCGGCCCGCGCGCGAAGCGCAGCAATGGGTGCAGGGCTTGCGCCTGCGCGGGCTTGCGGCCCTGGCCCTGCCACTGATCGAAATCGTCCCGGCCCGTGACCCGCAGCCTGTGCACAGGGCCTGGAGCCGCCTTGCCGACTACCAGGCCCTGATGTTTGTGAGTGGCAATGCGGTGGACTGCTTTTTTATGGCAAATCAGGCTGCAGCCCGCGCGGATATTGTGGGAGCCACTATCAAATTCAGAGCATGGGCGACTGGCCCTGGCACTCGTGAGGCGCTGCGCCAGGCGGGGGTGGAGGCTGCGCGTATTGATTCGCCGCCTGATGACGCGGGCCAGTTTGACTCCGAGGCGCTTTGGCAAGTGGTGCGAGCCCAGGCCCGCCCTGGCAGCCGCATGCTGATCGTGCGAGGCAGCGACGCGGCGGGCCGTTTGGCTGGACGCGACTGGCTCCAGCAACAGCTTCATGCCGCCGGCGCTGCGGTAGACGAGGTAGTGGCTTACGAGCGCAAACTGCCCGAGTGGCAGGCGGCGCAGCGTGAGCTGGCCATCAACGCCAGCGCAGGCCCCAGTGTCTGGCTGTTCAGCAGCTCTGAAGCCATCGCCAACCTCGGCCAGCTTTTGCCAGGCCAGTCATGGCAGGCGGCGCGCGCCGTGGCCACCCATCCGCGCATTGCCCAGGCCGCGCGCGAGGCGGGCTTTGGTGTTGTTTGCGAGTCACGACCGGCCCTGCCCGACGTAGTGGCGTCGATAGAATCCACCGCATGACGCCTGCCGAGCCAGAGACTTTGCCCGAGCCGATGCCGGCCCCGGAGCCGGTGGCGGTTTCGCGCCCCATGCTGTTCGGCGTGGCCGCCGTCGCGGTGGTGGCGCTGGTGGCTTGTGCATTGCTTTGGCAGAAGCTCAGCACCATTCAGGAACATCTGGCGCGTCAGAGCGCCGATGCCGGGAGCCAGTCAATCGAAGCCCGGGCGCTGGCCAGGCAGGCGCAAGACCTGGCCCGGGAAACTGCGGCTCGACAGGCGGTGACTGACGCCCGCGTCAGCGAGGTCTCCCTTCAGCGCACACAGCTGGAAGAGCTGATGCAAAGCTTGTCGCGTTCACGCGATGAAAACCTGGTGGTGGACATTGAATCAGCCTTGCGCCTGGCGCAGCAACAGGCCCAGCTGACCGGCAGTGTTGAGCCCCTGCTGGCGGCCCTGCGTACTGCTGAGCAACGTATCGGCCGCGCCGCCCAGCCGCGCCTTAACCGGCTGCGCGCCGCCGTGTTGCGTGACCTGGATCGCATCAAGTCCGCGAATGTGACGGACTTGCCGAGCGTGCTGGCCCGACTCGATGAACTGGTGCGCCAAACCGACGAGCTTCCTGTGGCCAACGCGGTGGGCCGGGCGGCGGCGGCCGCGCCGCGCAAGCCGCCAGCCAGCGAATCCGGCGGCGAATGGTGGCAACGCAGCCTGCTGGTGTTGCGCGACGAGGCCCGGGCCCTGGTGCGCGTCAGCCGTATCGAACAACCCGAAGCCATGCTGCTGTCGCCAGAGCAAAGTTTCTTCCTGCGCGAGAACCTCAAACTGACGCTGCTCAATGCCCGGCTGGGCCTGCTGGCCCGCCAGACCGGATCGGCCCGGGCTGATCTGGCCGCTGCCTCGGTGGCGCTCAACAAGTATTTTGACCCCGCCGCACGACGCACCCAGGCCGCCGCGACGCTGCTGGCGCAAGTCCAAGGTCAGCTCAAGTCGGCTGAATTGCCACGCATCGACGAGACCCTGGCGGCACTGGCCACCGCAGGCGCAGGGCGTTAGCGTCAGGCCACCCCATGAAAGCCGCCCTTTGGTTCCTGGCCCTGTTCGGCGTTGCCGTCGCCATCGCACTGTTTGCGGGCAACAACCAGGGTACGGTGACCCTGTTCTGGCCGCCGTACCGGGTGGACCTGTCGCTTAACCTGGTGTTGCTGCTGCTGTTCGGCGGCTTTGTGCTGGTGCATGTGGCGCTGCGCGCACTGGCCGCGCTGTTCGACCTGCCGCTGCAGGCGCAGCGCTGGCGCACCCAGCAAAAAGAGCGCGCCATGCATGCGGCCTTGCTGGATGCTTTGGCCCAGCTCAACGCCGGGCGCTTCTTGCGCGCCCGCAAGTCTGCGCAGGCCGTGCTGGCGCAAGAAAAGTCGCTCCAGTCCAGCGACGACCAGCCCAGCTATAGCTCCCAGATTCGTGCGCTGGCCCACTGGCTGGCGGCTGAAAGTGCACAGGCCCTGCAAGACAAAGCCTCGCGCGACGAACACTTGCGTGGCGCAATTGACCAGGCCACGACGCGCCCGGTGACTGCTGACGCTCAGGCCGTGCATGAAGGCATGCTGCTGCGCGCTGCCAACTGGGCCTTGCAGGACCGCGAGCCCCAGACCGCCCTGACCTGGCTGGCCGGGTTGCCGCAGGGGGCCGCACGTCGTACCCTGGCCTTGCGCATCAAGCTCAAAGCGGCGCGCCAGTCGCGCCACAGTGCCGAGGCGCTGGACACGGCACGCCTGCTGGCAAAGCACCGCGCGTTTTCGCCGATGGCCGCGCAGAGCATCGTGCGCGGCCTGGCGGTGGACATGCTGAATGGGGCCCACGACAGCACGCAACTTCAGCGCGCCTGGACTTCGCTGGAGCCAGCTGAACGGCAAATGCCCGAACTGGCCGTTCACGCAGCGCAGCGCCTGACCGCGTTAGGGGGCGACGCCTTTCTGGGGCGTGCCTGGCTGTTGCCGGTGTGGGAACGCCAGGCCGAGCTGGGTGACAGCCTGCGCGTGAAGCTGGTTCGCGCGCTCGAGGCGGGGCTCGATTCGATTGACGGTGCCTGGCTGGCGCGGATCGAATCTGCCCATCAGCAAAACCCGCGCGACGCCACGCTGGAGTACCTGGCCGGCATGGCTTGCATGAAGCGCCAGCTCTGGGGCAAAGCCCAGCAAATGCTGACGCATGCGGCGTTGGCGCTGCAAGACATCGGTCTGCACCGAAACGCTTGTCGGGCGCTGGCCGAGCTGGCCGAGCAGCGGGGCGACGAACCCGCCGCCGCCGACGCCTGGAAGCGCGCCGCCCAGGCTTGACCCGCAGGCCAAAAAAAAGCCGGGCCATTTGCATGGCCCGGCTTTTTTGTTGGTGACAACTGGTTGCTTACTGGGCCGGTTCTTCAAACGGCAGCGTCATATTGCGCAGGTCACGGCGAGTTTCCACCAGCACCAACGGCCCTTCATTGAGTGCGGCGACGGGTGGGCGCTCACGCGGCACATGCATGGGCTTGGGCTCAGCCGCGATGGCAGCTTGCACCAAGGCGATCTTTTCCGAATCAGAGTTGACCCACTGCAAGCCAGAGCCTTCAGCGACCCGGGCCAGGTCTGCTGTAGGCAACTGGAATGGGCTGACCTTGGGCAGTCCGGCCACCGGGCTTGCCACCGGCGAAGGGGCTGCGGCGCTAGCCGGTGCAGCTGGCGCAACACCTGTGCTGGCGGGGGCCATGCCCGGCTGGGCCGGCGTGCTGTTGTCTTCGTCCGAAACAAAGCCGGTGGCATAGCGGGGCCTGCGGGCCTCGGCCGACTCAACGTCGTGGCTGGCCTGAGGTGGCGCCTCAGGTGGGGTGTCGGTGCTCGGTCGCTCGTCACCTGCCGGGCGCTCGCTGCGCTCACCGCGTTCACGGCGGTCGCGGCCGTAGCGGTCACGCGAGCGGCGCTCGCGGCGCTCTTCGCCGGCCGGTGCGTCCTGGGCGTCACGCTGGGCGTCCTGGGCGTCCTGGGTGGCTTCGCCCTGTACTGTCGGCGCCAATTGCGTTGCGTTCATGTCGGCCTGCGGGCTGGTCTGAGGCGCTTGCGTCAGGTCGGTGCCCGGGCTTTGTTCGTCGGTGCGCGGGCCGCGGTCGTTGCGGCGCTCGCCGCGTTCACGGCGGCCTTCGCCCCGCTCGCCGCGTTCACGTCGCTCGCCGCTGCGCGGTGGGCGGTCCTGGCGCTGCTCAACGCCAGCTTCGACGCTCACTGGTGCGCCAGTGCCTGCGGCGCTGTCACTCAGATTGTTGGGGCGAACGTCGCCGTCGCGGCGTTCGCGCGGCGCGCGCTCCCCGCGTTCGCGGCGCTCACCGTTGCGTCCGCCTTCGCGATTGCCCTCACGGCCCTCACGCGGTTCGCGCTGCTCAGGCCGGGCTGCGTTTTCGCTACCGTCCGTACCGCGGGTCTCAGGGCGGCCTTCAGCGCGGCGCTCGCCGTCGCGGCCACCCCGGCCTTCACCTCGACCTTCACCCCGGCGGCCATCGCGGCCGCCCCGACCACCGCGGCCACCGCGGCCGTCGCGACGCTCAGCGTCACTGCTTGGGCTTCTGCCATCGCGGCGCTCTTCCTTTTTGGCCTCGGCAACTACCGGCGCGGGTGCCGGGGTAGCGCCGCCAAACAGGCCCTTGATCCAGCCGAAGAAGCCGGTTTCAGCGGGTGCGCTGGCGGGTGTTGCAATCACACCCGCCGCCTTGGCTGCGGTTACCGGGGCCACCATCGGGGCCGGTTTGGGCAGTGGGACGGGTGCCGGTGCGTCGGGCAGCACGCCCTTGATCACCGGTGTCTGTTTGTTGGTGGGCTCTTGCGAGCGGCGTGTTACCGCTGTGGGGTCTTCGATTTCCTCGGCCAGGGTGTAGCTGGCTTCGATTCGATCAAGGCGCGGGTCGTCATGCTTGAGGCGCTCCAGCTTGTAGTGCGGCGTCTCCATGGTCTTGTTGGGCACCAGCAGCACGTTGATGCGCTGCTTGAGCTCGATCTTGGCGATTTCTGTGCGCTTTTCGTTCAGCAGGAACGAGGCCACTTCCACCGGCACCTGGCACAGCACCGAGGCCGTGCTGTCCTTCATCGACTCTTCCTGGATGATGCGCAGAATTTGCAACGCCGAGCTTTCCGTGTCGCGAATATGGCCGGAGCCGCCGCAACGCGGGCAGGGGATGGAGGCCCCTTCGCTGAGCGCGGGCTTGAGCCGCTGGCGGCTCATCTCCATCAGGCCGAACTTGCTGATGGTGCCGAATTGCACCCGGGCGCGGTCCTGGCGCAGCGCGTCGCGCAGGCGGTTTTCCACCTCGCGGCGGTTCTTCGACTCTTCCATGTCAATGAAGTCGATCACGATCAGGCCACCCAGATCGCGCAGGCGCATCTGGCGCGCCACCTCATCGGCGGCTTCCAGGTTGGTGCGGGTCGCGGTTTCTTCGATGTCCCCGCCCTTGATGGCGCGCGCCGAGTTCACGTCCACCGATACCAGTGCTTCGGTGTGGTCGATCACGATGGCACCGCCACTGGGAAGCTGCACCGTACGGGCGTAGGCGGATTCGATCTGGTGCTCGATCTGGAAACGGCTGAACAGCGGCGCATCGTCGCGGTAGCGCTTGACGCGGGCGGCATGCTCGGGCATCACGTGGGCCATGAACTGCTGGGCCTGCTCATAGATGTCGTCGGTGTCGATCAACACGTCGCCAATGTCGTGGTTGAAGTAGTCGCGGATGGCGCGGATCACCAGGCTGGACTCCTGGTAGATCAGGAAGGCACCCTTGGCCCCCTTGGAGGCACCGTCAATCGCGTTCCACAGCTTGAGCAGGTAATTCAAGTCCCACTGCAGTTCGGGCGCGCTGCGGCCAATGCCCGCGGTGCGCGCAATGATGGACATGCCGTTGGGGTACTCCAGCTGGTCCATGTTCTCCTTGAGCTCGGCCCGGTCTTCGCCCTCGATGCGACGGCTGACGCCGCCGCCGCGCGGGTTGTTGGGCATCAGCACCACGTAGCGGCCGGCCAGGCTGATGAAAGTGGTGAGTGCCGCGCCCTTGTTGCCGCGCTCTTCTTTTTCTACCTGGACCAGCAGTTCCTGGCCTTCCCGGATCACATCGTTGATGCGAGCCTGGCTGGGCGAGGCGCTGCCCTGAAAGTACTGCTTGGAGATTTCCTTGAACGGCAGAAAACCGTGGCGGTCTTCGCCGTAGTCCACAAAGCAGGCCTCAAGGCTGGGCTCCACGCGCGTCACGACGGCTTTGTAGATATTGCCCTTGCGCTGTTCGCGCCCTTCAATTTCGATTTCGTAGTCGAGGAGTTTTTGTCCATCGACAATGGCCAACCGGCGCTCTTCGGCCTGGGTGGCATTGATCAGCATGCGCTTCATGGCGTCACCTATTCATTCATTCAAAACATCACATGCCCGGTATGGGCAACGACGCCGAACTGACGCTTTTGAAACGAAGGGAATTGCCGTGTTGCGGCGCCGCGCTCAGGTGAGCGGACGAGCAGGAGGCGTCTGGATGGGGGCGAGGAGGAGGGAGGGTTGATTTGCTACAAATCTTGTAGCGCCTCGCGCAGCATTGGCGCGGGCTCCAGGCGTTTTTATGCCTGCGGCCGGGGCTTCAAGCCGCCGCCAGAGTGCAAGGTAAAGCGCCATCAACACAACAATTCTCGCTTTGATCCGCTCACCAGCCGTTGGGCTAGTGAACAAGGTATTCCGTATCAGGGTTTCAATGCGTCGGCTTGGCTTGTGTCATGGCATGCCACCGTCGGCGTTGGCCTTCAGTCTGCAAGCGATGCCACAAGAGGCATCGACCTTCCAGCGTGGCGGGTGGCAGTGTGTGGACTAAACTCCAGACAAATCAACCACTTACAGCGTTACGCTAGTGAAACACATTATAGGGGGCACCGAACCCTCTGCAAGCCCCCAGGTGAAATCGATCACGGTGGATGAAGAATCCGCCGGTCAGCGGCTCGACAACTTTCTGATCCGCCATCTCAAAGGCGTGCCCAAAACACACATTTACCGCATCATCCGCAGCGGCGAGGTGCGGGTGAACAAGGGCCGGGCAGGGGCCGACACGCGGGTGGCTGGCGGCGACGTTCTGCGGCTTCCGCCGGTTCGGGTCTCGGACAAGATGGCGGACAAGCTCGACTCCCCGGCCCCGGCGCGTGAGTTTCCTGTGCTGCTGGAAGACGAGCACCTGATTGCCATCGACAAGCCCGCCGGTGTGGCGGTGCATGGCGGTAGCGGCGTGAGCTTTGGCGTGATCGAGCAACTGCGTCGGGCCCGGCCGGGTGCCCGGTTTCTTGAACTGGTGCACCGCCTGGACCGCGAAACCTCGGGGATTTTGCTGGTGGCCAAGAAGCGGTCGGCCTTGCTCGGGTTGCAAGACCAGTTCCGCGAGCGGGAAACCGGCAAGACCTACCTGGCGCTGGTCAATGGCAGCTGGCCGGCCAATCGCAAGGTGATTGATGTGCCGCTGCACAAATACCTGCAAGCAGACGGTGAGCGCCGCGTCAAGGTGGTTGAGAAGAACAACCCCGATGGCATGCGAGCCATCACGCTTGTCAAAGTTGCGCAGAAGTTCGCCAGCTTCACGCTGCTGGAAGTCACCATCAAGACCGGCCGGACCCACCAGATCCGGGTGCACCTGGCGTCTCAGGGGCACGGGATTGCCGGGGACGACAAATACGGTGACTTCGAGCTCAACAAGACCCTTCACAAGCAAGGCCTGAAACGCATGTTTCTTCACGCGTGGCGGCTACAGTTCAACCATCCGGCCCGCGAAGAACGCATCGAGTTGCTTGCGCCGCTGTCCCCGGAATTGCAGGAATTCATCGCTCATGCCGCGCCCAAGACAGTTTGACCTGATTGCCTTTGACTGGGATGGAACCCTGTTTGACTCCACCAAAATCATCGTGCGCTGCATTCAGCAAGCGGTGGTTGACGTGGGTGGTGCCGCGCCCAGCGACGAGGCCGCCGCGTATGTGATTGGCATGGGGCTGATGCAGGCTCTGGCCCATGCTGCGCCGGATGTGCCTGCCGGAAAATACCCCGAGCTGGGCGTGCGATACCGCCACCACTATGCGCGGCACCAGAACGACTTGAGTTTGTTTGAGGGTGTTTTACCGTTGCTCAAAGACCTCAAGGCTCGTCACCACTGGCTGGCGGTGGCCACGGGCAAGAGCCGGCGTGGGCTTGACGAAGTGCTGCACACGGTTGAGCTCAAAAGCCTGTTTGACGGCTCTCGCACCGCTGACGAGACCGCGGGCAAACCGCACCCGCTGATGCTGCAGGAACTGATGCGCGAGTTCGGCACCGAACCCCAGCGCACGCTGATGATCGGCGACACCACCCACGACCTGCAGATGGCGCTGACCGCCGAATGCCCCAGTGTTGGCGTGAGCTACGGTGCCCACCCACCCGATGCCTTTCACCTGCTCAAACCGCGTGCTGTGGTGCACTCGGTAGGCGAACTGCACAACTGGCTGCTGGCCAACGCCTGAAGACCCTTGCCATGCCTGAGATGATCCCCCTGTGCAACAGCGCCGACCTGCGTGATGGCTCTGAAGCTGTGCCCTTTGACCTGGTGGTTGGCGGCCAGACCTGTCGCGCTTTTGCGATCCGATTCGAGGGTCGTGCTCATGCCTACCTGAACCGCTGCGCGCATGTGGCGATGGAAATGGATTACCAACCCAACCGGTTCTTTGACGACACTGGACGCTGGCTCTTGTGTGCCACCCATGGTGCCGCCTACCAGCCCGACAGCGGTGCCTGCGCGGGCGGCCCGTGCCGGGGCGGGCTGGTCAAGATCGAGTTGACCGAAGACGATGGTGTGGTGCACTGGCATACTGCCCACAACCTGCAACCCGTTGAGTTCTGATTTGAAATCCCCACGCTCACTTTGTTCACTGCCTCCCGAGGGGGCTTCAGCCTGCTTGACGCGGCTGTGCGGAGGCCGACCATGAATGACCTGAATTCCCCCGGCGCGCCGGGCGCTGACACCTCGCCGGGCCAAAGCCCGGGTTGGGAAAGGGCGACGCTGGAGAAACTGGCGTTCGCGGCCCTTGAAGAACAGCGCGCCACACGCCGCTGGAAGAGCTTTGTGCGGCTGGCTTGGCTGGCGTTTTTCGTGTTCCTCGTCTGGGCGCTGATGTACCGTGGCGCGCCGACCTCCGACAAGAGTCTGCCGCATACCGCGGTGGTCGAGATCAAGGGTGAAATTTCAGCGGGTGCTGACGCTGGAGCCGAGTTTGTGGTGGCTGCCATGCGCGCCGCGTTTGAAGACGAAGGCGCGTTGGCGGTGGTGCTGTTGATCAACTCCCCTGGCGGCAGCCCGGTGCAAGCCGGCATCATCACCGACGAGATCAAGCGTCTGCGTGCCAAGCACAAGAAGCCGGTTTATGCGGTTGTCGAAGAAGCCTGTGCCTCGGCGGCGTACTACATCGCGTCGAGCGCCGACAAGATTTTTGTGGACAAGGCCAGCATCGTCGGCAGCATTGGGGTGCTGATGGACGGTTTTGGCTTTACCGGCCTGATGGACAAGCTGGGCGTGGAGCGTCGCTTGATGACGGCCGGCGAGAACAAGGGCTTTTTAGACCCTTTCAGCCCGCAAACCGAGAAGCAACGCGCCTACGCCCAGGCCATGCTGGACCAGATCCACAAACAATTCATTGAAACCGTCAAAGCCGGGCGCGGCAAGCGGCTCAAGGAAACCCCCGAGCTGTTCAGCGGCCTGTTCTGGAGTGGCCAGCAGGCCATCGAACTCGGCCTGGCAGACCAACTGGGCAACCTGGACTATGTGGCGCGTGAAGTGGTCAAGGCTGAAGAGTTGGTGGACTACACGCGGCGTGACAACGTGGCCGAACGCCTGGCCAAGCGCTTTGGGGCGGCGATGGGCGACGGCGCAGTACGCGCCCTCAAGAGTGTTCCGGCGATCCGCTGAACCGCGCGTCAACGCCCCAGCGCAAACACGGCCGGCACGCTGGCCGACAGCGGCACCGGTTGCTGCCGCCAGGCTTTCACGCTGTCGCTGCGGCTGGCCGCGCTGCTGAGCGTCAGTCCGCTGCTTACGGCAAGGCGGGTGTTGTGTTGCAAACCCTGCAGCAGGGCCTGCCAAAGCATGACGTTGCGATACGGCGTTTCAATGAAAAGCTGGGCCTGGCCCGTTTTCAGCGCAAGTGATTCCAGCTCGCGGATGCGTTTGGTACGCTCGGCGGCCTCCTGCGGCAGGTAGCCCACAAAGGCGAAGTTCTGGCCATTCAGGCCGCTCGCGGCCAGCGCCAGCAGCAGCGACACCGGCCCGACCAGCGGCACCACCTTGATACCCAGGTCGTGGGCCGCGCGCACTACCGACGACCCCGGGTCGGCCACGGCCGGCATGCCGGCTTCGCTGACCAGGCCAATGTCGAAGCCCGCTAATGCCGCTGCCAACAAGGGGCGGGCGTCAAACTGGCCTGCGTGATCCCCCTTTTTGTGAACCTCGCGGGGCAGTTCCTGAATTTGTTGCAGCTGAATCGCCGCGGCCAGCGGGTACAGCGCATTCACCCGCTTGAGGTAGGCGCGCAGCGACTTGGCGCTTTCACAGACCCAGTGCTCCAGTCTGGCGGCGGCTTGCAGGGTGCCTGCAGGCAGCACTTCAGTCAGGGGCGTTTCGGTATCGCAACCGAAGTCCAGCGGTGCAGGCACCAGGTACAAGCGGCCTTTGGCAGTGCTCATGGCAATACTTTCAGGCCAGCAGCGCGGAGCATTCGGCAGGTGCGGATCAACGGCAGGCCGACCAGCGCCGTCGGGTCATCACTGTCGATGGCGTCGAGCAAAGCAATACCCAGGCCTTCGCTCTTGGCGCTGCCGGCACAGTCGTAGGGTTGTTCTGCCAGCAGGTAGGCCTCAATTTCCGCGTCACCCAAGTCCCGAAAACGCACCTTGACCGGTGCCAGATCGATTTGTTCGAAGCCGCTTTGCAGGCAGACCACAGCCACCGCTGTCTGGAACACTACGGTTTGGCCGCGCATACGCTGTAGCTGTGCAGTGGCGCGCTCATGGGTGCCGGGTTTGCCTAACGGCTCGCCACCCAGGTCGGCCACCTGGTCAGAGCCGATCACTACCGCGTGCGGGAACCGGGCCGCCACCGCACGCGCCTTGGCCAGTGCCAGTCGGCAGGCCAGGTTGAGCGGCGATTCGCCGGGTAGCGGGGTTTCGTCCACATCTGGCGCAGCCACGTCGAAGGGCAAACGCAGGCGGGACAACAATTCATGCCGATAGCGGGAAGTCGAGCCCAGGATCAAAGGGCGGGCGGGCGGCGTGTTCATGGGCTGATTCTCTTACACTGCCCGCATGAAAAAAGAGTTTGCAGCGCCCGATCTGGATGTTTTGGCGCTTGCCCAAAATGGCACCGCGTTGAAAGGGGTGGCCGAACTGCGCCAGTTCAGCCGCCTGCTGGCTGAGGCTCAGGGGCCGGCAGAGGCGCAGGTTGTTGACTGGTCCGTCACCGGGGAGCTGAAAGCGGTTTCTGAGGCGGCGGCCCAGGTTTGGCTGCATCTCAAGGCTCAGGCAGTATTGCCGCTGACCTGCCAACGCTGCCTGGCCCCCGTGAACGTAGCGATCGAAGTCGACCGGTCTTTCCGTTTTGTCGCGGATGAGGCCACCGCTGAGGCCGAGGACGATGATGCGGAAGAGGACTTGCTGGTGCTCAGCCGAAGTTTTGACCTGGCCAGCCTGATTGAAGACGAGCTGTTGATGGAAATGCCCGTGGTACCACGCCATGACCAGTGCCCCACCGAGGTGAAGTTGGCGGTTGCTGACCCGGAGTTTGTGGTGGCGGTGGCCGACAAACCCAACCCGTTTGCCGTTTTGCAGCGCCTCAAAACGGATAAAGGCAATCAAATCAAGTAGTTGGGCTATAATCGAGGGCTTCGCGCCAGGTCGGTCAAACGGTTGGGCGCGGTCGAATTACCAACCCGTTAACCCGCTGGCGAACTTGCAAGTTGCGCCAGTGCTTTCTCCAGGAGCCCCTCATGGCCGTCCAGCAGAACAAAAAGTCCCCGTCCAAGCGTGGCATGCACCGCTCGCACAACGCCCTGAATGTGCCGGGCATCGCAGTGGAGCCCACCACTGGTGAAACCCACCTGCGTCACCATATCAGCCCGAACGGTTTTTACCGTGGCCGCAAGGTGTTGAAGACCAAGTCTGAAGCCTGATACCGCTGATCTGACCGAAGGCCCGGCGCTGCTTTGTCGCAGCTACGGGCCTTTGTCTTGATGTCGGCCCCCGCTTTGCCTCTAGTGGCACTTATTGCAGATCGCCCGGTTCGCCCTACAGTTGAGCCCATGATTACTCTGGCTGTCGATTGCATGGGCGGCGACCACGGGCCTCGTGTGACCCTTGTCGCGTGCCGCCAGTTCCTGGAAAGCCACCCGCAAGCCCGGCTGCTGCTGGTTGGCCAGCAAGCCAGCTTGCAGGCGTGGACCCATCAGCGCGCTGAGGTCGTGGTTGCCACTGAGGTGGTGGCGATGGACGACCCGGTGGAGGTGGCCCTGCGTCGCAAGAAAGACTCGTCCATGCGGGTGGCGATTCAGCAGGTCAAAGACGGCGCGGCCCAGGCTGTAGTGTCGGCTGGAAACACCGGTGCGCTGATGGCGATTGCCCGTTACCTGCTCAAGACCGTAGACGGCATTGATCGACCTGCTATTGCTACCCAGTTGCCCAATGCAAAAGGCGGAGCTACCACAGTGCTCGATTTGGGTGCCAATGTGGATTGCTCCGCCGAGCATTTGCTTCAGTTTGCTGTGATGGGGTCGGCCCTGGTTTCAGCCTTGAATGGAGATGACAACCCGTCAGTCGGGCTGTTGAATATTGGCGAAGAAGTCATTAAAGGCAGCGAAGTTATTAAAAAATCCGGCGAACTGCTTCGATTTGCTGCCAAATCTGGCGATTTGAATTTTTACGGAAATGTCGAAGGCAACGATATCTTCAAGGGAACAACCGATATCGTGGTGTGCGATGGCTTTGTCGGCAATGTCGCGCTCAAGGCCAGCGAAGGGCTGGCGTCGATGATTGGTGGATTTCTCAAGGCGGAGTTTTCGCGCAATATTTTCACCAAAATTGCCGCGATAGTTGCCTATCCCGTCTTATCTTCTTTTAAAAATAGAGTTGATCATCGTCGCTACAACGGCGCGGCCTTGTTGGGCTTGCGTGGGTTGGTGTTCAAGAGCCATGGCTCGGCCGACGAACTGGCCTTCGAACAAGCCTTGAACCGGGCGTATGATGCAGCCCGACATCAACTACTTGACCGTGTTCAGGCGCGCATTGCGCGTGCGGCACCCCTGCTGATGGGCGCAGAAGCCTCGGCATCGCCCCTGGAACCCGTTACCCTGACCTGATGAGACGTTATTCCCGCATTTCCGGTACCGGCAGTTATCTGCCGCCGCGCCGGTTGACCAATGCCGACTTGACGGCCGAACTGGCCGCCAAAGGGGTGGAAACTTCGGACGACTGGATTGTTGAACGAACCGGCATCCAAGCCAGGCATTTCGCCGCACCAGAGGTAGGCTGTAGCGACCTGGGCGTTGAAGCGGCCCGCAATGCCCTGACCGCAGCCGGGGTTCAGGCCGAGGACATCGACCTCATCATCGTGGCGACCTCGACGCCAGACATGGTGTTTCCCTCGGTGGCCACTATGGTGCAGCAAAAACTCGGCGTGGCTGGTTGCCCGGCATTTGACGTGCAGGCGGTTTGCAGCGGTTTTGTCTATGCGCTGAGCGTGGCGGACGCCATGATCCAGACCGGCGCGGCCAGCAAGGCGCTGGTGATCGGCGCTGAAGTTTTCAGCCGAATTCTTGATTTCACCGACCGTCGAACTTGCGTGCTGTTTGGCGACGGTGCGGGTGCCGTTGTACTGGAGGCGTCAGATACGCCTGGAATTTTGGCGAGCGACTTGCATGCCGACGGCCGATACCGCGACATACTTTGCGTGCCGGGCACGGTCTCGGGCGGGCAGGTTTTTGGCGACCCGCTGCTGAAAATGGACGGCCCCGCAGTGTTCAAGCTGGCGGTTGGGGTGCTCGAAGATGCCGCCCGCGCCACGCTGGCCAAAGCTGGTTTGCAGGCTGGAGATATCGACTGGTTGATCCCGCACCAGGCCAATATCCGGATCATGCATAGCACTGCCAAGCGGCTAAAGCTGCCGATGGACAAGGTTGTCGTGACTGTGGATCAGCATGGCAACACCTCGGCGGCCTCAATTCCGCTGGCGCTTGATTCGGCAGTTCGTGCGGGCAAGGTCAAAAAGGGCGACACCCTGATGCTGGAAGGCGTTGGGGGCGGCTTTACCTGGGGCGCCGTCCTTCTTACTTATTGAACATGAAGCCATTTGCCTTTGTATTCCCCGGCCAGGGCTCGCAGGCTGTTGGCATGCTCGACGGTTGGGGCGACCATCCGGTCGTTGCTGCAACCCTGCGCGAAGCCAGCGATGCGCTCGGCGAAGATGTCGCAATACTGATCAAACAAGGCCCCAAAGAAGCACTGGCCCTGACCACTAACACCCAACCGGTGATGCTGGTGGCCGGTGTTGCGGCGTATCGGGTCTGGTTGCACGAAGGGGGTGATCGACCGTCGGTCGTGGCAGGCCACTCGCTGGGCGAGTACTCTGCGTTGGTGGCGGCTGGCGTGTTGACGCTGGCGCAAGCGGCCCCGCTGGTGCGTTTTCGGGCCCAGGCCATGCAGGACGCGGTTCCTGTGGGCACGGGGGCAATGGCTGCCATTCTTGGCATGGACGCGGCCAAAGTGATTGAAATCTGTGCGGCGTCAAGCCGTGACAGTTTTGACGTGGCTGAAGCCGTTAACTTCAACGACCCGCTGCAGACCGTCATCGCCGGCAGCAAGCTCGGCGTTGAAAAGGCCTGCGAAGCGCTGAAGGCGGCGGGGGCCAAACGCGCATTGATGTTGCCGGTGTCGGCACCCTTCCATTCCAGCCTCATGAAGCCTGCCGCTGAACGCCTGCGGGAGAAGCTTGAGAGCCTCCAGCTCGGCGCTCCGCAAATTCCAGTGATCAACAATGTCGACGTCGCGCTGGAAACCGGTGCCGACCGAATTTGTGACGCCTTGTACCGCCAGGCGTTTAGCCCGGTGCGCTGGGTGGAAAGCGTGCGAGCGATCAAGGCCCATGGTATTGCCGCAGTGGTGGAATGCGGCCCCGGTAAAGTGCTTGCCGGAATGGTCAAGCGGATTGACGCTGACCTCACTGGCGCTGGGCTTTACGACATTGGCACACTGGCTGAAGTCAAAGGGCTGCTGTCATGAGTGATATCAAAATTGAGGGCCATGTGGCGCTGGTTACCGGCGCATCTCGCGGCATTGGTGCGGCAATTGCACTGGAATTGGCACAACGCGGTTTGAGAGTCGTGGGTACGGCAACCACGGACGCAGGCGCGGCTCATATTAGCCAGTCACTGGCGGCCCACGCGGGCTGTCGTGGTGCCAGGCTCGATGTCAACAACGCGGCTGACGCTGAAGCGCTGGTTGACAGCATCATCAAGGCCGAAGGCGGCGTGCAGGTACTCGTTAACAATGCCGGCATTACCCGCGACATGCTGGCGATGCGAATGAAGGACGACGACTGGGATGCGGTGCTCGACACCAACCTCAAAGCCGTGTTCCGCATGAGCCGCGCCGTGATGCGCACGATGATGAAGCAGCGCTACGGCCGCATCATCAGCATTACCAGCGTGGTCGGCGCGTCCGGCAATCCGGGCCAGGCCAACTATGCGGCGGCCAAAGCAGGTGTGGCGGGCATGACGCGCGCGCTGGCTCGCGAGCTGGGTAGCCGCAGCATCACCGTGAACTGCGTAGCGCCAGGCTTCATTGAAACCGACATGACGGCCAGCCTGCCGCAAGAGCAGCAAAAGGCTTTGTTGGGCCAGATTGCGCTGGGCCATTTGGGCAAGCCGGCCGACATTGCACATGCCGTTGCATTCCTGGCGTCACCCCAGGCGGGGTATGTGACCGGGCAGGAACTGCACGTTAACGGGGGCATGTACATGGCCTGAGCGCCACGACATGCCAAACATCAGATGCCGGTGTATCCGCCCGGCTAAAATTGCGGATTCCTTTACAACCCTTCGAGGGAACCATGAGCGATATCGAATCACGTGTCAAAAAAATCATTGCCGAACAACTTGGCGTGGAAGAGTCCCAGGTCACCAATGAAAAAGCCTTCGTGGCAGACCTCGGTGCCGATTCGCTCGACACGGTGGAGCTGGTGATGGCGCTGGAAGACGAATTCGGAATTGAAATTCCGGACGAAGACGCCGAAAAAATCACCACGGTGCAAAACGCCATCGACTACGCCAACACCCACCAAAAAGCCTGACCTCAGCATGACCCGCCGCCGTGTCGTTGTGACCGGCCTGGGTTGCATCAGCCCCGTGGGCAACACGGTGGCCGAATCCTGGGCCAATCTGCTTGCTGGCAAGACCGGCATTGACTTCATTACCCAATTTGATGCGGGCAACTTCGCCTGCAAATTTGCGGGCGAGGTCAAGGGCTTCAATATCGGGGATTTCATTCCCGAGAAGGAAGCGCGGCACATGGATCGCTTTATCCATCTGGGGTTGGCTGCCGCCATCCAGGCGGTCGCCGACAGCGGCCTGCCCACAGGTGAGGCCTTGGGTGCCGAAGAAGCAACCCGCATTGGTTGCAATATTGGTGCTGGCATTGGCGGCCTGCCGATGATCGAGAGCATGCATGCCGAGCTGGTGAACCGCGGCCCGCGTCGGATCTCGCCGTTTTTTGTGCCGGCCTCGATCATCAACATGATCTCGGGCCATGTGTCGATCAAATACGGTTTCAAGGGCCCGAACATCGCCGTGGTCACTGCCTGTACCACGGGTCTGCATGCCATTGGCCTGTCGGCACGGATGATCGAGTACGGTGACGCTGACGTAATGGTTGCCGGCGGTGCCGAGTCTTGCGTGTCGCCTCTTGGGATTGGTGGTTTTGCCGCAGCGCGGGCGCTGTCTACCCGCAATGACGACCCCGCAACCGCGTCGCGGCCCTGGGACAAGGACCGTGACGGTTTTGTTCTGGGCGAGGGCGGCGGCGTGGTGGTGCTGGAAGAGTACGAACACGCCAAGGCGCGTGGCGCGAAGATTTACGCAGAGCTTGCCGGTTTCGGAATGAGTGCCGACGCCTATCACATGACCGCGCCCGACGTGGACGGCCCGCGCCGTTCCATGGCGATGGCCATCAACAACGCGGGCGTCAATGCGCACGATGTGCACTACCTCAATGCGCACGGTACTTCCACGCCGCTGGGTGATCTCAACGAGACCAATGCCATCAAGGCAGCGCTGGGTGACCATGCCAAGAAGGTGGTTGTGAATTCGACCAAATCCATGACCGGGCATTTGCTGGGTGGCGCGGGGGGCATCGAGTCGGTGTTTACAGTGTTGGCGGTGCACCATCAAAAGAGCCCGCCGACCATCAACATCTTCAACCAGGACCCGGCGTGTGACCTTGACTACTGTGCCAACACAGCGCGTGACATGAAGATTGACGTGGCGGTGAAGAACAATTTTGGGTTCGGCGGCACCAACGGCACGCTGGTGTTCAAGCGAGTGCGCTGAGGCCACCCGCGTCAGCGCTGTTCTCATGCACAACGCCCCATCGGTTTCATGCCCGGTGGGGCGTTCGCGTTTCATGGGGGGTTTTGCGGCGAGTCTGTGGCTGCTGGGTCTGGGGATTCTGGGGGCATGGGTTTTTCGGACCGGCGCACTCGGCGGGCGGCAGCTTCTGGTGGCTGGCTTGTTGCTGCTAGCGGGGGCTGTCGCTGCATGGCACTGGTGGCACACGCCGCATGGCGAAATGGTGTGGGACGGGCTTCTTTGGCATTGGCGGGGCTTGGCGTTGCCTGCGGGTGTTGCCCCGGT
The DNA here is from genome assembly GCA_943369755.1 of Ramlibacter sp. 2FC. GTDB lineage: Bacteria > Pseudomonadota > Gammaproteobacteria > Burkholderiales > Burkholderiaceae_C > CALROG01. Next base: position 104,690 of record CALROG020000004.1, read on the forward strand.
CGTGGTGTTCGACTTTCAAGTGTTCCTGCTGCTGCGCTGGCCAGCGCCTGGCGCTGTTGAATGGCTGTGCCTGGAGCGCAGCGGCGATCTGTTGCGTTGGCGTGCCGTGCGTCGTGCGGTATATTCGCGCGCCAGAATCGAGATGCCCTCGGGCCCACAGTCCGACCCGGCAAACCCATGACGCCCACGCCTTCACCCGTTGACCCCACGCCTGCTGACACCGACATGATGCTGGTCGAGCGCACCGTCGCCGGCGATCAGCGGGCTTTCGAGCTGCTGGTCATCAAGTACCAGCGCCGCATTGAGCGACTTATCGGTCGAATGGTGCGCGACGTGGACCTTGTCGAAGACATTGCCCAGGAGACTTTCATTCGGGCGTACCGGGCGCTGGCCCAATTCCGGGGTGAAGCCCAGTTCTACACCTGGCTCTACCGGATTGCCGTCAACACTGCCAAAAAAGCCTTGGTTGACATGAAGCGCAACCCAACGGTGTCCGAGAGCGCCTTGCGCTCATCTGACGACGAAGATGAAACTTCCAGCGTCGGGAACGAACTAACCACTGCCGAGACGCCTGAAACGGTGCTCGCAGCCAAGGAAATTGTGTTGGCGGTCAATGCCGCCATGGACGCCCTGCCCGAAGAACTGCGCCAGGCCGTGACGCTGCGCGAAATCGAGGGCCTGAGCTATGAAGAGATTGCTGAAGTGATGAACTGCCCGATCGGCACCGTCCGGTCCCGGATCTTCCGGGCGCGCGATGCGATTTCGGCCAAGGTGAAGCCTATGCTGGAAAACCAGACGGGCAAGCGCTGGTGAGGTGATGATGGAAAAGATGTTGAACACCGACGAACTGATATCCGCACTGGCTGACGGCCAGTTGCGCGGGGAGGCTTTTGCGCGGGCGGTAGAGCTGGTGAGTACCGATGCCCAGGCGCGCGCCAATTGGCAGGCTTACCACTTGGTGGGTGATGTGCTGCGTAGCGCCGAGACGGCGTCAGTTTTGGGTAGCCCGGATTTTGTGGCACGCTTGCGCACCCGGTTGCAGGCCGAACCGCCGGCTGTGCCAGTTGCTACAGATTTTGTAGTAGCTCACGCTTATCCGGTGCGGGCTGCAGGCCAATTTGTCGATGAAATGACGGCAGCCAACGAGTCTAGCGTGCGCTGGAAACTGGTGGCTGGTTTCGCGTCACTGACGGCGGTGGTGGCGATTGGCTGGAGCGCTTGGGGCGCTGCTGGCGGTAATCCTGCACAGGCCGAGCTTGCGCAGGCCGCGCCGCCCGCTGTGGTGGGGGGGGCTGGCAAGGCACCACAGGTCATGATTCGCGATCCGCGTTTAGACGAATTGCTGGCGGCCCACCGGCAGGCGGGCGGCAGCAACGCGCTGCAGATGCCGGCTGGATTCCTTCGCAATGCCACTTTTGAAACGTCGGCGCGTTGACGCCCTGCCTTTGATGCCGAACTCCATGCCAGCCTTCTTCAGTTTCCGCCTGCTGCTTTTGGCTTTGGGCGCGACGGCCGGTGCCGCAGGCGCACAACCCAACCCGATGCCTGCGCCGACCGTGTCCACAGCTGCAGCGCCGGCTGAGCGCAGTATCAGCGAATGGCTGGTGCGTCTGCATGAGGCCTCGCGTCGGCGCACATATGTCGGTACCTTCGTGGTGTCGTCGTCCGGCGGCAACTTGTCCAGTGCGCGCATATGGCATGCCTGTGACGGGGTGCAGCAAATAGAGCGCGTGGAAGCCCTCACCGGGGCACCGCGTTCGACCTTCCGGCGCAATGACCAGGTAGTAACTTTCCTGCCCGACAGCAAGCTGGTGCGCACCGAAAAGCGCGAGTCTCTTGGCCTGTTCCCGGCCTTGCTCAAAGGCAGCGACAACTCCATCCCCGAGTTCTATTCGGCGCTTCGAACCGGCCAGGACCGGGTCGCCGGGTTCGACGCTGATGTGGTGCAACTGGTGCCGCGGGACAGCCTGCGCTTTGGCTACCGGATCTGGAGCGAAAAGAAAACCGGCCTGGTGGTCAAGCTTCAGACGCTGGACACCGAAGGGCAAGTGATCGAGCAGGCCGCCTTCTCCGAGCTCCAGCTCGACGCACCGGTCAAGATGGATAAGCTGGCCCAGATGATGGCCAGCACCGACGGCTACCGGGTCGAGAAATCGGAGCCCGTGAAGACCACGGCGCAAGCCGAAGGCTGGCTTTTGAAAAATGCGGTGGCGGGCTTTAAGCCGATGGGCTGCTTCAAGCGACCGAATGCAGGCGCAGGCGCTTCAGACGGCACGATGCAATGGACCTTCTCGGACGGCCTGGCCTCGGTGTCGTTGTTCGTCGAATCCTATGACCGCCAACGGCATGCCCAGGAGGTTTTGCTGGCCATGGGTGCAACCCAGACGCTCACACGCCGGCTGGCCGACAAGGGCGGTGACTGGTGGTTGACCGCCGTGGGCGAGGTGCCGCCGCAAACTCTCAAGGCGTTTGCACAGAGTCTTGAGCGGCGCAAATAGCTGCCCCAATTTGAATCGGGACATGTTTCCCAAGGTTTTCGTGAAAGGTCAAAGATGTTTCTGACGGAATTCAAAAAATTACGCTCAATTGCCCTGGCCGGCGCGTTGGCTGTCGCCACCGTCGCGATGCTGCTGCCAGCGCAGCCTGCGGCAGCGCAGATGCGTGGGTTGCCCGACTTTACCGAGCTGGTGGAGCAGGTCGGGCCGTCGGTGGTGAATATCCGCACGCTGGAAAAAGTTCGTGCCGGGCGTACTGCCCAGGGCGGCGGTGTGGACGAGGAGATGCAGGAGTTTTTCCGTCGTTTCTTCGGTCAACCTATGCCGGGCGTGCCGCGCCAGGCACCACGCCCCAATCAGCCGCAGCCGGAGGAAGAACAGCCGCGCGGGGTGGGTTCAGGTTTCATTCTTACGTCTGACGGTTTCGTCATGACCAACGCCCATGTGGTGGACGGCGCGGACGAAGTCATCGTCACGCTGCCCGACAAGCGCGAATTCAAGGCCCGCATTGTGGGGGTCGACAAACGTACTGATGTGGCGGTGGTCAAGATAGAAGCCACCGGGTTGCCGGCCGTCAAAGTTGGCGATGTCAGCCGGCTCAAGGTGGGTGAATGGGTGATGGCCATCGGCTCGCCGTTCGGACTGGACAACACCGTGACGGCGGGCATCGTCAGCGCCAAGCAGCGCGACACCGGCGACTATCTGCCCTTCATTCAGACCGATGTGGCGATCAATCCGGGCAACTCCGGCGGCCCACTGATCAACATGCGCGGCGAGGTGGTGGGCATTAACAGCCAAATTTATTCGCGCTCTGGTGGCTTCATGGGCATTTCGTTCGCGATTCCCATGGACGAGGCCACCCGCGTGAGTGACCAGCTGCGCGCCACCGGTCGGGTCCAGCGGGGGCGCATTGGTGTGCAAATCGACCAGGTTACGAAAGACGTGGCGGAGTCGATTGGCCTGGGCAAGCCCCAGGGCGCATTGGTTCGCAGCGTGGAAAGCGGCTCGCCCGCCGACAAAGCGGGCGTGGAGGCCGGCGACATCATCACAAAGTTCGACGGAAAGTTGATCGACAAGGCCACTGATTTGCCGCGGCTGGTGGGCAATACCAAGCCTGGTAGCAAGAGCACACTGACGGTGTTCCGGCGCGGAGGCTCCAAAGATCTGGGCATCACAATTGCCGAGCTTGAGGCAGACAAGCCGGTCAAGAAGGCGGCAGACACCGAAGTCAAACCCAAACCTTCGACCGCAGCGCAGTCGATCGGCTTGACGGTGAGCGAGCTGACGGACGCCCAAAAGAAAGAACTCAAACTCAAGGGGGGCGTGCGAGTGGATGCCTCGGCCGACGCTGCGGTACGTGCCGGCATTCGAGAAGGCGATGTGATCGTGGCGATTGGCAATACCGAGGTTGGTAACGTCAAGGAGTTTGAGGTTGCCGTTGGCAAGCTTGATCGAACCAAGCCCGTCCCGGTGCTGCTGCGCCGTGGCGAGCTGGCAACTTACTTGCTGATCCGCCCCAGCCGCTAAGCGGCTTCGGTCTTGGTGAACAAGTCAAGAAGCCCCTGCCCGAAGTCGGGTTTGGGGTTTCTTTTTGATCAAGTGAACTAAAAAAATAAACGATTGAGAAAATAATTTCGACGCCTGAGACTCGTGTGTAAGTTTGCGTTTGCTAACTTAATCCATGGCTAACGACAAATTTGGATAGAATCGAGGCCATTCACCGGGCATTAGGGGTATATGGAAAACCCCTCAATCCACGATGCGGGAAAAATCCCGGTGGTGCACAGCCGATCCACAGATCACCCACAAGTTGTCCAGAGTTAAATACCCCAAACATGTTAATAACCTGTGTATAAATTCTTTGTTGCTGCGCTGCAACGCCCGGGTTTTGCGATTTTTTGGACTGTACCTTCGGGGCTTTTTGCCTACAATGAAGCTCCAACTATCGCAGTTGCCATAGATTGTTGGTTTAGGGCGCGTCACTACTCGACGCGCCCTTTTTCTTTTCTGCTCCGTTCTAATTCAATCACTTAAGCGTTCTCGTTGATGAATCACATCAGAAACTTTTCGATCATTGCCCACATCGATCACGGCAAATCAACGCTGGCTGACCGCTTGATCCAACGCTGCGGTGGCTTGAGTGATCGCGAGATGCAAGAGCAGGTGCTTGACTCGATGGATCTCGAAAAAGAGCGTGGGATAACCATCAAGGCGCAGACCGCTTCGCTCAAGTACAAGGCGCTTGACGGACAGATCTACAACCTCAATCTGATCGATACGCCGGGTCATGTCGACTTCAGCTATGAAGTCTCGCGTTCCTTGTCGGCTTGCGAAGGCGCGTTGCTGGTCGTTGATGCAAGCCAGGGGGTTGAAGCCCAGACCGTGGCCAACTGCTACACCGCACTCGACCTCGGCGTCGAGGTCGTGCCGGTTCTGAACAAGATGGACCTGCCGCAGGCCGATCCGGAAAACGCCAAACTGGAAATCGAAGACGTGATCGGCATTGACGCGACCAACGCAATTCCCTGCTCGGCCAAGACCGGCATGGGGATAGATGAGATCCTTGAGGCTGTGGTGGCGCGCATTCCGCCGCCCAAAGGCAATCCCAATGGCCCGTTGCGCGCAATGATCGTGGACAGTTGGTTCGACACCTACGTGGGCGTGGTCATGCTGGTGCGTGTGGTGGATGGTCGGCTGGCCAAAGGCGAGCGCTTCAAGATGATGGCCACCGGCACCATGTACAACGCCGACAACCTTGGTGTGTTCACCCCGGCCAACGAGTCGCGTAACGCACTGGAAGCGGGCGAAGTGGGCTACATCGTGGCCGGTATCAAGGAACTGCAGGCCGCCAAGGTGGGCGACACCATCACCCTGATCAAGCCCGGAACCGGCGGTGCTGCTTTCACCGCAACCGTGCCCTTGCCGGGCTTCAAGGAAATCCAGCCCCAGGTCTTTGCCGGGCTGTACCCGACTGAGGCCAACCAGTACGACTCGCTGCGCGATGCACTGGAAAAACTCAAACTCAACGACTCGTCGCTGCACTATGAGCCCGAAGTCAGCCAGGCGCTGGGCTTCGGATTTCGTTGCGGTTTTCTGGGACTGCTTCACATGGAGATCGTGCAGGAGCGACTGGAGCGCGAGTTCGACCAGGACCTGATCACCACCGCGCCCAGCGTGGTTTATCAGGTTCTCAAGGCCGACGGCGAAATGATGATGGTGGAGAACCCGTCCAAGATTCCGGATCAGGGCCGGATACAGGAAATCCGTGAACCCATTGTCACGGTGCACCTGTACATGCCCCAGGAGCATGTGGGCGTGGTGATGACTCTGGCCAACCAGAAGCGTGGCGTGCAGATGAACATGGCTTATCACGGCAAGCAGGTCATGCTGACCTACGAGATGCCGCTGGGTGAGATCGTGCTGGACTTCTTCGACAAGCTCAAATCGGTCAGCCGCGGCTACGCGTCAATGGACTACGAATTCAAGGAGTTCCGCGCGTCCGACGTGGTCAAGGTGGATATTTTGCTGAACGGCGAAAAGGTCGATGCGCTGTCGATCATCGTGCACCGCACCCAGGCGCAGTACCGCGGCCGGGCGGTGGTCGCAAAGATGCGCGAAATCATCAGCCGCCAGATGTTCGACGTGGCGATCCAGGCCGCCATTGGGGCCAACATCATTGCCCGCGAGACCATCAAGGCGTTGCGCAAAAACGTGCTGGCAAAATGCTACGGCGGCGACGTCAGCCGCAAGCGCAAGCTCCTTGAGAAACAGAAGGCAGGCAAGAAACGCATGAAGCAAATCGGCTCGGTTGAAGTTCCCCAAGAGGCCTTTCTGGCCATTTTGCAGGTGGAAGAATGATGCAGACTTTGACCGCTGTGGTGCTGGCTGCCTTCGTGGGCTACGCAGGCGCCTGGTACGTGGGCGTGGTCGAAGGCAACTTCGCGTTGCTGCTGTTCGTGGCGACCGTGGTCACCGGGGTCTACTGGCTGGCAGAACGCCTGTACTTCCTGCCCCAGCGCCTGCGTGCAGTTGCTGCCCTGGAGGCCCAGGCCGCGCAACGCCGTGAGCAGCTCGCGGGCCAGGGCATTACCCAGGTGGACGGCGATCTTGGGGAGGCGCGTACCCGGCTCGTCATGCAGCCCTGGTGGCTGGACTGGACGGCGGGCTTGTTCCCGGTGATTGCTGTGGTTTTTCTGTTGCGTTCATTTCTGTTTGAGCCTTTCAAAATTCCCTCGGGCTCGATGATCCCCACGCTGCTGGTCGGCGACCTGATCCTGGTGAATAAATTCACCTATGGCGTGCGGCTGCCAGTGATCAACCTGAAGGTCACAGACGGCAACAAGCCCCAGCGCGGCGATGTGATGGTGTTTCGTTACCCGCCCAAGCCGAGCCTGGACTACATCAAGCGAGTCATAGGTCTGCCAGGCGATGAGGTGGCTTACTTGAACAAGACCCTGACGATCAACGGCAAGCCGGTGCCGAAGTCGGATTTGCCCGAGTTTTTTGACGACGATGTCATGCGTTACTTCCGCCAGCACCAAGAGGTGATTGACGGGCGCAGCTACCGCGTGCTCAATGATGCTGACCGCCCTGCGTTCATTCCTGGAGCGGAGGCGTTTCCCTTCACGCAGAATTGCCGTTACAGTGTCGAGGGCGTTGTGTGCAAAGTGCCGGAAGGTCACTACTTCATGATGGGCGACAACCGCGATAATTCGCTTGATTCGCGCTTTTGGGGTTTCGTGCCGGATCGCAACATCGTTGGCAAGGCCTTCTTCATCTGGATGAACTTCGGCAACTTCAGGCGCTTCGGGTCGTTCGACTAGCATTTGTTCCCGCTGCAAAGGTTGGTATATGAAATTTCAGTTCAAATCGAAACAAGGTGGCGCGTCGCTGCTGGGTTTGCTGTTCGTGGGTGGCGTATTGGTATGCGTGGGCATACTGGGGGCCCAGGCTTTCCCGACCTTCACCGAGTACCAGACGGTATTGAAGGCAATAGACAAGGCCAAGGCTGGCAGCTCGGTTGTCGACGCACGGACCATTTTTGACAAGGCAGCCCAGGTTGACGACATCAAGTCAATCAGTGGCAAGGACCTTGAAGTAACCCAGAATGGCGGCAAGATCACGATTTCTTTTGCCTACACCAAGGAAATCCATATGGCTGGCCCGGCTTACCTGTTGCTGAAGTACAGCGGGCAAACCAAGTAGCGTGGATGGCGGCCTGTCAGCGCTGCAATTGCGCTTGCAGCACACGTTCTCTGACCCGCAGTTGTTGCTGCGCGCGCTGACTCACCGCAGCTTCAGCGCCGATCACAACGAACGCCTGGAGTTTCTCGGCGACTCGGTGCTCAATCTCGCGGTGGCGGCGCTGGTCTACGACCGGCTGCGGGCGTTGCCCGAAGGTGAACTTTCGCGGGTACGTGCCAACCTGGTCAAGCAGGACACGTTGCACCAGCTTGCGGTCAAGCTTGCCTTGCCTGAGGTGATTCGCCTCGGTGAGGGCGAGTCCCGTTCGGGCGGGCACAAGCGGCCTTCAATCCTGGCCGATGCGCTGGAAGCCGTGATTGGTGCGGTGCATCTGGACGCGGGCTATCAGGCTGCTGAAGCACTGGTGCGCAGGTTGTTCGAGGCGGTGGAGATCAACCCGCAAATGCCGGCCGCAGCCAAGGACCCAAAAACCGAGCTGCAAGAGTGGCTGCAGGGGCGAAAACTCAAGCTGCCGGTGTACCGGGTTGCTGGCACACTCGGGGCAGCCCACAAGCAGACTTTTGATGTGGAATGCGAAATTCCAGAACTGGGCGCAACAGAACGCGGAATCGGCGCCTCGCGCCGCGCCGGCGAGCAGGCTGCGGCTGCCGCCATGCTGCTCAGCCTGAAGACAAGGACCCAATGACAGATGCTACAAAAAACGTAGCGCCTCACGCAGAACCCATGCGGGCTGAAGGCCAAAATGACCAAAATCAAGCACCCGTGGATGCAACCGGGCAGCGGTGTGGCGTGATGGCGATCGTGGGCAAGCCCAACGTCGGCAAATCCACCTTGCTCAACGCTCTGGTGGGCCAGAAGATCAGCATCACCTCGCGCAAGGCGCAGACCACGCGCCACCGCATTACTGGCATCCGTACCCGGGGCGCAACCCAGTTTATTTTTGTGGACACACCGGGCTTTCAGACCCGCCACACCACGGCGCTGAACCGCTCGCTGAACAAAACCGTGACCGGTGCCATCGGGGAGGTCGATCTGGTGTTGTTCGTAGTGGAGGCGGGCAATTTCACGCTGGGGGACGCCAAGGTTTTGGCGTTGCTGAGGCCAGGCGCGCCGGTGCTGTTGGTGGCTAACAAGCTGGACCAGGTGCACCGCCGGGGCGATCTGGCCCCCTGGCTGCGTGACATGCAGCAACGCCATCCGTTCAACGAATTTGTGCCGATGTCGGCCAAAAACGCCAAGGACGTCGAACGGCTGTTCAGCATCTGCGAGAAATACCTGCCCGAACAGGCGTGGTGGTACGGCGAAGACGAACTGACCGACCGCAGCGAGAAATTTCTGGCCAGCGAGACCGTGCGCGAAAAACTGTTCCGGTTTACTGGCGACGAGTTGCCCTACACCTCGACCGTCGTGATCGAAAAGTTCGAAGAGGAACCCAGCCCCAAACACGGTCGGCTGGTGAAGATTGCGGCAACGATCGTGGTGGAGCGCGATGGCCACAAGGCCATGGTGATTGGCGAAGGTGGCGAGCGGCTCAAACGCATTGGCACCGAGGCGCGCCAGGAACTGGAGAAGCTCATGGAGGCCAAGGTCTTTCTGGAGCTATGGGTCAAGGTGCGTTCGGGTTGGGCTGACGACGAAGCCCGGGTGAAGTCTTTCGGCTACGAGTAGCCCCCTCGTGAAGCGCGTTGTCGACGAGCCTGCCTACGTTCTCCACCGCTACGACTGGAGCGAGTCCAGCCTGATTCTTGAGGTGTTGACCCGAAACCACGGACGCATTGCGCTGGTGGCCAAAGGGGCCAAGCGACCCAGCTCCAACTTCCGGCCGGTGCTGCTGCCACTACAGCCGCTGCGCGTGGGCTGGGGGGGGGATGCCGAGATCCGCACGCTCAAGGGGGCCGAATGGGTGGGCGGGCACGTGATGCCAACTGGCGACGCGCTGCTTTCCGGCTATTACGTCAACGAACTGGTGTTGCGCCTTCTGGCCCGAGACGATCCGCACCCCACGATGTTTGACGCCTATACCGCAACCGTGCAAGTACTGGCGTCGCAGCACGGCGACGCATTGCAGCCCGCGTTGCGGGCCTTTGAGCTGGTGCTGTTGCGTGAAATTGGTTTGTTGCCAGTGCTGGACGCGCAAACCCTGACGCTGGCACCGATTGACCCCGGCGCAGATTACAGCCTGGTGCCAGAAGGCGGGTTGTTGAAGTCCGCAGCGGGTGAGCGCGCCAGTCTGAGCGGTGCGCAGTGGCTGGCGCTGCAGCAGGCGCTGGACAGCGAGGCACCGTTTCATGCGACGCTGCGGGCATGTGCCGAGGTCATGCCCGGACTCAAGCCCCTGTTGCGTAGCCTGCTGCACTACCATTGCGGGGTAAACACCTTGCGCACCCGCCAGATGATGATGGACCTGCAATCGCTATGACCGCCCAAGCCGCAATACCTTCCCTTGCACGCACCGCGCTGTCGGTCAACCTCAACAAGGTGGCGCTGGTACGCAACACGCGCCATCTTGGCATTCCCAGTGTGTTGCGTGCCGCGACGCTGTGCCTTGGGGCCGGGGCACGTGGCATCACGGTGCACCCGCGGCCAGACGCGCGGCACATCCGCCAGGACGATGTGCACCTGTTGCACAAACTGCTGAAGTCCTGGCCCCAGGTTGAGTTCAACATTGAGGGCAACCCGTTTCACAATCTGATGGATTTTGTGCGGGAACTGCGCCCGCATCAGTGCACCTTTGTACCGGACAGCGAAGGCCAGTTCACCAGTGACCATGGCTGGTCGTTTCCAGACGACCTGGCGCGGCTCAAACCCCTCATCGCCGAGGCCCGCGCGCTGGGCGTGCGGGTGAGCCTGTTCATGGACCCTTTGCCAGAAGCCATGGCGGGTGCCCGAGCCGCAGGGGCCGACCGGGTCGAGTTGTATACAGAGAGCTACGCCAGCGCCTTTGGAACCGCTGACAAGCAGGCGGTGCTGGGCCAGTTTGCCGACGCCGCGCGTGCGGCGCAGGCGGTGGGCCTGGGAGTCAACGCAGGGCACGACCTGAGCCGAGAGAACCTCACAGATTTTCTGGTTGCCGTGCCGGGGGTGTGCGAGGTGTCCATTGGCCATGCGCTGATTTCAGATGCACTCGAACTGGGTTACGAAGCGACGGTAAAGGCCTACCTGCGTTGTATTGATGACGCCTTTGAGCCTGCATGATTTACGGCATCGGCACCGACATTTGCGATGTGCGGCGTATTCGGGCATCGCTTGAACGCCATGGCGAACGTTTCGCCCGCAAGATTTTGAGTGACGGTGAACTGGTCACCTGGAAGCTGCGCACTGCGCGCTGGCCCGAGCGCGGTATCCGATACTTGGCAACCCGGTTTTCAGCCAAAGAAGCGTTTAGCAAGGCGATTGGTCTGGGCATGCGCATGCCCATGACCTGGCGGCTTTGCGAGGTGGGCAAGCTGCCCAGCGGAAAACCGGCCATCGTGCTGCACGGCGCCCTGAAAGACTGGTTCAACAGCCACGGGCTGCGCGCCCATGTGAGCGTGACCGACGAAACCGACTACGCTGCGAGCTTTGTCGTGGTGGAACAGAAAGACATGCAATGAACCCGCACGCCCCCCTGATTCTTGATGTGGCCGGACTGTCGCTCTCTGCCAAGGACCGCAGGCGCCTTGAGCACCCGCTGACGGGGGGTGTGATCCTGTTTGGCAGAAACTGGCGCAACCGCGCCCAGGTCAGTGCCTTGTGTGCCGAAATCAAGGCCACGCGGCCCGATGCCCTGATTTGCGTGGACCATGAAGGCGGTCGCGTACAGCGCTTTCGTACCGATGGGTTCACCCACTTGCCGCCCATGCGCGCCCTGGGCGAGCTGTGGATGACCCAGGCCCTGGCGGCCACCAACGCCGCAACCGCGTGCGGCTACGTGCTGGGAGCCGAGCTGCGTGCCTGTGGCGTGGACTTCAGTTTTACCCCTGTGCTGGATCTGGACTGGGGCGGCTCAGGCGTGATTGGCGACCGGGCCTTTCATTCCGACGCGCGGGTCGTGGCCTTGTTGGCCAAGAGCCTGATGCACGGCTTGCTGCGTGCCGGTGTTGCCAACTGCGGCAAACATTTCCCCGGGCATGGCTTTGTGAAGGCCGATTCGCACACCGAGATTCCGGTGGACCGCCGCAACCTCAAAGCCATACTGGCAGACGACGCTGCGCCCTATGGCTGGCTCAACACGGTGCTGACCAGCGTAATGCCGGCGCATGTCATTTACCCGAAGGTCGACGCGCGGCCGGCTGGCTTTTCAACCCGGTGGCTCAACGACATCTTGCGCGGCCAGTTGGGCTTTAGCGGCGCGATTTTCAGCGACGACTTGAGCATGGCCGGCGCCCGCGTGATCGACGGGCGCACTGTCAGCTTCACCGAAGCCGGCGTCGCCGCGCTGGCGGCTGGGTGCGACATGGTGCTGCTGTGCAACCAGTCAGTGGACGGTGGTGAGGCTGTGGATGAATTGCTGGACGGTTTGGCCGAGGCCCAGCTCAAAGGGCAGTGGCTGGCCAGCGAGGCCAGCGAAGAGCGGCGGCTTGCGTTGTTGCCAGGGCCGCCAGCGCTGGGGGCATGGGATGCGTTGATGGCATCACCCGCCTACTTGCAGGCGCTGGACCTGATTCCCTGAGGCGTCAGGCTTCGCGGCGCAGCGCCGGGAACAGAATCACGTCGCGGATGCTCGGGCTGTCGGTCAGCAGCATCATCAGCCGGTCAATGCCGATACCGCAGCCACCGGTCGGCGGCATGCCGTATTCGAGCGCACGCACGAAGTCATGGTCAAAGAACATGGCTTCATCATCACCGCTGTCCTTGGCCGCCACCTGGGCCTGAAAACGCGCGGCTTGGTCTTCGGCGTCGTTGAGCTCTGAGAAACCGTTGCCAAATTCCCGGCCGGTGATGTAGAGCTCAAAGCGCTCGGTTACTTCGGGCCGCTCGTCGTTGGCGCGGGCCAGGGGCGAGATTTCTGTCGGGTGTTCCATGATGAAGGTGGGCTGCCAGAGTTTGTCTTCCACCGTTTCTTCAAAGTACAGCACCTGCAGGCTGGCCAGCGAGCGGCCCGCCAGTTTGTTCTTCTCTTCATTCAAGCCCAGCTTGCGCAGCGCGTTGGTGAGCCATTCGCGGTTGTCCACGTTGTCCAAGGCATCGGTGTGCTTGAGGATGGCCTCGCGGATGGTCAGGCGCTCAAATGGCTTGGCCAGGTCCACCGGCTTGCCGCCGTAGGTGAGCTGCAGCGTGCCTGCCGCCTTTTGTGCGGCGTCACGAATCAGCGCTTCGGTGAAGTCCATCAGGTCGCGGTAATTCCAGTAGGCCGCGTAAAACTCCATCATGGTGAACTCGGGGTTGTGCCGCACCGAGATGCCTTCATTGCGAAAGTTGCGATTGATCTCGAACACCCGCTCGAAGCCGCCCACGATCAGGCGCTTGAGGTACAGCTCCGGTGCAATGCGCAGAAACATCTCCTGGTCCAGGGCATTGTGGTGCGTCACGAAAGGCTTGGCGTTGGCACCCCCGGGAATTGAGTGCAGCATCGGTGTTTCGACTTCCAGGAAGGCGTGGCTCACCATGAATTCGCGGATCGAGCTGACGGCTTTGCTGCGGGCCACAAAACGGTCTCGTGCGGCCTGGTCGGTCATCAGATCCACGTAGCGCTGGCGGTACTTCACTTCCTGGTCGGCCATGCCGTGGAATTTGTCGGGCATGGGCCGCAGGCTCTTGGTCAGAAGCCGCACACGGGTGACGTGCACCGACAGCTCTCCGGTGCGGGTTTTGAACAGCTTGCCTTCGGCAGCAACGATGTCGCCCAGATCCCAGTGCTTGAAGCTGGCGTACAGCTCTTCGCCCACATCGTCACGGGTCACATAGATCTGGAAGCGGCCGGAAGCGTCTTGAAGTGAGGCAAAGCTGGCCTTGCCCATGACGCGCTTGAGCATCATGCGCCCGGCAATGCTGACGGCCGTGCCTTCTTCGGCCAGCGTTTCGGCCGTCTTGGCACCGTGGTGGGCCTGGAGATCGGCGGCATGGTGGCCCGGTTTGAAATCGTTTGGAAACGCCACCCCTTTGCCCTGGCGCTGCGCTTCGCGAATGGCCTTGAGCTTTTCGCGGCGCTCGGCGATCAGTTGGTTTTCGTCCTGGGGGGCTGGGGTGGGCGTATTGTTCTGCGACATGGGATGAAGTTGCGCCCTGGGCGGCTATGGTGTTCTGTCAAAGCTTCGTATTTTAGTTTTTTGCCTGGGTGCCGGCCGACAACGCGCCAACCTGACGGGATAATCCTTGAATGTACCTTCGCGCCGGCGTGATTTCACTGACCTTGCTGCTGGCCAGTCGTGTGCTCGGTTTGCTGCGCGAATCAGTTCAGGCAGCGACTTTTGGCACGACGGCGCTGGGTGATCTGGTAGTGGCCATGCTGACCCTGCCAGACCTGGCCAGTGCCATCCTGGCGTCGGGGGCGCTGAGCTACGCCTTGCTGCCTTTGTGGGCACGCCAGCCCCATGCGGTGATGTTGCGCAGCCAGCGCCGCGTGGCGGGGAGCCTCTGGGTGCTAGGGGTTGCCATCGCTGGCCTGATATGGGTTATGCCAGCTACTTTCGGGCGCTGGCTGGTGCCGGGCGCGCAGGATCTGGCTTCACTGGTGGAGGCGTTGCGCTGGGCCGCAATCGCAATTCCGTTTGCACTGCTTGGTTCGCTCTGGTACACGCGGCTACAACACGAGCGTGACGTTGTAGGCATGTATGGCATGAACGTGGTTCACACCGGGGTGGTCGTGCTGGCAATTCTCTGGCTGCAACAGTACGCAGCGAATGATGCCGCTATTGAGTACATGGGACTCGGGCTGCTGCTGGCATTGGGGCTGCGCCTGCTGTTCCTGATGTGGCGGCTTGGGCGCTTGCAGACTCCTGCAATGGGGTCCGGGCAGTTACCTGCGGGCACGGTTGAGGCCGCACTGCTTCCTTCCTGGAAAGTCTGGGCTTGGGCCTTGGCTGCAACCGGGGCACCGGTGTTGCTGGTGCTGCTGGCCCGCAGCCTGGTTTCCAGTGGGGGCGAAGGCGCGTTGGCCACCTTCAACTATGCGTGGAAACTCGTCGAACTGCCCAACTTGCTCGCCATTCAGCTGGTAACCACCTTGGCCTATCCAGCGCTGACCCGGGCCCGGGCAGAGGGCCGGGATTTCAGTGTTCAGCTTGCCGCGACATTCATGTTGTCTTGGACGCTTGCCTGCGCGGGCGCGCTCGGTTTGTGGCTTGGTTCGGTGCCGGTGAGCCAGGTGCTGTTTGGCTGGGGCCGGATGGAGCCCGGCCATGTTGCCCAAGTAGCGCAGTGGGCTGCGTGGGGTGGTTGGACACTGCTGCCTCAGGCCTTGATTGCGGTAACGGTGCTGGTGCTTGCCACTGTAGGGCGGCTTTACGCAGTTGCCATTGTCTATGCCCTGGCTTTGGTCGTGCTGGCGGGTTTGGGTTTTTCCGGCCTGCACGAAGGGCGCGCGGTCATGATGGTGCTCGTCGCGGTGATGGCGGCCCAGGCGTTGCTGTTGTTGCGCTGGTTGGGTGCGAGTGCCTTGCGGGCGCTGCCTTGGCGCCAGATGGCAGTGCCGGCCGCCCTGTGCGCGGCACTGTCTGTGGCCGGGCGCCTGCTGCCGGTTACACAGCCAATGCTGGTGCTGCTGGTCGCGGTGCTGTTTGCAGGGTTGTTGTTGGTTGCGAGCTATGCCGCCAGCCCGGTGCTACGCGTGTCCCTGAAACGATAATTGCGGCTTCATGATTGACTTGTTGCAAATTACCAATGACCTCGGGCTGGCAAGCCGCTGCGACAACTTGCCTGGCATGCGCCTTTGGGTTGACCTGGAGCGGCTGGGAAAGGCCGAACGCCAGGCGGGCCGCAGCACGTTTATCAGCACGCATGCGCTTGATGACGTTGCGCGCGTCCGATCGGTTTTGCATCGCTCCAGACTGATGGTCAGGGTCAATCCCTTGAATGCCAGCACAGACGCCGAGGTGGACGCCGTGATCGGGCAAGGAGCCGATCTGATCATGCTTCCGATGTTCCACACTGCTGTTGAGCTGCGCCAGTTCTCGCAGATGGTAGACGGCCGGGTTCCGATCGTGGCTTTGCTTGAGACGGCCGCCGCGCTGACTTGTATCGACGATTGGGTTGGCACTTCCGGGTTGTACGAAGTTTTTGTGGGAATGAACGATCTGCATTTGTCGATGGGCTGCAATTTCATGTTTGAGCCGCTGGCCCTGGGTCATGTTGATCGGGTTGCAGCCATAGTGCGGCGCGCGGGCTTGCGCTTCGGGTTTGGCGGCATCGCAAGACTTGACGAAGGCCTGCTGCCTGGGCGCGATGTTCTGGCAGAGCATCTTCGGCTGGGTTCGCGTGCCGTGATCCTGTCGCGAACATTTCATGCCAGCATTGCGCCGGGGGCACTTGAGTCCGGGATTGCCGAGTTACGTGCCACTGAAAGCGCGCTTGAAGTGCGTACGCCAGGCCAGTGCGACGCCGACCGCGCACGCATTGCCAAACGGATTCTTGAAATTGCTGCAACAGCCGCCCATTCAGTGCGGCTCACCCCATGAAGCGCCTTTTGGACGTTGCTGGTGCTTTGTGCGGGCTGGCCCTGTTGCTGCCGGTGCTGGTGTTTGCGGGCCTGGCGATTTTGGCCGACGGTGGCCGTCCGGTGCTGTTTCGTCAAACCCGGGTCGGGCTGGGCGGCAGGGAATTCGGTTTGCTCAAATTTCGCAGCATGGTGGTGAATGCAGCGAGTGTCGGCCCCTGGCACACCGCCGACCATGACCCGCGCATCACCCGTGTGGGCCGCTTCTTGCGCCGTACCAGCATTGACGAGTTGCCTCAGCTAGTTAACGTGTTGGCGGGCGACATGAGCCTGGTCGGACCACGGCCCGACGTTCCCGCCCAGCGCGCGCTTTACACCGAGCCGGATTGGCAGCAGCGCTGTAGTGTGCGGCCGGGCATCACTGGGTGGGCACAGGCGCTACTTCGGTCGCAGGCCACCGCCCAGCAGCGGCTGGCGCTGGACCTGCGCTACACCCGTGAAGCCAGTGTCTGGCTCGATCTCAAAATCATCGCCTGGACGGCTTTGCGCCTGTTTTCTGCGAGGGGCAACTGATGTGCGGCATTTTTGGCTATTGGGACCGCGGTCGGCGCAGCCTGCCGGATGCCGCGCTCCAGCAGATGGCGCACAGTCTGGTGCACCGCGGGCCAGACGACCAGGGCATCTGGCATCAGCCCCAGCGCGGTGTGGCGATCGGCAACCGTCGGTTGTCCATCATTGACCTGGGCGGCGGCCACCAGCCCTTCGTGTCGGACGACGGCCAGGTGGCGCTGGTGCAGAACGGCGAAATCTTCAACTACCTGGAGCTGGCGGCCGAGCTGCGCCGCCAGGGCGTGGTATTGAAGACCGCGTCTGACACCGAAGTGATCCTGCGCCTCTATGAACGCGAAGGCATTGGCTTTGTCAGCAAGCTCAATGGCATGTTTGCGATAGCGATCGATGACCTGCGTGAAGATGCGATGTACCTGGTGCGCGACCGCATTGGCGTCAAGCCGCTGTATGTGGGCTATGACGGTCAACGCGCGATTTTTGCTTCTGAAATCAAGGCGATTCTGCCTGTAGCCCGCATCAACGCTTCGTCACCCGCTATAGATTTTGAAGCAATCCATCATTACCTGAGCTTCAACTACATCCCCGCGCCATGGACAATTTGGCAAGGTATCCGCCACGTGATGCCAGGCACCTGGATGAAGTTCACGCGCAGCGGTACGCAATCGCAGCGCTGGTGGTCGCTGGCCGATCAGCGCGAGCGAGACCATGAATACACCGCCTGGGCCGAGGAGTTCATGGCCATCCTGGACGATGCCACCCGCATCCGGCTGCGGGCCGATGTGCCTTGGGGCGCTTTTCTGTCTGGCGGTGTGGATTCCAGCACCATCGTGGGTTTAATGGCGCGCCATGTGGACAAGCCTGTCAAGACTTTCTGCATCGGTTTTGCCGACCCGCGCTACGACGAATCGGCCTTCGCGGCCGAAGCAGCTCGCCGCTTCGGCTGTGAACACACCAGCGAGGTGGCCGAGCTCAACATGTTGGATCGCTGGCCTCAGGTGCTGCACCATCTAGACCAGCCGCATGGCGATGCATCATTTATGCCGACGCTGCGGGTCAGTGAGCTCGCAGCCAAGCAGGTAAAAGTCGTCCTGACCGGTGACGGCGGCGACGAACTGTTCGCGGGCTATGACAAATACGCCAGTTTCTTCAATCGCCCTGCGCTTGACCAACTCGATAACGCCAGTTTTCAGCGTAGCTACTTTGATGCGATTTCGCTGTTCACCCCTGATGCCAAGCGCTTGCTGTATCGGCCGACCCTGACAAATGCAGTGGGCGGTATTGACAGTTTCACGGTCGCCGCCCAGCCATGGTTTGACGAGGCGGCCCACTTTGACCGTATCAATCAGGCGCTTTATCTGGACATGCAGCTGCTTTTGTCGGGCAACAACCTGGTAAAGCCCGACCGCATGGGCATGGCTGTCTCCATTGAGGCGCGAACGCCGTTCCTGGACTGGCGCATGATGGAATTCGCTTTCCGGGCGCGCGGCAGCACCAAGTTGAATGGCACTGACAAGAAGCATTGGTTCAAAAAAGCCGCCGCCCCCCTGATTGGCGACGATTTGGCGTTTCGCAAAAAGCAGATGTTCACTGTACCCATAGGGGAGTGGTTCCGTCACGACAGCCATGCATGGCTTCGCGGCACGTTGCAGGACAGCGATTTGCTGGGGACTTTGTTCGAGGCACCCCAAATTGAGCACATGCTGAACCAGCATCGCGACGGCAACGCCAACTTCACGCGAGAACTGCGGGCATTGGCGGCGCTGGCACTTTGGGCACGGGGGCAAGACCGTTGAGCACCGTCCGGCGGCTGCTGTTCGTGAGCTATGGCGCGGGCCACATCGCAATGGTGTTGCCGGTAATCCGGGCCGTGTGCGAGCGGCATCCCGGGTGGCACATCGATTTGCTGGCGCTAACCACTGCGGCGCATGAGGCGCGGCGTCAGGGGTTTGACTGCCTGGGCTACCGTGACTTTACCCAAGGCTACGATGCCAGCCGCTTGCGCGCTTTGGCCGACCCCTGGATGGATGCGACACGCCACCCACAAGTGGACGACGCGGAGACCCAAGCCTATCTGGGCATCAATCTGGCTGAGCTGGAGGACGCGTTGGGACCAGAGCAGGCGGCCGAACGCTATGCGCAGAGCGGACGCTGGGCTTTTCACCCCCTGGGCTTTATGCGCAAGGTGCTTCAGCAGCTGCGGCCAGATGCAGTGATCACCACGAATTCGCCGCGCAGTGAGCAGGCGGCAATTCAGGCGGCAGCGTCGCTGGGGATCCCCAGCTTGTGCATGGTCGACTTGTTTTCCCCGGCGGGTGATCCGTTTCTGCAGCGCACGCACTATGCCGACGCGCTGACCACGATCGGTGAACTGGGCAAGCGCAACCTCATGGCGGCAGGCATTGATGAGGGCCGCATCCACATTACCGGCAATCCGGCGTTTGATGGCCTGTTTGCGTCAGTTCACCATGCCGGTGCGGCAGCTGATCGAGCCGAGCTGGGCTGGCAGGGCCTGCATGTGATCCTGTGGGCCGGGCACCTGGAGCTGTTACCGCCGGGTATGGGGAATGTGGAGGACCCTGCGGCCTTTCCCCGGCATGCAGAGCAGGTGCTACGCACCTACGTTGCCAACCGACCCGACACTGCGCTGGTGGTGCGCTATCACCCCAATCATGCGGCCCACTTTCCGGGCGGCCCGGCGCAGACTCGAGTGCTTTGGAGTGCACCTGCCCTCAGGCCTGCGCATCGGGATATCCAGCTCTGTGATCTTGCGGTGATCCAGGCTACAACCGTCGGGCTGGAAGCGGCCATCGCGGGCAAGAGCGTGCTCTCGCTGGATCATTCGCCTTCGCGTCATGTTTTTCCGTGTAGCGAACAGGGCGTCTCGCGCGGCGTCAACTCGTTCGCGGAGTTGCCTGCGGCGCTGGACCGCGCCATTGCGCAGCCATTCAAGAGCGAATTGGCACGAAGCAACGCCACTGCGGCTGTCCAGGTGGCCCAAGTGGTGGAGCAGCTGCTGCTGCGCGGACCGGTTGCGAGCGCGCCCCGGGGCTGAGGAATTGGGTACCATGACACAGTCAAAACGGGCACATTGAATGACTCTTGCAGCGCAGGCCGGTCGTGAGCTGGTCACCATCATTGATCTGGAAATCCAGAACATTCTTTCGGTCGAAAACGCGTTTCGCGTGATTGGTGCCGATGTGCGTGTTGTCAAATCAGCGCAGGACGTGGAGGATGCCAGTTTTCTTGTGTTGCCGGGCGTTGGTGCGTTTGGTGCGGCGGCCGCCAGGCTCGAAGAAACCGGGATTGCGGCGGCGGTGCGCCGCCACGCGCAGCAAAAGCACCTGCCAGTGCTGGGCTTGTGCTTGGGCATGCAGTTGTTGGCAGATACCAGTGACGAATATGGGTTCAACCGCGGCCTCGGCCTGATCCCGGGCCGCGTAGTCCGGCTGCTAGACAAGCCGCCCGAGTTTCGGGTGCCCAACATCGGCTGGCGCGAGGTTCGTCACTCGGGCCACAGCCCACTGCTGCCCAACACTGCGCAAGTGCGCAGCTTCTACCATGTGCACAGCTTTCACCTGCAATGCGATGACCCGACCCAAGTGGCTGGCTGGTCGCGCTTTGGCGACGTAGACATTGCCAGCATTGTTCATCGCGACAACGTCATGGGCACGCAGTTTCACCCCGAAAAAAGCCAGGACGCGGGCCTGGACCTTTTGCACGCACTACTACACAGGTTGCGCTAGGAAGCCGACGACGCCATGAACCGACTTATTCCTGTCATTCTGCTCAAGAACGGGCTGATTGTGCGCAGCCAGTTGTTTCGCATCCATCAGAGCATAGGCAACCCGATGCATACGGTGCGCCGTTTGTCTAACTGGAATGTGGACGAGCTTGTGCTGCTGGATATTTCCACCGAGGATCACCACGACTTGCGCCGTGACGACCTGCAGATCCAGTACACCGACAGCACCTTGTTGGGGCTGCTGCCGGAAATCGCCAAACTGTGCTTCATGCCTTTGGCCGTTGGTGGGCGTATCCGCAGCGTGGCGGATATGCGTGCCCGCTTTGCCGCCGGTGCGGACAAGTGCGTGATCAATTCCGAAGCGGTGCGCAACCCTGGGTTGATTTCCGAGGCCGCTCAGGCGTTCGGTGCGCAGGCTGTGGTGGCCAGCATCGACGCCCTGCGCAAGGCCGACGGCAGCTGTGAGGTCTTCATCGACGGCGGCAAGACCGGCACCGGCCTGGAGCCGGCCGCCTGGGCGCGGGAGTGCCAAAGGCTTGGAGCCGGCGAGATCCTCATCAACTCGATCGACCGCGACGGCAGCGGCTACGGCTATGACCTGGAGCTGGTGCAGTCGCTGACGCGGGCTGTCTCCATTCCTGTCATCGCCTGTGGCGGTGCCGGCAAGTACGAGGACTTTGCGCCGACCATCATGCAAGGGGGGGCCAGCGCTGTGGCTGCGGCAAACATCTTCAACTTCTACGAGCTGGCCTACCCACATGCCAAGCGCGCCTGCATCGAGGCAGGCGTGCCGATGCGGCCAGTCAGTCTGGAAACCAAGTGGTTCCCGCGTGAGCCGCGCTACGACAGCGCCCACGAGCATGAGAAGCTGCGTAAACGGATGGATGCGGCAAAGCAAGGCGTCTTCGCCGCGGCGCTGGACCAGCGTGAGCGCAAGGTGCACTGGTGCACAAACTGCCTGTATCCCTCGCTCAGCGCCACGCCGATGGAGTACGACAGCCGGGGCGTCTGCATGGGCTGCCAGATGGCGGGCATGAAGAATGACTTCCCGGACACCGAATGGGCGCGCCGCAAGGCAATTCTGGTTGACATCCTCGAGCAGGGGCGCTCGCGCGATGGCTCGCGACACGATTGTGTGATTGGTGTCTCGGGCGGCAAGGACAGTTACTTCCAGACCCACTATGTCAAGAATGTGCTGGGCTTCAACCCGCTGCTGGTCACCTACTATGGCAACAACTACACGCCCGCCGGCGAGCGCAACCTGCAGCGTATGGCGGAGGTGTTTGACGTCGATCACATCATCTACAAGCCCGGCGTGGGTTTGCTCAAGAAGCTCAACCGTCTGGGCTTCAAGGTGATGGGCGACATGAACTGGCACGGCCACATGGGCATCGCCACGCTGCCGATGAAGATCGCCGCGCTGCACAAGATTCCCACCGTGGTTTGGGGCGAGCACGGCTATGCTGACCTGTGCGGGCAGTTTTCGATGAATGACTTTGTCGAGTGGACGTATCGCAACCGGCTGGAACACTTTGGGCGTGGATACGAGTGGAATTACATGGTGGGTCATGAGGGCATCACCGCGCGCGACATGGTGGCCTACCAGTATCCGAGCGACCAAGAGATGTTTGAGCTGAACCTGCGCGGCATTTACCTGTCCAACTATGTGTTGTGGGATGGCAATTCCAATGCGCAACTGGCGCATGAGCGCTACGGTTTCGAGTTGGGCGACGAACCATTTGAGAGGACTTATCGGCGCGCTTCCAACCTTGATGACATGCACGAGAACGGAGCCCATGACTACCTCAAGTACATCAAGTTCGGTTACGGTCGCTGCACCGATCATGCTTCAAAGGACATCCGAAGCCATGCGCTTTCGCGCGCAGAAGGTGTTGAGCGGGTGCGGCATTACGACCCTATCAAGTCGCACGACATTCAACGCTGGCTTGCTTATGTGGACATGAGCGAGGCGCAGTTTGATGCGATTGCCGATACCTTCCGTGACCCACGTGTCTGGTGGTGGGACGGCGGCTGGAAGAAGCAGAATATCCAGGAATGAGGGGCATCCGATGAAGCTGGCCATCATCCCGGCGCGCGGCGCAAGCAAGCGAATTCCTCGAAAGAATCTGCGCGACTTCTGCGGCCAGCCAATTATTGCGTACTCGATTCATACAGCCAGGGCCAGCGGCTTGTTCGACGAGGTCGTGGTGTCGACGGACGACGCCGAGATCGCCGCAATCTCTCGGTCATTGGGTGCCGCCGTTCCCTTCATTCGTCCGACCGAGCTGTCGGACGACCACTCCGGTACCGCGGTGGTGGTTCAGCATGCAGTGAAAGCGTGCCGTGGACTAGGGTGGGCTCCTGAGTTGGTTTGCTGCCTCTATGCGACTGCACCTTTTGTTGAGGTTGCCGATTTGCGCAGAGGGCTTCACGCAATGAATGACATGCAGACGCAATATGCTTTCTCGGCCACCAGCTTTGCCTTCCCTGTGCAACGTGCGATTCGTCTGGACGCGCAGGATCGGGTGGAACCCGTTTGGCCAGACTCGATCCCCAAGCGCTCGCAGGATCTGGAGCCTTTGTTCCATGATGCAGGCCAGTTTTACTGGGGCCGTGCCGAGGCTTTTGCGATGCAGTTGCCGCTGTTCGCGTCGCATTCCGTTGCCATAGTGCAACCACGCCACCGCGTGCAGGATATCGATACCGAGGAAGACTGGGTGCGCGCCGAGTGGCTGTTTCGGGCATGGAAGGAAACCAGGTCGGATACATGATGCGGGTGCTGTTCCGTGCTGATGCCTCCACGCAGATCGGCACCGGTCATGTTGTGCGCTGTCTCGCGCTCGCCTCCGAGTTGCGCGAGCGCGGTTGCGAATCTACTTTTGCGATGCGACCCATGCAGGGGAACCTCATGGGTGAAGTAGTGGCACAGGGACACGCGGTCATTGAACTCGACTTGTCGGACGAACTGGACGAAGGCGATCTGGTGGAGCTGTCAGTGACCCATCAGCGCGCAAGCGGCCGGCAGGCCCGGGATGCTAAGCAAATGATGGCCCTACTGGCCGGCCACCCTCGGTGGGACTGGCTGGTTGTTGATCACTATGCGTTGGGCGCACAGTGGCAATTGTCGCTACGGCCCGTCGCGGGTCATATCCTGGTGATTGATGACCTGGCTGACCGTGCTTTGAACTGCGACGTGCTGCTGGACCAGAACCCACAGCACGAAGGACGTTACCGCAGCCTGGTTGCTCCTCAGACCACGCAAGTTATTGGCCCGGCTTTTGCGCTGTTACGCCAGGAGTTCGGGCTCGCGCGGGAGACTTTGCAGCGAGCCCCGGCGGACGGAAGACCTTTGCGGGTGCTGGTCTCATTTGGTGGTGCCGATCCGAAGGGTGTGGCACTGGATGCCGTGGCCGCATTGGCTCAATGTAACTTTGCGCACGGACATGTGGTTGTGGTGGCTGGTAGCCGCAATCCCCACTTGTCGGCAATGCAAGCGGCGTGCGCGCTGCGCGGGTATCAATGCATCACCTCTACGAGTCAGATGGCGCATTTGATGAGCACCGCTGATCTGTGTATCGGCGCAGGGGGCACCACCATGATCGAGTGCTTTGTCCTGGGCCTGGCCAGCATTGTGGTGCCCATTGCAGACAACCAGCGACCCGGTGCGCTTGCCGCCCGCGACCAGGGCGCGGTTGTCGTCGTCGATCAGCCTGCACCCTTGCGTGTACAAGCAATTGCAGCGGCGTTGCACGAACTGGTTGAGCAACCCGAGCGCTTGGCGCGCATGAGTCGGGCTGCAGCGCAACTGTGCGACGGGCGTGGTGCAGCCCGGGTGGCGGCTGAGTTGCAGCAACGGGTACTCACCTTGGTGCCCGCACAAGCCAGCGATGCACAACGCCTGTTCGACTGGCGCAACGCACCGGAGACGCGGGCGCACTCTGGTAGCCCAGAAACGATTACGTTTGATGGCCATCGACGCTGGTTGGCCGGTGTACTGACGGACCCATCACGTCGCCTATGGATTGCCATGCTGGGTGATGAGGCGGGCCAACCCGTGGGTGTGGTGCGTTTTGACGCCGAATCTCACGCGCAGGGTCTTGGTGCGACCATCTCGATCTACCGTGTGCCAGGTGTTCGCGGGCGTGGCTGGGGCAGAGCGGTAATCGCCAGGGGTGTCGCGTTGGCGGGCCAGGCGTGGCCTGACTTGGACCGGATAGACGCCCGTATTTCGCCGGATAATCAGGCTTCGCTGCGCGCGTTTGCTGCGTGTGGTTTCCTGCCTGGCGATGAGCCTGGTGTCCATTATTTGTCGTTGCGGAGTTTCTCTACGTGAAGATCGGTCACCTCAACGTCGGTGCGGGTCACCCTCCGTTTGTCATTGCTGAAATGTCAGGCAACCATAACCAGTCGCGCGAGCGCGCGCTGGCACTGGTGGACGCCGCCGCTGATGCCGGTGCCCATGCTTTAAAGATTCAGACCTATACGCCTGACACCATGACGCTGAATCTGCGTCATGGTGAATTTTTGGTGAATGATCCGAAGTCCCTCTGGACCGGCAAGTCGCTGTACGAGCTGTACCAGGAGGCCTACACCCCGTGGGAGTGGCACGAGGCGATTTTCCAGCGCGCAACTGCGCGTGGGATGTTGGCCTTCAGCACTCCGTTTGACGAATCGGCGGTGGATTTTCTGGAAGGCTTGGCTGTGCCATGCTACAAAGTGGCCTCGTTCGAGAACACCGACCTGCCGCTGATCCGCAAGATTGCCGCCACTGGCAAGCCCGTCATCATGTCCACCGGTATGGCGTCAGCGGCCGAACTGGAACTATCTGTCAAAACCGTACGAGAGGCCGGCTGCAAGGACTTGGTGCTGCTCAAATGCACCAGCACCTATCCGGCTGCGGCGACCAATTCCAACCTGCGCACTATCCCGCACATGGGCGAGTTGTTCGGCTGTGATGTTGGTTTGTCCGACCACACCATGGGCGTGGGCGGGGCTGTAGCGGCCGTCGCGCTGGGGGCCTGCGTGATCGAAAAGCATTTCACGCTGCGTCGTGCCGATGGGGGGGTGGATTCTGCGTTTTCCCTGGAGCCGACCGAATTTGCGTCACTGGTCACAGAGGTACGTCGCGCCTGGGATTCGTTGGGCCAGGTGCGTTATGGCCCAACGGCCGCCGAAACACCTTCGTTGGCGTTTCGCCGGTCCCTCTACGTGGTGGTGGACGTGAAGGCCGGAGAGGCGCTTACGCCGCATTCTGTGCGCGCCATCCGTCCGGGTCTGGGGCTGGCACCCAAGCACTATGAGACCGTGGTCGGCCGCAGGGCGCGTGTCGATATCAAGGCCGGCACCCCACTCGCCTGGGACCTGGTTTAGGCGAACGAATCAGGCCAGCGCCCGATGTAGTGCTTGCACCACTTGGGTGAGTTCTGCCTCGTCCAGCCCCGGGTGCATTGGCAGGCTGATGGCCTGTTGGTAATACGTCTCGGCGTTCGGGCAATGGCCCGGCCGGAAGCCCATTCGGCGGTAGTACGGGTGGCGGTAGATCGGTATGTAGTGAACGTTCACGCCAATGCCTGAATCTCGCATGGTGTCATACACCTCGCGGCGGGTGCGACCTGAAGGGTGCAGGACCTGTACCGGGTACAGGTGCAGCGCTGAACGGCAGTTCGCGTCATCCTCGGGTGCCAGAGCGAGCTTGCCGGCTTGCACCAATCCTGAAAGTGCGCGGCGGTAGTGGTCCCGCACTTTCTGGCGCTTCTCAATAAAAGCGTCGATCCGCATCAACTGGCTACTGCCCAGCGCCGCCTGCAAGTCGGTCAGGCGGTAGTTGTAGCCCAGAGACTGCTGTTCGTAGTACCAGCCGCCTTCGTCAGGTTGTTCGTAGGCGAGGGTGTCGCGGGTAATACCGTGGGAACGAAGGTCGGCAATGCGCCGCGCCAGCACCGGGTTGGCTGTCACTGCCATGCCGCCCTCTGCAGTGGTGATGATCTTCACCGGATGAAAACTGAACACAGTAATGTCGGCCAGGCCATGCGCCCCGACCTTGCAGCCCTGATATTCGCTGCCGACCGCGTGCGATGCGTCTTCAATAATCGCAAAGCCATATTGTGTTGCCAGCGCACGAAGCTCGGCCAATGGGGCCGAACGGCCACCGAAGTCCACAGGGATGACCGCTTTGGGGAGCCGACCCGCTGTCTTGGCGCTTACCAGTTTGTCCGTCAGGCTCGCAATGCTGATGTTGAGCGTTGCGGGGTCGATGTCGACGAAGTCCACGTCAGCACCGCAATAGCGCGCACAGTTGGCCGACGCGGCGAAGCTGAGCGCGCAGGTCCAGACCAAATCGCCCGGCCCGATGTCAAGCGCCATGCAAGCCAAATGCAGAGACGAAGTCGCGCTGTTGGCTGCCACTGCATACAAGGGGGCGGAGCCCGGCGCGTCACCGGCCAGGTAGCTGGCAAGCGCATCCTCGAACGCTTTGACGCGCGGCCCCTGGGTGAGGTAGTCGGAGGTGAGGGTTTCAATGACGGCGGCTATGTCAGCCTGGTCAATCGCCTGGCGGCCATACGGAATCAATGCGACTGCTCCAGGACGATGCGGTTGAACGCCTGAATTTCCGACAGGCTCAGAAAGTGCGGGTTGGTTCCAGAGTGGTATTGAAAGTCTTGTTCCACAGGGTGGCCTTTGGCGCCCGTGGCGTCCATACCGTAGTCCAGGCTTTCCATATTGAACTGGATCGTGGGGCAAATGACATAGTGCTGGTCGAACTCCAGCGTCAGATGTGAATCATCGGACGGGCACATTACTTCGTGCAATTTTTCTCCGGGCCGGATGCCCACGTGTTCGTGCGGGAGATCAGGTGCCATGGCGCGCGCAAGGTCAACCACGCGAATTGAAGGCAGCTTGGGCACGAAAATCTCGCCGCCATGCATCCGCTTGAAGTTGTCCAGCACGAAGTCCACGCCCTGTTGAAGGGTGATCCAGAATCGCGTCATGCGCGAGTCAGTGATGGGAAGGCTGGTAGCGCCCCCGGCGATCAGTTTGAGGAAAAACGGTACCACCGAGCCGCGCGAACCCGCAACGTTGCCGTAGCGCACCACGGCAAAGCGGGTGCGGCCCGTGCCCACCATGTTGTTGGCGGCGACGAATAACTTGTCAGATGCCAATTTGGTCGCGCCGTACAGATTGATCGGGCTGGCGGCCTTGTCTGTGGACAGTGCGATGACTTTGTCGACGTTGTTGTCGATCGCAGCGAGGATCACGTTCTCGGCACCATAGATGTTGGTCTTGATGCACTCCATCGGGTTGTACTCGGCGGCGGGCACCTGCTTGAGCGCGGCCGCGTGGATCACGATGTCCACCCCTCGCATGGCTTGCGCCAGGCGGGCAGGGTCGCGAACATCCCCCAGAAAGTAACGCATGCAAGGCGCGTTGAAACGTTGAGCCATCTCATACTGCTTGAGCTCGTCTCGCGAGAAAATGATCAGGCGTGCCGGCTTGTAGCGTTCCAGTAGCGTTTGCACATATTGGTGGCCGAACGAACCGGTGCCGCCAGTGATGAGAATGGATTTATTGTCAAACATGCAGGGTATGTACAACGATGGTGAGGCCGTGGCCCAATAATATTCGATGACAATAGGTTCTCAACCCTCTTTGCGGCGCAGTGTCCAGATACTCCATTAATCCGTTCCAATTCCTGGTTGACGCTGCGCTTTTGTTGCTGGCGTGGATCATTGCGTTTTGGCTGAGGTTCAATTTGGAAGTGCCCCAGGAGTACCTGGAGCTTGCCTTTCAATCGGCCCCGATGGCCATTGCCGCCCAGCTACTGGCTTTGTTCGCAACCAATGTCTACCGACAAGTCTGGCGCTACGTGGGGTTGCCGGAATTGCGGCGCCTTGGGGCCGCAATTCTGGTGGGGGCTGCGCTGGTAGCAGCCCTCGTATTGATGATGAGGTTTCCGGCGTTCCCGCGCTCGATACTGATTCTTCACCCCTTGGTCGCCATGTTGTTTCTAGGGGGTGTGCGTGCCGCCTGGCGCACCTTTGTTGAGAGTCAGGGCCACTCCGAAAAGGCTGCCCGCCGCCTGCTGATCATTGGCTCTGTGTCTGACGCCGCTGACGCGTTGCGGGCCTTGAAAGGTTCACTACAGTGGCTCCCCGTGGGAATCCTTTCCCCTCTGGGAACAGACCGCGGCCGTTCGCTGCAGAACATCCCTGTGTTGGGAACTACAGCCTCCCTTGCAGACGTGGCTCTGGCCACCGGTGCGGCTACGGCACTCGTGGCCAGTCCCCCTGGTTCGGATGAGCGACGCGAAGCACTGCTAAATGCCGCGGGTGCCGGTGTGACGCTGCTCACCATGCCCCGCCCGGATGAGTGGCTGAAAACCGAGACCGCAGGCCCGCGCAAGATCGAACTGGAAGACTTGCTGGGGCGAACTCCGGTGCATCTCGACGTTGCGGGTCTGGCCGATCTGTTTTCTGGCCAGACAGTGCTGGTCACCGGCGCGGGCGGCTCGATCGGCTCGGAGCTGTGCCGCCAGATTGCGCGCTTCGGTGTGTCGCGGCTGATTTGCGTTGACGTGTCCGAGTTCGGCGTCTACCAGCTCGAACAGGAGTTGCGCGAAGCGCACCCGCAGATGCACGGTGCCTACTACACCGCCAATGTGCGTGAGCCAGAGCGGCTGATGGCCATCGCGCAGCGGCACCGGCCTGCGGTGGTGTTCCATGCCGCGGCCTACAAGCATGTGCCGCTGATGGAAGAACTCAACGAAATCGAGGCGTTGCGCACCAATGTGCTGGGCACCCTGCATGCGGCGCGCGTGGCCGGGGCCTGCGGCGCACGGCGTTTCGTGATGATTTCTACCGACAAGGCAGTCAACCCCACCAACGTGATGGGTGCCAGCAAGCGGCTGGCCGAGCTGGTGGTGCAGGGCGTGGCGGCACAGTTTGCGCAAACTCAATACGTGTCGGTGCGCTTTGGCAACGTGCTGGGTTCCAGTGGCTCGGTGGTGCCATTGTTCACCGCCCAGATCGGCCGTGGCGGCCCGGTAACGGTAACGCACCCCGAGATCGTGCGCTACTTCATGACCATTCCCGAGGCGGCGCAACTGGTGCTGCAGGCCGGGCTGATGGGAAAGTCTGGCCAGATTTTTGTGCTGGACATGGGCGAGCCCGTAAAAATCGTGGAACTGGCGCGGATGTTGATTCGCCTGTCTGGCAAGACCGAGCAGGACATTCCAATTGCCTTTACCGGGCTGCGTCCCGGCGAAAAGCTCTATGAAGAGCTGCTGGCCAACGACGAAACCAGCGAGACCACGCCGCACCCCAAACTGCGGGTGGCCAAGACTTCGGGCCAACAGGTGGTGGGCATTGACGCGGTGGTGCACTGGATTGCGCAGGCCGGCCCGGCGCCCGCCAGTGCCACCGTGCGCGAGTGGCTGCGCAGCCAGGTGCCAGAATACCTGGCCAGCTCGTAGTTCAGGCAAAAACGGGCTGTAGCCCGCACCGGAATTGCGCGAGCCACTATCAAATGTATAGCAACTGATTAACCGGTGATGCCGGTTCGGGCCAGTACGTCACTCACCAGCTCGAGCCGCACCAGCGGGTTGTCGAGCTCCATCAGGCGCTGCTTGAGCAGCACTGGCAGTGGGAGCAGTTCGCACCAGCGGTTGGCCACCCAGCCGCAGTCGTTCAGGTGCCAGGGTTGCTGCAGCGGCAATTGTTCGCCTGGCGCGGTGCGTTGCTGCAGCGTCTGGATCAGTTTGGCCAATGCATCGGCTGTGCCCTGCAGGTCGTCGGGAACCGCGACGACCTGGTCGTCATCCATTCGCTGCACATCGGCGACCCACAGGCCATGCTTGAGTTGCTCGCTAGCGGTGATGCGAAAGCGCTGGGTGCCGGTACAGCGGATCACCATCAGACCCGGTTGCGGGGTGTCGAAGGCGCTAATGGTAGCCAGCGTGCCAACGCCCGAAAACGCCTCGCGGCTGCCCGGGTGTCGCACTTCCCCGCCCTGTGTCAGCGAAACCACGCCAAACGGGGCCCCGGCCTTGTGGCATTTGCCGATCATGTCGAGGTAGCGAACCTCGAAAATCCGCAGTGGCAACACGCCTGCGGGAAACAGTACCGTGCCCAGCGGGAAAAGGGGCAACGATGAAAGCGTGAGGGCAGAAGACATCAAGACGACCGGTTCTGCCCGCTATCATCCCACGACCTGTTCAACCTCTACCCATGCTCTACCAAATCATTTCGTTTCTTCTGGACGTGGTCGTGGGCCTTCTGGGGGGGGCCTGCCTTCTGCGGCTTTACATGCAGGTACAACGTGTGCCGTTCGGCAACCCGATTGGTAGTTTTGTTTTTGCCGTGACCGACTGGCTGGTGTTGCCGTTGCGCCGCTTGCTGCCCGCGCTGGGCCGTTGGGACACGGCCAGTGTGGCCGCGGCCTTCCTGCTGCAACTGGCCCAGTACGGCGCGCTATGGCTGCTGGCGGGTGCGGCTACCGGTGCCGCAGTGCTACCGCTGATCGCGGCCTTTGGCTTGTTGCGGCTGGTGATATCGGGGCTGACGGGCCTGCTGATTGTTTATGCGGTCTTGTCCTGGGTGCAGTCCAACTCGCCGTTGGCCGACGTGATTGACCGGCTTTGCGCGCCACTGCTGCGACCCCTGCGACGGCTGATTCCGCTGGTGGGCGGGATTGACTTGTCGCCACTGGCGTTGCTTGTGATGCTGCAGATTGCAGCCATTGTGTTGAACGCCTTGCAGCGCACGCTTTTGCTTTGAGCCCGGCGCGCTGGTGCGGCCGACTCAATCCACCGCGTCGGCCGGCTGGCGTTGCAGCATGGCCAGCGTGCTGGCAATTGTCTTGCGCAGTTCGCGCCGATCGCAAATGAAGTCAATTGCGCCCTTGGTCTGCAGGAACTCGGCGCGCTGAAAGCCCTCGGGCAGTGTCACCCGAACAGTGGACTCGATCACCCGCGGCCCGGCGAATCCGATCAGTGCTTTTGGCTCTGCAATGACCACGTCACCTACAAACGCAAAGCCGGCGCTCACGCCGCCCATGGTCGGGTCTGTCAACACGCTGATGTAAGGCAAACCCTTCTTGGCCAATCGTGTCAATGAAGCATTGGTCTTGGCCATTTGCATCAGGCTTAGCAGGCCTTCTTGCATGCGTGCGCCGCCGGTCGCGGTGAAACAAATGAACGGCACTTTTTGTTCAATGGCAGATTCGACACCGCGCACAAAGCGCTCGCCGACCACGCTGCCCATGCTGCCGCCCATGAAGTCGAATTCGAAGCAAGCCGCCACCACACCGACGCTGTGGACCGCGCCGCCCATGACGATCAGTGCGTCGGTTTCGCCAGTATTCTCGAGCGCTTCCTTGAGGCGCTCCGGGTACTTGCGGCTGTCCTTGAACTTCAGCGCGTCAACCGGCAGCACTTCCTGGCCAATTTCATAGCGTCCTTCTGCGTCCAGAAAGGCGTCCAGCCGGGCGCGTGCGCCAATGCGGTGATGGTGGCTGCAGGTCGGGCAGACATTCTGGTTTTGTTCCAGATCAGTCTTGTAGAGCACGGTTTCGCAGCTCGGGCACTTGACCCACAGGCCTTCGGG
Organism: Ramlibacter sp. 2FC; assembly: GCA_943369755.1. Classification (GTDB taxonomy): domain Bacteria; phylum Pseudomonadota; class Gammaproteobacteria; order Burkholderiales; family Burkholderiaceae_C; genus CALROG01. Next base: position 136,874 of record CALROG020000004.1, read on the forward strand.
CACCGTGCGGCGCTCCGTTGGGTCTGTCTGCAGGATCTTGGGCGGCAGAAGTTTTTCAAGCCAACTCATGGAAAGCTCCTTTGATGGGGCAGGGCTGCATTATGCGTCGAGTGCACTGCGGATTTCGCGCAGGAAGGCTGCCGCAGCGGGGCCTACCTTGTCACGGGGCTGGTCTTCAATGAGCTGGATGATGCGACTGCCTATGACGACTGCGTCAGCCACCCGCCCCACAGCCCGCGCGGTTTGCGCGTCGCGGATGCCAAAGCCCACGCCAACCGGAATGTCGATATGGGCGCGGATGCGCGGCAGCATCTTTTCGACGGCATCCGTATCCAGGTGGCCGGCACCGGTGACGCCTTTGAGCGAGACGTAGTACACGTAGCCGCTGGCCACCCGGGCTACCTGCTGCATGCGCGCATCGGTACTGGTGGGGGCCAACAGGAAGATCAGGTCCAGGCCATGGGCTTTGAGCTTGCCGGCGAAGTCTTCGCACTCTTCGGGTGGGTAGTCGACGATCAAGACGCCATCCACGCCCGCAGTGGCAGCGTCGCGCACGAAGGCGTCGTGGCCATGCTTGAGGTCGTAGCGCTCCACCGGGTTGGCGTACCCCATCAGCACCACCGGGGTGGCGCTGTCGCGGGCACGAAACTCGCGCACCATGGCCAGTACCTGGGTGGTGCCGATACCCAGCGCCAGCGCTTTCTCGCCGGTCTTCTGGATCACCGGTCCGTCGGCCATTGGGTCGGAAAACGGCACCCCCAATTCGATGATGTCGGCACCGGCTTCAACCATGGCATGCATCAGCTCGGGCGTGACGTCGGCAAAGGGGAAGCCTGCCGTTACATAGGGAATCAGGGCCTTGCGGCCCTGTGCCTCGAGCGCCTTCAACGTTGCTGCAATCCGGCTCATTTGATCACCCGAACCGGTTGTTCGCTGCCCTTGACCGACTGGCCCTGGCAACTGGGTCGGCAGTAGAAGTCTGCGTTGCTCAGGTCGGCGACGGTGCCGATGTCCTTGTCGCCGCGGCCCGAGAGATTGACCAGGATGCTCTGGTCGGGGCGCATGGTTTTGGCGAGCTTCATGGCATAGGCCATGGCATGGCTGGATTCCAGGGCAGGAATGATGCCCTCGGTGCGGCAAAGGTAGTGGAAGGCGTCCAGCGCCTCCTTGTCTGTCACGCCTACATACTCGGCGCGGCCGATGTCCTTGAGCCAGGCGTGTTCGGGGCCCACGCCGGGGTAGTCCAGGCCCGCGCTAATGCTGTGGGTTTCGGTGATCTGGCCATTTTCGTCTTGCAGGATGTAGGTGCGGTTGCCATGCAGCACGCCGGGGCTGCCACATTGCAGCGAGGCAGAATGCCTGCCGCTTTCCAGCCCTTCGCCTGCGGCCTCCACGCCGATCAGGCGGGTCTTCTCGTGCGGGATGTAAGGGTGAAAAATCCCCATCGCGTTGCTGCCACCGCCCACGCAAGCCACGACCACATCAGGCTGGTTGCCGTTCAGGAATTCCGGCATCTGGGTCAGGCATTCTTCGCCAATCACGCTCTGGAAATCGCGCACCATCATCGGGTAGGGGTGGGGGCCAGCCACCGTGCCGATGATGTAGAAGGTGTTTTCCACGTTGGTAACCCAGTCGCGCATGGCTTCGTTCAACGCGTCTTTCAGGGTTTTACTGCCCGACTCCACGGGCACCACAGTGGCTCCCAGCAGCTTCATGCGGTAGACGTTGGGGCTTTGGCGTTTGACATCTTCACTGCCCATGTAAACCACACATTCCATCCCGTAGCGGGCACAAATGGTGGCGGTGGCCACGCCATGCTGGCCCGCACCGGTCTCGGCAATTACCCGGGGCTTGCCCATGCGTTTGGCCAGCATGGCCTGGCCGATGACGTTGTTGATCTTGTGGGCGCCAGTGTGGTTGAGGTCTTCGCGTTTGAGGTAGATCTGCGCACCGCCCATCTCGCTGCTGGTGCGCGCAGCGTGGTAGACGGGCGAGGGGCGGCCAACGAAATGCTTGAGCTCGTAGTGGAATTCGGCGAGAAACGCCGGGTCATGCTGATAGCGGGCATAGGCTTGGCGTAGCTGCGCGATGGCGTGGGTCAGCGTCTCGCTGACGAAGCTGCCGCCGTACTTCCCGAAGTGGCCTGTCGGGTCAGGTTGGTGGTATTCGTACATGGTGTCCTGCAAGTTGCGCGTCGGCCGCGCGAACGGCGGCGACGAATTCATGGATCTTGCGGGCGTCTTTGATGCCTTTGGCGGTCTCGACGCCCGAGCTCACATCAACGGCCAGCGTTGGGCAACGCGGCCGCACTTGCACGATGCCATCGGTCACGTTTGCAGGCGTGAGTCCACCAGACAAAACGAGGTGAGAGCTGACGTTTGCTGGAAGACGTGACCAATTGAATGTTTTTCCGCCGCCGCCGAAACCCTCGACATGGGCGTCGAGCAGGATGGCCTGGGCATTTGAATAGTCGGAGCAGAATTTTACCAAGTCGAACGGCGTGGTTTCATCCAGGGGAATGCGCGCCGCGCGCAGGAAGGGGCGGGCACCCTGGTGGGTCGCTGCCAGGCAGTCTGAGGGGCTTTCGTCGCCATGAAATTGGACGGTAGCCCCCGCCACTGCTGCGCAAGCCGCTATTATTTTTGTAGCGGATTCATTGACGAACAAAAGCACCGGGGTCACGAAAGCCGGGAGCCGGCGCGCCAGCGCGGCGGCACGTGCGACGGACACATGGCGCGGGCTTTTGTCATACAGCACAAAACCCACGGCGTCGACGCCGGCCTCGACCGCGGCGTCAACGTCCTGCTCGCGGGTCAGGCCACAAATCTTGATGCGGGTGCGGATAAGGCTCATGGCAGCCAATCATACGCAGCGGTACGCTCGGGCAGGCCCCATTTCGCGTCGTACAGCGGGCCGAGAAAGTACAGACCCTCGGGCGAGAAGGTCGGCGCGGCGGCGTCCCGGTTGCGCGCTGCCAGCACCTCGCGGATCCAGTCTGGCGGCTGCTGGCCCTGGCCGACGACCAGCAGACAACCCATGATGTTGCGGATCATGTGGTGCAGAAAGGCATTGGCCTCGAATTCAAAGCGCCAGTAGGCACCGCGTTGGGTGATGGCAATGCGCTTGAGCGTTTTGACGGGCGTTTTGGCCTGGCAGGCCGAGGCGCGAAATGAGGTGAAGTCGTGCTCGCCCAGCAGCAATGTCGCGCCAGCGCGCATCGCGCCGCCATCCAGCGGTCGAAAGACCCAGCCGACCCGACCTTCTTCTACACCTGGCCTTACGACGGATTCCAACAGCACATAGGCGTAGCGCCGGGAGACTGCACTGGCTCTGGCATGGAAGTCCTGGGGCACAGGCTGGGCCCATTGAACCGAAATGTCACGCGGCAAAAACCGGTTGGTGCCTCGCACCCAAGAAGATGGCTCGCGCTGTAGCGCCGTGTCCAGATGAACGACTTGCATCAGCCCATGCACGCCGGCGTCGGTACGCCCGGCACAGACTGTGGAAACTGGGTGGGTGGTGAACTGAGCCAGCGCAGACTCGAGCTGGTCTTGCACCGTGCGCCCTGAGCGCTGGCTTTGCCAGCCCTCGTAAGCCTGCCCGTTGTAGCTGATGCCCAGCGCGACGCGTTGCCGGCTCATCTGCGATGCTCCTGGCTCACGTCAAGCAATACGTTTTCGGCACGCAGCCGCAGCGCTCAGGCCAGTTCCGCAAGGAAGCGTTGGGCTTTGGCCTTGAGCGCGCCAGAGGCTTCCGCGACAACTTCTTCTGCAAGGCTGCGCGCGCCGTCGGGGTCGCCAATGGCGCTGAACTCTTCGGCGAGAGCCAGCTTGGTTGACAGTGGGTCAGAGCCGGTGTCGTCAAAGCCGGTGCTAAGTGCCGAGCTGCCTGTGTCAGCAGGTGCGTCTGCTTGTGGCGTACCCAGGTCCAGAGACAACGAACCCAGGTCGAATTCGATCATGCCCGAATCAGCGGGGGCAGCCTTTGCCGCAACTGGTGGGGTCACCGGTGCCACAGCCACCGAAACCGGCGCAGGCTCTGGCGCCGTGCTGAACGACTCCAATGAGAAGCTGAGATCGTTCTCTGAAAGGGTCAAGTCCGGGGCCGACAGGCGTACCGGTGCCTCGCTTGCTGCGCTGAAAGAGGGTAAGTCGGGCAGCGCGGTTGGAGCTATTGCAACTGTCGCACTGCCAAAGTCCATGTCCAGCGCTGGCGCTTCCGGAGGCGCTGCCGTAAAGGCCACGGTCGGTTCAATCTGCATGGGCATGGTCGCCTGCAGATTAAGCGGGGGTGAATCAGGCGGGTCGTCTCCGATAGAGAAATCGAGATCAAGATCAAGATCGACAGAGGGGGCCGCAGAAGCCATCTGCTGGGGCAGCATTTGTTTCGCGGTGGCCATGGCGAAGTCGCCGACCGAAGCGGTGGCCACTGCACCGGCTGGCGAGGCACCGCCAGGCACCGGTTGCCCACCAGGACGATACAGGGAATTGGCGGGGTCGAGGTCCAGGCCCAGCTCGCAAATGTGTTCCCAATCCGGGCCTTCACCGCGCGTCAGGGTGTATGCCTCGGTCGCAACGAACTCGAACGCCTTGGCGTCGCGTCGCTTGGCATAAATTTCAAGCAGCTTGCCATGGATGGCCACGCGTTGCGGCGTAGTGCGCAGGGCTTCTTTGAGAATTTCTTCTGCCTGCAGATCGCGGCCATAGGCCAGGTACACATCGGCTTCAGCGACCGGATCTACGTCGCCCGCAGCATCGAGCTGGCTCGGCGAATAAACCATGGAAGAGCCTGTGGCTCCGCCTTCATTGGTGTCAACGCGCTGTCCGCCACTGGCACCAAAAAACGAGTCAGGTTGCAACCGGCTTTCAAGGAAAGAGCTATCGACTTGAGTAGATTTTTTGCGCTGGTGCGCCCGATAGATGCCGAACGCTGCCAGCAAAGCGACCAAGCCTGCGCCCCCAGCCGGAATCAAAGGATTCCCCAGCAGATCGTCGATCAGACTGGGCTCCGGCGTCGGCGCTGGCGGCGGTTTCGCCACAACCTTCGGCGCTGCGGCGACTGGTGCGGCAGAGGCGGGCGCAGCCACACTGGGAGCCGCAGCCACGGCTGGCGAGGCGGTTGCGATCGTCGGGGTGGATGCAGTTGACGCGGGAGCCGAGACGGGCGCAGTGGCCGGCGCGGAAGCCGCGGTCGAAACCGAAGCGGCTACGGGCGGGGACGCAGGGGCGGAAGCAGTGGCCGCAGGTACCGGGGCAGCCGCTGCTACAGCAGCCGTGGCAGTATTCTTGGCCGCTGCAACGACTGGCGCGGGCACCACTGCGGCGGGCGCGCTGGCCGCGGGTTTGGGTGCGCTGGCGGCGATGAGTGCACCTGTGGGCACCGCCACTCCGGCCGACTTCGGCGCGCTTGCGACCCCAGCCGGAACCGGCAAAGTGGCAGACGCACCGGTGGCGCTCCCCAACTTGGCGAGTTCAGCGATGTTCTTGTTGAGCTCAGCAACACGAGCCGCTGCTTCTTTGGATTCCCGCTCCTTGGCGATCTTGTCTTCGCCAGCCTTGGCCTGGACGCTCCCCTTGGAAAGGGTGAGCTTGTCCGGGGTGGCAGCGGCCGGCTTCTTTTCTTCAACACGGGCTTGCAGCTTGCCGCTGGCCTGGCGATCGGCGGCAGCTACCTGCGTGGTGGGCACGCCTTCGGCGAGTTTGCGGCGGAACTCGTTGAAGTCGCGGCTTTGCGCGACCACGGTGCGGCTGGCCTCACTCGCTTCGATCAGCGCCGCTTGCTCAGACGTCGGGATATCGAGGACAGCCCCGGCTTTGATCCGGTTGATGTTGCCGCCAATGAAGGCGTCAGGGTTTGCGCTCAGCAAGGCCATCAGCATCTGGTCAAGCGAGATGGCGGCCGGTTTGTTTGTGGCGGCAATGCGACCAGCGGTGTCGCCAGCCTGAACCGTGACCTTCTTTGCATCACCCTGAGCAGGGCGCGGGCCCGGTGCTGGTATTGGTGCTGCCACCGGAGCAGGTGCCGGCCGGGGTGCCGCGGCGCTTGGGCGAGGCACCGGCGCGGTGGTCTGGCCGGCCGGCGATGGTGCAGCGCGGGAGGGAGCTACTGGGGCGGGCGCCGGGGCTGGCATGGCGGCCACTGGCGGAACTTGAGCTACAACCGGTGCAGATGCCGCGGCGGGGCGCAGGCTTGGCGGGTCGAACAGAAGCGTGTAGTCGCGCACGATCCGGCCAGAGGACCAGTTGGCCTCCAGAATGACGTCGATGAAGGGCTCATTGATAACCCGGTCGCTGGTCAGGCGCAGGAACATCCGGCCGTCAGTGCGCTTTTGCAGTGTGATCTGCACATTGGCCATGGCCGCGTTGTATTCCAGGCCAGCCGCACGGAAGGCATCGGGCGACGCCACAGCAGCTCGCAAGGTGGCTGTTTCTTCGGCGTTGATTTCGGGAATTTCAATGTCAGCGCGCAGGGGCTCACCCAAGGCGGACTGAACCGTTACACGCCCCAAAGCAAGAGCCAGGGCGCTAGACGATGTGAGGCCTAGTGCCAACGCTGCGGCGATGGCCAAGGCGGATGCTTGCCAGCGAGGTGGCTTTTTCGTCAATTTGTGCGCCCCCATTGCTCGATTTGCAGGCAACTTTTTTCTCATCATGCGGACAATCGCTTCGCCACTGAATTTGCTAAAACGACCATAACATCAATGTCTTAGCCTGACAAGCTGAGACGGCGTTTAACTTCGGAGCGCAGGCTCGACCGGTCGTTACGGCTCGCGCGATGTTGTCATGTGACAACGGCCTGTATCCATAGATTACAGGCCGTTGCCACTTGTACCTTGCGCGAATTATGCGTCAAGCAGAATGCGCAGCATTCGGCGCAGTGGCTCGGCCGCGCCCCACAGTAGTTGGTCGCCGATAGTGAAGGCACCCACGTATTCCGGGCCCATTGCCAGTTTGCGTATGCGGCCCACCGGGATGCCCAGCGTACCGGTGACCGCCACCGGTGTCAGGGCTGCGAGTGTGGCTTCCTTGGTGTTGGGCACCACCTTGACCCAGGCGTTGTCGGCGGCGATCAGGGCCTCGATGTCGGCCAGCGGAACATCCTTCTTCAGTTTGAAAGTCAGGGCCTGGCTGTGACAGCGCATCGCACCAATGCGCACGCAGAAACCGTCCACTGGTGTTTCCGCGGTTCCAAACTGGCTGCCCTGGCCGAGTATCTTGTTGGTCTCGGCACCGGCCTTCCATTCCTCGCGGCTTATTCCGTTGCCCAGGTCCTTGTCGATCCAGGGAATCAATGAGCCACCCAGCGGCACGCCAAAGTTCGCCGTCTCATCCGAGTTGAGAGACTGCTGCTTTGCCAGCACCTTGCGGTCGATTTCCAGAATGGCTGACTTGGGATCGTCCAGCAGGTGGCGCACTTCGGCGTTCAGCGTGCCGAACTGGGTAAGCAGTTCGCGCATGTGTTGAGCGCCCCCGCCCGATGCCGCCTGGTACGTCATGGCGCTCATCCATTCCACCAGCCCGGCCTTGTACAGTGCGCCCACGCCCATGAGCATGCAGCTGACAGTGCAGTTGCCGCCAATCCAGTTGCGTCCGCCCTTGGCCAGTGCGTTGCGGATAACTGGCATGTTGACCGGGTCCAGAATGATGATGGCGTCATCTTTCATGCGCAGCGTCGAGGCGGCGTCAATCCAGTGGCCCGTCCAGCCAGCGGCGCGCAGCCTGGGGAACACATCTGAGGTGTAGTCACCACCCTGGGCGGTGATGATGATGTCGCACTTCTTCAGTGCGTCAATATCGTGCGCATCTTTGAGGGTGGTTTCGTTCTTCGCCAGCGCCGGGGCTTTGCCGCCGGCGTTGGAGGTGGAGAAGAAAACGGGCTCGATCAGGCCGAAGTCGCCTTCCGCCTGCATCCGGTCCATCAGGACCGAGCCCACCATGCCGCGCCAACCGACGAGGCCTACGAGATTTCCAACCTTGCTCATCACTATCGCCCTTTCAGAAAGTTATCTGGTTCCTCCCGGCTCGTCTGGCCGGGGGAGGGCGCGTGACGAACCGGAGCTGTTCTAGCCCTTGGTAATGGTTTTGGTGATGGCAGCCACGACCGCGTCACCCATTTCACGGGTGCCAACTTTGGTGGTGCCTTCAGACCAGATGTCCGCTGTACGCAACCCCGACGCGAGCACGGCCTTTACCGCAGACTCGATGCGGTCGGCGGTTTGGGGTTGGTTGAGTGAGAAGCGAAGCATCATGGCAGCGGACAGTATTGTAGCCAAAGGATTGGCAACGCCTTTGCCGGCGATATCCGGGGCGCTACCGTGGCTAGGCTCATACAGGCCCTGGTTGCTTGAATTGAGGCTGGCCGATGGCAGCATGCCAATGGAGCCGGTCAGCATGGCGGCTTCGTCTGAAAGGATGTCACCGAACATGTTGCCGGTGACCACCACGTCGAATTTTTTGGGCGCACGGACCAATTGCATGGCGGCGTTGTCCACGTACATGTGGTCCAGTTCCACATCAGGGTACTGTTTGCCGACTTCACTCACCACGTCTTTCCAGAACTGGAACGTTTCCAGCACGTTGGCCTTGTCCACGCTGGTCACGCGACCTTCGGTTCCTGACTCCTTGCGTTTGCGGGCCGCCTGAAATGCGACATGGGCAATGCGCTCGATTTCTGGCTTGCTGTAACGCATGGTGTCAAACGCCTCCTCTGCGCCGGGGAAATGCCCGTCCACCGCGATGCGGCGGCCGCGCGGCTGGCCAAAGTAGATGTCGCCGGTCAGCTCGCGAATGATCAAGATGTCAAGGCCGGCAATCAGTTCCGGCTTGAGGCTGGATGCGCCGACCAGTTGTTCATAGCAGATGGCGGGGCGCAGGTTGGCAAACAGGCCCAGATTCTTGCGCAGGCCCAGGATGGCCTGCTCGGGGCGCAGGGGGCGGTCGAGCTTGTCGTACTTCCAGTCGCCCACGGCACCGAACAGCACAGCGTCGGCTTCCTTGGCAAGCTTGAGTGTGGCGTCGGGCAGCGGGTGGCCGTGTGCCTCGTAGGCGGCCCCGCCTACCAGCGCCGACTCCATCTCGAACTTCAGGTCAAGCACGTTGAGGACCTTGACGGCCTCGGCGACAATTTCGGTACCAATGCCATCGCCTGGCAGAACTGCGATTTTCATATTGCTATAAAGTTAATAGCGCCTTGCGCAGGCGCCACGCGGGCTAATGGCCTATTTTTCTATGCGCTGCTACCCGACGAGGGTCTGAGCCAGCCATGGCTTCTGGGCCAGTCGCTGGGCCTCGAAGCTACGGATTTTTTCGGATTGGCGCAGTGTCAATCCGATGTCGTCCAGCCCGTTGATCAGGCAAAACTTGCGGAACGCCTGCACCTCAAACTCAATTTCCTCGCCTTGCGGCTTGATGACGACTTGGCGCGCCAGATCAATCGTTAACTGGTAGCCAGGGAACGCCGCCGACTCATTGAACAACTGGTCGACTGCAGTTTCTGACAACACGATCGGGAGCAGGCCGTTCTTGAAGCTGTTGTTGAAAAAAATGTCGGCAAAACTGGGCGCGATCATTGCGCGAAAGCCATATTGGTCCAGTGCCCAGGGGGCATGCTCGCGCGACGAGCCGCAACCAAAGTTTTTGCGCGCCAGCAAAATCGAGGCCCCCGCATAGCGGGGCTGGTTCAGCACAAAGTCGGGGTTGAGCTTTCGGCTGGTTGGGTCCTGGCCGGGCTCGCCATGGTCCAGGTAGCGCCACTCGTCGAACAGGTTTGGGCCAAAGCCAGTGCGGCGGATGGACTTGAGGAACTGCTTCGGGATGATCGCGTCGGTGTCGACGTTCTCGCGATCCATTGGGGCGACCAGGCCCTTGTGTACGGTAAATTTTTGCACGTTTTACTTCTTCTTGGCTGCGTCTTCGATCTTTTCGCCGGCCTTTTGCAGGTCTTGGCCCACGCCCTTGACGGTGTTGCAGCCGGCGAGCAGCAACGTGCCGACAAGGAAAACTGCGGTAGCGAGCTTGGTCATGCTATGTCTCCTTCATGAAAACTTGCGGATATCAACAAAGTGGCCGTGCACCGCTGCCGCGGCCGCCATGGCGGGGCTGACAAGGTGTGTACGGCCGCCCGCGCCTTGGCGTCCTTCAAAGTTGCGGTTGCTGGTGGATGCGCAGCGTTCACCGGGCTCCAGTCGGTCGGCGTTCATGGCAAGACACATCGAACAGCCTGGCTCACGCCACTCAAAGCCTGCGGCCTTGAAAATCTCGTGCAGTCCTTCCCGTTCAGCCTGGTCCTTGACGAGGCCCGAGCCTGGAACCACCATGGCAAGCGTGATGTTCTTGGCCACCTTCTGGCCCAACTTCTTCACCATGGCAGCTGCTTCGCGCATGTCTTCAATCCGGCTGTTGGTGCAGGAACCTATGAACACTTTGTCCAGATAAATATCGTCCAGCGCCTTGCCCGGCTCCAGCCCCATATAGGTCAACGCCCGCTCGATGGCACTGCGCTTGTTTGCGTCTTTTTCCTTGTCCGGGTCGGGTACACGGCCATCGACACCCAGCACCATCTCGGGTGAGGTCCCCCAGGTGATCTGCGGGATGATCTGCGTTGCATCGAGTTCGACCAGGGCGTCAAATATGGCGTCAGGGTCGGACTGAAGCGTCTTCCAGTAAGCTGCCGCCAGCTCCCATTCGAGTCCTTTTGGGGCCAGCGGTCGGCCCTTCACGTACTCGATCGTTTTGTCGTCTACGGCCACCAGGCCGGCGCGTGCACCCGCTTCAATAGCCATGTTGCACAACGTCATGCGGCCCTCCATACTGAGGCTGCGGATCGCCGAGCCGGCAAACTCGATGGTGTAGCCCGTTCCGCCGGCTGTGCCAATGCGGCCAATGATTGCCAGCACAACGTCTTTGGCGGTTACGCCCCGGGCCAACTTGCCCTCGACCCTGACCAGCATGTTTTTGGCCTTCTTGGCCAGCAGCGTTTGTGTGGCCATGACGTGCTCCACCTCACTGGTGCCGATGCCGTGCGCCAACGCGCCAAATGCACCATGGGTGGAGGTGTGGGAGTCGCCGCAAACCACCGTCATGCCTGGCAGCGTCGCCCCCTGCTCGGGCCCGATCACATGGACGATGCCCTGGCGTTTGGACAAAAACGGGAAATAGGCTGCGGAGCCGAATTCCGAGATGTTTTTGTCCAGTGTTGTGATCTGTTCCCTGCTGATCGGATCGGTGATGCCGTCATAGCCCAGCTCCCAGCCCGTGGTGGGTGTGTTGTGGTCTGCGGTGGCGACGATTGAGCTGATGCGCCAGACCTTGCGGCCAGCCTGACGCAGGCCTTCAAACGCCTGCGGGCTGGTGACCTCGTGCACCAGGTGCCGGTCAATATAGAGAATGGCGGTACCGTCATCCTCGGTGTGGACGACATGTTCGTCCCAGATCTTGTCGTACAGCGTGCGTCCCATGAGATGTTTCCTTTGGCTTGAACTGGATTTTATTCGGCGGCGCGATACGGTGCGTCGCTTGCCCGACTGCCCAAGTGTTCGACCAGCAATCGGGCAGTTACCGGCAGCGAGGAGAAGTCACGTGCAACCAGCTCGATCTGGCGGACTGCCCACGGATCGGTTAGCGCCACGCTGGCGAGATCACCCACACCATGCATAAGGTCAAACGCACGACGTGGCATTACGCCAACGCCCAGTCCGTTGTGGATCATTCGGCACATTGCGTCCAGCCCCGTGACATGGATGCGTAGCCGGATGGTGCGCCCGGCGACGGCGGCGGCGTCGCGCATGGCCAGGTAGATGGAACTGGTGGCGTGCAGTCCAACATGGTCCAGATCCAGTGAATCGGCAAATGCCAGACTCTTGCGCCGCGCCAGCACATGGTGGCGCGGCACGATCAACACCAGCTCGTCCTGCCGGTAGGGCAGTCTTTGCAGCGAATGGCCCGGGCCGGGAACGGCGGCATTGCAGATGCCGAGGTCGGCCACGCCTTCCTTAACGGCGCGGATCACCTGAGTAGACAGGTGCTCTTCCAGGTCGATCTTGACCAGCGCGTGCTGGCGGATAAAGCTGCCCAAGTCTTCAGGCAGAAACTGCACGATGGCGGAGATGTTGGCGTGGATACGCACATGGCCGCGTATGCCGTTGGCGTACTCCGACAATTCGCCCTGCATTTTTTCCAGGCTGAACAAGACCGATCTTGCATGGTGCAGCAGGCTTTCCCCGGCAGGCGTAAGGTCCACGCCGCGCGTGTGGCGGTACAACAGCGGGGCACCCAATGTTGCCTCCAGATCTGACAGGCGCTTGCTAACGGCTGAGGCGGCAATGAACTCGCGTTCAGCGGTTTTGCCAATGCTGCCGAGCTCGCACACTGCAACGAATAACTGCAGTGAGGTCAGGTCTACACGGCGGGCAAAATTTCGGTCGGATGGTTTCATCGGGCTAGCCATCGCTTTTTGCGATGACTAGCTCAATTATTCATTGGAATTACCCATCTGCCATCGTTAATCACGATGGCAGACATGCCGCCAAGCAGCTCAGCGCTGGGGGAGCGGCGTGACGTCGCGGCGAGTCGATCCCGAGAAAAGCTGGCGCGGACGGCCAATTTTGTACTCCGGGTCGCCGATCATTTCGTTGAGTTGGGCAATCCAGCCGACAGTGCGGGCCAGCGCAAAGATTGCGGTAAACAGCGGCACCGGGATCCCGATGGCGCGCTGCACGATGCCGGAATAGAAGTCCACGTTCGGGTAGAGCTTGCGTGACACAAAGTACTCGTCTTCCAGTGCGATCTTTTCCAGGGCCATGGCCAGCTTGAACAGCGGGTCATTGTGCAGGCCCAGTTCGCCCAGCACTTCCTTGCAGGTTTCCTGCATCAGCTTGGCGCGAGGGTCGTAGTTTTTGTAGACCCGATGGCCGAAGCCCATTAGCTTGACGTTGGAGTTCTTGTCCTTGACCTGTTTGATGAACTCGCCAATTTTCTCGACACCGCCGGCCTTCTGGATGTCACCCAGCATATTCAACGCCGCCTCATTGGCACCGCCGTGAGCGGGGCCCCAAAGGCATGCCACACCGGCTGCAATGGCCGCAAACGGGTTGGTTCCTGAGCTGCCGCACAGGCGAACGGTGGAGGTGGACGCGTTTTGCTCGTGATCTGCGTGCAGGATGAAGATGCGGTCCAGTGCGCGTTCCAGCACCGGGTTGACCTTGTAGGGCTCGCAAGGCGTGGCGAACATCATGTGCAAGAAATTGCCCGCGTAGCTGAGATCGTTCTTGGGGTACATATAGGGTTGCCCCACGGTGTACTTGTACGCCATCGCCACCAGTGTGGGCATCTTGGCGATCAGGCGGATGGCCGAGATGTTGCGGTGTTCGGGGTTGTTGATGTCAGTGCTGTCGTGATAGAAGGCCGACAGGGCACCGACCAGGCCGGTCATGATGGCCATGGGGTGCGCGTCGCGGCGAAACCCGCGCAGGAAGAACTGCATTTGCTCGTTGACCATGGTGTGGTTGGTAACGAGCTTGGTGAACTTGGTCTTCTGGTCGCTGTTGGGCAAGTCGCCGTACAGCAACAGGTGGCAGGTCTCCAGAAAGTCGCATTCCGTGGCCAGTTGTTCGATGGGATAGCCGCGGTACAGCAACTCACCCTTGTCGCCATCGATGTAGGTGATGGCCGACTGCGTCGCCGCCGTGGAAAGGAAGCCAGGGTCGTAGGTGAACATGCCGGTCTGGGCGTACAGCTTTCGGATGTCGATCACATCCGGGCCAACGCTGCCGTGGTAGACCGGCAGATCGACGCTGGGACTGCCGTTGGAGAACGACAGGGTGGCTTTGTTATCGGCGAGTTTCATAACGTTCCTTTTTTGTTCAGTCGGGGGCAGAGTTGAAGATCTGCACCGCAGAGTCATCGGTTTCTGAGCATTCCCAGCACTTGCTTCACATCGCTTGTATTTATGTCGCCCTCGGGCTCCCTGCGCGCAAGCAGCAGGTCCAGTAGGTCGTTGTCTGCCAAATCCATCAACTGGTTCAGGCCCTGCGCCTGGCTCACTGTCAAGCCAGATTCATGCCTGCTGAAGAATCGCTCGATGAACAGGTCGTTTTCGAGCAGGCCGCGGCGACATCGCCACCGCAGCTTGCTCAGCGCCCTTTCATCCAGCAGTTCTTCGGTCATGTAGCTCAAACGGTGCGGCGCACCATCAGTTCCTTGATTTTGCCAATGGCCATCGTCGGGTTCAGGCCCTTGGGGCACACGTCCACGCAGTTCATGATGGTGTGACAACGGAACAGGCGGTACGGATCTTCGAGATTGTCAAGGCGCTCAGCGGTGGCTTCGTCGCGGCTGTCAGCAATGAATCGGTATGCCTGCAGCAGGCCGGCCGGGCCGACGAACTTGTCCGGGTTCCACCAGAAACTGGGGCAGCTGGTGGAGCAACTTGCGCACAAAATGCATTCGTAAAGGCCGTTGAGCTCTTCACGCTCCTCCGGCGACTGCAGCCGCTCCTTTTCAGGCGGAACGTTGTCATTGACCAGGTAGGGCTTGATCGAGTTGTACTGCTTGAAGAACTGCGTCATGTCCACGATCAGGTCGCGAATCACGGGCAGGCCGGGCAGCGGCTTGAGCGTGATCACGCCGGGCAGCGTAAGCATGTTGGTCAGGCAGGCCAGGCCGTTCTTGCCATTGATGTTCATTGCGTCTGAGCCGCAAACGCCCTCACGGCATGATCGGCGAAAGGACAGGGTCGGGTCCTGCGCCTTGAGCTTCATCAGTGCGTCCAGCAGCATGCGCTCATGGCCGTCGAGTTCGATCTGGATCGTCTGCATATACGGCTTGGCGTCCTTGTCCGGGTCGTAGCGGTAGATCTGGAAAGTGCGTTTTGTCATGGCGTAGGCTTCAGTTGACTTTACGGGGGATGCGGCTACGTACTAGAACGTACGGACCTTCGGCGGAACCGATTCAACCGTCAGTGGTTTCAGGTTGACCGGCTTGTAGGTCAGGCTGTTGCTGGCGCTGTGCCACAGCGTGTGCTTCATCCAGTTGGCGTCATCGCGGCCCAGCGGGGTGGATGGGTGGTCGGCCGGATGCTCATAGTCGCTCACGGTGTGGGCGCCGCGGCATTCGCGGCGTGCAGCCGCCGAGACCATGGTGGCCTGGGCGCACTCGATCAGGTTCTCAACTTCCAGCGCTTCGATGCGCGCCGTATTGAATACCTTGGATTTATCTTTCAGGCCAATAGTGTTGACGCGCTCGCGCAGGTCGGCGATCTTGACGACGCCCTGGTCCATGCTGGCTTGAGTGCGAAACACGCCAGCGTGCAGCTGCATGCTGGCGCGGATGTCGTCAGCCACGTTCTGCGCATACTCGCCGCTGTCAGCATTGTCCAGCCGGTTCAGGCGCTCGAGCGTCTGCGCGGCCGGGTTGGCTGGCAAGTCTTTGTAGGCCTTGGTACGGCTGGCGAATTCCACAATGTGATTGCCTGCAGCCCGGCCGAACACCAGCAGGTCCAACAAGGAATTGGTGCCCAGGCGGTTGGCTCCGTGCACACTGACGCATGAGCACTCACCCACCGCGTAAAGGCCGTTGACAACCGCGTTGTGGCTGTCTGCGGTTTGCGTGACCACCTGGCCATGCACATTGGTTGGAATTCCGCCCATCTGGTAGTGAATGGTTGGCACCACCGGAATCGGCTCGCGCGTGATGTCGACGTTGGCAAAGTTCACGCCAATTTCGTACACCGACGGCAAGCGCTTGTGAATGGTCTCTGCGCCGAGGTGATCGAGTTTGAGCAGGATGTAGTCTTTGCTGGGCCCACAGCCCCGGCCTTCCTTGATCTCCTGGTCCATGCAGCGCGAGATAAAGTCACGCGGGGCCAGGTCTTTCAGCGTCGGCGCATAACGCTCCATGAAGCGCTCACCATTGCTGTTGAGCAGGATGGCGCCTTCACCGCGGCAACCTTCGGTGAGCAACACGCCCGCGCCGGCCACGCCGGTTGGATGGAATTGCCAGAACTCCATGTCTTCAAGCGGAATGCCGGCCCGCGCGGCCATTCCCAGACCGTCACCTGTGTTGATGAAGGCATTGGTGGACGCTGCGAAGATGCGCCCGGCCCCCCCGGTTGCCAGCAGCACCGTCTTGGCGTGCAACACATGCAGGTCACCGGTTTCCATCTCGAGAGCAGTCACGCCGACCACGTCGCCTTCGGCGTCGCGGACCAGGTCCATCGCCATCCATTCCACAAAAAAGCTGGTCTTGGCCTTGACGTTTTGCTGGTACAGGGTGTGCAGCATGGCGTGGCCTGTGCGGTCGGCCGCAGCGCAGGCGCGCTGCACCGGCTTTTCGCCGTAGTTGGCGGTGTGGCCACCAAACGGGCGCTGGTAAATGGTGCCGTCGGGGTTGCGGTCAAACGGCATGCCCATGTGTTCCAGGTCGTAGACGACCTTGGGCGCTTCACGGCACATGAACTCAATGGCGTCCTGGTCACCCAGCCAGTCTGAGCCCTTGATGGTGTCGTAGAAGTGGTAGTGCCAGTTGTCGTCACTCATGTTGCCCAGTGACGCGCCGATGCCGCCCTGCGCGGCCACGGTGTGCGAACGGGTGGGGAACACCTTTGACAGCACGGCGACGTTGAGGCCGGCGCGCGCCAGTTGCAGCGAGGCACGCATGCCCGAGCCACCCGCGCCGACGATGACAACGTCGAACTTCCGGGTGGTGATGTTGTTGCTTGTGTAGCTCATGGTGGGTCGGTCTCGCGGGGTCTCGTTATGGATTCGCGCTCACAGGCGCCACAGCACCTGAATGGCCCAGCCAGCGCAGCCGGTCAGCCAGACAATGGTGAATATTTGAAGAACCAGGCGAAGGCCGACCGGCTTGACATAGTCCATCCAGACGTCGCGCATGCCCACCCACACGTGGTACAGCAGGGCTACGATCACGGTGAATGTCAACACCTTCATCCACTGGCCGGCGAAAATGCCGGCCCATTTGTCGTAGCCGATGGGGCCGCGGCTGAAGATCACCTGCGCCAGCACGATCAGCGTGAAGATGGCCATCAGACCTGCTGTCACGCGCTGGCTGAGCCAGTCGCGAAGACCATAGTGCGCGCCAACAACGATGCGTTTGGAGCCGTAGTTCACAGACATAGTTGGTTTCCTGGTCAATTAGTAAAGACCGAACAGCTTGGCACCCAGTACCACTGTCAGGCTGATGCTCAAGGCCAGCGTGATCACGGCAGAACGCTTGCCAAATTCCTTGCTGACGGCCTTGTGGCTGACATCCATCCAGAGGTGGCGCAGCCCGGCGATGAAATGGTGAAGGTAGGCCCACAGCAGGGCCAGTGCCACAAGCTTGAAAAACCAGCCTGGAACAAAACCAAGGCCACTGTTGAAAGCGGCCCTGAATTTGGCGAAGGAGATTTCCGAGGAGACGGAGGCGTCGAACATCCAGATGATGAAAGGCATCAGCAGGAACATCACGACGCCGCTGATGCGGTGCAGGATGGAGACCAGGCCAGCGGCCGGCAAGCGGTAGCTCGGCAGGTCTGTCAGGGCGTTGATGTTGCGGAACTCTGGCCGCTTCTTGGCTAGCTCTGTCATGTGGATTTCCTGGATGAGATGTAACCGCGTTGTAATTCGACTGAAGCAAACAACTCAAAATTCTATTGCAACGCACAAAACTGACGTGGGGGTTTCATTTATCCCGACTAATTCAGGTCGTTGCGGTAGTGGTGTGTGTCGGTGCGGTACAGGCCGCGGCGCAGTTCCATGGGCACGTCGTTGTAGGTGTAAGCGACGCGCTCCACACTCAGCAAAGGCGTGCCTTGCGGCACATTCAGCAGGGCGATTTGCTGTGCATCAGGGACTATTGCGCGGATTTTTTCCTCGGCACGCACCATGCGCACACCGTACTCCAGCTCAAACATGGCGTAGGTTGGCCCCTGGTAGCCGGCCAGCTGTTCGGTGCTGAGGCCCTTGAACGCTGCGCCCGGCAGCCAGAGGTCCTCCAGGATGGTGGGCACCCCACCGAAAGCCAGCACGCGGCGCGCCTGCACCACAGCGTCGCCCGGGCGCAGGGCGAGCATTCGCGCCACTTCGGCACTGGCGCGCACGCGTTTGCATTCGAGCACCTGACGCTGGGCCGGGCCTTCGCTGTCGCGGTCGCCGCTGTCGGGCATGAGCTTGAGAAAGCGGTATTGCACATGCTGCTCGGCATGGGTGGACACGAAAGTGCCTTTGCCCTGGCGGCGCACTACCAGGTTCTCTGCGGCCAGCTCATCAATCGCCTTGCGCACCGTGCCCTGACTCACGCGAAAGCGGGCGGCCAACTCCATTTCACTTGGAATGGCCTCCGCGGGCTTCCATTCACCGGCCTGCAGGCTTTGAAGGATCAACCCCTTGATTTGCTGGTACAGCGGGCTGAAAGCCGGCGTGGCCAATGTGCCGGCTTCGGCACCGCTGTCGGCCGCCAGGGGTGGGGGTATTTGGGCCATGGGCATCGACAGTGCGTCAGGGTTGAGTCAGGGCGGAAAAGTGGCTTGGAACAACATGAATCATATCTTATATAAGACATAAGACAAGTTGACTTTCGAGGGTTTTCGCGGGTACACTTCAGGACTGTTTTGCACGGCTTTCGCTCCGCGCGGAGACCGCTGCCAGCGCCGGTTTCACAACTCTACTTTCTCGGAGATTTCCATGAGCAAAAAGCCCGTTCGCGTTGCCGTTACCGGCGCCGCAGGCCAGATCGGTTACGCCCTGCTGTTTCGCATCGCCTCGGGCGAAATGTTGGGCAAAGACCAGCCCGTCATTCTGCAACTGCTGGAGGTACCAGTCGAAGGCCCGCAAAAAGCGCTCAAGGGCGTCATGATGGAGCTGGAAGACTGCGCTTTCCCCTTGCTGGTCGGCATGGAGGCCCACAGCGACCCCATGACCGCCTTCAAGGACACCGATTACGCCTTGCTCGTGGGCTCTATGCCCCGCAAAGCCGGGATGGAACGCGCTGAACTGTTGGCCATCAACGGCCAGATCTTCACCGCCCAGGGCAAGGCCCTGAATGCTGTAGCCAGCCGCAATGTCAAGGTACTGGTGGTGGGCAACCCTGCCAACACCAATGCCTATATCGCCATGAAGAGCGCGCCCGACCTGCCGCGCAAGAACTTCACCGCCATGCTGCGCCTGGACCACAACCGCGCTGCCAGCCAGATTGCCGCCAAGACCGGCAAGGCCGTGGCAGACATTGAAAAACTCTGCGTCTGGGGCAACCACTCGCCCACCATGTACGCTGACTACCGCTTCGCCACCATCCGTGGTGAGAGCGTGGCCAGCATGATCAACGATCAGGAATGGAACGCCAATGTGTTCCTGCCCACGGTAGGCAAGCGCGGCGCGGCCATCATTGAAGCCCGCGGCTTGTCCAGCGCCGCCTCGGCGGCCAACGCCGCCATTGACCATATGCGCGACTGGGCCCTGGGCACCAACGGCAAGTGGGTCACCATGGGTATTGCGTCGGATGGCCAGTACGGCATTCCCAAGGACGTCATGTTCGGCTTTCCGGTTACCTGCGAAGGCGGCGAATACAAGTTGGTGGAAGGCCTGGCCATTGACGAGTTCAGCCAGACCTGCATCAACAAGACCCTGGCCGAGCTGCAGGGTGAGCAAGACGGCGTCAAGCACTTGCTGTGAAATGATCCACCCCCGAAGCGCCCGCGGCGCCTACCCCTCAAGGGGGCGCCACCAGCAGCCCGGCAAAGCCGGTTCTGCGGCGGCACGCGGATGGGCTGTGTGCATTCAAGGGCGGCTGTAATGCATCCGCGAGAGGTTTTGCTGGGGGCGCAGGCCGGTGGCATGTTCCTGCCGGTTTGTGACCACTACAGCGGCGTCGAGGCGCGGATGCGCAAAAGCCTGCAACTACAGGCGCAAATGACTGAAGAGTTCGGTGCCTGCGTGTTTGATGTGACGCTGGACTGCGAAGACGGCGCCCCGGTGGGTGGTGAAGCCGACCATGCCGCCCTGGTGGTGGCTTTGGTGGCTTTGGCCCATGACGGTGCCCGGGTGGCGGTGCGGGTGCATGCGGTGGACCATCCGGCGTTTGGGCCGGACATCGCCACGATTGCCGGCCAGGTGGGCGACCGTTTGACCCACATCATGCTGCCCAAGGTGGAGTCGGTTGGTGACGTCGCCAGGGCTGTCGCCGCGCTGGATGCTGCGGGTGCCAGCCATTTGCCCGTGCACGTGTTGATCGAGTCGCCCGCTGCAGTTCATTGTGCTTTTGACATTGCGGCGCACCCGCGTGTGCAGTCACTGAGTTTTGGCCTGATGGACTTTGTGTCTGCCCACGGGGGTGCCATTCCGGCCGACGGCATGACATCCGTTGGGCAATTCACGCACCCGCTGGTGGTACGGGCCAAGCTCGAAATTGCCTCGGCTGCCCATGCCCATGGCAAAGTGCCCTCTCACTGCGTGGTCACTGAATTCAGTGACACTCAGGCGTTGCGGGTTGCTGCCCAGCGCGCCGCGCGCGGCTTTGGCTACACCCGCATGTGGAGCATTCATCCGGCACAGATCCGGCCCATTCTGGAGGCTTTTGCACCGACCACCGATGAAATCGAGTTTGCTACAAAAATAATAGTGGCTGCCGCAGAATCTGCCTGGGCTCCGGTCAGTTTCAATGGCCAACTGCACGACCGGGCGAGCTATCGTTACTACTGGCAAGTGCTGGAGCGGGCGCACCAGACGGCAAGGGCGCTGCCCAACGACCTGCGGGGCTGGTTTACGGCTCCGCGGCACTGACAACCCAACTGGAGACAAAACCCATGAAAGCCTTGATCGCCACCGCTTTGTTCGCCCTGGTGCCCGCCTTGCTGCAGGCCCAGACCGCAGCGCCAGCGGCCAAACCACAAGCCAGTGCCAATACAAGAGCCACCCCCGCGCTGGCACGCTCGGCAATCAAGGCGGTGGAAGAAAACACACCGATTGAAGAAGACAGCAGCCACACCCTGACCCCTGACGACCTGGCAGTTGCACAGCGCGTCTATGTCGGTGAAATCCCGTGTGAGCT